>NZ_JBVJYH010000010.1:0-257549 GCF_055600785.1 Streptomyces sp. NPDC038200
GAGGCGGCCGCCTGGATGCGGCCGAACTTCTTCGCCAACACCCCCGACATCCTGCACGCCTACCTCCAGCACGGCGGACGGCCCGCCTTCGAGGTGCGTGCCGTGCTCGCCGCCACCCTCTCCCCCGCCTGGGGGATCTACAGCGGTTACGAACTGTGTGAGAACACCCCGCTCCGGGAGGGCGGCGAGGAGTACCTGGACTCGGAGAAGTACCAGCTCAAACCCCGCGACTGGGAAGCCGCCGCACGGGAGGGCCGCACCCTCGCGCCCCTCATCACCCGGCTCAACACCATCCGAAGGCGGCACCCGGCGCTGCAGCGCCTGCGCAACCTCCGCTTCCACCGGACCGACAACGATGCCGTGCTCGCCTACAGCAAGAGCACGGGCCCGGACACGGTCGTCGTGGTCGCCAACCTCGACCCCCACCACGCCCAGGAGGCCACGGTCTCGTTGGACATGCGGCAACTCGGCCTGGACCGGGACGCCACCCTGTCGGTGCACGACGAACTGACCGGCGAGACGTATCACTGGGGCAGGACCAACTTCGTGCGTCTCACGCCCGGCCGGACCCCGGCGCACGTGTTCCACGTCGGGCGATCGACGCACCAGATCGGAGGGCCCGCAGCGTCATGACCGTCAACGATCCCGTACCGGACACCTTCGAGGACACTCCCGCCAAGGACCGGGACCCGGAGTGGTTCAAGCGCGCCGTCTTCTACGAGGTGCTGGTCCGCTCCTTCCAGGACAGCAACGGCGACGGCATCGGCGACCTGAAGGGCCTGACCGCCAAACTCGACTATCTCCAGTGGCTCGGCGTCGACTGCCTCTGGCTGCCGCCGTTCTTCGAGTCGCCCCTGCGGGACGGCGGTTACGACGTCTCCGACTACACCGCCGTCCTGCCCGACTTCGGTGACCTCGCCGACTTCGTGGAGTTCGTGGACGCCGCCCACCAGCGCGGCATGCGCGTGATCATCGACTTCGTCATGAACCACACCAGCGACCAGCACCCGTGGTTCCAGGAGTCCCGCAAGAATCCCGACGGACCGTACGGCGACTACTACATGTGGGCCGACGACGACAAGCAGTACCAGGACGCCCGCATCATCTTCGTCGACACCGAGGTCTCCAACTGGACCTTCGACCCGGTACGCGGCCAGTACTACTTCCACCGGTTCTTCTCCCACCAGCCGGACCTCAACTACGAGAACCCGGCCGTCCAGGAGGAGATCCTGGCCGCCCTGCGGTTCTGGCTGGACCTCGGCATCGACGGCTACCGCCTGGACGCGGTGCCCTACCTCTACGCGGAGGAGGGCACCAACTGCGAGAACCTGCCCGCCACGCACGCCTTCCTCAGGCGGGTCCGCCGTGAGATCGACGCGATGTACCCCGACACGGTGCTCCTGGCCGAGGCGAACCAGTGGCCCGAGGACGTCGTCGACTACTTCGGCGACTACTCCACCGGCGGCGACGAGTGCCACATGGCGTTCCACTTCCCGGTGATGCCGCGCATCTTCATGGCCGTGCGCCGCGAGTCGCGCTACCCGGTCTCCGAGATCCTCGCCAAGACGCCCGCCATCCCCTCGCACTGCCAGTGGGGCATCTTCCTGCGCAACCACGACGAGCTGACCCTCGAAATGGTCACCGACGAGGAACGCGACTACATGTGGGCCGAGTACGCCAAGGACCCGCGGATGCGCGCCAACATCGGCATCCGCCGCCGCCTCGCGCCCCTGCTCGACAACGACCGCAACCAGATCGAGCTGTTCACCGCCCTGCTGCTCTCCCTGCCCGGCTCGCCGATCCTCTACTACGGCGACGAGATCGGCATGGGCGACAACATCTGGCTCGGTGACCGCGACGCCGTCCGCACCCCCATGCAGTGGACCCCCGACCGCAACGCCGGCTTCTCGACCTGCGATCCCGGCAGGCTCTACCTGCCCACCATCATGGACCCGGTCCACGGCTACCAGGTCACCAACGTGGAAGCCTCCATGTCCTCCCCGTCCAGTCTGCTGCACTGGACCCGCCGCATGATCGAGATCCGCAAGCAGAACCCCGCGTTCGGGCTCGGCTCCTACACGGAACTCCAGTCGTCCAACCCCGCGGTCCTGGCGTTCCTGCGCGAGTACGGCGACGACCTGGTGCTGTGCGTGAACAACTTCTCCCGCTTCGCCCAGCCCACCGAACTCGACCTGCGGACCTACGACGGACGGCACCCGGTCGAGCTGATCGGCGGGGTGCGCTTCCCCGCCATCGGTGAACTGCCCTACCTGCTCACCCTGCAAGGCCACGGCTTCTACTGGTTCCGGCTCACCCGAGTCGCATCCCGCATCGGCCGCCGCCGCTGACCCGTCCACGACGAGGAAAGGACGCGTCACCATGCCGAAGACCATCACCCCCCGGCCGAGAACCGCGACCGGACTCGACGGGCCCCTGGCCTCGTTGGGCGGGCTGCTGCGCGAGTGGCTGCCGCGGCAGCGCTGGTTCGCGGGCAAGGACCGGCCCGTCACCGATCTGTCGGTGCTGTCCGTGACCGAGCTGTTCCCGGGGTGTCTCCATCTGCTGGTGCACGCCTCGCACGTGCCGGTGCCCACCCCCGGCGGCACTCCCCCGCCCGGCGACTGCTACCAGCTGCTGCTCGGCCTGCGCCCGCACCTCGCCCCGCGGCTGGAGCGGGCCTTCATCGGGCGCGCCGAGGAGGGGCCGCTGGCCGGGCTCGCGGTCTACGACGCGCTGCACGATCCCCGCTCGGCCCATCTGCTGCTGGAGCGGCTGCGGCAGCCCGGGACGGCGGGCCCGCTGCGGTTCGAGGCGGATCCGGCCGCCCGGGTGCCCGGCGGTCTGCCGCCGCGGCTGCTGGACGCCGAGCAGTCCAACTCCTCGATCGTGTACGGCGACGCGTACATCCTGAAGCTCTTCCGGCGGATCCAGCCGGGCGTCAACCCCGACCTGGAGGTGCCGGCGGCGCTGGCCGCGCAGGGCTGCGCCCGGGTGCCCGCGCCGGTGGCCTGGTTCACCACGACCGCCCCCCGCCCGTCCACCCTCGGGGTGCTCCAGCCGTTCCTGCCGGACGCCACCGACGGCTGGTCGCTGGCGCTGCGCGCGCTCGCCGCGGGCGACGACTTCACCACCGAGGCCCGCGCGCTGGGCCGGGCCATGGCCGAGGTGCACCTGGCACTGGCCGAGGCCTTTCCGGCGGCCGGGCCGGGCGAGAACGGCCGTACGGCCGAGGCGATGTGCGCGCGGCTGGACGCCGCCGCCCACGCCGTACCGGGGCTGCTGCCCTTCGTGCCCGGCCTGAAGGCCGCGTTCGGAGCGCTCGCCACGTGCGACACCGGGCCGCCCGCCCAGCGCATCCACGGCGATCTGCACCTCGGGCAGGTGCTGCAGGCCGGCCGTGACTGGTTCGTCATCGACTTCGAGGGCGAACCGTCCCGGCCGCTCACCGAGCGCCGGGCCCCGCAGTCCCCGGTGCGGGACGTCGCGGGGATGCTGCGCTCCTTCGACTACGCGGCCCGGCAGCGCCGCCCCTGGCGACCCGAATGGGCGCGCCGCTGCCGGGAGGCGTTCTGCGCGGGCTACGCGGCTCGCGCGGGCTGGGACCCACGCAAGAAGCACGCGCTGCTGCGCGCGCACGAGACGGACAGGGCGGTCTACGAGGTGCTGTACGAGGCGAGACACCGGCCGGACTGGCTGCCGGTTCCGATGGCGGCGATCAAACGGCTCGCCGTGTGGGGAGGCTGACGCATGGCCCTGCGTGACACCACGCGTCCGGAGACCGCGGGCCCCGTGCCGCCCGCGGCCGTACCGCTGGACCCGGCCGACCGCGGCCGGCTGCTCGCGGGCGCGCACCACGATCCGCACGCCCTGCTGGGCGCCCACCCGGTGCCGGGCGGCACGCTGTTCCGGGCACTGCGCCCCAACGCCCGGTCCGTGAGCGTCGTGATCGACGGGGCGCGCACCGAGATGTGGTCGGAGGGCGACGGCCTCTTCGCCACCGTCCTGCCCTGCCCGGCGATCCCGGCGTACACCCTGCTGGTGACGTACGACGACGCCGAGCTGGAGGTGGACGATCCCTACCGCTTCCTGCCCGCCCTCGGCGAGCTGGACCTGCACCTGATCCGGGAGGGCCGGCACGAGCAGCTGTGGCGGGCGCTCGGGGCCGAGCCGATGGTCCACCAGGGTGTGGCCGGCACCCGCTTCACCGTCTGGGCGCCGAACGCCCGGGGGGTGCGGGTGGCGGGGGACTTCACGTACTGGGACGGCACGCAGTACCCGATGCGGTCGCTCGGCGCGTCCGGCGTGTGGGAACTGTTCCTGCCCGGTATCGGGGAGGGCACCCGGTACAAGTTCGAGATCACCTCCCGGTACGGCCACCGTTTCCTGAAGGCCGACCCGATGGCCCGGGGCACCGAGGTGCCGCCGGACACCGCGTCGGTCGTGACGGCCTCGCACTACGAGTGGGGCGACGCCGAGTGGATGGCGCACCGCGGCGACACGCCCGTGCACCGGGCGCCGTTCTCGGTGTACGAGGTGCACCTGCCGTCCTGGCGGCCCGGACTGACGTACCGGCAGCTCGCGGAGGAACTCCCGTCGTACGTCCGGGGCATGGGCTTCACGCACGTGGAGCTGATGCCCGTGGCCGGGTACCCCTTCAGCGGCTCCTGGGGCTACCAGGTCACCTCCTACTACGCGCCGACACCGCGGCTGGGCACCCCGGACGACTTCCGGTACTTCGTGGACGCCTGTCACCGGGCCGGCCTCGGGGTGATCATGGACTGGGTGCCGGCGCACTTCCCCAAGGACGACTGGGCGCTCGCCCGGTTCGACGGTGATCCACTGTACGAGCCCGGCAACGCGCTGCGGGCCGAGCACCCGGACTGGGGCACGTACGAGTTCGACTACGGCCGTACCGAGGTGCGCAACTTCCTCGTCGCCAACGCGGTCTACTGGTGCGAGGAGTTCCACATCGACGGGCTCCGCGTGGACGCGGTCGCCTCCATGCTCTACCTCGACTACTCGCGGGACTCCGGGCAGTGGGAGCCGAACATGTTCGGCGGCCGGGAGGACCTGGACGCGGTCGCCTTCCTCCAGGAGATGAATGCCACCGTGTACCGGCGCTGCCCCGGTGTGGTGACCATCGCCGAGGAGTCCACCGCGTGGGACGGGGTGACCCGGCCGACGGACAGCGGCGGCCTGGGCTTCGGCCTGAAGTGGAACATGGGCTGGATGCACGACTCGCTGGAGTACATCCAGAAGGAGCCGGTGCACCGCAAGTACCACCACGACGAGATGACCTTCTCGATGGTGTACGCCTACAGCGAGAACTACGTGCTGCCCATCTCCCACGACGAGGTCGTGCACGGCAAGCAGGCGCTGGTGTCGAAGATGCCCGGGGACTGGTGGCAGCGGCGCGCCGACCACCGCGCCTATCTGGGCTTCATGTGGGCCCACCCGGGCAAGCAGCTGTTGTTCATGGGGCAGGAGTTCGCCCAGGGAGCCGAGTGGTCGGAGGCGCACGGCCCGGAGTGGTGGCTGCTCGGCGACGACTACCACTCGGCCGGTGACCATCGCGGCGTCCAGGAGCTGGTCCGGGACCTCAACCGGGTGTACCGGGCGACGCCGGCGCTGTGGCAGCGGGACACCGATCCGGCCGGTTTCCGGTGGGTGCTGTGCGACGCGGCGGACGACAACGTCCTGGCGTTCCTGCGGTTCGCCGACGACGGCGGCCCGTTGCTGGCGGTGTCGAACTTCTCCCCCGTCGTCCGGCACGACTACCGCCTGTGGGTCCCCGACGAGTTCCCCGCCTGGCAGGAGGAGCTGAACACCGACGACGTCCGCTACGGCGGCGGGGGGGTCGGCACCGAAGGGCCCGTCAAGCCCGCGAACGGCTTCCTGACGCTCACGCTGCCGCCCCTCGCCACCGTCTGGCTGGCGCCGGAAGGCTGACACCCGCAGGTGTCGGCGGCCGTCCCAGGGGCAGTCGGGGTCGTACAGACCGCGACTGCCCCTCGTGGCACATTTTCGGAAGGGCGGCACCACGTGCGCACCGTCGGAGTGGAGGAGGAACTCCTCCTGGTCGATCCGGACAGCGGCGAGCCGAAGGCGCTTGCGGCGCCTGTTCTCGCGCATGCCGCGCAGGACGATCCCGGACAGGACGTGTTCGAGAAGGAACTGTTCGGGCAGATGCTGGAGTTCGCCACGCATCCGCAGTCGGACATGGCGGCCCTCGGCGACGAGATCGTCCGCTGCCGCAAGGAGGCGGCCCGGCACGCCGGCGAGATCGGCTGCGCGGTCGTCGCGCTCGCGGCCTCGCCCCTGCCGGTCAGCCCGTCGCTCACCGTGAACGAGCGCTACCGGTGGCTGGCCGAGCGGTACGGGATACCGACCTGGGAGCAGCTGGTGTGCGGCTGCCATGTCCATGTGTCCGTGGAGTCGGACGAGGAGGGCATCGCCGTCCTCGACCGGATCCGGCCGTGGCTGCCGGTGCTGCGCGCGATCAGTGCGAACTCCCCGTTCTGGCAGGGCAAGGACACCGACTACGCCAGCTATCGCAGCCGGGTGTGGAACCGCTGGCCGTCGGCCGGGCCGACCGAGCCGTTCGGGACCGCCGAGCGGTACCACCGGCGGGTGACCGGCATGGTGGCCACGGGGGTCATCCTGGACGAGGCGATGGCGTACTTCGACGCGCGCCTGTCCGCCCGCTACCCGACCGTGGAGATCCGGGTGGCGGACGTGTGCCTGAGCGCGGGCACCGCCGCGCTGATCGCGACGCTCTGCCGTGCCCTCGTGGAGACGGCCGCACGCGAGTGGCGCGCGGACCGGCCCGTCGCCGACCCCGGAGTGAGCCTGCTGAGGCTGGCCGACTGGCAGGCCGCCCGGTTCGGCCTGGAACGGGATCTGCTCGACCCGGTCACCCTGCGGCCCCGGTCCGCCCCCAGCGTGCTGCGCGACCTGCTGGAGTACGTCGGGGACGCGCTCACCGGCAGCGGCGACGCGGCCCGCGCCGAGCGGGCCGTCGAGGAGCTGCTGCGCACGGGCAACGGGGCGCGCGAGCAGCGCGCGCTGCTGCAACGCACCGGCAGTCTGCGGGACGTCGTCACCGAGTGCGTGCACCGCACCCAGAGCTGAGCGTCCCGCCCGGCGGGCTCATCGCGGGCTCTTCGGCGGGCTCACAGGATCATGATCAGGGCGTACACCAGGAAGAACGCCGCGACCAGGACGACGAGGACCAGGATCAGCGTCAGCGGCGCCTTGGCCCAGCCCTTCGGTGGATTGTGCGTCTCCCGGGGCCCGGCCGCGGGCAGGCTGCTCTCGGCAGGAGGGGTCTCGCCTGGCGGGACCCCGCCACCGGGCTCCAGCCCCGTGGTGCGTTCGGGCTCCGGATCGGGGTTCACATGACTCATGTCTCCCGAGTCCCCAGGACACGCCCACATCATCAGCCGATCACGACTTCCTCGTTCCTCGCACCGAACGCGCTTACCTGGGCTACATTCGAGCACCGCCGACACCGAGCCGATCGGCGGAGTGACCCTCCGTACACCAGGAGCAGCGCATGCGGAACGTCGCCCTCGCTCCAGCCGTGGCCCCGCCGCTCACCGGCGGCCTCGCCGACAGTGTCTTCACGACGGCGGACCGGGATCCGACGCTGCCGGTGCTCGCGCGCCGCGCGGGCCCGGAGGCGACCCGCTGGGAGGAAGTGACGGCGGTCGAACTGCGGGACGAGGTGGTCGATCTGGCCAAGGGCCTGATCGCCGCGGGGATCTCGCCCGGCCACCGGGTGGCCCTGATGGCCCGGACCCGTTACGAGTGGACGGTGCTCGCCCACGCGCTGTGGGCCGTGGGCGCCGAGGTCGTGCCGATCCATCCGGCCTCCTCGCGCGACCAGGTCGAGTGGATCCTGCGGGACGCGGGCTGTGTGGCCGTGGTCGTGGAGGACGAGCAGGGCATCATGACCGTCGGGACCGTCTGCACCCGGCTGCCGCGGCTGCGGCACGTCTGGCAGTTGGACGCGGGCGCCCTGCCCGGCCTCGTCGAACGCGGCGCGACGGTCCCGTACACGACCGTGGAGTCGCTGCGCCGCATCGTGCTGCCGGACTCCACGGCGGCCATCGTCTACACCTCCGGCACCTCGGGGCGTCCGCTGGGCTGCGCGCTCAGCCACCGCGGCCTGGCCTACCCGTGCGACACCCTGCTGGCCGGCTGGGCGCACACCGCGGCACCCCCGGGCGAGCAGCCGTCCGTGCTGGCGTTCCTCCCGTTCTCGCACGTCTACGGCATGATGATCATGCTGATGTGTGTGCGCGGCGGGGTCCTGCTGGGGCACCAGCCGGAGCTGACCGAGGTGGCGCTGGCGTCGGCCCTGAGCACGTTCCGGCCGACGTACCTCTACGGCGTGCCGTCGGTGTTCGAGAAGCTCTACAAGACGTTTCTGCGCACGGCCCAGCAGGCGGGCCGGGGCGCCCTGTTCGAGCGGGCCGCGCAGACCGCGCGGGACTTCGCCGCGGCCGAGGAACGCCGTCGGCTGGGCACCGGACCGGGCCCCGGCCTCGAACTGAAGCTGCAACACGCCCTGTACGAGCGGACGGTGTACCGCAGACTGCGGGCCGCGCTCGGCGGCCGGGTGGTGCGCGGCACCTCCGGCGGTTCCGCGCTGGACCGCGAACTGTGCCTGTTCTTCGACGGCATCGGCGTGTTCCTCCACGACGGCTACGGGCTCACCGAGGCCTCCGGCGGGATCACCATGCAGCCGCTCGGCCGGGAGAAGTCCGGGACCGTGGGGCTGCCGCTGCCGGGCACCGAGGTCCACGTCGCCGAGGACGGGGAGATCCTGGTCCGCGGGCCCTCGGTGTTCCAGGGCTACATCAGCGACGAGCCGGCCACCCGGGCCGCGCTGCGCGGCGGCTGGCTGGCCACCGGGGACATCGGGCGGCTGGACTCCGAGGGCTATCTGGCGATCACCGGCCGCAAGAAGGACATCATCGTCACCAGCGGCGGCAAGAGCGTGGCGCCGGCCCTGCTGGAGCAGCGGCTGCGGATGCATCCGCTCATCCACCAGGCGGTGGTGATCGGCGACGACCGGCCCTGTGTCGGCGCGCTGATCACCCTGGACCCGGACTTCCTCGCGCACTGGCGGGGCGCGCTGGCCCTGCAAGGGGACTCCCCGGGCCGGGAGACCCGGGAGGAGAACGCGCTGCGGGAGGAGATCGCGCGGGCCGTCGCCACCGCCAACAGTGCGGTGTCCCGCGCGGAGTCCATCAGGGTCTACCGTGTCCTCCAGGAAGCGTTCGCACCGGACAACGGACTGCTCACGCCGTCCATGAAGCTGCGCCGGGCCGCCGTCGTGCGGCACTACGCGGCCGAGATCGAGGCGATGTACCAGGCGCGTTCCCGGTCGCGGCCGGGCCCGCAGGAGCCGGCCGAATGGGACGAGCCGGACGACGTCTTCCGCTGAGCGGGAGCGCACGGCGGGGGTGCCGGCCCGAGGAGGACGGATAGCCTGCGTGGCGGTGGGAACCCGCAGCACAGACAGATCAGCAACGACGACCGTCCTGGTCGCAGGGCCGTACCCCGGCCCTGTCCGCCGGGACCGGGGAATGCGAGATGGTGACCGAGCCGCGCTGGGACGACCCACCCCCCTCGGAGGAGAGGTACGAGCGTACGTTCTCCTTCCCAGGTGAGCTGCGCAACGTCACGGGAGCCCGGCTCGCGGCCGAGGAGTTCCTGTGTACGCTCACCCGTGCCTCGCCGCCGGGCGCGCACGAGTACTGGGACGACATCCTGCTCGTCGTGACCGAGCTGGCCGCGAACGCGATCCAGTACGCGCCGGGCCCGTTCGACCTGCGGATGCGCCGCACCTTCGACGGGGTGCACGTGACGATGCGGGACACGAGCCGGACCAGGCCCGAGCCACGGCCCTTCCATCCGCGCACCGGTGGCGGCGGCATCGGCTGGCATCTGGTGCACACGCTGTGCACCCAGGTCAGTGTCGTGGTGCACGACACCGGCAAGGACATCCACGTCTTCCTGCCCTGGTGACGGGTGTTCGACGTGTAAGTGCGCGCCGACCGGTTACTCCATCCGTCACCGGGGGCATGCTCGCCCCCACGCGTTCGTCTGCCTGCCGCACCCAGCTGGCGGAACGGCTGGAGGCACGGTGGGATCGGAGTCGGTGCGCAGCGATCCAGGGCATACGAGCGGCGTCGAGTCGGACCGCCTGGAGCCGCAGAAAGGGATGAACACCGTGACACGACCCAGGATCCTGGTGGTTGGCGCAGGCTTCGCCGGAGTCGAGTGCGTCCGCCGCCTGGAGCGGAAGCTCGCCCCCGACGAAGCCGACGTCACGCTGGTGACGCCGTTCGCGTACCAGCTCTATCTGCCACTGCTCCCCCAGGTCGCCTCCGGCGTGCTCACGCCGCAGTCGATCGCCGTCAGTCTGCGCCGGAGCAAGAAGTACCGCACCCGGATCCTTCCGGGAGGGGCCATCGGTGTGGATCTGAAGTCCAAGGTGTGCGTCGTCCGCACCATCACCGACAAGATCGTCAACGAGCCCTACGACTACCTCGTGCTGGCCCCGGGCAGCGTGACCCGCACCTTCGACATCCCCGGCCTGACCGAGCACGCGTTCGGGATGAAGACGCTCGCCGAGGCCGCCTACGTCCGCGACCACGTCATCTCCCAGCTGGATCTGGCGGACGCCAGCGACGACCCGGCCGAACGGGCCGCGCGGCTGCAGTTCGTGGTGGTCGGCGGCGGTTACGCGGGCACCGAGACCGCGGCCTGTCTGCAACGGCTGACGCACGCCGCCGTGCAGCGCTATCCGCGGCTGGACCCGGGCCTGATCCGGTGGCATCTGATCGACATTGCGCCCAAGCTCATGCCGGAGCTGGGCGACAAGCTCGGCCGCAGCGCCCAGGAGATCCTCAAGCGCCGCGGCGTCGAGGTCTCGCTGGGTGTCTCGATCGACAAGGCCGGCCCGGAGGAGGTCACCTTCACCGACGGCCGGGTGGTGCCGACCCACACCCTGATCTGGACGGCCGGTGTGGTCGCCAGCCCGCTGATCGCCACGCTCGGCGCGGAGACGGTCCGCGGCCGGCTCGCGGTCACCGCCGAGATGAGCCTGCCGGGCCACGACGGGGTGTTCGCGCTCGGCGACTCGGCCGCCGTGCCGGACCTGGCCAAGGGCCAGGAGGGCGCGGTCTGCCCGCCCACCGCGCAGCACGCCATGCGGCAGGGCAAGAAGGTCGCCGACAACGTCATCGCGGCGCTGCGGGGCCTGCCGCTGCTCCCGTACGAGCACAGGGACCTGGGGCTCGTCGTCGACCTCGGCGGCAAGGACGCGGTGTCCAAGCCGCTGGGTGTCGAGCTGCGCGGGGTGGCCGCGCAGGCCGTGGCCCGCGGCTACCACTGGTCGGCGCTGCGCACCAATGTCGCCAAGACCCGGGTGATGACCAACTGGCTGCTGAACGCGGTCGCGGGCGACGATTTCGTCCGCACCGGCTTCCAGGCCCGCAAGCCCGCCCGGCTGAAGGACTTCGAGTTCACCGACTCGTATCTGACGCCGGAGCAGGTACGGACCCGGGTGGGGGACGTCCAGCCCTGATGTGACCGGGATCACCAAGGACCGCCGATCATTCCGTACCGGATCGGCGGTCTTCCCTGGTGATCAGGAAACGACACACGGACAGGACACCTCGCCATGACCGAGAAGACCGTGAAGGGCCCGGCGAGCTACTTCCCCTCGATCGAGAAGAAGTACGGCCGCCCGGTCGGCGAGTGGCAGGAGCTGATCCGCTCCTCGCCGCTGGAGAAGCACATGGAGCTGGTCGGCTGGCTGAAGTCCGAGCACGGGCTCGGGCACGGACACGCCAACGCCCTGGTGGCCGCCACCCTGGCCGAGGGCAGGTAGCCCGGGTCCGCGTGCGATGCTGGGTCGGAGATCGATTTCCGGCACGGGAGAGAGCGCGGCGGCGTGAGGGCAGCGGGACGGTCAGGACGGGTACGGATGTGGGACCGGCTCGCGGCGTCGGACCCCGGGCTGCTCCGGCTCACGGCGGGACTGCGCACGGTCACCGCCATCGCCCTCACCCTCGCCGTCCTCGCCGCCCTACGGGTCCCGGTGCCCCAGCTGGTCGCCGGGGCCATCGCGGCGATGGCCGCCACCTTCGCCGTCCGGGAGAAGCAGGCCGGCCCGCAGGCGGTGACGCTCGCGCTCGGCCTGCCGGTGGCGCTGGCCTCGGTGTCGCTGGGGGCGCTGCTCAACCAGCGGGTCGTCGTCGGGGACCTGTTCTTCGTCGTCCTCATCTTCTGCGCCGTCTACGGCCGCCGGTTCGGCGACCGGGGCACGGCGCTGGGGCTGATCGGCTTCCAGGTCTACTTCCTCTCCCTGTTCGTACGCGCGACGACGTCCGCGCTGCCCGCGTTGTTCGGCGTCGTCTGCGTGGCCTTCGCCTGCAGTGCCGCCGCCCGGTTCGTGCTGCTGCCGCAGACCCCGGCGGGCACTCTGGACCGGTTGCGGCGGGCCTTCCGCGCCCGGCTGGCCCAGTTGCTCGCCGTCCAGACCGAGTTGCTGGACGCGGGCCCCGACGACGCCGAGAAGGTGCTGGAGGACCTGCGCGACGGCACCGCGCGGCTGCACGAGACGGCGCTGCTGATCCAGGGCCGGCTGGAGGACGGCACCTCGGACCCGGCGGTCGCCCGGCTGCTCCAGCGCCGGATCGCGGACGCCGAGATCGCCGCCGAGCGGCTGGGTCTGCTGCTGCTCACCGCGCGCAGCGCCGAGCGGACCGACACCCTGACCCTGCATCTGCCGGGTGCCCCGCTGCCCTCCGGCGGGGAGCTGCCGGTGCGGGACGAGGCGACGGCCGCGCTGCGCCGGGACCTCCAGGCGCTGCGGCTGCTGATGCTGCGGCCGGCCGGCGAGGCGTCGGGGACGGCGCTCGCCCAGGTGCGCAACCGGCTGCTGGGATACCGCGAGGAGGAGAACCTGCCCGCGGCCGCCCCGGCCGTGCAGGACGTCTTCCGGGGCCTGGGCGAGGCCGCCCGGGCCGCGCTGGGTCTGCGGCTCGCGCTGGACGGGCCGCAGGACGAGTCCGACGACTCCCCGGCGACCGCCCGCTCGCGCGAGGAACTGGACGCCGAGGACGCCGCGATCGAGGTGAGCGAGGAGAGCGAACCGGAGGAGGCGGAGCCGTCCGGCCTGAAGCGGCCCACCACCCGGGCCGCGGTCCAGGTGGCCGTCGGCTCCTCGCTGGCCATCGCCGGCGGCGAACTGCTGTCCAGCCAGCGCTGGTACTGGGCGGTGCTGACCTGCTGGATCGTATTCATCAACACCGCTTCCACCGGCGAGATCCTGGTGAAGGGCTACCGACGGCTGCTCGGCACGGTGCTCGGCGTGGTGGCCGGCATCGTGCTCGCGGGGCTGGTCGGGCACCACACCTGGACGGCGTTCGCGCTGGTGCTGCTGTTCGTGTTCGCGATGTTCTACACCGCGCCCCTGTCGTACACGCTGATGTCGTTCTTCGTCACGGCGATGCTGGGACTGCTGTACACCCTGCTGAACACGTACAGCCTGTCGGTGCTGGTGCTGCGGGTGGAGGAGACGGCGCTCGGCGCGGCCTGCGGGGTGATCGCGGCGGCGGTGGTGCTGCCGATCCACACCGACCGCCGTACCAACGACCTCCTCGGGGCGGTCCTCGACCGGCTCGCCGACGTCACCCGGGGCGCCGTCGACCAGCTGAGCGGCGGGGCGGGCGGGGACCTGGTGGAGCAGGCGCGTGAACTGGACCAGGCGCTGGCCGACCTGCGGGCGGCCACCCAGCCGCTGACGCATCCGATCACGCCGCTGCGCTCGCGCCGGAACACGGCCCGGTACGTGGTGGCGCTGCTGGAGACGTGCGCATACCACGGGCGTTCCCTCGCGGCCACGGCCGAGCTGCTGCCGACGCATCCGTCGATCGCGGCGGATCCGCGGCTGCGCGGGGCGTGCGGGCGGATCGTGCACAACATCGAGGCGATCTCGGCGCACGTCGCGGACCCGAGGGCCGCGGCCGAGATCGAGACCGGCCCCAGCATCGCGTCGATGCTGGAGCCGGGCACCCTGCGCACCCCGCGCTACGGCCGCGTGACCGACCGGGTGCTGCGTCATCTGCAGCGGCTGGACGAGGCGGTCTCGGGTCTGGCCCGCCCGCTGGGCGTCGCCGGTGGTCCCGCGCAGCCGCGGAAGTGAGCGTTCACCGCGGTTCGGTGCCGGGGCGGCGGCTGCCGAGCACCTCGTCGCGGACGCGGGCGCAGCTGCGGCTGATCAGCCGGGAGACGTGCATCTGGGAGATGCCGAGCCGGTCGGCGATGCGGCTCTGGGTCATGTCCTCGAAGAAGCGCATGTAGAGGATGGCCCGCTCCCTTTCGGGCAGCCGGCGCAGCCCTTCCTTGGCGGCCTCGCGGTCGACCACGACGTCGAAGGAGGTGTCCGAGGCGCCCAGGGTGTCGGCGAGGCTGTAGCCGTCGTCGCCGGAGGAGAGCTCGGCGTCCAGGGACAGGGTGCTGAAGCTCTCCAGCGCCTCCAGCCCGGCGTTCACCTCTTCCTCGGTGAGGCCGGTGTGGGCCGCCAGGTCGGCGACGGAGGGTTCGGGGCTGCCGGGGTTCTGGGTGAGTTCACGTCGGGCCACCCGGACCCGGTTGCGCAGTTCCTGCACCCGGCGCGGCACCCTCAGCGCCCACATCCGGTCACGGAAGTGCCGCTTCACCTCTCCGGTGATGGTCGGCACCGCGTAGCTCTCGAACGCCCCGCGGGACGGGTCGAAACGGTCGATGGCCTTCACCAGCCCGAGCGCGGCCACCTGGCGGAGGTCCTCGACGGACTCGCCGCGATCGCGGAACCGGCCGGCGATCCGGTGGGCCATGGGCAGCCAGGCGGTGACGAGTTCGTCGCGCACGGCGTCCCGCTCCGGCCCGTCGTCCAGCTCCGCCAGCCGGGCGAACAGCTCCGCGGTGTCGGGGGCGTCGTCGTGGTTGCGCCGCGCGGGGGCCGCGGTGGCGGTGTCCGCGGTCGCGTCGGGACGGTTTGTCGGCATGTCGGTCAGCATGCGGAATCGCTCCTGAACGTGGGTTTCAGGGCGCAGCCGGAACACAGATTCCGGATCCTGGCCCGAACAGTGGGTGTCAGGGTTCGCCGCGAGAGCGCCACCGGGCCCGCCAGAAAGGGGCCCAGGCAGCCAGGATGTCTCCCGCTGGGCTCGCGCCTCCGGTCCGAAGCACGAGATTCCGCCTGCCCCCCGGCCACACCCGCAAACACGGCCGATCGGAACTTCGAGAACCGCTTCAGCGCAGCGGCACGACGGCCGTGATGCACTTGCCGCCGCAGGGCAGCTCCGCCACCCGGACGTCCCGGGCCAGCCGGCAGATGATGGGCCAGCCTCGGCCGCCGGGCCGGGTTCGGCCGCGCTCGTCCTCGGCGGGAGCGAGCACCGGGAGTTCGTCGCTGCGGTCGCTCACGGAGACCCGGACGCCGCCGGAGTCGACGCCGACGTCGAAGCCGGTGATGCCGCCGCCGTGCAGCAGGGCGTTGGTGGTGAGTTCCGAGGTGACCAGCAGGGCGTCCTCGACCGCCTCGGGGGCACAGGGCAGGGCGCGGGCGCGGCACTGCTCGGTCACCACGCGCTCGACGGTTCTGCGGGCCTCGGCCGGCCGGAACGGCGCCGGCCTGCGCGGCTCCGGCAGGGTGGCGGAGGAACTGGTCCGGTGCTTGTGGTGCATCCCTTCCTCCTTGGGCGAGGCCCGGGTTGCTGTGCGCTCTCCTCCTTATCCGGCTCACCCGGGGAGGCTCCGTCAAACACCCTGGGTGCCGGGGTCATCACCGGGGATCTTGCGGGTACCCGGCCGGTATGACCGATGTCGTGGACGCGGACGAGTTGTTGCGGCGGATCAGGCGGGGCCGGGAGCGTGCCGCCGAGGAGGAGCGTGCCTGGCGGGAGCGGGCCCAGGGCCTGGCGGCGACGGATCCGGAAGGGTCCCGGGAGGCGGCGGACCGGGCCCGGGCCTACGAGGCGGTGCTGCGGGTGCTGGAGGACATCGTGAGCCCGGGCGGGGGTCCGATGCGGGCGGAAGGAGTGAAACAGGTCACTTGACCCGCTTTCGGTTACCCAGAAGAACGACAGATGGTTTATCGTTCATACATACGTGATGCCGGAGCGGTGCGGACCCGTCCTGGCCCCCCTCCCCGCGTCACCCACACACGGCCCTGGCTGGCTTCCCCCGTCCAGCCAGGGCTTTTTTCTGCCCGGAGCGCGACACGAGCACGAAGTTCCGCTTCCTTCGACGTGCCCGGAGGGACGGCAGCGGCTGAAATGGGCTGTAAGCACAGCCCCCGAACCGCAACCGCCGCCGGCGAGGAGCCCCGCGCCATGACCAAAGCGATCAAACTGCTCACCGCCCTGCCCCAGGCGCAGCGCGAGCGCCTGATGGAGCTGGCCAAGGAGATCTCCTTCCCGGAGGACACCCGGATCTTCGAGGCGGGCGGCACGGCCGACCGGTTCTGGGTGATCCGCTCGGGCGCGGTCCATCTGGACCAGCAGGTCACCTCCCGCCAGCGGGTGACCGTGGCCACGCTCGGCGCGGGCGACCTGCTCGGCTGGTCCTGGCTCTTCCCGCCGTACGCCTGGGACTTCGGCGCGGTGGCCTTCAGCAACGTACGGGCCTACGAGTTCGACGGGCCCTCCGTGCTGGCGCTGTGCGTGGAGGACCCGCTGCTCGGGCTCTCGCTGGTGCGCACGGTGGCCGAGATCCTCGCCCACCGGCTGGAGACGACGCGCGGGAAGCTGATGGACCAGTACGCGCTGCGCCGGGGGCGGGGGCCGCTGTAGGACGTCAGACGCGGTAGCGGCGCAGTGCCGGGACGGCGCAGGCCAGGGCCAGCATCACCACGACGACCAGGGCGCCGCCGCCCGCGACGGCGGCCCGTGGGCCGAACGCCGAGCCCGCGGTGCCGTGCAGGACGTCGGCCAGGCGGGGCCCGCCCGCGACGACCACCGTGAACACCCCTTGCATACGGCCACGCATCTCGTCGGTGGCCGCCGACAGCAGGATCGCGCCGCGGAACACCATCGAGACCATGTCCGCGACCCCGGCCACGGCGAGGAAGGCCGCGGCGACCCAGAGGTTCCCGCTCAGCCCGAACCCGGCGATCGCCGCACCCCAGGCGACGACCGCCCCGACGACCATCCAGCCGTGCCGGCGGGCCCGCGAGAACACGCCGGAGAACAGGCCGCCGAGCACCGCGCCGACCGGGATGCCGGCGAACAGCACACCGAGCGCGAGACCCTCGCCGTAGGAGCCGTACGTCTGCGCGGCCAGCTGCGGGAACAGGGCGCGGGGCATGCCGAGGACCATGGCGACGATGTCGGCGAGGAAGGACAGCAGCAGCACCTTGTGCCGGGATATGTACTGGAAACCGGCCGCTATCTCCCGCACTCCGGCCCGGCGGGCGGCGGCCGGGCCGAGCGGCGGCAGCGCGGGCAGCCGGTGGACGGCCCACACGGTCACGCACAACGCGAGCGCGTCGATCAGGTACAGCTCGGGCAGCCCGATGACCGGGATGAGCACGCCGGCCAGCAGCGGTCCGGCCACCAGCCCGGTCTGCATCACCGTCGAGCCCAGCGCGTTGGCCGCGGGCAGCTGCTCCGCGGGCACCAGGCGGGCGATGGAGGCGGTGCGGGCGGGTGAGTTGAGCCCGAAGAACGCCTGCTGCAGCGCGAGCAGCACCATCAGCACGACCACGGAGTCCAGACCGGTGGCGGCCTGCGCCCAGAACAGCAGCGAGGTCACCGCGATGCCGCTGTTGGTGACCAGCAGCAGCTTGCGGCGGTCCACGGTGTCGGCGACCGCCCCGCCCCACAGCGCGAAGACGACCATGGGCACGAGGCCGGCCAGGCTCGCGTAGCCGACCCAGGCCGAGGAGTGGGTGATGTCGTAGATCTGCTTGGGTACGGCGACGGCGGTGAGCTGACTGCCGACGGCGGTGACGACGGTCGACGACCACAGGCGCCGGTAGGCGGGGATGCGCAGGGGGCGGGTGTCCATCGCCCAGCGGCGCCAGCCCCGCCGGGGCGGGGCCTCGGCCTCCGGCGCGCCGGTGCGGGTCTCGGTGCTGCTGCTCTCGCTCGTGTCCACGGGTGTCCTGGTTGCTCGTTACATCTTTTCGCTTCGAGAGCCTAACTGTCCCAGGAACCGCGGTGCGCGCCGAACGGTTTCGCGTCAGGAACCGGCGACCAGGGTCACGCCCAGGACGAGCATGGTGACGGCGACCAGGCCGTCCAGGGCCCGCCAGGCGCCGGGCCGCGCCAGGAACCGGCCCAGCAGCCGGGCGCCGAAGCCGAGCGCGGCGAACCAGCACAGGCTGGCGAACGCGGCGCCGATCCCGAAGGTCCAGCGCAGCGGGCCCCGGTCGGCCGCCAACGAGCCCAGCAGGAACACGGTGTCCAGATAGACGTGCGGATTGAGCCAGGTCAGCGCGAGGCAGGTGAGCACCGCCCGGCGGCGCGAGCCGGCCGCCTCGCCCTCCGTGCGCAGCCCGGTGCCGGGCCTCAGGACGCGCCGGGCGGCCAGGGCGCCGTAGCAGAGCAGGAAGGCACCGCCGACGATCCCGATCACCCGGAGCGCGGCCGGCCAGGCCACCACCACCGCGCCCACCCCGCCGACGCCCAGCGCGATGAGCACCGCGTCGGACAGGGCGCAGATGCCGACCACGGCCAGGACGGCGTCCCGGCGCGCCCCCTGCCGCAGGACGAAGGCGTTCTGGGCGCCGATGGCGACGATCAATGAGAGACCGGTGCCGAATCCGGACACCGCGGCGGTCAGGGCGTGGTTCATGCTCACGACGCTAGGAAGGTTTACATCACAAGTACAGCTAAAGATTTTTACGTACCCTTAGCGCTTGTGATGTCAGAGCTTCCCCTGGAGCAGGTGCGGACACTGCTGGCCGTGGTGGACGAGGGCACCTTCGACGCGGCCGCCGCCGCGCTGCACGTGACGCCGTCCGCCGTCAGCCAGCGGGTCAAGGCCCTGGAGGAGCGCACCGGCCGGGTGCTGCTCCAGCGCACGAAACCCGTGCGGCCCACGGAATCCGGGGCGGTGCTGGTGCGGTTCGCCCGGCAGCTCGCCCGGCTGGAGCGGGACGCCTGGGGCGAGCTGGGGCTGAACGGCACCGGGGAGCCGACGCGGGTGTCGGTCGCGGTGAACGCGGACTCGCTCGCGACCTGGTTCCTGCCGGCCCTGAACCGGGTGGCGGGCCTCTGCTTCGAACTGCACCGGGAGGACGAGGACCACACGGCGGCACTGCTGCGCGAGGGGCTGGTGATGGCGGCGGTGACCTCCTCGCCCGACCCGGTGCCCGGCTGCACGGTCCGTCCGCTCGGCCGGATGCGCTATCTGCCGGTGGCCGCACCGGAGTTCGCCGCCGCCCAGCTGGCGGGGCGGCCCCTGCCGGAGGCGCTGTCCCGGGCACCCGTCGTGGTCTTCGACCGCAAGGACGACTTCCAGGACGCCTTCGCCCGGCGGCTCGGCCACGGACCCGCCGGCCCCTTCCGGCACCATGTGCCCACCTCGGAGGGGTTCTTGGACACGGTCGCCGCGGGGCTCGGCTGGGGCATGGTCCCGGAGGTGCAGGCAGCACCGCTGCTGGACCGGGGTCGGCTGGTGGTGCTCGCCCCCGGCGAGTGGATGGACGTCGCGCTCCACTGGCAGCAGTGGAAGCTCGACTCCCCCGCGCTGGCGGCCCTGGCCGAGGCGGTCACCGCGACCGCGGCGCGGACGCTGCGCCGCTGAGCGGCCCGCCGCGCGCCGGGTGCCCGGCGGCCCGGCGCGCGTACCGTCGTCCCCCGGTGGCGCGGCGGCCACCGGGCGGGACCGTCGGCCTGCCCCAACCTCCCGCCACCGGTGCCCGGTCGAGCGGCCCGGCGCTCTCTTCGCCCCGCGTCGCGGCCTGTTGACCGCCCACGGTCCCGCGCGGCCCGCGTCCCCGACCCGACCGGTCGGCGATCGTCGCCCGATCCGCCGCCGGTTGTGCTGTTTCATCCCGCCCCGACCGGTGACCCGATTCCTGAGCACGCATGCGCACCGCATGCGGCGAGGCACGAACGACTTCGATGCGATCCAGGAGACTGCGATGGAGAACTGGCGCGGCCACGCCGCGTGCCGCCATGAGGACCCCGACCTGTTCTTCCCGATCGGCACCACCGGGCCCGCCCAGGCGCAGGCCCGGCACGCCAAGGAGGTGTGCGGGCGCTGCCCGGTGCGGGAACAGTGCCTGGACTGGGCGCTGGACACGGGTCAGAGCATCGGCGTCTGGGGCGGTACGACCGAGCTGGAGCGCCGGGCGCTACGGCGCCGCACCCGCTCCCGGCCACGTTCCGGCTGACCCGCGTGGGGGGCCTCGACGCCCCCCGGCGCAGGGCCCCCACGACCTCGTCCACCCCCCTCGGCGCAGGTCCCTCACGCCCTCAGCGGCCCCCTCGGCGCAAGGTCCCCCACGCCCGCTCCTGCCGGGCCATCTCGTCCCGGGCCGCGCCGATCACCTCTTCGGCGATCCAGCACAGCGGCTCGACGTCGGTCACGAGGGGCTCGTTGTCGGGGCCCCGGCCCGCTTCCCGGCCCCGCAGCACCCAGGGGCGCACGCTGGGGCCCTTGTCGTGCGGCAGGTGCGCGTAGTCGTACAGGCGGCGCGCGACCCACAGCTCCACCGACCGGCCCTCCCACCAGGACTCCACGTCGAGCGGGTTGGCGGACAGCCCGGGCATGGGCACACCGGTCAGCTCGTCGGTGCTGGAGACGGCGTCGAGATCGGCGGCGGGGCCGCGGGACCAGCGGACGTACAGGCCCCGGTTCCGTTCCACCAGGCGGGCCGCCTCGGCGAGCGTGGACACGACCGGCAGGTCCTCCGAGCTGCTCATGGTCCGACCTCCCTGTGCTGCGCGTGCGCGGCCGGAGTACCCCCGGCGCACGCCGGGAATCGGACCGCGGTGCCGCGCTGTCAGGGCTCCTCGGCGGGCGGCGGCACGGCCGGCAGGCGCAGGGTGAACACCGCGCCCGCCCCCGGCTCGCTCGCGGCCCCGGCCGTGCCCCCGTGCGCGGCCACCAGGTGGCGGACGATCGGCAGGCCCAGGCCGCTGCCGCCGGTACGCCGACTGCGGGACTTCTCCGCGCGCCAGAACCGCTCGAAGACGTGCGGCAGGTCCTCGGGCGCGATGCCCGCGCCGGTGTCGGCGACCGTGAGCACCACGTCGTCGCCGTCCCGGCCGGCGGTGAGCGTGACGGTCCCGTCGGCGGGGGTGTGCCGGAGCGCGTTGGAGACCAGGTTCCCGAGGGCCTGCCGCATCCGGACCGGATCGGCGTCCAGCCAGGCGGCGTCGGCCTCGGTGCGCAGGGCGACCCCGGCGGCGCCTGCCGCGACGCGGTGGGCGGCGGCGACCTGGTCGAGGAGGTCGCCGGCCCGCAGCGGCTCGCGGTGCAGGCGCAGTGTGCCGGCGTCGGCCGCGGCGAGGTCCTGGAGGTCGTCGATGATCCGCTGGAGGACCAATGCCTCCTCGTGCAGGGAGTCGAGCAGTGCCGGGTCGGGATCGACGACACCGTCGCGGACGACCTCCAGCCAGCCCCGGATGTTGGTGAGGGGGCTGCGCAGCTCGTGCGCGATGTCGCTGACCATGGCCTTGCGCTGGGCCTCCAGCCGGGCGCGCCGCTCGGTCAGGTCGTTGAACGCCTCGGCGAGGATCCCGGTCTCGTCCCGGGTGGTCACCGGTACGCGCACATGCAGGTCGGGCGGCTGCTGTGCGGCCAGGGTCAGTGCGCGCAGCGGCCGTACCAGCCGGACGGCGACGACGGCGGTGACGGCGACGGTGACGGCGAGGACCAGGCCGGCCACGCCGAACACCTTGGCCTTGTTGGCGGGTGACATGTCGAAGCGGGCCGGATTCTGGTCGCCGATGCCGAGGAACAGCTCGGCCACCGGGGCGGCGTAGGGCTCCAGCTGGGTGCGGCGGGCGGTCTGGACGCAGCGCTGGGCGGCCCGCGCGGCCTCACCTGTGGCGATCTTGGAGTACTTGAGCAGGTAGCCACCGCCGAACGGGTCCTTGCCGGTGGGGTCGAAGGTGAGGAACAGCCGTCCGCCGAGGTGCAGACCGGACTGCTTCAGACAGGGCCGGACGAGTTCCGACAGTGCGTCGATGGCCACCTGCTCCGTCGCGGTCGGGGTGTTGAGCCGCCCGTCCTCGCAGACCGTCGCGCCGTAGTCGGCCGGGGCGGTGCCGTCCGGCGTGGTGACGACGGGCCGCCCGCTCGTGATCCGGACGACCGTGGCCTGGAGGCCGTAGCGCTCGTAGCACCGCTTGCGCCTGTCGGCCAGCGCGTCGAGCTTGGCGCGTTCCTTCGCCGGGAGCCGGTAGGGGCCCACCACGCGGGGGTCGATGCCGCTGAGCTGGGCGCCGGTCTCGGTGTAGGTGTCGGTGCGCAGCGGGTCGACGGTGGCGGCGGGCCGGGGCGGCAGGGGGGTGCCGCGGGGCGCGGAGTCGGCGACGAAGGCGCGGTCGGCGGTGGTGAGGGCGATCCGGCGCCCGGTGCGGGCGGCCAGCTCGCGGACGGTGCGCCGCACCCCCGTCCAGTCGGAGTGGGTGGCGGCGTAACCGCTGAGCCGGGCGAGGATGCGGTTGTCGGCGGCCAGGTCCTGGCCCTGTTCCTCCTTGAGGGCGCTGGTGGTGGTGGTCACCGCGAGCCAGGCGGTGGCCGCCACCGAGCAGACGGCGATGAGCGCGGAGACGGACAGCAGCCGGACGAGGAGCCGCTTGCGCAGCGGGATCCGGCGCTTCGCGGACGCCTTCCGGTCGGCTCGGGGGGTGCGGCGCCGCTCGGCCGGCGGCCCGTCGGCCCGTGACCGCCGGCTCCTCACGGCCGGGCCCCGCTCAGCTTGTAGCCGACGCCGAACACGGTCAGCAGCCGCACCGGCCGCCGCGGGTCGGCCTCGACCTTCCGGCGCAGGTTCATGATGTGCACGTCGACGGCCCGCTCGGTGGAGGCCCGGTCGAAGCCGCGCGTGCACTGGAGCAGTTGCCGCCGGGTGAAGACCCGCTCCGGCTCTCCCGCCATGGCCAGCAGGATCTGGAACTCGGCCGGCGTGCACTCCACCGGTGCTCCGTCGCAGCGCACCTCGTGCCGTACCGGGTCGACGCTGATCCCGGCGGCCCGCACGACGGGATCCTCGCCCCGGGCGCCGACGCCCCGCCCGCTGCGCCGCAGGACCGTACGGATACGGGCCATCAACTCGCGCGGGCTGTACGGCTTGGTGAGGTAGTCGTCGGCGCCGACTTCCAGGCCCAGCAGCACGTCGTCCTCGGCGGCGCGGGCGGTGAGCATCACCACCGGGACGTCGGGGTTCTCCGTGCCGCCCCGCAGGGCCCGGCACACGCCGAACCCGTCGACGACCGGGAGCATCAGGTCCAGGACGACGAGATCGGGCCGCAGGCGGCGGGCAGCGTCGAGCGCCGCCGCGCCGTCGTGCACCACCGTGGCGGTGTGCCCCTCGGCAAGCAGCGAGCGCCGGATGAGTTCGGCCTGCTTCTCGTCGTCCTCGGCGACCAGTACATGTGCGCACACGAGTTCGGATCCTAAGCCGCTCAGCGCGCGAGCCAGTCGGCGTACCCCATGACGACGACCGGATGCCGGCCGGGGTCGAGGGTGCGCAGGAGGTCCTTCATGTGGGCCTTGGCGACGCTGACGCAGCCGTGGGTCGGTCCGCCGTGGTCGACGTGCAGCCACACTCCCCCGCCGCGCGCGGGACCGAGGGGCCGGGTCCAGTCCAGCGGCGAGGTGCCCGGCTCGCGGTTGTAGTCGATGGCGACGACGTAGTCGAAGGAGCCCTCCAGCGGTTCGCCCTCGAAGCCGGTGCCGGGCGAGTGGAAGCCGCGGGCGTGGTGGTACGGGAGCCTGCTGCCGGGGTCCGGGAGCAGGCCGCCGGCGTCGGAGAGGGTGTAGACGCCGAGCGGGGAGCGCAGGTCGCCGGACATGTGGTGGGGGCTCCAGCCGCGCAGCGCGTTGTGCGCGGGCCAGGCGGCACCCGCCTGCCAGCCGGTGGCGGTGCGCCGGTGGAGCACGACCGTGCAGCGCGGGGAGTTCTCGCCGCGTCCGGTGACGACGACGGCCTGCCCGCAGCGCTCGGGTATCGCCGCGGACCGCTCGGGTCCGAGGCCGGGTATGCCCCGCGGCGCCGACGGGGTGGACGTCCCGCGGGTGGACGTTCCGGGTCCTGGTGTCCCGGGGGTGGGCGCCGGCGCCGGGCGGCGGGCCGGCGTCCGGTGCCCGGTCGCCTCGGCCCCGCCGCCGCAGCCGGTGAGCAGCAGCGGGGAGGCGACGAGTGCGACGGCGGTTCTGCGTTGGATCATGGGTCGACCTTGGCCGACAGTTGTTTGGAACCGGTCAGAAATCAGGCCCTGTTCGGCTTGCCCTGCGTGTACAGCCAGGTGTGGAACAGCTCCTTCAGCTGCTTCCCGGACTTCTCCTCGGCAAGCCGGACGAACTGTGCCGTGGTGCCGTGGCCGCCGCGGTGCCCGTCCGCCCAGGCGCGCAGGATGCGGAAGAAGTCGCGGTCGCCGACGGTCCGGCGCAGCTCGTGCAGGGCCATCGCGCCGCGCGCGTAGACGGGCGTGCCGAAGATGCGGGCGCCGCTGCCCGGGTCGCCGGGCGGGTAGGCCCACAGGCCGTCGCTCGCGGGCCGGGCGTAGAGGGCGTCGAAGCTCTGCTGGGCGCTCCGGCCGCCGTGCTGCTCGTCGTAGAGCCATTCGGCGTAGGTGGCGAAGCCCTCGTTGAGCCAGATGTCCTTCCAGGCGGTGAGCGACACGGAGTCGCCGAACCACTGGTGGGCGCTCTCGTGGACGAGGGTGTCGAGGTCGGGCGCACGGTCGTAGACCGGCCGGGTCTGTGTCTCCAGGGCGTAGCCGACGTCCGGGGCGTGGTCGACGATCGAGCCGGCGGCCCGGAAGGGGTAGGGCCCGAACAGCTTGCTCTCCCACTCCAGCACGGAGGGCAGCTTCTTCAGGACGGGTCCGGCGGCGCGCGCCTCGCGGGCGTCCACGGCGTTGTAGACCTGGACGCCGTCGCGGGTGGTGTAGCGCTCGACCTGGAACCTGCCGATGGTCGCGGTGGCCAGGTAGGCGGCCATGGGCTGGGTCTCGCGCCAGCGGAAGGTGGTCTGCCCGTGGGCGGTGCGCCGGCCGAGGAGCACGCCGTTGGCGACGGCGGTGCGTCCCTTCGGCACGGTGATCGTGAAGTCGTACGACGCCTTGTCCTTGGGGTGGCCGTTGACCGGGAACCAGGTCATCGGGCCCTGGGGTTCGCCCGCGACGAACGCGCCGTCGTCGGTGGGGATCCAGCCGTCGGCCGAGCCGTCGGGGTCGGTGACCGGCTTCGGGGTGCCGTGGTAGGCGACCGTGACGCGGAAGTCGTGTCCCGACTTCAGGGCCTGACGCGGGGTGACGACGAGTTCCTGCCCGTCGCGCCGGAAGGCGGCCGGGGTGCGGTCGACGGTGACGGCGGTGACCTTCAGGCCCTTCAGGTCGAGGTCGAACCGGGTGAGCCGCTGGGTGGCGCGGGCGCTGAGGACGGCCGTGGCGTCCAGGCGGCGGGAGGTGGTGTCGTAACGGAGCGTCAGGTCGTAGTGGCGTACGTCGTAGCCGCCGTTGCCGCTGAGCGGGAAGTACGGGTCGCCCGCGCCGGGCGCGCCGGTGCCGGACGCCGTGGGTGCGGCGGCGCCGAGCAGCGCGGCCACGGCAGCGGGAACGGTGGCGAGCACGGCGGTACGGCGTCGGACGGGCTGTCTGCGGGGCGGCGTCACATGCGCTCCTCTGGGACTGGGCGGTGATCGACTGGCCGTCAGACTAGGCGGGAGGCGGGCCCGTTTTCCCTCTTCTTCCGGTCAAGTCACTCCGCGTCGCCGACGGCTCGGCGCGGAGTGCCGCAGTACGCTCGCACAACCGTCCCCGATCCCGAAGGGCCCGACCGTGAGCGTGCGCGTGCGCCGGATCTATGAACCGCCCGAGCCCGACGACGGCCTGCGCGTGCTGGTCGACCGGCTGTGGCCACGCGGCCTCGCCAAGGACGCGGCGCACGTGGACGAGTGGCCGAAGGGGCTGACCCCGTCGAGCGAGCTGCGCACGTGGTACCACTCGGGCGAGGGCTCCTACGACGAGTTCCGCCGGCGCTACGAGGCGGAACTCGACGCGCCGGAGGCCGCCGACGTGCTCGACGGACTCCGCGAGTCGGTCCGTGCGGGGCAGGTGACCCTGCTCACGGCGTCGAAGAAGCCGGAGCAGAGCCACGCGACCGTGCTGGCGGAGTTGCTGGCGAGCTGAGGGTCAGGCCGTCTGCCGCGCCGCCGCACGACCCGCCGCCCGGCCCGAGAAGAGGCAGCCGCCGAGGAACGTGCCCTCCAGCGCGTTGTAGCCGTGGACACCGCCGCCGCCGAAGCCGGCCACCTCGCCCGCCGCGTACAGCCCCTCGATCGGTGTGCCGTCGGCGCCGAGGGCCCGGGAGTCCAGGTCGGTCTGGATGCCGCCGAGGGTCTTGCGGGTCAGCACGTGCAGCCGGACCCCGATGAGGGGGCCCGCGGCCGGGTCGAGGATGCGGTGCGGGGCGGCGACGCGGCCGAGCCGGTCGCCGATGTAGCGGCGGGCGTTGCGGATGCCCTGGACCTGGGAGTCCTTGCTGTAGGGGTTGGCGATCTGCAGGTCGCGGGCCTCGATCTGGCGCCGTACCTCGGCCGCGTCCAGCAGCGGCTTGCCGGTGAGACCGTTCATCTTCTCGACCAGCTGCTCCAGGCGGCCGGCGGTGACGAAGTCGGCGCCCTTGTCGAGGAAGGCCCGCACGGGTGCCGGGGCGCCCTTGCCGAGCAGCCGGTCCCGCAGCACGGCCTTGCGGTCCTTGGCGGTGATGTCGGGGTTCTGCTCGGAGCCGGAGAGCGCGAACTCCTTCTCGACGATCTTCCGGGTGAGGATGAACCAGGAGTGGTCGTACTCCGCGATGTCCTCGGTGGTGCGGAGGTACTTGAGCGTGTTCAGGGTGTCGTAGCCGGGCAGGCAGGGGTCGGGCAGCCGGCGGCCGAGCGCGTCCAGCCAGACGGAGGAGGGGCCGGGCAGGATGCGGATGCCGTGGCCGGGCCAGAGGGGACTCCAGTTCTGCAGGCCCTCGGTGTAGTGCCACATGCGGTCGCGGTTCACCAGTCGTACGCCGGCCTCGGCGCTGATGTCGAGCATGCGGCCGTCGACGTAGGCGGGGACGCCGGTGACCATCTCGGCGGGGGGCGTGCCGAGCCGCTCGGGCCAGTAGCGGCGGACGATGTCGTGGTCGGCGCCGATGCCGCCGGTGGTCACGACGACGGCCTGGGCGGTGAGTTCGAAGTCGCCGACGCGGTCGCGGCCGGAGGGGGCGCCGCGCGGGGAGTCGTCGGGGGCGAGGAGGGTGCCGCGCACGCCGCGTGCCGTGCCGTCCTCGACGACCAGCTCGTCCACCCGGTGGCGGTGGTGGAAGGTCAGCAGTCCGTCCCGGGCGGCCTGGCGGGCGTACCGCACGAAGGGTTCGACCACGCCGGTGCCGGTGCCCCAGGCGATGTGGAAGCGGGGCACCGAGTTGCCGTGCCCGTCCGCCCGCAGGTCGCCGCGCTCGGCCCAGCCGACGGTGGGCAGCAGCTCGATGCCGTGCCCCTGGAGCCAGGAGCGCTTCTCGCCGGCCGCGAACTCGACGTAGGCGCGGGCCCAGCGCACCGCCCAGGAGTCCTCGTCGGCGAGCCGGTCGAACTGCGCGCTGCCCTGCCAGTCGTTCCAGGCGAGGGCGAAGGAGTCCTTGATGCCGAGGCGGCGCTGCTCGGGCGAGTCGACGAGGAAGAGCCCGCCGAAGGACCAGAACGCCTGGCCTCCGAGATCGGCGGCGTTCTCCTGGTCGACCAGGGCCACCCGGCGGCCCCGGCTGGTGAGTTCGTGTGCCGCGACCAGGCCGGCGAGACCGGCTCCGACGACGATGACGTCCGCGTCCATGGGCGACTGTGTCCTTCCTGACGGTGCTCGTGCGACCGTGCTCATGCGGGGGTGCGGCTGCCGTCCGTGAGCAGCGCGGTGAGCAGCTGCCCCAGCCAGGCCCGGGCGGCCGTGACGTCCCGGTCCAGCAGCAGTTGGGTGGTGACCCCGTCGTACGCGGCGACCACGGCGTGTGCCGCGCCGTCGACGTCGCCCAGCACGGCGGGCAGTGCGGTGTGTCCCCGGGCCCGGGAGAGCCGGTCGGCGATGGCCTGCCGGAGCCGGGCGCGGTGGTCGAGGAGGGCTCCCGAGACGGCCGGGTCGCGGGCCGCGTGGACCAGGAAGTCCGTCTTCACGAGCAGCCAGTCCACGTCGAGCAGCAGCACCTCGGTGACCCGGTCCACCGAGGCGGGCACGTCCAGGCCGGGCCCGTCCTGGGCGAGCGCGTCGGCGACCTGGGCGGCGATGAGGTCGGCGCGCTCCTGGTAGAGGGCGAAGAACAGCTCGTCCAGGGTGGCGAAGTTCGAGTAGAAGGCGCCCCGGCTGTACCCGGCCGCCTCGCAGACCTCCTCGATGGAGACCCGTCCGAAGCCCTTGGCCGCGAACACCGCGAAGGCGGCGTCGAGCAGCCGGGCCCGGGTGCGGACCCGGCGCCGCGTGACGCGCCCGGGTGGGTCCTGCGTGGGTTTCATCGGCACCGGCCTCTCACTCGCCACCCCTCTTTCGATACATGAACGTATCGGATACATGGATGTATCGAAAGCCCCCTGCACATGCCCGGGCGCGCGACCTATCGAATGGAACGGATTTTCGATTAAGGAGTAGGGTGGGCTCATGGCCACGCACCTCCAGGGCTCCCTGTTCGACCAGACCGACGAGCTGCGGCTCGGCCCGCTCGACGGGCTGCGCCGCACCGGACTGAGCTCGGGCGCCTGGATCGACGTCCTGCCGGGCTGGCTGACCGGGGCCGACGCGCTGTTCGACCAGCTGGCGGCGGACGTCCCCTGGCGGGCGGAGCACCGGAAGATGTACGACAACGTGGTCGCCGTGCCCCGCCTGCTCGCCTACTACGGGGCACCGGATCCGCTCCCCCACCCGGTGCTGGACGAGGCCCGCACCGCCCTGTCCCGGCACTACGCCGAGGAACTGGGCGAACCGTTCACCACGGCCGGGCTGTGCTTCTACCGCGACGGCCGGGACAGCGTGGCCTGGCACGGGGACCGGATCGGGCGGGGCGCCCGTGAGGACACCATGGTCGCGATCCTCTCCGTGGGCGCGCCCCGGGACCTGCTGCTGCGCCCGGCCGGCGGAGGCGGCGGCACGCTGCGCCGGCCCCTCGGCCACGGCGACCTCATCGTGATGGGCGGCTCCTGCCAGCGCACCTGGGAACACTGCGTCCCCAAGACGGGCCGGGCCGCCGGACCGCGCATCAGCATCCAGTTCCGGCCGCAGGGCGTGCGCTGACGTCCGCCGGGACCCGGGCGCGGCGCCCGGCGCGCGACACCATGGCGCCCCCTCGTGCGAGCCGCCGTCGCGTCTGATTGGCTGTCCCCGACGATCCGCCGCTCGAGGCTCGGGGAGACCATGCGGGCTGACGTACACCAAGTCGCCGACGACACCTATCTGGTGCACGGCCACAACACCAACTGGGTGATCCTCAAGGACGGCGACGCCGTCACGCTGGTGGACACCGGGTACCCCGGCGACCGCGCGGGACTGCTGGAGTCCCTCGCGGCGGTGGGCGTTTCACCGGACGCGGTCGCCGCCGTCCTGATCACCCACGCGCACAACGACCATCTGGGCTCTGCCGAGTACCTGCGCGCCGCCCACGGCACCCCGGTCTATCTGCATCCCGCCGAAGTCCCGCACGCGCGGCGCGAGTTCCTCCAGCAGGCGAACATCGGCGACGTGGTCCGCAACGCCTGGCGGCCCGGTGTCCTGCCCTGGGCCGCGCACGTGATCCGGGTGGACGGCCTGCAGAGCCACCCCGTCGCCACGCCCGAGCCGTTCCCCGCCGAGGGGCCGCTCGACCTGCCGGGCCGGCCGGTCCCCGTGCACACCCCCGGTCACACGGACGGGCACTGCGCCTTCCACCTGCCCGACGCCGGCGTGGTGATCTCCGGGGACGCCCTGGTCAGCGGGCACGCCACCTCCCGGATCAAGGGCCCGCAGATGCTGCTCGGCTTCTTCCACCACGAGCCCGCGCGGGCGCTGGGCTCCCTGGACGTGATCGGCGCGCTCGACGGCGACACGCTGCTGCCGGGTCACGGGCCCGTCCACCGCGGCTCGGTGCGGGCCGCGGCCGAGCAGGCCCGGGACCGCGCCGCATAGCCGGACACGGCGTCCGCGGGCCGCGCGGCGGACCGCGCCTCCTGCAACGGGCGGGTGTGGCCTTAGGGTTCGCGTCATGGCCTTGCAGATCAGTGCCACGAACCCGGAGCACCCCGCTCTCCTCCTCGCCCTGCCCTGGGACACACCGCTGGAGGAGTGGCCCGAGGAGTACCTCGTGCCGCTCCCCCGCGGCATCTCCCGGCACGTGGTGCGCTACACGCACGCCGGCGACGAGGTGATCGCCGTCAAGGAGCTGGCCGAACGGCCCGCGCTGCGCGAGTACGAGCTGCTGCGCGACCTGGACCGGCTGGGCATCCCCGCCGTCGACCCGCTGGCCGTGATCACCGGCCGCACCGACCCCTCCGGCGCCCCGCTGGAGCCGGTGCTGGTCACCCGGCATCTGCGCGGCTCGCTGCCGTACCGGTCGATGTTCGAGACGACCATGCGCCCGGCCACCATGCACCGGCTGATGGACGCCCTCGCCGTGCTGCTCGTGCGGCTCCACCTGGCCGGCTTCGCCTGGGGGGACTGCTCGCTGTCCAACACCCTGTTCCGGCGGGACGCGGGCGCCTACGCGGCCTATCTGGTCGACGCCGAGACGGGCGACCTGCACCCGCGGCTCAGCCCCGGCCAGCGGGAGTACGACCTGGACCTGGCCCGGGTGAACATCAGCGGGGAGCTGCTGGACCTGGAGGCGTCCGGCGCGCTGCACCCGTCCGTCGACCCGGTGGAGTTCGGGCACGAGATCTGCACCCGCTACCGGGGACTGTGGCAGGAGCTGACCCGCACCTCGGTGTACCCGGCGGGCAAGTACCACTACATCGAGCGCCGGATCCGCCGCCTGAACGACCTCGGTTTCGACGTGGCCGAGATGCAGATCGAGCACTCCTCCAACGGCGACACGGTCACCTTCGTGCCGAAGGTCGTCGACGCCGGTCACCACCAGCGGCAGCTGCTGCGGCTGACCGGCCTGGACGCCGAGGAGAACCAGGCGCGGCGGCTGCTGACCGACCTGGAGAGCTGGATGGCCACCCAGGACGACTACGTCCCGGGCGACCCCCTCGCCGCCCGCCCCGAAGTGCTGGCCCACCGCTGGGTACGGGACGTGTTCCGGCCCACCGTGCGGTCGGTGCCGCCGGAGCTGCGCGGCTCCATGGACCCGGCCGAGATCTTCCACGAACTGCTCGAACACCGCTGGTACCTGTCCGAGCGCGCCCAGCACGACATAGGTCTCGACACCGCCGTCAAGGACTACACCGAGAACATCCTGCCCCGGGCCCGGACGACCCTGGAGCCGACCGAGCCGGAGTAGCTCACTCGTGCGGGACCACGGCCACCGGGCAGCCTGCGTGGTGGAGCACCCCGTGCGCGACCGAGCCGATCCGGGCGCCGACGGCCGTGCGGCGCGCCCGCCGCCCGACGACCATCAGCTGCGCCCGGCCGGCCATCGACAGCAGCACCTGGCCCGCGCTGCCCATCTCGAGGTGCTCGGCCACCGGCACCTCGGGGAACCGCTCGCGCCAGGGCTGGAGGGCCTCGGCCAGCGCCTGCTTCTCGTACGGTTCGAGACCGCCCGCGTCGTCCAGCAGCTTGAGGGAACCGGGGCTGTAGGCGAAGACCGGGGGCAGGGTCCAGGCTCGTACGGCCCGGACGGCCGCGCCGCGGGCCGCCGCCGTCTCGAACGCGAACCGCAGCGCCGCCGCGCTGTCCTCGGGGCCGCCGTGCTGGCCGACCACGACGTCCCGGCCGGCCGCCTCCGCCGCCGCCTCGTCCTCGGCGCGCACCAGCACGACGGGCCGGGACGTCTCCGCGATCACCTGCTGGCCGACCGAGCCCAGCAGGAACCCGACGACGGGTCCGTGGCCGCGCGAGCCGAGCACCAGCATCTCGGCGCCGGCCGCCGCCTCCGCCAGCGCGTGCGCGGCTCCGCCCTCGACCACGTCGGTGGTCACCGTCAGCCCCTGATGACGCTCGGCGACCGTGCGCACGGCCTCCGCCACCCCCTCCGACACCCACCCCTGCTGGGTGTCCCGGTCGGCGGTGGCGAGCGCCTCGGCGTACCGCCAGGCGTGCACCACGCGCAGCGGCAGCCCCCGGCGGACGGCCTCCCTGGCCGCCCAGTCCAGCGCGGCCAGACTCTCCTCCGTGCCGTCCACCCCTGCCGTGATCGGGCGTGTCATCCGTGGGCCTCCTCGTCGTCGCCGGGTCCTCGCGGTGCCGATGCCCGCTGTCGGGACGCCGGCGGTCACCCCCAATGATGATCTCCGGCACACGGGCCGTGCCACCGGCTCCCCGGTTCCCCGGGCGCCCGCGCGCTCACTGGTCGCTGTGGGACAAGCGTCGTGCTCCATCGGGCAAGCGGAACCCGGAGCCCGAACATACGATGGCCTGGAACCGGTGCGGTGGTCCCCAGGACACCGTGCCGTGGGATCCGGACACTCGGGTGGGGAGACGCATGACACAGGCCGCCGAGACGGCGCGGACCGTCATCCTGACCGTGGACGACGACCCGGGGGTCTCCCGTGCCGTCGCCCGCGATCTCCGGCGGCGCTACGGCGAGTCGTACCGGATCGTGCGCGCCGAGTCCGGCGAGTCCGCGCTGGACGCGCTGCGCGAGCTGAAGCTGCGCGGCGATCTGGTGGCGGTGATCCTGGCCGACTACCGCATGCCGCAGATGAACGGCATCGAGTTCCTGGAGCAGGCGCTCGACGTGTACCCGGGAGCGCGACGGGTGCTGCTCACCGCGTACGCGGACACCAACGCGGCGATCGACGCGATCAACGTGGTCGACCTCGACCACTATCTCCTCAAGCCCTGGGACCCGCCGGAGGAGAAGCTCTACCCGGTCCTGGACGACCTGCTGGAGGCCTGGCGCACCAGCGATTTCCGGCCGGTGCCGAGCACCAAGGTGGTCGGGCACCGGTGGTCGGCGCGCTCCTCGGACGTGCGCGAGTTCCTCGCCCGCAACCAGGTGCCGTACCGCTGGTACTCGGTGGAGGAGCCGGAGGGCCGGCGGCTGCTGACGGCGGCGGGACAGGACGGGCGGCGGCTGCCGCTGGTGGTCACCCCGGACGGCGCCGCCCTGGTCGAGCCCGAGGCTCCCGAACTGGCCGCACGGGTGGGCCTGGCGACGACACCGACCGCCGACTTCTACGACCTCGTGGTGATCGGCGGCGGACCGGCGGGCCTCGGCGCGGCCGTGTACGGGGCCTCCGAGGGGCTCAGGACCGTGCTGGTGGAGCGGTCGGCGACCGGCGGGCAGGCCGGGCAGAGCTCCCGGATCGAGAACTACCTCGGATTCCCGGACGGCGTCTCCGGCGCGCAGCTCACCGACCGGGCACGGCGCCAGGCGGCGAAGTTCGGCGCCGAGATACTCACCGCCCGTGAGGTGACGGCGCTGGAGGTCAACGGCGCCGCACGCGTCATCCGGTTCGCGGACGGCTCGGCGATCGCCGCGCACAGCGTGATCCTCGCGACCGGCGTGCAGTACCGGCAGCTGGAGGCCGCGGGCTGCACCGACCTGACCGGCTGCGGGGTGTTCTACGGCTCGGCGCTGACCGAGGCCGCCTCCTGCCAGGGGCAGGACATCTACATCGTCGGCGGCGCCAACTCGGCGGGCCAGGCGGCGATGTACCTGTCGCGCGGCGCGAAGTCGGTGACCCTGCTGGTGCGCGGGTCGGACCTGTCGGCGTCCATGTCGTACTACCTGATCCAGCAGCTCAACGAGGCGCCGAACATCTCGGTGCGCCCCCACACGGTCGTGGACGCGGCCCATGGCGCCGACCACCTGGAGCAGCTGACGCTGCGTCACACCGTGACCGGGGAGACCGAACAGGTCGACGCGCAGTGGATGTTCGTGTTCATCGGGGCCGCCCCACTCACCGACTGGCTGGGCGACACGGTGCTGCGCGACGAGCGCGGGTTCATCCTGGCCGGCCCCGACCTGACCGCCGACGGCCGGCCGCCGGCCGGCTGGGAGCTGGACCGGCCGCCGTACCACCTGGAGACCAGCATTCCCGGCGTGTTCGTGGCGGGCGACGCACGCGCCGAGTCCGCCAAGCGTGTCGCGTCCGCCGTCGGAGAGGGAGCCATGGCCGTGATGCTCGTCCACCGGTACCTGGAGCAGTCGTGAGCGGGCAGCTCATGCCGTGCAGCGCCAAGGAGATCGGCTCGCTGTTCCTCTTCGAGAAGCTGAGCGCCGAGCAGCTGGGCCGGCTGTGCGCGGCGGGGCGGGTGGAGCTGTTCCAGCCGGGCCCCGTGTACACCGAGGGCGACCCGGCCACCTGTTTCTTCGTGATGATCGAGGGCACGGTCGTGCTGTCCCGGCGGGTCGGGGGCGACGACGTGGAAGTCACCCGGACCTCGCAGTCCGGGGTGTACGCGGGCGCGATGCAGGCCTATCTCGGCGACCGGGTGCGGCAGGTCTACAACAACTCGATGCGGGTCACGCAGCCGACGCGGTTCTTCGTGCTGCCGGCGGACCTCTTCGCGGACGTGATGCGCGAGTGGTTCCCGATGGCCGTGCACCTGCTGGAGGGCCTGTTCTTCGGCTCGAAGAACACCCAGGCGATGATCGGGCAGCGGGAACGGCTGCTGGCGCTGGGCTCGCTGTCGGCGGGGCTCACGCATGAGCTGAACAACCCGGCGGCGGCCGCCGTCCGGGCCACCGCGACCCTGCGGGAGCGGGTCGCGAAGATGCGGCGCAAGCTCGGCCTGATCGCCGAAGGGCCCTTCTCCCGCGAGGTGCTGGCGAGCCTGGTCGAGATCCAGGAGCGCACCGCCGAGCGGGTCGCGAAGGCCCCGGTGCTCAGCCCGCTGGAGGCCAGCGACCGGGAGGACACGCTCACCGAGTGGCTGGAGGACCACGGCATCGACTACGGCTGGCAGGTGGCGCCCACCTTCGTGCAGGCCGGACTCGACGTCGACTGGCTGGAGCAGGTCGCGGCGGCGGTGGACGAGGAGATCCTGCCCAACGCGGTGGGCTGGCTCAACTACACCATCGAGACCGAGCTGCTGATGTCCGAGATCGAGGACTCCACCACCCGCATCTCGCACCTGGTCGACGCGGCCAAGCAGTACTCGCAGCTGGACCGGGCGCCCTACCGGGTGGTGGACGTGCACGAACTCCTCGACAGCACGCTGCTGATGCTGTCCGGGAAGCTCGGCTCGGGCATCGAGGTCGTCAAGGAGTACGACCGCACGCTCCCGCCGGTCCCCGCCTACCCGGCCGAGCTGAACCAGGTGTGGACCAATCTGATCGACAACGCCGCCTCGGCCATGAACGGCGCGGCCGGCCAGGGCACGTTGACCGTGCGGACGGCGCTCGACCACGAGCGACTGCTGGTGGAGTTCCGGGACACCGGGCCCGGCGTCCCGCCGGAGATCAAGGACCGGATCTTCGACCCGTTCTTCACCACCAAGCCGGTCGGCGAGGGCACCGGGCTCGGCCTGGACATCTCCTGGCGGATCGTCGTCAACAAGCACCACGGCAGCCTGCGGGTCGAGTCGGTCCCCGGCGACACCCGCTTCCAGGTGCTGCTGCCCCTGACCGCCGAGACCCCTGACGAGGAGCCGGTATGACCGACGTCGACGGAATCGATCCGCTCGTCCCGCCCAGCGGTACGGGCTGTGTGGAGTGCGAGGAGGCGGGCGGCTGGTGGTTCCATCTGCGCCGGTGCGCGCAGTGCGGACACATCGGCTGCTGCGACGACTCCCCCTCGAAGCACGCCACCGCCCACTACCGGGCGACCGGGCATCCGGTGATGCGCAGCTTCGAGCCGGGCGAGGCCTGGTTCTGGAACTACGCCACGGACGAGTTGTACTCCTCCGGACCCGAACTCGCCGCACCGGCCGCCCATCCCGCGGACCAGCCGGTCCCGGGTCCGGCGGGCCGGGTACCGGAGGACTGGGCGCGCACGCTGCGCTGAGGCCCGGAACGGCCTCGGGGCCGTTCCCGCCGGGGGTGCGCGCTGGTGAGGGGGCGGTCACCGGGGTGTCGTCCGTGCGGCGTGTCAGGATGGGGCCGTGTCGCAGACCCCCTTCATCACAGCGCCGTTGATCGGCCGGGACGAGGAACTGGCCCGGCTCACGGGCGTGCTGGAGCGCGCCCGGGACGGGGTGCCGGGAGCGGTGCTGCTCGCCGGGGACGCCGGGGTCGGCAAGACACGGCTGCTGGACGAGGTCGCCGGTCGGGCGGCGCGGGCCGGGACGACCGTCGTCACCGGGCACTGCGTGGACCTGGGGGACGTCGGCCTGCCGTATCTGCCGTTCACGGAGATCCTCGGCGTGCTCGCCGCCGACGAGCGGTTCACGGCCGTGCTGGCCGCGCATCCGGCGGTGGACCGGCTGCTCGGCGCCGGGCCGGACGCGGCCGGCGGCGCGGACCAGCGGCTCAGGCTCTTCGAGGACGTCGCCGGGCTGCTGGCCGATCTGGCGGCCGTGACCCCGCTGCTGCTCGTCCTGGAGGACCTGCACTGGGCCGACCAGTCCTCCCGGGATCTGCTGCGCTTCCTGCTCAGCCGGGGCGTGCTGCACCGGCCGGGCGGCGGCGCCCCGGACCGGCGGCACGCGGTCCTCGCCTCCTACCGCGCCGACGACCTGCACCGCCGCCACCCGCTGCGGCCCCTGCTCGCCGAGCTGGTCCGGCTGCCGGCCGTGGAACGCCTGGAGCTGCGGCCCCTGCCGGATCCGGAGGTGGCGCGGCTCGTGCGGGCCCTGGAGGACCGTCCCCTGCCCGACGCCGTCGTGCACGGCATCGTGGCCCGCGCGGAGGGCAACGCCTTCTACGCCCAGGAACTGCTCGCGGCTGCCGACGACTGTCCCCCCGGTTCGCACGGAGCCGAGCACCCGGGGACGGACACCGGCGCCGTGCCCAGCGGCCTCGCCGATCTGCTGCTCATCCGGGTCGAGCAGCTGTCCGAGACCGCCCAGCAGGTGCTGCGGACCGCGGCCGTGGCCGGGCGGCGCGTGGAGCACGCGCTGCTGCGCGAGGCGGCCGGACTGCCCGAGGAGGCGCTGGAGACGGCGCTGCGGGAGGCCGTCGGCCACCAGCTCCTGCTCCCCCGGGACGACGGCACGTACGCCTTCCGGCACGCCCTCACCCGCGAGGCGGTCTACGCCGACCTGCTGCCGGGCGAGCGGTCCCGGCTGCACGGTGCGTACGCCCGGCTGCTCGCGGCCCGCGGCCGGGCCCCGGAGACCGCGGCGGAGCGTGCCCACCACTCCCGGGCAGGACGCGACCTGCCCGGGGCGCTCGCGGCCTGCCTGGAGGCCGCCGACCACGCCCGGCGGCTGGGCGCCCCCGCCGAGGAGCTGCGGCATCTGGAGGCCGCCCTGGAGCTGTGGGAGTCGGTGCCGGCGACCGCGCGGCCCGCCGGGGAGGAGCTGAACCGGGTCACGCTGACCCTGCGCGCCTCGGCCGCCGCGGCCCGCGCCGGGGAGTTCCACTGCGCCGTCTCGCTGACCCGGGCGGCGCTCGCCGGGGTCGGTCAGGACGCCGGCGACGAGCTGGCCGCCCGGGTCCGGTACACGCTGGCCGGGAATCTGCTGACCGTGGACAGCCTGGCGGCGGCGTTCCGCTACAGCAGCGAGGCGCTGGCGATGATCCCCGCCGACCCGCCGTCGCGGACATGGGTGTGGGCGGCGGCCACGCATGTCTCCGCGGCCCGTGCGGTCGGCGAGGACGACACCGTGCTGGGTGTCGGCCGGCAGGCCCTGCGCACCGCCGAGGAGCTGGGCCTGCCCGCCGCCCAGGCCGATCTGCTGATCTCCCTCACCCTGGCCGAGGGCGGGGGCCGGCGCTCGCGGGAGGGCCGGGAGCGGCTGAAGCAGGCCCGGGAACTGGCCCGCACGGCGGGGAACGCGCCGGTGGAGATGCGCGCTCTGTTCAATCTGGCGATGGGCGCCTTCGAGTCCGGTGACCTGACGGAGTGCCTGCCGGTGCTGACCGACGGGCTCGACCGGGCGCGCCGGGCCGGGCTGCTGTCCTCGGCGTATCCGCTGGAGATGCGCTACCTCCAGCTGCTGGTGCTGTACACGCTGGGGCGCTGGGACGAGTGCCTGCGCGCGGCGGCCGAGGCGACCCCCGGGCTGCCCATGCCGGGCGGTGCCTTCGCGACCAGCCCCGCCCTGTACGTGGCGCTGGCCCGCGGCGACGGGAACGCCGCCGACCGGGCCCGGGCGCTGCTCGCGGGCCCGTTCGACTGGATGGGCACGCTGGTCGCCGGGATCGTGCTCGTCGACGCCGCCGTGCACGACGGCGACCCGGAGGCGGCCGTCGAGCGGCTGCGGACGTCGCTCGCGGCCCTCGGCGACGGTACGGCGCGCCGGCCCGGTGTGGCGGTCCGGCTGGCGGCGCTCGGTCTGGCGGCGGTCGCCGACCGGGTCACGGAGCTGCGGCGCGCGGGAGCCGTCAGCGCGGAGGCGGCCCGCTGGACGGACACCGGGACCGAGCTGGTGGAGCTTGCGCGGGCCACGGCCGGGCGGGACGAGACGGGCCGGGTGCAGGGCCCCGAAGGGCAGGCGTGGCTGGCCCGGGCCGAGGCGGAGTGGGCGACGGTCGTGTCCGGGCCGGATCCGGCGGCCTGGGCGGCGGCGGTCGCCGCCTTCGGGCCCGGCGACGTCTACGAGCGGGCGCGGTGCCGGCTGCGGTACGCGCGGGCGCTGCTGGCCGTGGAACGGCGGGCGGAGGCGGCGGAGCAGGCGCGGCTGGCCCGCGAGACGGCGGCCGGGCTGGGCGCGGCGCCGCTGCTGGACGGGATCGACGCGCTGGTCCGCCGGGGCCGCCTCGGGGCCGGTGCGGACCGGACGGACACCGTGGCGCTGACCGCGCGGGAGCGGGACGTCCTGCGGCTCCTCGCGCGGGGCCGCAGCAACCGGCAGATCGGCGAGGAACTGTTCATCACCGGTAAGACGGCCAGCGTGCACGTCTCCAACATCCTGGCCAAGCTGGGCGCCGCGAGCCGCACGGAGGCGGTGGCGGTGGCCTATCGGCGGGGCCTGATCGCGCCGGAGCCGGCCGGGTCGGGGTGACCTCGCCGAGGCGGGCGGAGCGGGCCGGCCGGGCCGCGGGGACCCGGCCGGCGCCGGTTCAGCGGGCGCACTCCAGGCCGTTGGGGTCGACGGCGTCGGCGAGGGCCTGCATGCCCTTGTCGTTGGGGTGCAGATGGTCGCCGCCGTCGAAGAACGGCAGGACGCGCTCGGGGTCGTAGGGGCTGCGCAGGATCCGGTCGAAGTCGGTGACGCCGTCGAAGTCGGCGCTGCCGCGCAGGAACCGGTTCACCTCCTGCCGTACGGCTTCGGCGGCGGGGTCCCATTCGGACCAGCCCTTGAACGGACCGACGGTGGCGACGACCACGCAGACGCCCGCCGCGTGTGCCCGCCGGGCGGCCTCCCGGTAGCCGGCGATCAGATCGGCCGCCGTCACACCGGTGTGGGCCTTGATGTCGTTGACGCCCTCGAAGAGGAGGACGGTCCGGACACCGGGCTGGCTGAGGACGTCCCGGTCCAGCCGGTGCAGCGCGGACTGCCCGGCGCCGTCGGCGAGGACCTGGTTGCCGGAGACGCCCTCGTTGGCCACGCCCTGGACGGCCGCGCCCGCCGTGTGCAGACGCCGGGCGAGGTAGTCGGGCCAGCGGCGGTCGAGGTCGGTGGTGGACTGCCAGCCGTCGGTGATGGAGTCGCCGAGCGCGACCACGGCGCCCCCGGGCGCGCGGGAGGGCCGTACCGCGACGGAGTCGAGGTACCACCAGGAGCCGGTCGTCCCCGTCCAGTCCGCTCCGCTCTCCTCGGCGGTGTGGTCGCCCTGGGCCAGGTACGACGTCTGCATCGCCATCCAGTGACCGGTGGCCGGGCCGGCCGCGTCCGGGGTGTGCAGGCTGACGGCCAGGTCGGCGCCGGCCGGGATCCTGCCGGGGAGCGGATCGCTCCAGGCGGCGGCGCCCGCCGGGACGGTGACCGTGCGGGAGCCGCCGAAGGTGACGGGCCGGTTGCTGCCCGGCAGCAGGGCGGCGCCCCGGTCGCGCAGGCCGGCGTAGACGCTGTCCAGGGTGAGCGGCCGGTCGCCGAAGGCGTTGGTGAGCCGCACCCGCAGGTCGCTGCCGCCGACGCTGGTGCGGACGACGAGCCGGTAGCCCCGGCCTGCCGTGCCCTCGCCCATGCGGTCGGCGCTCGCCGCCCAGGTGACCACGCCCGAGGTCGTGGCGGTGGATTCGGGCGGGGTGGCGGCTCGTGCGGCGGGCCCGGACTGGCAGGCGACGGCGGTGAGCAGGGCGGCGACGGCGCGGCGGCAGCGCCCCATCCGGCCGGTCACCGGGCGAGGTCCCGGAGCGTGACGGTCTCACCCGGTCGTACGCGGACCGTCCGGGACGTACCTGCGTGCCCCACGGAGGTCATGGTGCCGCCCACGCTGCGGATCCGCACCTCGGTGGGTTTCCCGTCCCGCCAGTCCAGGTCGACGACGAAGCCGCCGCGGGCCCCGGCTCCGGTCAGCGAGCCGGCCGCGGCCCAGGCGTCCGGGAGCGCCGGCAGCAGTTCCAGGTGGCCCGGGCGGGAGTAGAGCAGCATCTCGGTGACGGCGGCCGGGGTGCCGAAGTTGGCGTCGATCTGGAAGATGCCCCGGCCCTGTTCGACCTCGTAGATGTCGAACAGGTTGGGTGCGCTGCCGTTGCCGCCACCGGTCGACGGGCGCAGGTTGTTCACGACGAGCTGGTACGCCTTGTCGGGGTTCTTCAGACGCGCCCAGCACAGGGCCCGCCAGGCGTTGGCCCAGCCGAAGCTGTTCATGCCGCGGGCGGTGAGCAGGGCGGTGGCGCCGGTGACGATGCCGGCGGGAGTGGAGCCGTCGGGCCGGATGCGGTCGCCGGGGAACAGGCCGACGAGCGGGGAGAGATGCCGGTGGGTGGTCTCGCCGAGGTTGTCGGGGGACAGCCACTCCTCCAGCCAGCCCGTCCTCGGGCTCACGGCCGGGAGGTGGAGCCGGTCGCGCAGGTCGCCGACGGTGCGGGCGTAGCCGGCGTCGCGGCCCAGTTCCGCGGCGGCCGTGCGGTAGTTGCCGAAGAGCGCCCACACGAGTTCCTGGGCGTAGGTGATGCCCTTGGCGTCGAGGGGACCGTGTTCGGGAGACCAGTCGCTGTCGGCGATGAGGACCTCCCTGCCGCCGTCGGGCGGGGTGTGGGGGAGCAGCCGCGTCTCCCAGAACTCGCAGGCGCCCTTGAGCAGAGGGTAGATCTTCTCCAGGTGGGCGCGCGAGGCGGTGTACTCGTAGTGCTCGAACAGGGAGTTGCACAGCCAGGCGTTGCCCGCCGGGTGCCACCACCAGCCGCCTCCGCCGTACGGGTTGGTGGAGATGGCGACGGTCCAGCCGGCGATCCGGCCGCTGGAGTTGCGGTAGCGGTTGCGGGGGTCGTTGAAACGGGTGCGGGTCAGCTCGGTCCAGGACGGGAGCTGTGCCAGGCAGTAGTCGGTGAGGGCGTCGAAGCAGGGGGACAGGCCGGTCCGGTCGGCCATCCAGTAGTTCATCTGGATGTTGATGTCGGTGTGGTAGTCGCCCATCCAGTCGGGGTCGTTGCCGTCGAGCCAGGGTCCCTGGAGGCCGAGCGGCAGGCTGCCCCGGGAGCCGGCGATCATCAGGTACCGCCCGAACTGGACGTAGGCGGCCTCCAGTTCGGGGTCTGGCTCACCGTCGCGGGCACGGGCTCGCAGGCGTTCCCAGGTGTCCAGGGAGCGCTGTGCGGCGGAGGATGTGCCGAGGGAGAGGCCGAACCGGTCGAAGAGGGCGCGGTGGTCGGCGACGTGGGTGCGCAGCAGGGTGTCGGCGGAGTGCCGGGCGGCGGCACGGACCTTGGTGCGGGCGAGCGCCCGCGGGTCCAGGGCGGGGTCGCGGTAGTGGGCGGCGGCGTCGGGTGCGTAGTCGGTACCGCCGCTGAGCACCACGGTCAGTTCCCGGCAGCCGGAGAAGGTGAGGTGCGCGCCGGTCGTCCGGATGCTGCCGCCGCTGCCGTACGCGGCCACCGCGGCGCCGTAGCGGAGTCCGTTGGGGAGGCTGCCGGCGAAGGAGTCCGCCGTTCCGCTCTCCGCGTGCGTGCCGTCGAGCGTGATCGTGCCGGTGTACCGGCCGCCGCCGCTCTGGCTGAAGCGGAGCACGAGGACGTCGTCGGGGTGGCTGGCGAACAGCTGCCGGCGGTAGGTGGTCCCGGAGCGGACGTATGAGGTGGTCACCACGCCCTGCGCGAGGTCGAGGGTGCGGCGGTAGCCGGTGACGGCGGAGAGGTCGTGGTCGGGGATGTCGACGGTGAGCCGGGCGAGGAGGGTGAGGGAGCCGAAGTCGTCCCGGCCGTAGGGGAACTGGCCGTCGGAGTCGAGGGTGCCGTTGAGGCCGCCGGTCCACATCGTGGCGTCGGTGACGAGGAGCAGTTCCCGTCCGGGGTCGTTGGTGGCGAGGGCGCCGAGGCGGCCGTTGCCGACGGGCAGGCCCTGCCGGATGAGCGCGTGCTCGTCGGCGGGGGCCCGCCACCACAGCTGGTGGCGGGCATCGGCGGCGGGCAGGGCGGTGGGGCGCCGCGGGGCGGCGGTGGCGGTGAAGGCGGGCAGTGCGGTGAGGGCTCCGGTGGCCGCGGCGAGGGCGAGGAAGCCGCGTCTGCTGGGCGGGTGCTCCATGGCGGATTCCGATCACTGGCGGGGGGACGAGGGGACGTCGATGCGGTCGATGTCCGGGGCGTAGTCCGGACCGCTGTCGAAGGTGACGGTGTTGCTGCCGGCCTTGAGGGTGACGGGGACGGCGACCTTCTCGACGGTGCCCCAGTCACCGGTGGAGGGGAAGGTGTGGCGGGTGGCCGCGCCCGGGCCGGCGGAGACGTTCACCGGGCGGGCGTCGCCGCTGACGTAGGCCACCTCGATCAGGTAGGTGCCGGGCCGGTCCACGACGACGTGGTCGAAGCGGAGGGTGCCGCCGAGGTAGAGGTTGCCGACCTTCTTGCCGCCGGAGCAGGCGGAGCAGTCGGCGACGGAGGCGTTGCCGCCGAGGGTGTTGCCGCCGGCCTCGGCCTCGTAGCCGGTGGTGGCGGGGGCACTGCCGTGCGGGGCGACGGTGAACAGCCGGGAGCCGTGGGCGGGGAGGGCCTCCGTGATCGTGTTCCGGTGGGTGCCGAGGTTCTCGTGGTTCCACAGGTCGCGGACGGTGGCCCTGCCGGTGAAGCCGAGGGCGGAGAAGTCGGCGGTGACGGCGGCGGGGGCGTCGGCGAGGTTGAACAGGGCGACCGTGTAGGTGCCGTCGGGGTTCTTCGCGGCCCACACCTGCTGGGGGTCGGCGGGGGTGACCGGCCGGGCGGGCGGGGAGGCGCTCTGGTCGACGGCGATGACCTCGCGGTTGGTGAGGAGCTTCACCCCGTAGTCGTCGAGCCTGGTGAGGTCGTCACCGGTGTAGAGCGGGGACTTGGCGATGGCCCACAGGGTGGCGTAGGTCTGGCGTTCGGCCTTGGTCAGGCCGTCCATGGCACCGTTGCCGACGTCGAGGGAGTCCAGGTCGTTCCAGCCGCCGGGGCCGGCGTGCCGGGTCCAGCCGGGGGTGTCGGCGAAGCGGTCGTCGACGGAGTTCTCCCAGCTGACGAGGGTGTTGCAGTAGCACTCGACGTCGGTGTCGACGCGCCAGCCCTGCGCGTACTTCTTCCAGTCGGCGGCGTGGCCGATGTCCAGGGACCAGGACAGTTCGAGATGGATGGGGCGGCCGGTGGCGGCGATCGCCTGCTGCCAGGCGGCGACGTCGGCGACGTTGTCGTAGTGGTCGCCGCTCTTGAAGGAGCCGGGGCCCACGCCGTCGAGCTTGAGGAAGTCGTAGCCCCAGGAGGCGAGCAACCGGGCCTGGGAGTCGACGTACTTCCGGGTGCACGGCTGGGTGAAGTCGAGCTTGTAGGCGCTGTCCCAGCCGTTGGTGGTGCGCAGGTCGCCGTAGACGATGTCGGCGGTGGTGCAGCCGTCGGCGTCGCGGACGGGCACCTTGCCGTCGCCGTACGCCTCCTTCTCCAGGCCGACGGGCAGGTAGATGCCGGCCTTGAGGCCGAGGCCGTGGAGGTGGTCGGCGACCGCCTTCATGCCGTGCGGGAAGCGGACCGGGTCGGCCCGCTGGCGTCCGTTGGCGTCGAAGCCGGGCTTCCAGCTCTTGTCCCGCCACCAGCCGGAGTCGATGTTGACGTACTCGTAGCCGTACGGCTTGAGCTTCTTCGCCAGGGCGTCGGCCTGCTTGAGGACGTTGGCCTCGGTGAGGTAGCTGTAGTCGCCGTCCGGATTGAGGCCGGGGTAGTGGGACGACTGCATGCTCCAGCTGGACCAGCCCATGAAGGGCTTGGCGGCCGGGGCGGGGGTGGTGCCGGCGTGCGCGGTGGCCGGGACCGCCGTGCCGAGGCCGGCGGCGAGGGCCAGGACGACGGCGGCTCTGAGCCCGCGCGCGGGCAGGACGGAGTACGAGGGTGACCGCATGGGCCGTACCTCCTGGGTGGGTTCGGTTCGGGTCGGGGCGGCTCAGCTCTTTCCGCTGCTGGGGTGCTGGGTGATGAAGGTCTGGATGGCGGCGGCGGCCGCGCCGCGCGCCCACTCCTCGAAGGGGAGGGGGCGCGTCTGTACGTCGCAGCGGGCGGCGGATCCGAAGGCGTGGGTGGTGAACGCCTGGCGGATCTGTTCGGCGAAGAGGTCGTAGGCGGCCAGCCCCTCACCGGAGATGATCACGCGTTCGGGGCCGAGCAGGTTGGCGACGGTGGCGATGCCCCGGCCGATGGCCTCCCCCGCCCTGGCGTACACCTCGCGGGCGCCGGGCAGCCCCTGGTGGGCGAGGGCCACCGCCTCGGCGCTGTCGGCGACATGACGGCCCGTCACCTCGCGGATCCGGGCGACGATCGCGGCGTCCCCGGCGATCGCCTCCACACAGCCGCGGTTGCCGCAGTGGCACGGGGGGCCCGCGGGGTCGACGACGAGGTGCCCGATCTCCCCCGCCACGCCGTGCGCCCCGGCGACCACCCGCCCGTGCACCACGAGGCCGCAGCCGATGCCCGCGCCGACGGTCACCACGGCGAAGTCGCTGAGCCCCGCTCCGGCGCCGAACCACTGCTCGGCGACGGTCAGCGCCCGCACGTCGTTGTCGACGGTGACCGGCAGACCGCAGGCGGTCGCGGCGAGTTCGGCCAGCGGCACGTCCCGCCAGTCCAGGAACGGCGAGTACCGTACGACCCCCTCGGCACGGTCGACGTCCCCGGACACGGCGATGCCGAGACCGGCGACCGGGGCGTGCGACGCGGCCGCGTGGGCGAGGAGTTCGTGGACCAGGCCGGTGACGGCGGCCAGGGCGGGTCCGGGGGCCCGGTCCGGCAGGGGGGCGCGGCGGGCCAGGCGGACCCGGCAGCACAGGTCGGTCAGGACGGCGATCAGCTCGTCCCCGGTCGCCTTGACGCCGGCGAAGAGGGCGCGTTCGCCGTTGACCCGGACCAGACTGGCGGGCCGGCCGAGGGCGGGGCGGGCCTCCCCGTCGGCGCCTTCCCCGGGGCCGCCGCTCTCCACCAGGTAGCCCGCGGCGAGCAGGGGGCGCACGGCCTTGGTGACGGCCGCCGGGGACAGCCCGGCCCGGCGGCCCGTCTCCAGGCGGGTCAGGGGGCCGTGGGACAGGACCGTCGTGAAGACCTGGGCGGCGGCCGGCGTGTGGGCCGGGAACGTCTCGGCGTGCGGGGTCGAGCGCATGGCCGGGAACCTAGGGGCCTTATTTTCCGCTGTCAATAAAAGAAACAACGGCTGTTACGGAGGCGGTCGGGGGCTCGCGCGGGCCCGGACATGCGGATGCCCCGCGCGGGGCGGGGCATCCTGTGGGGCCGGTGTACTGCCGTCCGTCAGTGGCGGGCGGCCGGCGTGTTGGCGGCGGTGACGTTGACCGCGGACCACGACTTGTCCACCGTCTTGTACTCGGTGCTGTTCGCGCCGTACAGGTCCTTGGCCGCCTTCAGGGTCGCGATGCGCGCCTGGTGGAAGTCGGTCGTGGAGACCATGTAGCGGGTGAGCGCACGGTAGTAGATGGCGGTGGCCTTGGTGCGGCCGATGCCCTTGACCGTGACGTTGTGGTAGGTCGGCGAGTTGTAGGTGACGCTGCCGATCTTCTTCTTGCCACTGCCCTCGGCGAGGAGGTAGTAGGCGTGCGAGGAGACACCGGAACCGGCGTGCACCTCGGTGTAGTACGTGTCCGCCGACCAGTAGTCGATGGTGCCCTCGAGCTTGTCGAGCGACGGGTGGTCCAGGCGGCGCAGGAACTTCTGCGCGAGGCCCAGCTTCTCACCGACCAGGTAGTCCGGCGTGTCCTTCGCGTTCTTGGCGTAGAACTCGACGTTCGAGCCGAAGATGTCCGCGAGCGACTCGTTCAGCGAGCCCGGCTCGCCGTACTGGTTGCCGTCGGAGTCGACGAAGGTCGGCTGGAGGTTGGCGGTCGCCTCCACCACGCCGTGGGTCAGCTCGTGACCCGTGACGTCGAGGACGACGAGCGGCTTCTTGAACATGTCGCCGTCGCCGTCGCCGTACAGCATGCAGTTGCAGGTCGGGTCCCAGAAGGCGTTGGCGACCTTCTTGCCCCAGTGCACCATCGCCTGGGCGGCCTTGCTGTTGTTGGCGATGCCCTTGCGCTTGAAGGTGCTCTTGTAGAAGTCCAGCGTCTTGGTGACACCGTACTGAGCGTCGGCGGCGGCCGTGGACCGGGCGGTGGTCTTGCCGTTGCCCCACACGTTGGTCGTGTTGGTGAACTTCGTACCGGCGCTGAACTTCTCCGTGTACGAGCCCTTGGCGTCGCGGGTCTCGGTGCCGTACCGGCTCGGGTCCTTGAGCTGGTAGTGGCCGCGCGAGGTCGCCGTGGTGGTGAGGCCGACGGTGCCCACGAAGAGCGTCTTGCCCGTGCCCTTGGCGGACGTCGGGTAGTGCGTGGCACCGGAGAGGCCCGAGCCGGCCAGGCCGGACTGGGCCGCGGCGGAACCGGCACCGGTGGCCGGGTCGACGGTCTCGCCGCGCTCGCGCAGGGTGTCGAGCAGCTTCGGCGACAGGAACTCGTCCCGGGTCGGCGTGTTGCTGCGCACCTTGCCGGTGACCGCGTCGACGACGACCGTGCGGGAGCTGTCCTGGTCGGTGACCGTCACCTGGTAGGCGAGGGCGGAGGAGCCACCACGGGCGTCCACCACGAGCTGGGCGCTGCCGGCGTCGCCCTTCGCGGCCTTGGCGGCCTTGGCGGCGGCCTGGCCCGCGGTCAGCTTGGCCTGTCCGGCGGCCGGCTTGACGGCGTGGTCGGCCGCACGGGTCACGCCCGTGTAGGCCAGCTTCCGGTCGAGGTGGACGATGAGGTCGCCACCGAGCACCGGGAGGTCGTTGTGGGTGCGGACGAATCGGACGTGCCGAGCGCCCTCGGGGTCGATCATGACGTCCTGGGCGTGCAGAGTGTCGCCCTTCGAGACGCCGGTCGCCGAGGCGTGCGCGAAGGCCGCGGTGCGCGCCGCCTCCACCACCACCGTGGCGTTCGAGGCGGCGGAGGCGGCGGACCGCTCCACCCCCGTGGAGGGAGCCGCGAGGGCGGTGCCGGCCAGGCCGGTGGCAGCCGTCGTCACCGCGACGGCGACCGCCACGGTGCGTATGTGCGGTCTACGCAATCTGATCAGGTGTCCTTCGTTCGAAGGCGGCCGGAGTAGCCAACCGCCTTGAGGCGTGGCGCAGTTGGGCGTCACGGGGGGTTGTTCCGACCCCCGGGGGCTACCCTTGCGGATCAGTCATGTGCGCGTAAAGCCGGAATGATCCATTTCGCGAACTTCTATGGCAATCCTTTACGAATGGGCGCCACAGGGTGATCACGAGATGACCAACTGTGTGTCGGCTGTGGAGACGCCACCCCCATCCCTTAGGTTCCCAGGGGGGAATGTGACCGATGTCGCATCATAAACCGGCCAACGAGAGTGAGAAGCAGATGGTCTCAGCAACGGTGGGGCGGGGAGCGGTTCTCGGGGCGGTCGCACTGTCGCTGCTCGCGGTTCCCGCGCAGGCCGCGACGGTGACACCGGGCGGGCCGGGGGCCGCGACACCTCCGGCTCCGGGCTCGGTGGGGGCAACGGCGCTTCCGGCGCCCGACACCGCCGGACTGGCCGAAGTCTTGCGGTCGGTCGTGGCCCAGGGCGCCCCGGGGGCACTGGCCCGGATCGACGACCACGGCCGGACATATCGGGCCACGAAGGGCGTGGCCGACCGCGCCACCGGACGGGCCGTCACGGCCGACGACCGGTTCCGGATCGGCAGCATCACCAAGTCCTTCTCGGCCGTCGTACTGCTCCAGCTCGTCGACGAGCACCGGCTCTCGCTCGACGCGCCCGTCAACCGCTATCTGCCGCGGCTGCTGCCGGACGACCGGATCACGGTCCGTCACGTCCTGAGCCACCGCAGCGGACTGTACGACTACACGAACGACATGTTCGCCGACAGCGTCCCCGGCTTCGAAGCGGTCCGGAAGAGGGTCTTCACCTACCGGGAGCTTGTCGCCCTCTCCCTGAAGAAGCCCCGCACCAACGCGCCGGGCGCCGCGTACGCGTACTCCAACACCAACTTCGTCGTGGCCGGCCTGCTCATCGAGAAGCTCACCGGCAAGTCCGTGAAGACCGCGTACCAGGACCGCATCATCACACCGCTGAAGCTGAGCGACACCTTCTACGTCCATCCGGACACCGCGATCCCCGGCCGGTACACCCGCGGATACCTGACCCCGGACAAAGCGGGCGCCCCGCTGGTCGACGCGACCGCGCAGACCGTCTCCTGGGCCCAGAGCGCGGGGGCCGTCATCTCCAGCGCGCGGGATCTCGACGTCTTCTACAGTGCCCTGCTCAAGGGGAAGCTGATGTCCGCCGCGCGGCTCGCGGAGATGGAGCGCTTCACCAAGGTGAGCAGCACGACGGCGTACGGGCTCGGACTGCGGCGGCGCGACCTGTCCTGCGGGGTGTCGGTGTACGGGCACACCGGAGCGGTGCAGGGCTACTACTCGTACGCCTTCGCCACGAAGGACGGGGGGCGCAGTCTCACGGCTGTGGCCAACACGTCCAACAACGGCAAGGTGCTGGATACGTTGGCGGGGGTGCTGGAGTCGGCGTTCTGCGGGAAGCCGAAGGCCAAGACCGAGCCGACGGCCCAGCCCGGCCCGAACGCCGGGACCGGGCCGAAGACGGGCGCGGAGGCGAAGGGGGAGGCGGGCAAGCCGTAGGGGCTGCGGGCAGGGCGGTCGCCCCCCCCCCAGGGAACCCGCCGCCATCGCACCGGCGTCGTAGGGGGCATGAGCGAGCTGGTTCCCGGGGGCAACGCGGTCCTGCCGGACGGCGTGGTGCGACTGCGGGTCGCCGGGGCCTTCGACGTGTCCGCCCTGATCACCGGTCCCGACGGAAAGGTCGGCGGCGACGCCGACTTCGTGTTCTACAACCAGCCCGAGGCGCCCGGTGTCCGGCTGAGCGGGGACACACTGGCCGTCGATCCGGCCGGGCTGCGCGGCGGCGCGTGCCGGGTCACGGTCGCCGTGAGCGCGGCCGAGCCCGGCGCCCCGCTCGGCCGGCTGCCGGCGCCCCGGCTCGACGTCACCGACGACCGCGGCCGTACGGTGGCCCGGTTCGCGCCGCCGCGGCCGGGCCCGGAGACCGTCCTGCTGCTCGCCGAGCTGTACCTCCGCCCGGGCACCGGCTGGAAGCTGCGGGCGCTGGGGCAGGGGTACGCGGACGGACTGGCCGGGCTCGCCCGGGACTTCGGGGTGGACATAGCGGACGACGGACAGGCGGCCGCGCCGAGCCCTCGCCGGAGCGCCACGGCCGGCACCCCGCCCCGCCCCTCCCGCTCCCCCTCCTCGCCCTCGCCCTCCCCCTCACCCTCGCCCTCGCCCTCGCCCTCGCCGAACGACTTCACCCGCCTGGTCAACGCCGCCCGCACCCGCGCCGGTGCGCCGCCCGTCGCGCCGGATCCGCGCCTGGCCTCCGCCGCCCGAGCGCACGCCCGGGCCATGGCGGGCGCCGGGCGGCTCGACGGGGAGGGGCCGGACGGGGTGTCGGTGCACCAGCGGATCTCGGCCGCCGGATACGCGTACCTCACCGTCGGCGAGCACCTCGTCTCGGGGCCGCGCACCGATGCCGAGTTCGTGGCGTACTGCCTGGGTGCGGAGCGGGCCCGGCGCACCCTGCTCGACCCGTCCTTCCGTCATGCCGCGCTGGCCCACGCCGACGCCGGTGCCGACGGGCGGTACTGGACCGCGCTGTGGGCCGCTCCCCTCACCCCGGACGGGCTGTCGCGCACGGCCACCGAGGTCCTCGCGCTCACCAACGCCGAACGCCGCCGGGCCGGGCTGCCCCCGCTGGCGGCGGATCCGCTGCTGGCGGCCGCCGCGCAGGCACACTGCGCGGACATGGTGGCCCGTGACTTCTACGCGCACACCTCCCCGGACGGCGGCGAGCCCTGGGACCGGGCCGCCGCCGCGGGGTGCCGCCCGCGCACGGTCGGCGAGAACATAGCCTGCGGCCAGCGCTCCCCCGCCGAGGTGGTCGACGGCTGGATGAACAGTCCCGGCCATCGCGCCAACATCCTGAAGCGGGAGTTCACGCACCTCGGCGTCGGCTTCGCGGGCGGCGGCCGGGCGGGCACGTACTGGACGCAGCTGTTCGGTGGCTGAACCGGTACCTTCCGTGATCTTGGCGGAATACAGTCTTCCGGGCCACCATGCCCCGCATGAAGGGTGATCTCTTTTCCAGTCAGCACATGGTGCAGCCGGCCGTGGAGCCGGGAATGTCCGTCGAGAACGCCAAGTGCGTCAAGTACGCGGTGAACGGCGAGATGTACGCGCGGCAGGGCGCGATGATCGCCTACCGCGGCGACCTCGCGTTCGAGCGCAAGGGCCAGGGCGTCGGTGGCATGCTCAAGCGTGCGGTCACCGGCGAGGGGCTGCCCCTCATGACGGTGCGCGGGCAGGGCGAGGCCTGGTTCGCGCACGAGGCGCAGAACTGTTTCATCGTCGACGTGGAGCCCGGTGACCAGTTCACCGTCAACGGCCGCAACGTCCTGTGTTTCGACGCCTCCCTGTCGTACGAGATCAAGACGGTGAAGGGGTCGGGCATCGCGGGTGGCGGCCTGTTCAACAGCGTGTTCACCGGGCACGGCCGGCTCGGCCTGGTCTGCGAGGGCAACCCGCTGGTCATCCCGGTGTCGGCGCAGGCTCCGGTGTACGTCGACACGGACGCGGTGGTGGGCTGGACCGCCCAGCTGCAGACCTCGCTGCACCGCTCGCAGTCCATCGGCTCGATGCTGCGCGGCGGTTCCGGCGAGGCCGTGCAGCTGATGTTGCAGGGTGAGGGCTATGTCGTGGTGCGGCCGAGCGAACTGACGCCCCAGAAGGCCCAGCAGCACTGAACCTTCACATGTGATCCGTGACCCACGGGCAACCCCCGCCGCCGTACCGACGTCTTGATCGACAACAGACCGGGCCCCGGTCCCTTGGGCCGGGGCATCTTTTCGAGACGCTATACACGATATGTATACACTCCGTGTATAGAAGGGTACGCATGTACGGCAAGGCTTTCGCCCCTGAGTACCAGGGCGCCCTGACCACCCTGTCCGTGAACTCCTCGCTGGTCGACGTGCTGGCCGAGGGCGTCGAGCGGCTGCGCGAGGCCGAGCGCAACGGCAGCCCCGGCGAGGCGGCGCGCTGCGGACTCGCCGTCGCCGAGGCGCACCGGCGGCTCGGCCATGTGCAGGACGCCGACCGGGCGTGGAAGGCGAGTTACCGCGCCGCCCGGGACGCCGGGGACACCGCCGCGATGGCCTGGGCGCTGTGGAGCGGGGGCACGCTGGCCCGGCAGCGCGGGGCCTTCCCGCTGGCCTGGCGGCTGCTGGGGCTCGCGGCCGAACTCGGCGAGCGCGGCGGGGACGTCGTGGTCCGCGGGTACTCGCTCGCCGGTCTCGCGGAGACCGGCCGGATCCAGGGCGACTACGCGGCGGTCGGCCGGCTGCACGAGCAGCTGCTGGCCGAGGCCCGCAAACGGGGCGAGGCCCGGCACACGGTGTGGGCCCTGGAAGGCATCGCCCAGATGCACCGCAACACCGGTGACCACGACCGGGCCTACGCCCTGTTCGAGGAGGCGGCCGAGATAGCCGGCCGGGCCGACGACCGGCGGGGGCACGCCTGGGCACTGCGCGGGCTCGCCGACGTCCTGTCGATCCGCGACGGTGCCACCGAGCGGGCGCTGGAGCTGCTGGCCGAGGCGGAGGAGACCTGCCGGGCGATGAACCTCTCCAGCGCGCTCGCCTACAACCACAAGATGCAGGGCAACGTCCTGTACCGCGCCGGACGCCACGCGGAGGCCCGTGACCGGTACGAGCTGGCGCTGGCGGAGTTCCGGACGATGAGCGAGCCGCGCGGCGAGGCACTGTCCCGGCTGGGCCTCGCCAAGTCCCTGGCCCGGCTCGGCCGCGACCGCGCCGAGACCGCCGCCGAACTCGCCGACCTGGCCCGGACGCTGGAGCGCAGCGGGCTGCGGCACGCACGGGAGATGGTGGCCCGGGCCCAGCGGGAGTTCGGTCTCGACACGGAGGTCGCCCGGTGACGGCGCTCACCTCGCCGGTGCGCGAGTCCGCCCGAATCGTGCTCGACCGGTGCCGGGAGCTGGTGCAGCCCCGGCTGCGGGAGTCCGTGCGGGGGCTGCACCCCTGGGTGGCCGAGATGGCCGCGTACTCCTTCGGCTGGTGCGAGGTCGGCGGGGCGCCCGCCGCCGCGCCGGGCGGGAAGGGCGTACGCCAGGCGCTGGCGGTCCTCGGCGCGGAGGCGGCGGGCGCCGACGGGACGGCCGGTGTCCCGGCGGCGGTCGCGGTGGAGCTGGTGCACGCCTTCTCCCTGCTGCACGACGACATCATGGACGGCGACGCGACCCGGCGCCGCCGGCCCGCCGTGTGGCGGGCGTACGGCACGGGCCCGGCCGTGCTGGCCGGGGACGCCCTGTTCGCGCTGGCGGTCGACACCCTCGCCGCCGCGCCCGAGGGCGCAGGGGCGGTACGGCTCCTGTCCCGCGCCCTGGCCGAGCTGGTCCGCGGACAGGCCGACGACCTGCTGTTCGCCACCCGGCCCTGGACCGGTCCGGAACGCGTGACCCCCGCTGAGTACCGGGCGATGGCCGAGGGCAAGACCGGCGCGCTGCTGGGCTGCGCCGCCGCGCTGGGCGCCACGCTCGGCGGGGCGCCCCAGGACACGGCCGACGCCCTGGACCGGGTGGGACGGCACCTCGGGCTCGCCTTCCAGCTGGTCGACGACGTGCTCGGTATCTGGGGCGACCCGGCCGTCACCGGCAAACCGGCCGGCGGCGATCTGCGCGAGCGGAAGAAGACGTTCCCCGTGCTGGCCGCGCTCGACTCCCCGGCTGCCCGGCACCTGCCCGCGCTGCTCGGCTCCGCCGAGCACGCCGAGGAGGCCGCCGCGCTGATCGAGGCGGCGGGGGGCCGTACCGCGGCCCTTGCCGAGGCCCGCACCCACACGGCCGCCGCGCGGGAGCTGCTCGCCGCCGCGCCCCTGGCCACTCGTCCCGCCGAGGAGCTGACCGGCCTGCTGGACTTCCTGGTCAGCCGCGCGCTGTAGCGGGTCGGAAACGGCGTTGACCGACGGCCGCCCGGCGGGCCAAGGTGCGAACGGCGCGGCTCCCGACCCGCGCCGGAAGGATGAAACACCTTGATCGACATTTCGGACATCGAAGCCGCCGCGCAGCGGATCGCCGGGCACGTCGTACGGACGCCGACGGTGCCGAGCCCCGGCCTCGGCACCCTGCTCGGCGTCCCGGTCACCGCCAAACTGGAACTGCTCCAGCGCACCGGCTCGTTCAAGGCGCGCGGGGCGACGGCGAAGCTGCTGTCGCTGAGCGAGGCCGAGCGGGCGGCCGGCGTGGTCGCGGTCAGCGGCGGCAACCACGGGATCGCGCTGGCGGTGATGGCGGCGGCCCTCGACGTGAAGGCGACCGTGGTCATGCCGCGCACCGCGCCCGCTCGCTCCATCGCGCTCGCCGAGGACGCCGGCGCCTCGGTGCGGCTGACCGACGGCATGGAGAGCGCCTTCCAGCTGGTGACGCGGCTGCGGGACGAGGGCCTGACCCTGGTCCACCCCTTCGACGATCCGGTCGTGATCGCCGGACAGGGCACGGTGGGGCTGGAACTGGCCGAGGACGCCGGGGAGCTGACGGACGTCGTCGTCAGCATCGGGGGCGGCGGCCTGATCGCCGGCGTCGCGGCGGCCCTGCGCGCCCGGCGTCCGGGGGTGCGCGTGTGGGGCGTGGAGACCGAGGGCGCGGAGGCGATGTCCGGCGCACTGCGGGCCGGCGGACCGGTCGCCGTGCCGCTGTCCTCGCTGGTCACCACGTTGAGCGCGCCCTCGGTGTCGCAGCTGACCCACGACCGCGTGTCCGCGCTCGTCGAGGAGGTCCTGGTGGTCCCGGACCGGGACGCGGTGCAGGGCTGTCTCGACCTCGCCGAACACGCCAAGGTGTGGGCCGAGCCGGCCGCGGGCTGTCTGCTGCCGGCGGCCCGGCAGGTGGCCGCGCGGGCCGGCGGCGGTGCCCGGATCGGGCTCGTGGTGTGCGGCGGCAACACGACCCCGCGGGAGCTCCTCGGCTGGGCCGACCGCTTCGGGCTGCTGTGAGGCCGGACGGCCATCCTGACATCGCAAACGCCGTCGAACGTTTGAATAAAAGGCAAGGAGGGGCCTGAGTTGAGGATTCTTTGAACGCTCCCCCGCGTGCCCCGCGTACCTCTGGGAAAGACGAGCAGGGGTTTCAGCGAGGGATGACCATGGTCAAGGCGCACGTCTCCGCACACGGGTTGGTCGCCGGACGGTACCGGCTCCTGGAGGTCTTCTCCCGCGAGACGAACCGCCTGTGGTGGTACGCCGAGGACGTGGCGGCCGAGCGGCCCCGCCTGGTGACGCAGACCGCGCTGCCGGAGTCCGCCGCCGAGGACACCGCACGCCGTGCCGTCGCCCGGGTCGTCCGCACGTCCGAGACCATGCGGCTGCTGCGCCCGGGGCAGGTCGCCGCGGTGGTGGACGCGGTGGTGGAGGAGGGCACCCTGTGGACGGTCGTCGAGTGGATCGACGGTACGCCGCTCGGCGAAGTCCTCGCCCGCGAGGGCGCGTTCGCCCCGGTACGGGCGGCCCGGCTCGGTCTGGAGCTGCTGGACGTGCTGCAGGCCGCGCACGACGAGGGCGTCACCCACGGCGAGTTGAGTCCCGGTCAGGTCTTCGTGCGGGACGACGGCCCGGTCGTGGTCACCGGGTTCGGGCTGGCGGGCGCGACGCTCGTACCGCGGCTCACGGCACCCTCGTACGCCTCCCCGGAGCAGGCCCGCGACGAGCGCATCGGTCCGGCCGCCGACCTGTGGGCACTCGGCGCGCTGCTCTACACGATGGTCGAGGGCCGGCCGCCGTTCCGGGACCGCGGCCGGTCCGACGCCACGCTGAAGGCCGTGGACCGGCTGCCGCTGCGCACCCCGTTGCGCGCGGGTCCGCTCGGCCAGGCCGTGCAGGGGCTGTTGCGCAAAGACGCGCGGGAGCGGCTGACCCGGCCGGTGGTCCGCGAGGCGCTGACCCGGGCGCTGAGCGAGGACACCGACGCGGACCGGCAGCCGGCCCCCGAGCCTCCGCCACGCGGCGCGTCCCGGGGTGTGCGGCTCGCCGGACCGCTGCGCGGCAGGCGGGTCCTGGCCGTCGGCACCGCGCTGGCCGTGGTCACCGTGGCCGCCGCGGTGCTGGCCGCGACCGGGGCGCTGCCGGGCACGGACTCGGCCGGGGCCCCGCCGCGGGCCACCGCCCCGGCCGCCCCCGCAGACCGGCGTACCGACGGCGGCTCCCCTTCCCCGTCCACTCCCACGCCTCCTCCCCCGTCCGCCCCCGCGACCACCTCGGCACCGACCACTCCGTCCGCGGCCCTGCCGGCCGGATACCGCCGGTACAGCGCCCCCGAGGGCTTCTCGGTGGCGCTGCCCGGGGGCTGGCGACGGCTGGCCACCTCCCGGTCCGGTGACCTCGCCTACCGCGTCACCTTCGGCCCGGGCGGCGCCGCGCCCACGCTCGCGGTCACCTACAGCGAGCGGGTCGGCCCGGACCCGGTCGCCGTCTGGCGGGACGACGTCGAGCCCGAGCTGGCGAAGCTGCCCGGCTACCAGCGGGTCGGCGCGGTGCGGGCCACCGGCTACCAGGGCCGCGAGGCCGCCGACCTGGAGTGGCTGGCGGGCATCGGGCAGGCACGGACGCACACCTTCGGGCGGGGCTTCCTGCTGGGCGGCGGGCGGGGCTTCTCCCTGCGCTTCACCACCCCGTCCGCGACCTGGGACGACGCGGTGAACCGGCTGGCGCTGACGACCGCTCTGCGCACCTTCCGCGCGCCGCGGAGCTGACCGTCGCCGATGGTTTTCCGGCCGCCAGGCCGGGGGACTCGCCGGTCATGGTGCAAATCGGATACACGATGATGACCGAGCAGGCCGGCCCGAGGGACCTCGTGGATCACGTGGTGGGAGCCGAGGAGGCGGGTTTCGACTTCTCGGTGATCTCGGACCACTACTTCCCGTGGCTGCGCTCGCAGGGCCACTCCTCGTACGCGTGGAGCGTGCTGGGCGCCGCCGCCCAGGCCACCTCGCGGATCCCCCTGATGACCTACGTCACCTGCCCCATCCTGCGCTACCATCCGGCCATCGTGGCGCAGAAGGCGGCGACCGTGCAGCTGCTGTCGGAGGGCAGGTTCCGGCTCGGCCTCGGCGCCGGCGAGAACCTCAACGAGCACGTCGTGGGCGGCGGCTGGCCCCCGGTGGACGTCCGTCACGAGATGCTGGAAGAGGCCGTCGGGATCATCCGGGCGCTGTTCGAGGGCGGCCATGTCACCCATCACGGGCAGCACTACGACGTGGAGTCGGCGCGGCTGTGGGATCTCCCGGAGACGGCGCCGCCGATCGGCATCGCCGTCTCCGGCGACCAGTCCTGCAAGCTCGCCGGGCACCTCGCCGACCTGGTCATCGCCACCGAGCCGAAGGCGGGACTGCTGGCGGCCTTCGACCGGCACGGCGGCAGCGGCAAGCCCCGGGTCGGCCAGCTCCCGGTGTGCTACGACACCGACCGGGACACGGCGGTCAAGCGTGCCCACTCCCAGTTCCGCTGGTTCGGCCTGGGCTGGAAGGTGAACGCGGAACTGCCGCACCCCGACTCCTTCGAGGCGGCGACCCAGTTCGTCACCGAGGACGACGTCGGCTCCGCCATTCCCTGCGGTGACGACCCCGACGCCTTCGTGGAGGCCGTGCGCCCGTACGCGGAGGCCGGGTTCGACGAGGTCGCCCTGGTGCAGATCGGCGGCGACACCCAGCCGGAGTTCCTGGACTGGTCGGCGAAGACCCTGCTGCCTGCGCTGCGGGAGGCGTTCGCCTGACGCCGGGCCACTGCGCGGCACGGGTCGCCGAAGGATGGCCTACGGGCCCGTTCGGGCTCTCCTGTCTGCACCCGAATGGGCCCATATAGGCTTTCCTGTCTGCACCCGTCCGGGTGCGGTCCCTTCCGCCTCGTCCGCAGGAGAGCCCTCCGTGACCCTTGCCCTCGACCCGTCCGGGACGCCGTCCGCCGATCCGTCCGCCGCGGCCGTGCCGCCGCTGTCCGACCTGGTGGCGCGTGACGCCCGGGAGTTCGGCGTGTACGCGCGCACCGGCGGCTGGGCCTTCGCGCTGATGGTGGCCCGCAGCGTGCGGCCGGGCGGGCAGGCCGCCGGCGAGTCGCCGAAGGTGTCGGCGAAGGAGTTCGCGGAGCTGGCCGGCTGCTCCCCCGAGCGGGTCATGCGCTACTACAAGGCCTGGGACCGGGCCGCCGACGACGGGATCGTCCCGCACTTCGAGACCCTGGAGCCGGGCCGGGACATCGAGCTGCCGGACGCCGACGTGTGGCTGAGCTACTACGTGTCCCGCAACAGCGCCACCTCCGAGCGCGGCACGGCGATCGCGCAGGCCGCGGAGGCCGAGGGCATCCGTCCCACCAAGGCGCTGGAGGTCGCCGAGAACCCGACCGCCCTGCGCGCGGCGATCCTCGCCGACCCCTCCACCGCCCGAGCGGCCCGCGCCGCCCTGCTGGACCGGGTCCGGGAGGACCCGGAGCTGCAGGCGGACCTGGCCCGGGACGTCGTACGGACCGACGACCTCAAGAAGGCCGTGGCGACCGAGAGCCGGGCGGCCGACCGGATCGGCTACGTCCGCCAGATCGCCGAGTCCGGGCAGATCCGGACCCCCGCCGGGCAGACCGTGGCGGCCCCCGCACAGCTGCGCGAGGAGGCCGAGCGGCATCTGTCGCTCATCGACGAGCTGGAGGCCGACGAGGACAGCGGCGAGTGGGCCGCCGAGGCCTACGACACCTTGAAGTCCCTCGTCGCCGAGACGGTCGAGGCCGATCCCGAGCTGCGGGTCCAGGAACGGCGGACCAGGTTCTACAGCAGCCTGCAGAAGGCGACCAGGGCGTTCGAGGAGCTGACCTTCGACGACGCGCAGGACTTCTACGAGGACGACATGGTCCAGCGCCTGGAGGAATTGCAGCAGGCCATCGGCAGCTGTCTGACCGCGCTGCGCGGAGTCCGCGGGAATCAGCCTCACGAGTGAGCAACCCTGGCGTCATGGGGGTACTAGAGGGCCCTACGCCCATTGTTCCCGGAGGCCCCCGCATGAGTTCGTCCGTGCACAAGACCCTGGTGGTGCAGCTCCTCGCGCACGGCACCGGCCGGTGTCCGGTACTGGCCCATCTCCGCTACGACGCCGACGACCCGTTCGCCGTCACCGCCGTGTTCGCCCACGACGGCCGTGTGCTGGCCTGCTGGCGGCTGGACCGGGAGATGCTCTCGGCCGGGCTGGCCGGACCGGTCGGCGTGGGGGACGTGCGGCTGCGGCCGGCCACCACCGGCCTCTGGCACGAGCTGCGGCTGGAGTTCCTCGGGGACACCCGGCCGGACGGCAGCCGGCACCGGGCGGTGGTGTTCGCCTGGGCGCCCGCGATCGCCGCGTTTCTGCGCGAGACCCACCGGATCGTCCCGCCGGGCCGGGAACACGTCCCGATGGACGAGCTGCTGGCGGAGATCCTCTCCGCGGGCTGAGTAGCCGTACTCATGTCCGCGGCTCCCGAACGGCGCCACGATGGGGCTCCTCGCCACCCTCGACCCAGGAGCCCCGCCGTGACCGCAGCGCACCCCGTCCCGCTCCCGACCGCGCGCCGTGTGCCGCCCGCCCTCTTCGCCGGCGTGGCGGCCGTGGGGCTGGCCGTGTCGGCGTGGGGCGCACGCGACCGCACCACCTGGTTCCTGGAGACGGTGTGGGCGCTGGTGGGCCTGCCCCTGGTGGTGCTGGCCTGGCGGCGCTTCCCGCTGACGGGGCTGCTGTGCGGGCTGCTGACGGCGCACGCGCTGGTCCTCGCGCTCGGCGGGCACTACACGTATGCGCAGGTCCCGGTGGGTGACTGGGTACGGGACACCGTCGGCCTGGACCGCAATCCGTACGACCGCTTCGGGCACCTGATGCAGGGCTTCGTCCCGGCGGTGCTGGTCCGGGAACTGCTCGGCCGCACATCGCCGTTGCGCGGCAGCCGGTGGCTGGCGCCGCTCACGGTGTGCGCCTGTCTCGCCTTCAGCGCCTGCTTCGAGCTGCTGGAGTGGCTGGCGGCCGAGATCGGGGGGCACGGCGCGGACGCGTTCCTCGCCACCCAGGGCGACGTGTGGGACACCCAGTGGGACATGTTCTGCGCGCTCGTCGGGGCCGTCCTGTCCCTGCTGCTGCTCAGCCGGGTGCACGACCGGCAGCTGCGGGCGCTGGAGGTGGTTGCCCCGGCACATCGTGATCAGTAACGTTCTCCGGGTGACTGCCGGGTCGGCCATGGGCCACGCACGAGTGAGGGTCCCGGCCTCGGCGTGAGCGCGAGGCGGGCGAGAGGCCCGCCACCGTCTCCGAGTTCCTGCCCCGGCGCCCCGAGAAGGCGCCCCGCCCAGCAGACCTCACGCCCGGAGACGCACCTTTCATGCAGACCAGCCCGCAGCACGCCCCGACGACCACCGTCCGGCTCGACCACACCGCCGTCCTCGCCCGGGACCGGCGGCTGTCGGCTGACTTCCTCGCCGCCGTCCTCGGCCTGACCGTCGGCGCCCCGTTCGGCCCGTTCCTGCCGGTCGACCTCGGCAACGGCGTGACGCTCGACTTCTACGAGCAGCGCGAGGGGCCCATACAGTCGCAGCACTACGCGTTCCTCGTGCCCGAGGAGCGGTTCGACGCCATGATCGCCCGGCTGGAGGCGCTCGACGTCACGTACTACGCCGATCCGCACCACACCGAGCCCGGCCGGATCAACCGCCTCTTCGGGGGCCGCGGCGCGTACTTCACCGACCCCTCCGGGCACAACATGGAGATCATGACCCGGCCCTACGTCCGCCCCTAGCCGGGCGGGCCGGCGCCGCACCGGCGCGAACGAGGGCACGGAACGGGAGCGGGCCACCGCCTCGCGCCGGTGCGGCGCCGGGTGTTCACCCGGTGGGGTGAGGATCCTGGTTGCCGTCCGCTCGGTGTAGGAGGCTTTCCGGTGGTGCCCGACCGATCCGTCGGCACGACGGCGACCATCACACGGAGGAGCCCATGGCCACCCCGGAGGACCTCAAGTACACCAAGGACCACGAGTGGGTCCGTGTCGCAGACGGCAAGGCCTACGTGGGCATCACCGACCACGCCCAGAAGCAGCTGGGTGACGTGGTCTTCGTCGAACTGCCCGAGCCCGGCGCCCGGTTCGACGCCTCGGAACCATTCGGCAGCGTGGAGTCCGTGAAGGCGGTGACCGAGGTCTACATGCCGCTGTCCGGCTCCGTCGCCGAGGTGAACGCCGCGCTCGACGGCGAGCCGGAACTGGTCAACACCGAGCCTTACGGCGACGGCTGGATGATCGTGATCACGCTGACCGACACACCGCAGCTGGGCGGCCTCCTCACCGCGGCCGAGTACGAGGAGTACATCACGGCGGAGTCCGAGTAGCGGGACCCGCCGCGGGGGCGTCCGGGCCGAGGGGCGTCTCGGCGCCCCTCCGCAGGCCGCCCCCTCAGCCGCCTTCCGGCCGCGTCGTGTGCCTGCGCCGGGCCCACAACGGCAGGCCGAACCAGCACGCGAGGTACCAGGCGACGACGGCCGCCACCAGATACGGCACATAGCCGTCGTGCGTGGCCACGCGGAGGATCAGCAGGAGGGACGACGTCATCGTCGCCAGCAGCAGGACCAGTCCGACGAACGTCATCCGGGAGGCCAGCCGCACCGCCTGCGGCTTGACCCGGCGACCGGAGACCAGCCGGTGCAGGGACACCGGCCCGATGAGGGCACCGGTCGCACAGGCGCCCAGCACGACGGTCACGATGTAGATCACCTGGTCGGTGAGGGTCAAGCGCTCGTACTTCGGCTGGAAGACGACGGTGAGCAGAAAGCCGAAGAGGATCTGGACCCCCGTCTGGGCCACCCGGACCTCCTGGATGAGTTCACCCCACATCCGGTCGGCCCGCTCCTCCTCGGTCTCGTTGCGCCCTCTGCGCCGTCCTTCCTCAGTCATGCGGTGCGTGTAACCGCCGGGTCGTTCGTTCAAACGGTCGACTCGCCCGCGCCTACCACCGGGACTCGACCTGGTCCTTGATCCGGCGCTCGTACAGCTCGCGGATCGCGCCGGACGTCTCCCGCGGCAGCGGCGGCAGTTTGGCCGCGGCGGCGTTGGCACGGGCCTGCTCCGGGTTGCGGGCGCCGGGGATGACCGTGGTCACGCCGTCCTGCTCGATGATCCAGCGCAGCGCCAGCTGGGCCGGGGTGTATCCCTCGGGGGCGAGCGCGGCGAACTCGGCGGCGGCCTCCACCCCCGTGCCGTAGTCCACGCCGGAGAAGGTCTCCCCCTGGTCGAAGGCCTCGCCGTGCCGGTTGAAGGTGCGGTGGTCGTCGGCCGCGAACACCGTGTCCTTCGTGTACCTGCCGGACAGCAGCCCGGAGGCGAGCGGCACGCGCGCGATGATGCCGACGCCGGCCTCGCGGGCGGCGGGCAGCACCTCGTACAGAGGCTTCATGCGGAACGGGTTGAGGATGATCTGCACGCTCGCCACGTTCGGCCGGGCGATCGCGGTGAGCGCCTCCGCGCAGGTCTCGACACTCACCCCGTACGCGGCGATGCGCTCCTCCTCCACCAGGGTGTCCAGGGCGTCGAACACCGCGTCCGAGGAGTAGACCGGGGTGGGCGGGCAGTGCAGCTGCACCAGGTCGATGCGGTCGACGCCGAGGTTGCGGCGCGAGCGGTCGTTCCAGGCACGGAAGTTGTCCAGGACGTAGTTCTCCGGGATCTGCTCGACCCGGCGGCCCATCTTGGTGGCCACCAGCACATGCAGATCGGGCCGTCCGCTCAGGAAGGCGGCGATGGTCCCCTCGCTGCGTCCGTCGCCGTAGACGTCGGCCGTGTCGAAGAACGTGACTCCGGCCTCGGCCGCCGCCTCCAGCACGGACAGGGCCTCCTTGTCGTCCACGTCGCCCCAGTCGGCGCCCAGCTGCCATGTGCCGAGACCGACCACCGATGCCCACTGACCCGACCTGCCGATTACGCGTTCGTCCATGGCGCCAGTCTGTCACTCGGTGCGGCGTCCCGCGGGGCCGGCCGGCGGGCGGTGCCGGTGTCGGCCGGTGCCCCTGCCACCGGGTGTCAGCTGTGCCTGGACGACGGGGCCGTAGCGGTCGACGACGGCGTCGGTGCCGGTGCCGCGCAGGTGCGGGCCGTGGGCGATGCCGTACATCACGCCGAGTCCGACGAGGGCGGCGACGGCGAGTTCGGCGCGCAGGCCGGCGTCGGGGCCGGTGAGCCGGGCGGCGAGGCGTTCGGTCACCTGGGCGCGGAAGTTGGCGCGCAGCACGTCCCCGTGGTCGCCGTGCAGCGGGGCGAAGGCGATGCGCAGCAGCGGGTCGGTGCCCCGCTCGCGCTGGCTGGACAGGACGTGGCGGACCATGTGCCGGCCGAGGTCGTCCAGCGGCGCGTCGAGCAGGTCGTCGGCGTCGGTGTCGAAGGACATCACGCGGGCGAAGAGCGCGTCCTTGTTGCCGAAGTACTTCAGGATCAGCGGCGGGCTGACGCCGGCCCGCTCGGCGACGTCCTTGAGGGTGATGTCGGCGTGGGCGTGCCGGGCCAGGAAATAGCGGGCGGCCTTCAGGATGGCGGCCTTGGTGGCCTCGGCGTCCCGGCGCGCGGGGGCGGGCGCCCGACCGGGTGGTGTGGTCATGGTCCTCATGCTCCCTCCATCGCCTCGTCCCGGGCGGCCGGGGTGGTGCCCCGGGCCCGCCGGGTGAGGCCGGAGGGGCCGTCGCCCGGGATGGTCAGGGCCGCCGCACAGGCCGCGAGGGCGACGGCGCCCGCCATGACGAAGGCGAGCTGGTACCCGCGCAGGGTGGGTACGGGGACACCGCCGACGGGGCTGGTGTGGTGGACGAGGACGGCGGCGACGGCCGCGCTGGAGACGGCCTGCCCGATGGTGCGCATGAGGACGTTGACGCCGTTGGCGGAGGCGGTCTGGGCGGCCGGCACGGCGCGCAGGATCAGGGTCGGCAGCGCGGAGTAGGCGAGCGTGGTACCGGTCGCCACCACCGTGGCCCCCAGGATGATCATCCACAGGTCGCGGCTGTCGGCGATGCGCAGGGCGTACCCGCAGGCGATGACGGCGGCGCCCAGCGCGAGGGTGATCCGCGGGCCGCGGGCGGCCGAGATACGGGCCGACAGGGGGGAGAACAGCAGCATGGTGACGCCGCCGGGCAGCAGGCAGAGACCGGTGGCGACGATGGACAGGCCGAGGCCGTACCCGGTGGCCTCGGGAGCCTGCACCAGCTGGGCGGTGACCAGGGAGTTGGCGTAGAAGGCGAACCCGGTCAGCAGGGCCGCCACATGGGACAGGCCCACGCGTGGCCGGGTGACCAGCCTCAGGTCGACCAGCGGCCGGGCGGTGCGCAGCTGCCGCCACCACCACAGGGCGAGGACCACGACGGCCGCGAGGAACAGGCCGAGGACCCGTGCGCTCCCCCAGCCCCAGATGCCGCCCTGGGAGACGCCGAGCAGGAGACAGATCAGCCCGGCGGCGAGGCCGAGGGCGCCGAGGACGTCGAACCGTCCGGGCTCCCGCACCGGCGACTCCTTCACCGCCCACCAGGTCGCCGCGACGCCGAGCGCGCCGAGGGCGCTGGTCAGCCAGAACATGGTGTGCCAGTCGGCGTACTGCACGACCAGCGCGGCGAGCGGCAGGCCGAGCGCGGCGCCGATACCGACGGTGGAGCTCATCAGCGCCACCGCCGAGCCCCGGCGCTCCGGCGGGAGTTCGTCGCGCAGGATGCTGATGGAGAGCGGGACGACGGAGGCGGCGGCGCCCTGGAGCGCGCGGGCGGCGATGAGCACGCCGATGTCGGAGGAGAGCGCGCACAGGACGGAGCCGACGGTCATCAGGGCGAGCGCGGCGGTGAGCACCCGGCGCTTTCCGTACATGTCGCCGGCCCGGCCGAGCACGGGGGTGAGGACGGCGCCGGCGAGCAGGGTCGCGGTGACCGTCCAGGAGACGGTGGCGGCCGACGCCCCGGTCAGCCGGGGCAGGTCGGGCAGCAGGGGGACGACCACGGTCTGCATGACCGCCATGAGGATGCCGCCCGACGCCAGTACGGGGATGGTGAGCCGGTCGCGCAGCCGGGACGCCGGGGTGCCGTCGCCGGGCGGCGGGGATATCGGGACGGGCTGGTCCATCGGCGCTCCTGCGGGCGGCACGGATACGAGGTGAATGGCCATTCACGCTATCCGGTGAATGGCCATTCACCAACTCCTCGCGCACCGGGAGCGACGCGCCGTCAGGCCAGGTTCCGCTCCAGCACGGCCACGTAGTTGCCCATGAAGTGGTCGCGGACGCCGTCGGAGGCGGGGGCGAACGGGTCCGCGGTCAGTCCCCTGGCCCGGTCGCCCAGCGCCGACAGCATCGGCATCGCCTCGTGCAGCCTGCCCGCGGAGTCGAAGTAGCGCAGTGCCCGCACATGGGTGAAGGCCGGCTCCGGCGGGAGATGCGGGACGATGTCGTTGTTGTTGACGAAGCGGTACATCCGGCCGCCGAAGCCCTTGTGGAACGCCTCGGCCAGCAGCCGGTCGCAGGTGCGGGGCTGGCCGTAGGTGTAGACGCCGTCGGCCGCCAGGTGCGGCTCCTCCAGGTACAGCCGGGCGCCGGCCAGCATGGCGAGCGCTCCGCCGAGGCTGTGCCCGGCGAGGTAGACGCTCTGGCCGTCGGTGCGCAGTTCGGCGAGGGTGTCGTGGACGGCCGGGTAGACGGATTCCAGGGCCTCGGCGAATCCGTGGTGGACGTAGCCGTTGCCGCCGGGGCCGGGCCGGGGCGGGGTGGTGGCGTCGGAGAGCCAGTCCTTGATCTGGGCGGGCTCGGTCCCGCGGAACGCCGTGACGATCATCCGGTCGCTCGCCAGGGTGTAGGCCTGGGTGTCCTGGAGCGGGAAGGGCGGGGTGAAGCGGGTGTGGTGGTGCCGTACCTCCTCGAAGCCCCACTGGGCGGCCTGATCCTCGATGGCGGCGGGCTCCTGGTAGGCCAGCTCGGCCGCGCGGGCCAGCCAGTAGGCGCGCTGGAGGCTGTAGCCGGTCGAGGTGTGGTCGAACGCGACGGGCACGGCCATGGGGGACTCCTTCGCTGTGGTGGTGCTGGTGGGGGGTGGGGAGCAGGAGCGGTCGCCGGAGGCCGGCCCGGCGGAGGGGCGCCAGGGTCTTTAGTTTGGATCAGGCCTGATCCGGCCTGATCCAAACGAAAGACCCTAGTCCCGGCGGGCCGTGGAGCGGGCGTGCAGGGCGCGGGCGGCGCGGGGGCCGAGCCAGCGCTTGAGCCGGCGCAGCGCCTCCATCCGTCCGGCGGCCTTGTCCAGGCCGTAGTACAGCTGCGGCGGGACGTACGGCAGCAGCGGCGAGTGGCGCTGGCCGAGCAGGGCGAACATGCGGTGCGGGGGCAGGTTGATGTAGCGGGGCAGGCTCTCGTACCACTGGGCGCTGTAGCGGGCCGCGCTCTGCACGGACAGCAGTTCCGCCTGGCGCCGGCGCTCGTAGGCGGCGAGGGCCTCGGGCAGCGCGGCGTGCTCGCGCAGGGCGCCGGCGAGGCACATGGCGTCCTCCAGGGCGAGGGTGGTGCCGGCGCCGATGGAGTAGTGGGTGGTGTGGGCCGCGTCGCCGAGCAGGACCAGGTTGCCGTGGTGCCAGGTGCGGTTGGTGAGGGTGCGGAAGTGCAGCCAGGAGGCGCCGGCGCGGGCGATCAGGGGGTGGCCGTCGAGGACGTCGGCGAAGAGCTTCTCCAGCAGGACGATGCCCTCGGCCTGGTCGGCCCGGTCCAGGCCGAGGCCGGTGAAGGTCTCCGGGGAGCACTCGACGACGCAGGTGCTGTGGTCGGCGCTGTAGCCGTAGCCGTAGGCCCAGATCCAGCCGTGCTCGGTCTCGGCGAAGGAGAAGGTGAAGGCGTCGAAGACCTTGGTGGTGCCGAGCCAGATGTAGTGGTTGCGGCCGGAGGTGATCCGAGTGCCGAAGTGGGCGGCCCGGTCGGTGCGCAGGGCGCTGTGCACGCCGTCGGCCGCGACGACGAGGTCCGCCCCGGCGGGCGGCCGGGTCGGCTCGCTCTCGAACTCCAGTCGGACGCCGAGGTCCCGGGCCCGGCCCGCGAGGACGTCGAGGAGCCGGTGCCGGCCGATGCCGAATCCCTGGTCGCCCTGGTGCCGGGTGGTCAGGTCCCGCACGTGGGCGACGCCGTCGCTCCAGCGGACGGAGTGGGTCTCGATCGCCCGCGCCGTGTCGGGGTCGTGTTCCTGGAGCTTGTCGAGGAGGCCGCGCCAGTACGTGACGCCCCAGCCGTAGGTGGAGCCCTCGGGGTTGCGTTCGTGGACGGTGATGTCATGGGACGGGTCCTGCAGTTTGAGCAGGATGGCGAGGTAGAGGCCCGCGGGCCCGCCTCCGACGCAGACGACCTTCACGTGCATACCCCTGACAGTCACTGGACGTGTTCGAACGGCACCGGAGGGTAGCAGGGTGACGGGCCGCGTGATCGCGTCAGTCTGTCGTGGTGAGCCACGCCACCCGGACGGACGGCACCCGGAAAGGATCATCGGAAAGCCGGGCGACCCGGCAAGGAATTCCCCGTTCCGGGGCAGATCGACCCACCGTCACAGCAAGATCATCTTCGTTCAACTCTGTATGACATGTGGTTAATTGTCCGGATCCCGGCCAACCGGTTCCGGGCGATTTCTTCCGCTCCACGACATCCCGATAGGCATGCGTCGTCACCACCGAACCACTCCTCAGGAGGACCCGCATGCCCGACATCACCCGGCGCCGCGCGCTCACCGCGGCGGCCGCCGTGGCCGCGACGGCCTCGGTCGTCACCCTCGCCGCACCCGCCGCGTCGGCCGCCGGCCACCACGACCACACCGCGCCCGACACCTTCGACGAGGTCTACCGGGGGCGCCGGATACAGGGCCGTCCGTCGAGCGGCGGCGGACACCACCACGAACACGGCGGCGGATACGAGGTGTTCATAGACGGCGTGCAGCTGCATGTGATGCGCAACGCCGACGGCAGCTGGATCAGCGTCGTCAGCCACTACGACCCGGTGGCCACCCCGCGTGCCGCCGCCCGTGCCGCGGTGGACGAGCTGCAGGGCGCCGCGCTGCTGCCGTTCCCCGCCAACTGACCGCCCCCGCAAGGAATTCCGGAGCACCGCGCACCATGACCGTACGCAAGAACCAGGCCGCCCTGACCGCCGACGAGAAGAAGCGGTTCGTCGGCGCCGTCCTCGAACTCAAGCGCAGCGGGCGCTATGACGATTTCGTCCGCACGCACAACGAGTTCATCATGGCGGACACCGACACCGGCGAGCGCACCGGCCACCGCTCGCCCTCCTTCCTGCCCTGGCACCGCAGATTCCTGCTCGACTTCGAGCAGGCGCTGCAGTCCGTGGACTCCTCGGTCGCGCTGCCCTACTGGGACTGGAGCACCGACCGCACGGTGCGCGCCTCGCTGTGGGCCCCCGACTTCCTCGGCGGCACCGGCCGCAGCTCCGACGGCCGGGTGACGGACGGTCCGTTCGCCGCCTCCACCGGCAACTGGACGATCAACGTGCGCGTCGACGGCCGTACGTTCCTGCGCCGCTCGCTCGGCACCGGCGTGCGCGAGCTGCCGACGCGCGCCGAGGTGGATTCGGTGCTGTCGATGGCGACGTACGACATGGCGCCGTACAACAGCGCCTCGGACGGCTTCCGCAACCACCTGGAGGGGTGGCGCGGGGTGAACCTGCACAACAGGGTGCACGTCTGGGTCGGCGGGCAGATGGCCACCGGCGTGTCCCCCAACGACCCGGTGTTCTGGCTGCACCACGCCTACGTCGACAAGCTGTGGGCGGAGTGGCAGCGCCGGCACCCGGGCGCGGCCTATGTGCCGGCGGCCGGCACGCCGGACGTGGTGGACCTGAACGACACCATGAAGCCGTGGAACGACGTGCGCCCCGCGGACCTGCTGGACCACACCGCGCACTACACGTTCGACGTCTGATCAGGCCTCGGCCGTGCGGCACTCCGGGTGGCCCCAGCCCTGCGCGTTCTTGGCGATCTTCTCGCCGGCCGCGTAGGAGCGGCCGCACAGGCAGCGGCCGGGGAACTTCGCCTTGATGGTGCGGGAGGACGCGCCGCCGCCGGTGCGGCGGGGCGTCTTCCCGCGCGGCGCCCCGGCCGCCTTCGGGGTGTCCGGCGACGGCGGGGGCTCCGGCGAGCCGAGCGCGCTGCCGGCCGGCTCCTGGACGGAGGCCGCCTGGCTGGCCGCGCGGTCGGCGAAGTCGTTCAGCGGGTCGCCGTCCACCTGGTGGGCGGGCACGTAGCGGAACTCGACCGAGCGGCCGCCGAGCAGCTCGTCGATGCGGATCACCAGGTCCTGGTTGGCGACGGGCTTGCCGGCGGACGTCTTCCAGCCGTTGCGCTTCCAGCCGGGCAGCCACGTGGTGACGGCCTTCATCGCGTACTGGGAGTCCATCCGGATCTCCAGCGGCACGTCCGGGTCGACGGCCGCGAGGAGCTGTTCCAGGGCCGTCAGTTCCGCGACGTTGTTGGTGGCCCTGCCGAGCGGGCCCGCCGCCCAGCGGGCGGGGGTCCGCTCGTCGTCGTCCGAGACCACCCACGCCCATCCGGCCGGTCCGGGGTTCCCCTTCGAAGCCCCGTCGCACGCGGCCACCATACGTTCACGCATGTGCTCGATCATGCCATGGCCCGGCGGAGCGCTGTTCCGGGCCGGGTCACACGTCCTTGATCTTCGGCATCTCGCCCTCGGTGGTCGTGATGTCGATCACCGAGAAGTTGGCGCCCTGCGGGTCGCCGAGCGCGGCGAACCGGCCGAAGGGGCTGCTCATCGGCCCGAAGCGGAGGATCCCGCCGAGCTTGACGGCCCGGTCGACGGCCGTGTCGCAGTCGTCGACGGTGAAGTAGACGTTGATGTACGACGGCACCTCGGGCGGGAAGTCGTCGGTCATCCGCATCCGGCCGAGGACGGTGTCCTCGCCGATGTCGAACATCCGGAAGTCCACCGCGTCGTCCTCGATCTGCTTCATCCGGTACGGGAAGACCGCGGAGAGGAAGGCGTCCGCCTGCTCCGCGTCACGCGTGAAGACCTCGGCCCAGCAGTAGGCGCCGGGCGTGGCCGTGGTCTCGAAGCCCTCGTGGGTGCCCGCCTGCCACACGCCGAACACGGCCCCGCTGGGCTCCCGGGCCAGGCACATCGTGCCGAAATCGGCGACCTGCATCGGCTCCATCAGCACTTCGCCGCCGTGCTCCCGGATCCGCTCCGCGGTGGCCGCGGCGTCCGGCGACGCGAAGTACAGGCACCACTGCGACTGGCCCTCCTGGCCGGGCATGGGCGGGACGACGGCCGCCACGGCCTTGCCGTCGACGTAGGCCTGGGTGTAGTTGCCGTACTGCGACGACGACTCGCCGAAGGTCCAGCCGAGGACGTCGCCGTAGAACCTCTTCGCTCCCTCGACGTCACTGAACATCGCATCGGCCCAGCAGGGCGTTCCCTCGGGTTGCACGGCCATGATCGGGCCCTCCCGTTCAGCTGGTCTGTCCCGCTCCCTCACGCTAGTCATCCCGCGGTCGGCCCGCGCGCCGAACGCCGGACGCCGAAACCCCTCCCGCCCCAGGGTGCGGAGGTGTGACACCGGCGCGCGATCGCCCCATCTTCCCCAGCGCGCTCTCGGCGGCAGGTTTGCACCACACCATGATCGAAACCGCCCCTTTCGCGCTGTACCAGGACATCGGCCGTCCTGTTTGGCTGGTCCGAGCGCACCGGCACCCTGCGCACCGCCGACCGATCCACCTCTCCCCCGTCCGCCTCTCCGCAGGAGGGAATGTGTCCACTCCGGACATCGCCACCGGTTCCGCAGTCGACGAATCCGAGCCCGGGGCGCCCGCAGACGCCCAGCTCACCAGCCTGGGCACCCGGGCGGCCCGGCAGCTGACCACCACCACCAAGTCCGCACCGCAGATGCAGGCCATCACCTCGCGGTGGCTGCTGAAGACCCTGCCGTGGGTGGACGTCAAGGGCGGCGCCTACCGGGTCAACCGGCGTCTGCAACTGCGCACCGGCCGCGGACGTGTGCACTTCGAGCAGAACGGCGCCGACGACATCCGGGTCGTGCCCGAGACACTGACCGAGCTGCCGATCCTGCGCGGCTATCCCGACCTCGACGTGCTCCGGGAGATCGCCGGCCGCTTCCAGCCACGGGAGGTGCGCCCGGGCCAGGTGCTGTTCGAGGCGGGACAGCCGGTCACCGAGGCGTACCTCGTGGCACACGGACGGTTCACCCGCTACGCCACCGGGAAGTACGGCGAGGAGGAGATCGTCGGCGTCGTCACCGACGGCGACCAGATGGGCGACGAGGCGGTCGGCCAGTCCGATCCGCTGTGGCTGGCCTCGGTCCGGGCGGAGACCGCCGGTGTGGTGCTGGCGCTGCCCTGGGCGGTGGTGGAGGAGTTCACCGAGCGGGTGCCGTCCCTCGCCGCCCACCTGGCGGCGTACGTCGAGCGGCAGCGCCGGCCGATGAACCGCAAGGGCGAGGCGGAGGTGCCCGTACAGGCCGGCCATGTGGGCGAGCCGACCCTGCGGGGCGGCTTCGTCGACTACGAACTCACCCCGCGCGAGTACGAGTTGTCACTCACCCAGACCGTGCTGCGGGTGCACACCCGGGTCGCCGACCTCTACAACGACCCGATGGACCAGACCGCCCAGCAGCTGCGGCTAACCGTCGAGGAGATCCGCGAACGGCAGGAGTGGGAGCTGGTCAACAACCGCGAGTTCGGGCTCCTGCACAACGTCGACTACGGCCAGCGGATCAGCACCTTCGCGGGGCCGCCGACGCCGGACGACATGGACGAACTGCTGGCGATGCGGCGCAAGACGAAGGTGTTCCTCGCCCATCCGAAGGCGATCGCGGCCTTCTTCCGGCAGTGCAACCGGCGGGGCCTGGTGCCCGGCACCGCGAGCGTCGACGGTCACGAGGTGCCCGCCTGGCGCGGGGTGCCGATCTTCCCGTGCAGCAAGATCCCGATCACCGAGAACCACACCAGCAGCATCATCGCGCTGCGTACCGGCGAGGCCGACCAGGGCGTGGTCGGCCTCTACCAGACCGGTATCCCCGAGGAGTACCAGCCGGGCCTGAACGTCCGCTTCATGGGGATCAACAGCGCCGCCGTCGTCAACTACCTCGTCACCGCCTACTACTCGCTGGCCGTCCTGGTTCCCGACGCGGCGGGGATCCTGGAGAACGTCCAGCTCGGCCGGACGGCCGAGTGACGGCCGGGAGCACCGCCATGAGCACACCGACCGACTCCTACCGGCTGCCCGGTCCGCCCGACATCGCCCGGAGCATGCGCCGCGACCGGCGCACCGGGACGATCCCCGGACTGCACCACCAGCCGGCCGCTCCCGCCGACCCGGCGAAGGCCGCGGAGGTCGACCGCCGGCTGGAGACCTGGGCCCGCGGGCTGGACCTGTTCCCCGAGGCGTGGAAAGGGGACTTCTCCGGCTTCCAGTTCGGCCGGGCCGTCGTGCTGCAGCATCCGGGCGCCCTGGACCTGGAGCGCCTGACGGCCGCCGGCAAGCTGCTGCTCGCCGAGAACGTCGTCGACTCCTGCTACTGCGAGGAGGACGAGGGCCGGGGCGGCGCGCGCCGGGGTCTGGGCGGGCGGCTGGTCGTGGCCCAGTCGGCGCTCGACCCTTACCACGGCATCCCGGAACTGGAGGAGGAGTGGCGCCGGGGAGTGCGGGCCGACGGTCCGCTGCGCTCGTACCACTTCGCCCTCGCCGACTACGCCGCCTTCGCCACGCCCAGTCAGACCGACCGGTTCGTGCACGACATCGCACGGCTGCACCTGGGCTATCTGGCCGAGGCCGCCTGGGCCGAGACCCGGTACGTGCCCAGGGTGTGGGAGTACCTGGTGATGCGGCAGTTCAACAACTTCCGGCCCTGTCTGTCGATCGTCGACGCGGTCGACGGCTACGAACTGCCCGAGCAGATCTACGCCCGCCCCGAGATCCAGCGGATCACCGCGCTCGCCTGCAACGCCACCACCATCGTGAACGACCTGTACTCCTTCACCAAGGAGCTGGCCAGCGACCCGAACCACCTCAACCTGCCGCAGGTGGTCGCGGCCAACGACCGCCGCGGGCTGAAGGCCGCCTATCTGAAGTCCGTCGAGATCCACAACCGGATCATGGAGGCCTTCGAGGAGGAGTCCGCCCTGCTGGCGGGCACCTCGCCCCTCGTGGAGCGCTACGCCCAGGGGCTCGCCGCCTGGGTGTCCGGCAACCACGAGTGGCACGCCACCAACACCCACCGCTACCACCTGCCCGAGTACTGGTAAGCGCCCCCGCTTCCGCGGAACGAAACACCGTCACATGCGCCATGAGGAGTCACCGTTGACGACCGTGCCCGTCGCCCGGACCGCATCCGTTTCCGTGCCGGCCCAGTCCACCTACCAGAGTCGCGTCGCCGACTACTGGAACGCCGAGGAGAACCCGGTCAACCTGGAGCTCGGCAAGATCGACGATCTCTACCACCACCATTACGGAATCGGGGCGGCCGACCGCTCGGTGCTCGACGAGCCGGACAGCACGCTGCGCCGGGAGCGCGTCACCACCGAACTGCACCGGCTCGAACACGCCCAGGCCGAGCTGCTCGCCTCCCACCTGGGGCCGCTCTCCCCCGCCGACCGGGTCTTCGACGCCGGCTGCGGCCGCGGCGGCGGCAGCGTCGTGGCGCATCTGCGGCACGGCTGCCACGCCGACGGTGTCACCATCTCGGCGAAGCAGGCGGAGTTCGCCAACGCGCAGGCCCGCGCGCGGGGCATCGACGACAAGGTGCGCTACCACCACCGCAACATGCTCGACACCGGCTTCGAGACCGGCGGGTACGCGGCGTCCTGGAACAACGAGTCCACCATGTACGTCGAACTGGACCTGCTGTTCGCCGAACACGCCCGGCTGCTGCGCCGGGGCGGACGCTACGTGGTGATCACCGGCTGCTACAACGACACCTACGGGCAGGCCTCCCGCGAGGTGTCCCTCATCAACGCGCACTACATCTGCGACATCCATCCGCGCTCGGAGTACTTCCGCGCGATGGCCCGGAACCGGCTGGTGCCGGTCCATGTCGAGGACCTGACGGAGGCCACCCTTCCGTACTGGGAGCTGCGCAGGGAGGCCGACCACCTGGTCACGGGCATCGAGGACACCTTCCTGTCCGCGTACCGCAACGGCAGCTTCCAGTATCTGCTCATCGTGGCCGACCGGGTTTGAGCCCGCCGAAAATCCGTCGACAGCGAGGGCGGCGAGGCGCTGGGATGGCTCCGATGAGTGCCTTCGACAGCCGGCATCCGCAGAGGATGCACACGGACGAGGTCGACCTCGACGCCCCGCTGGTCCGGCGTCTGATCGCCCGCGAGTTCCCGCAGTGGGCCCCGCTGCCCGTCCGGCGTCTTCCGTCCTCCGGGACCGAGAACGCCATGTTCCGCCTGGGGACCGGCCTCGTGGTGCGGCTGCCCCGGCGCCCGGCCGCCGTACCGGACGTGACGCACGAGCTGAACTGGCTCCCCCGGCTCGGCCCGCTGCTGCCGGTGGCGGTGCCCGAGCCGCTGGGGGTGGGCGGACCGGACGCGGACTTCCCGTGGCCCTGGTCCGTCTACCGCTGGCTGGAGGGCCGCAATCCGGTGGCGGGTGCCGTCGAGACGCCGGAGCGGCTCGCCGAGGAGCTGGGGGCGTTCGTGCGCGCACTGCGCCGCGTCGACCCCCGGGACGGTCCGCCCGGTTACCGGGCCGGCCCCCTGGGGGTCCGTGACGACTCCACCCGCGCGGCCGTCGCCGAGCTGGGCGGGAGGGTCGACACCGAGGCGGTGACGGCCTGCTGGGAGCAGGCGCTGCGGGCCCCGGGGCACTCCGGGCCACCGGTGTGGGCCCACGGGGACCTGTCTCCCGGCAACGTGCTGGTCGACGGCGGCCGGCTGAGCGCCGTGATCGATTTCGCCACCGCCGGGGTCGGCGACCCCGCCGTGGATCTGATGGTGGCCTGGAACCTGCTGCCCGCGACGGCCCGGGACACCTTCCGCAAGGCCGTGGGCGCCGACGACGCGGAGTGGGCGCGCGGCCGGGGCTGGGCGCTGTCGGTCGCGCTGATCCAGCTGCCCTACTACTGGCACACCAACCCGGCCCTGGCGGAGAACTCCCGGCATGTGATCACCGAGATCCTCGCCGAGACGGGGTAGGCGCCCCGGTCCGCTACTCGCCCGCGTACACCTTCTCCAGCTCCGCGACGTCCAGCTTGCCCATCCCCATCATGGCCTTGGTGGCACGCGCGGCCTTCTCCGGGTCCGGGTCGCCGACCATGTCGATCAGCCGGGCGTAGACGACCTGCCAGGACACGCCGTACCGGTCCTTGAGCCAGCCGCAGGGGCCGCCCTCGCCGCCGTTCTCGGTGAGCTTCGTCCAGTAGTGGTCGATCTCCTGCTGGTCGGAGCACATGATCTGGAAGGAGACGGCCTCGTTGAACGTGAACTGGGGGCCGCCGTTGAGCGCGACGAACTTCTGGCCGTTGGCCGTGAACTCCACGGTGAGCACGGAGCCGGCCGGGCCGGGTCCGGACTCGGTCCACCGGACGACGCGGCCGACGCGGGAGTCGGGGAAGACCGACACGTAGTAGTGCGCGGCCTCCTCGGCCTGGCCGTCGAACCAGAGACACGTGGTGAATCCGTCGGTGGTCATGAGTACCTCCTGGAGCGTGGGACGCGGTCATCCGTATCGACCGCCGGCCGCGTCGAAACTCATCGGCCGCATCCACGTATCACCCGAACGGCGGAGCGACTCCCGCCTAGCATCCGGATCATGGCTTCCACCACCGATGCCTCCGAGTCCCCCGAGTCCCCCGAGTCCCCCGACGAGAGCGTCCGGCCCTTCCGCCTCGCGGTGCCGCAGAGCGACCTCGACGACCTGTACGACCGCCTCGACCGCACCCGCTGGCCCGCCGAACTGCCCGGCGCGGGCTGGGAGTACGGCGTCCCTGCCGGCTATCTGCGGGAGCTGGCCGGATACTGGCGGCACACCTACGACTGGCGTGCCGCGGAGGCGCGGCTGAACGCGTGGCCGCAGTTCACCACCACGATCGACGGCGCGCACATCCACTTCGCGCACCTGCGCTCCCCCGAACCGGACGCCACCCCCCTGCTGCTGACCCACGGCTGGCCGGGCTCGCTCGTGGAGTTCTGGGAGGTGGCCGGGCCGCTCGCCGACCCGGCGGCCCACGGCGGGGATCCGGCCGACGCCTTCCACGTCGTGGTGCCGACCATTCCCGGCTTCGGGCTGTCCGGGCCCACCACGGAGCCCGGCTGGGAGGCGGGCCGGGTCGCCGACGCCTGGGCGGAGCTGATGCGCCGGCTCGGCTACGAGCGGTTCGGCGCCCAGGGCGGCGACTGGGGCGCCGCGATCACCCGCGAGTTGGGCCGCGCCCATCCCGACCGGGTGATCGGCGTCCACCTCAACCTGCTGCCCGGCGCGCACGCGGCCACCGAGCCGGCCGAGGAGGAACTGGCCGGGCTCGGGCCCGAGGAGCGGGAGCGGACGCTGCGGTCGTGGCGCGCCTGGGCGCAGTGGTCGCGGGAGGGCACCGGATACGCCGTGCTCCAGTCGACCCGGCCGCACACCGTCGGCTACGCCCTGACCGACTCGCCCGTCGGCCAGCTCGCCTGGATCATCGAGAAGTTCCGGGAGTGGAGCGACTGCGCGGAGCTGCCGGAGGAGGCCGTCGACCGGGACAGGCTGCTGACCAACGTGATGCTGTACTGGCTGACCGGCACGGCCGCCTCCTCCGCCCGGATCTACTACGAGCGGGCGCACGCCACCGGCCGTACCGCCCGCCCGGCCGAGCCGTCGACGGTACCGACCGCGCTCGCCCTGTTCCCCGCCGAACCGCAGATCCCGCTGCGGCACAAGGCGGAGCGCACCGAGAACCTGGTGCGCTGGACGGAGTTCGGCCGGGGTGGCCACTTCGCGGCCATGGAGGAGCCGGACCTCCTGCTCGACGATGTCCGGGCGTTCTTCCGGCAGCTCCGGGAGCAGTGACCCGGCGGGGCTGCCGGGCCGGTCGGCCCGGCAGAGCCCCTGGGAGGGCCGGTGCGGTCCACGGCACCGGCCCCACGGCAGAGGAGCCCCTCGTCGGCGCCGTGCGGGGGCTGTTTCACGCCGGTGCGGCACAGAGGTGGCATGCGACGCGTCACGGCGGGTAGGCGCCCTGTGAGCGTCTCGGCGGGGACGCATGGCCCGCCCGAGACCGGGTACCCGCGGAGCACGCGATCTGAACAAGATCGGATGCAGAGGCCGAACAGGCTGATGTCCAGCCGTGACTTTTGTGGGAGAGGTAATGGATACCGCCGCCGGGATCCGGTCGGGAGCAGAGGTCCTCGAGCGGACCGAGCAGGACAGGACGGGCGAGGGATCACTGCCTGGCATCGCGGACCCGGCGTCCGTCGCACCACGGGACGCGCGCGAGCTGTCCCGCGAGTTCTTCCGTCGGCTCGCCGAGCTGGAGGAGGGTACGCACGAGTACCAGTACGCGCGCAATACCCTCATCGAGATGAACATGTCGCTGGTGCGCTTCGCGGCCGGACGGTTCCGGGGCCGTGGCGACGACATGGAGGACATCGTCCAGACCGGCATGATCGGCCTGATCAAGGCCATCGACCGGTTCGATCTCTCGCGCGAGGTCGAGTTCACCTCGTTCGCCCTGCCGTACATCGTCGGCGAGATCAAGCGCTTCTTCCGGGACACCACCTGGGCCGTCCATGTGCCGCGGCGGCTCCAGGAGCTGCGGGTGGAGCTGGCCAAGGCCCGCGAGGAGCTGTCCAGCCGGCTGGACCGGGACCCGACGGTGGCCGAGCTGGCCACGCTGATGAACCTCTCCGCTGGCGAGGTGGTCGAGGCCCAGCTCGCCTCCAACGGCTACAACTCCGCATCGCTGGACGCCGCGCTCACCGGTGACGGCCCCGAGGACGGCGAGGCGGTGCTCGCCGACTTCATCGGCGTGGAGGAGGAGGGGCTGCGGCTCGTCGAGGACTTCCACGCCCTGGCGCCGCTGATGGCGGAGCTGAGCGACCGCGACCGGCAGATCATCCATCTGCGGTTCGTGGAGGAAGCCACCCAGGCGGAGATCGGGGAGCGCCTCGGATGCTCCCAGATGCATGTCTCCCGGCTGATCAAGCGGATCATCACCCGGCTGCGCCAGGGGATGCTCGGCGAACTCGGCTGCGCGTGACACGGCGGCCCTGAGGGGCTTTCCCGGCGCCTCAGGGCTGGATCCGAGGGCTCGACGCGGTGGGGCAGTTCTGGGGCCCTCGGCAGGGTCAGCGTCCGAGCGGGAACACCGCCCGAACCCGCTTCCCCACCGGGACGCGTTCCACGGTGACCTCCGAGGCCAGGGCGTGCACGATCTCCAGACCGTGCCGTCCGACGCGCTGAGGGTCCTTCGGGAAGCGGCGGGGCAGGGCGGTACTGCTGTCGTACACGGACACCACGATCGAGCTGTCCGTGCCCTCCAGCTCCAGGATGTACGGGCCGCTGCTGTGCCGGTCGGCGTTGGTCACCAGCTCACTCACCATCAGAAGCAGCTCGCCGTCGGCGCGGCCGTCGGTGGCGGCGCACCATTCGGTCCGCAGCTGCCGGAGGAACTGCGCCGCGAAGGCACGGGCCTCGGCGATGCATCCGGGTTCGCCGGTGTAGTGCGCCGCGCTTCGCAGCGGCTCCACGGGTACGTCGAAACCAGTCGGTATCACTGCCCCGCCCAGGTGCTCGGTCATGCTGTCTCTCTCGGAATGCCCGGTCCGGCCGGTCGCTGTTGCACCAGTCCTCGTACCCCGAGTGGGGCCCGCCAGTCCACCCAATACGTTCGCTGACCGCGCACAGTGACGATCGTCACCCGCCGGAGGGGCCGATGAGGCGTCTCAGGTCGTGGGAGAGCCCGGCTCCTCCCGCTCGGACGAGGTCGTCTGCGGCTGTACTCCCGTCCCGGGGACCTGTCCCGGCGCGGACTCCGGGCGGGAAGCGGACGAGGCCGGAGCCGTGCCGGCGGACGTCCTGGTCGCCGCGGACCCGGGCGACGAGGCCGACGGCTCCGTGGCCGACGACTCCGTCGACGGGGTCCCGGTCGGCGCGATCCCGGCCGACGGCGTCTGCCTCGACGGCGAGGTATTCCCGTGGCGCGACGAGGAGGTGGGCGAGGTGGCCGGGGCGGTGGACGCGGGGGGCGGGGTCGAGGACGGGGCCGTGGACCTCGGGGACGGCGAGGGCGACCTGGGAGTGGGCGGCGTCGACTTCGAGGACGGGGACGTCGGTCGCGCGGCGGGAGACGTCGACTCCGACGAGGCCGTCGGCGTGGAGGACGTCGGCTTCGAGGCGGACGAGGGCCCTGAAGTCCGCGAGGACGAGGTCGGGGACGACATCGAGGGACCGGTCCGCGCGGCGGTCGGCGTACAGGGCTGCGACGTGGCGCCCGGCGTACGGGTCGTCCCCGGGGTGGCCGCGCACGGCAGCGGCCGGTTCCACGGATCCGGGTCCTTCGGCGGCCTGGCGTTCCCGTCGCGGCCTCCGGTGCCGTCGCCGCGATGGCGGTCCACCCACTCCTCGTGGCGCGGGTCGTAGATCACGAAGACCGTGACGATCGCCGGAGCCGGCTTCACCACGACGACGTCCGCCGGCCGGTACGCCGACCAGCGCTCCCCCACCAGCTTCGGCGCGGTGCGCCGGGCGACCGGGTCGGCCAGCGGATTGCCGCACGCACAGCGCAGCCGGGGCATGCCGTGTCCGTCGACGAGCACCGCCGTACCGGCCTGGAGGACGGACTGGTAGGTGGTGGTGACGCCGTTGCGGTACCCGTGGTTCGTGACCCGGGTGTCCGCGCGCAGTTGGACGGAGGTGAGGGAGCGCAGATATGCGGCGACGGCGGAGGGCCGCACGCCGACCACCGAGGCGAACGCCCGGTTCCTGTCCGGGTCGGCGCGCAGCACCCTGATCTGCTTCTCGACATCGCAGCTGGGGGTCCTCCGGGTGCCGCTGTAGAGGCCGGGCGCCCCGCCCTGCACCCCGCGGATCACGTTGGCCGCGCCGGTGGGTGCGGTGGAGCCGGTGGCGGGGGGCGTGGAGCCGCGGGTGGGTGACGGGGGCCGCGCGGAGCCGTCGGTCGCGGTCGACTCGGTGAACGGGTGCTCGCCCGTACTGTTGGCCGCCTCCAGGAAGATCTCGCCGCCCTCGGCGGAGGATCCGCCGCCGGGTCGGGTGAGGACCACCGCGAGGACGGCACCGACGATCAGCACGGCGGTGAGCGCGGCCAGGCGGGGCACCGACCGCCACCACGGCCGGTGTGGCTCCTCGGGTCCGGGGGCGCTCGGCGGAGGCTGCCCGCGCGGCGGACCGGACGGCGGCGGACCGGACGGCGGTCCGGAGGGCGGCGGTCCTGAAGGCAGTGGGGAAGAGCCGGACAGGGGGCCGGAGGGCGGCCCGGTGGGGCGGTCGGAGTTCGGAGGTTCGACGCTCACGAGCACTTCTTCCCGTCGCGATGCGCGGCTGCGCTCACACCAGGGTCGTTAAACCCTTCTTTGGTGCGTTTGCATGCACATTGCCCCCATTGTGTGCCGGAGGGCGGTGCGGCCCGCAAGCCGACGCGGGCGTCCCACCCGGCGGGCGACGCGCCACGGCGCACTACGGGTTGCCCCTGCTCGGCATCGGCGCTCGCGGGCGGCGGCCTGACCGGGCGTCCCTCGTCGTCGCTCTCAGCCCCCACTCCCGCTCCCGGACGAGCCGAGGACCGGAGCGGCCCAGGACGGGGGCCGGACGGCGGCCTCGGCCGGCACCGGGGGGCCGGGCCTGCCGCCGGTGCCGGGGGTGGCCACGGCCGTGCGCAGGGCGGCGACGAAGGCGAGGCAGGTGGCGTAGCGGGCGTCCGGGCTCTTGGCCAGGGCGGTGGCGAAGACGGGGTCGAGGGCCGGGGCGAGGCCGGGGCGGGTCCGGCTCGGCGGGGGCGGCTCGTCGTACTGATGGGCCCACAGCAGGGCCATGTCGTCCTCGCGCCGGAACGGGGGGCGGCCGGTGAGGGTCTCGTAGACGACGCAGGAGAGACCGTAGACGTCGCAGCGGCCGTCGACCGGGCGCCCGGAGATCTGTTCCGGGGACACGTAGTCGAGGGTGCCGACGAACTGGCCCACGCTGGTGAACCCGGTCAGGGACAGCGACTTCTTGGTGAGCCCGAAGTCGGTGAGGTACACGTGCTCGGGGTGGTCGCGGTCGGCGCCCTCGGCGACCAGGATGTTGCCGGGCTTCACGTCCCGGTGGACCAGGCCGTGCTCGTGGGCGGCGTCCAGGGCGGAGGCCACCTGGGCGGCGATCCGCACCGCGTCCGGCGGCGACAGCGGTCCGTTCCCGTCCAGGAGGTGGCGCAGATCGCTGCCGGGGACGTACCGCATGGCGATGTAGAGCACCCCGTCGGTCTCGCCGGCCTCGAAGACGGGCACGATGTGCGGGTGGTCGATGGACGCGGCCACCTGCGACTCGTGGGTGAAACGCCTGCGGAAGGTGTCGTTGCGGGCCAGTTCCGGGGCGAGCAGTTTGAGGGCGACCGTGCGGTCCAGGCGCAGGTCGTGCGCGCGGTACACGACGGCCATCCCACCGCGCCCGATCTCGCCCTCGATGCGGTAGCCCGCCACCTGCCGGCCGACCAGTCCGGCGGGGCCGCCGGAGAACAGGCCGGCCTCGTCCGTCATCCGCGCTCACCCTCGGACACGACCAGCCGGGTGGGGGCGTGCCGGGGGTCGTCCGCGCCGGTCACCGGCCGGTCGGTGGCGTGGGTGCTCAGCCGCCGTCCGTCGCCGTACATCCACCGCCCCTCCTGCGGGTCGTACAGCCACATCGACTCGCCGTCGACCACGAGCCCGATCCTCACTCCCCGGGCTCGGCCCGCGAAGCCCTCGCCGTCCAGGGCACCCGACGCCAGCTCCTCCACGGCGGCCCGGTAGTCGGCCAGCGCCTGTTCGGCACGGGCCAGCAGGGGCCGCGGATCCGCGGTGTCGCCGTTGCCGTCGGTGCCGTCGGTGCCGTCGGTGCCGTCGGCGGTGGGCGGATCCTCGGGCACGGCGACCAGGCAGCGGCCGTCGACCCAGGCGGACCAGCCGTTGGCGCAGCGGATGCGCCCCCAGTCGCCGCGCCGCTCCAGGAGCTGCACCGGCAGCAGCGGGTCCAGGGGCACCGTGGGCCGCGCCGGGTCCGGTGCCTCCCAGGCGGGCATGCCGCGCCGCGGGACGACGTGCGTGGGCCGGAATCCGGGAGCGGTCATCGCCTGCCTACTTCCGCGTCACGGCCGGCTCCTGCCGGCGCGGCGGCCGGGCGGTCGCGCACCGTGCGGCCCGCCTCCGGCACCCTCGCGTGTGCGGGTGCGGGCGACATGACCGGCCACTCGGCCATGCCGAAATTCTACCGATGCGCACACGTCCGCGCCCCGCGCCGCGTCACGGGGCGTCCCGCGCGGCGCCCGGGTCCGCCGGTCAGGCGACGGGTACGACGAGCGCCGGGACGGTCCGCTGCATGCGCAGCGCGTCGACGGACTCCGCGAGCAGCTCGTACTCGGTGGTGTCGTCACCGGTCGCGAGCCGTACCAGCCGGCCCGCGGCCAACTCGTCGGCGACCAGTTCCTGTTGGGCGGGGTCGCCGCACCAGGCGCGCAGTACGGCCGGCACGTCGGGCACGGTGTCGGCGACCGGGACGAGCGAGCGGGACGGGAAGTGTCCGGCCTCGGGCTGCGGGTCGAGGCGGTCGGCGATCCAGCTCGCGCGGTCGCGCAGCCACCACAGGGCGAGGGCCAGGGTGGGCGCCCGGTAGGTGCCGAGGGGCACTCCGACGCGCTGTCCGCCGCAGGTGCCGTACGCGGTGACATGGCACAGGAACTCGTCGTGCATGCGCACTCCCCCCGGTAGCGTCGTTCGCCTGCCGGCCGGCCTCGCTTTCGATGCGACCCATGTGCGGTGCGTGATCGGAACCTCGCTCGAAGTGAAGTTCCACACTGACGAGTATGTTCACTGCTGAACCACTGTCACCATGACTTTCCGGCCACTCTCTTGGCATATTCCGCCCGGCCGGTGGCCTGAATGCGGCGGAGGCGGCCATGACCTGAGGGGTAATCGACGGTGCGCGCGGCGGCGGGCAGGGTGGTCGTACCGGGTCGCCGCAAGCCGGGATCCGGGTCCTGACCAGTACCGAACCCCTCGATGGAGGCTGATCGCCCATGTCCGCGCACACCGACCGTTACGAGACCGCCGTCGCCCGTTACTTCGACGCCTGGAACGCCACCGGACCGGAGGAGCTGGCCAAGGCGGTGGCCGTGGCCTGGTCCGAGGACGGCGGATACACCGACCCCCTCGCCGACGTCAGCGGCCACGACGGCATCGCGGCCGTGATCGCGGCCGCGCACGAGCAGTTCCCGGGGTTCGCCTTCCGGCCCTCGGGCACCGTCGACGGCCACCACGACACGGCGCGCTTCTCCTGGGAGCTGGTGAGCGAGGCCGACGGGTCCGCTCCGGTCGCCGGCTTCGACGTGATCACGCTGGACGCGGACGGCCGTATCCGTTCCGTGCTCGGATTCCTCGACCGGGTGCCCGCCGGGGCGTGAGGAGCGGCGTCCACGAGGGGTTCCGCCGCTCCCGGAGCCCTTCCGAAGGGACGGGCTCCGGGAGCGGCGGGGACCTCACGACGGCGACCGCGCGGCCGGGAGAACGGCTGGGCTCCCGGCGGCCGCCCGGAGGCGGACGGCGACGGTGGTCCTGGAACCGGCCCGCCCGGCGGGTTCAGCCCTTCACGATCGCGTCGATCCGCGCCAGTTCCTCGTCCGCGAACTCCAGGTTGCGGAGGGTGCCGACGCTGTCCTCGAGCTGCCGCGGGCTGCTCGCGCCGACCAGGGCGGAGGTGACCCGGCCGCCGCGGAGCACCCAGGCCAGGGCCAGTTGGGCCAGGGTCTGTCCGCGGGACTTGGCGATCTCGTCCAGCGCGCGCAGCCGGCCGACCAGGTCCTCGGTGACCGCGTCCGAGTTCAGGAAGGGACTGTCGCTCGCGGCCCGGGAGTCCTCGGGGATGCCGTCGAGGTAGCGGCCGGTGAGCAGGCCCTGCTCCAGCGGGGAGTAGACGACGGAGCCGGCCTGGACCTCGTCCAGGGCGTCCAGCAGGCCCTCGTCCTCGGGGCGCCGGTCGAGCATCGAGTAGCGCGGCTGGTGGACGAGGAGCGGGGTGCCGAGTTCGCCGAGGATGCGGGCCGCCTCGCGGGTCTGCTCCGCCGAGTAGTTGGAGACACCGACGTACAGCGCCTTGCCCTGCTGCACCGCCGAGTGCAGCGCGCCCATCGTCTCCTCCAGCGGAGTCTCCGGGTCGAAGCGGTGCGAGTAGAAGATGTCGACGTAGTCGAGGCCCGTCCGCCTCAGGCTCTGGTCCAGGGAGGACAGCAGGTACTTGCGCGAGCCCCACTCGCCGTACGGGCCGGGCCACATGAGATAGCCGGCCTTGGTGGAGACGACCAGCTCGTCCCGGTGACGGGCGAAGTCCGCCCGCAGCGCCTCGCCGAAGGCGGACTCGGCGGCGCCGGGCGGCGGTCCGTAGTTGTTCGCGAGGTCGAAGTGGGTCACGCCCAGGTCGAAGGCCCGGCGGAGGATGGCCCGCTGGGTCTCGACGGGCCGGTCGGGCCCGAAGTTGTGCCACAGGCCGAGCGACAGAGCGGGGAGCTTCAGGCCGCTGCGGCCGGTGCGCCGGTAGGGCATGTCGGCGTAACGGTCGGGGTGTGCGGTGTACAACGCGACTCCAGAGGGGTTGGCACACGATCTACCGGTTCCACTCTTCCCCCGGCGCCGGGCAGCGGTCCAACAGAAGAATTCGATGGAATTCAGCGGCTAGGCTTCTCAATCATGGAATTGCGCCATCTTCAGCACTTCGTCGCGGTCGCCGAGGACCAGCACTTCACCCGGGCCGCCGAACGGCTGATGGTGTCCCAGTCGGGTCTGTCGGCGTCCGTCCGGGCGCTGGAGCGGGAGCTGCGGGCGCCCCTGTTCGTGCGGACCACCCGCCGGGTGACCCTGACCGAGGCGGGACGCGCGCTGCTCCGGGAGGCCGAGCGGATCCTCTCCCAGGTGCGGGCGGCGCACGAGGCGGTGGCCGCCGTGCAGGGCGTGCTGCGCGGCACGCTCGCCCTCGGCACCGAGCAGTGCATCGCCGGGGTGCACGTGGCCAGGCTGCTGGCGGCCTTCCGGGGCCGGCACCCGGACGTGGAGATCCGGCTGCGGCAGGCCGGCTCCGGCGCGCTGGCGGAGGAGGTCGCGGCCGGGCGGCTCGACCTGGCCTTCGCCTACCGCACCCAGGCGGACACCGACCAGCTGCGCTCGGTGCCGCTGACCAGCGAGCCGATGACCGTGCTGTGCCATCCCAGCCACCGCCTGGCCGCGGCGCCGGGCCTGCTCGGCCCGGCCGATCTCGCCGGGGAGGTCTTCGTCGACTTCCACCCCGACTGGGGCCCGCGCCGCACCACCGACGCCGCGTTCGCCGCGGCCGGTGTCCGGCGCACGGTCGCGCTGGAGGTGAACGACGTGCACAGCCTGCTGGACCTGGTGGACGAGAACCTCGGGATCGCCGTCGTGCCCCGGCACTTCCGGCACAAGCGGCCGTCCCTCACGGCACTGCCGCTGAAGGGCGCGGGCGAGACGGCGTACGAGACGATCGCCCTGCTGCCCCCGGAGCGGGCCACGAGCCCGGCCTCCCGCGCGCTCGTCACCCTGCTGGAAACGGAGGGCCTGGCGCCGGCCCCGTGATCCTCGCGGCGCGGGACCCCACCGGCGAGCCGGCGGCCCGGGCGCAGCTGCCGGGGCGGGGGCCGGCGGGCTTTCGGGAAGGCCGGATTCCGGACGCGTGAGCTGCCGTGATTTGCGATGGTGGACGGTATGCATGCAAAGGACGTCCTCATCGACGGCTACGGCCGCATCCAGGAAGAAGTCCATGCCGCCCTCGACGGCCTCGGCCCGGACGAACTCCACCACCGCCCGGCTCCCGACGCCAACTCCGTCGCCTGGCTGGTCTGGCACCTGACCCGGGTGCAGGACGACCATGTCGCCGACGCCTTCGACCTCGACCAGGTATGGCTCTCGCAGGGCTGGGAGAAGCGGTTCGGCCTGGATCTGCCCCGGCACGACACCGGCTACGGACACAGCCCCGCCAAGGTCGCGAAGGTGCGGGTCGAGTCGGCCGGCCTGCTCACGGAGTACTACGACGCCGTCCACGAGCAGACCCTGGGCGCTCTGCGCTCCCTGGCCGCCAAGGACCTGGAACGCGTCGTGGACGAGCGCTGGGACCCCCCGGTCACGCTGGGGGTCCGCCTGGTGAGCGTCCTGTCCGACGATCTCCAGCACGTCGGACAGGCCGCCTACCTCAGGGGGCTGGTTCAGAGCGCGGCGGCGTAACCCGGCAGGATCACGTCCTCGATGAGGGCCTTGCGCTCGTCGAACGGGATGAACGCGCTCTTGACGGCGTTCACGGTGACCGTGCGCAGGTCCTCGACCGTCCACCCGGCCTGCTCCACCAGCAGGGACATCTCACGGGTCATCGTCGTGCCCGACACCAGACGGTTGTCGGTGTTCAGGGTGACCCGGAAGCCCAGGTCCTTCAGGGCCGTGATCGGGTGCTCCGCGATCGAGGTGGCGCAGCCGGTCTGCAGGTTGGAGGTGGGGCACATCTCCAGGGCGATGCGGCGGTCGCGTATCCAGGAGGCGAGACGGCCGAGCTTGCCGTCCACGATGTCCTCGGTGATGCGCACACCGTGGCCGATGCGCTGGGCGCCGCACACCTGGAGCGCCTGGTGGATGCTGGGCAGGCCGTGCGCCTCACCGGCGTGGATGGTGAAGGGCACGCTCTCGCGGCGCAGGTGCTCGAAGGCGTCGAGGTGGTCGGCGGGCGGGAAGCCGTCCTCGGCGCCGGCGATGTCGAAGCCGACGACGCCGGCGTCACGGTGGGCGACGGCCTGGTCGGCGGCCTCGCGGACGCGGTCGAACATCCGCATGCCGCACAGCAGCGTGCCGACGCGGACCGGGGTGCCCGCCGCCCTGGCCTTGGCCATGCCGGCGGCGAGGCCCTCCTGGACGGTCTCCACGACCTCGCTCATCGAGAGCCCGCCCCGCGTGTTCAGCTCGGGGGCGTAGCGCACCTCGGCGTAGACGACACCGTCGGCGGCGAGGTCCAGGACGTACTCCTCGGCGACGCGCAGCAGGCCCTCGCGGGTCTGCATGACGGCGAGGGTGTGCTCGAAGGTGGCGATGTAGCGGACCAGGTCCCCGGAGTTGGCGGCCTCGAAGTACCAGGCGGCCAGCTCGTCGGGGTCGGTGGTGGGCAGCTGGTGGCCGATCGCCTCCGCGAGTTCGACGACGGTGGCGGGGCGCAGGCCGCCGTCGAGGTGGTCGTGCAGGACGGCCTTGGGCAGGCGGCGGATCACTTCGGCGTCTACGCGCGTAGCAGTCATGGCGGTCTTTCCTTGAGCGGGTGGTTCGAAGCGGCGGGGGGCGTGCGGCGGCGAGAAGGTCAGCCGGCCGGCTGGAGCAGGTCCCAGCGGTTGCCGTACAGGTCCTCGAAGACGGCGACGGTGCCGTACGGCTCGTGACGCGGCTCTTCCAGGAAGGTCACACCGGCGGCGGCCATCCGCGCGTGATCGCGGGCGAAGTCGTCGGTGTGCAGGAAGAAGCCGACACGCCCGCCGGTCTGGTCGCCGACGCGGGTCCGCTGGTCCTCGTCCTTGGCGCGGGCCAGCAGCAGGCCGGTGCCGTGGCCGTCGCCGCCGGGCTCCACGACGACCCAGCGCGAACCGTCGGGCCGCGGGGCGTCCTCGACGAGACGGAACCCGAGGGCCTCGGTGTAGAAGCGGACGGCCTCGTCGTAGTCGTGGACGACGAGGGTGACCAGGGCGACGCGACGCATGGCGACCTTCCGGTGGGGGTGGTTAGCCGGTGAGGTTATACGTAAAACCTTTCGCGCGCCAGTTCTGTTCTACGCGCGTCGCAACGCGGCGTTCCGCCCCCTTCGCGGAGGAACGCGGGCAGCTCTCGCCGGGCGGCCCGAGGGGGCTTCTCCCCCGACCGTCACCGGCCGGCCGGAGGGGTTCCCTCAGGGCCGTTCCTCCCCCTGTGCCACCTCCACGCGGTGGTGGACGTCGGCCGTCCCGGTGGCCGAGGCCACGCAGGACAGGGCGGCGCAGGCGACGAGGAGCGCGGCGATCGCGCGGCCCGCGCGGGGCGGACGCGGGGCGGCCAGCAGGGCCTGGACGCGGAGCGGCACGGGCCCCCCGGTGGCGCCCGGGGCGACGCCGGGACGCGCCGAGCGGGCCGCCTGGGCGGCGAGGGCGGCCCGGGCGACGGCCCGGGCGGTCAGCCGCCGGTCGCCGACCGAGGCGGCGGCGGCCTCGTCGGCGGCCCGCTCGGCGGCCAGCCGGATCGTGTCGCGGACCGGGCGCAGCGCGGGGTGGCAGTGCGCGGCGAGTTCGGCGGCGGCGAGTGCGTAGTGGTGGCCGCCCGCGTTGTGGGCCCGCTCGTGGGCGAGCAGGGCCTCCCGCTCGGGGCCGTCCAGGCTGCGGAGCATCGCCGTGGTGACGACGACCCGGTGCGGGCGGCCGGGCAGGGCGTAGGCGTCGGGGCGGGGCGAGTCCACGACGTACAAGTCACCGGCGGCGGACCGGTGCCCGGTCTCCGCGCGGGCCGCCCGGAACGCCCGGATCTGCCCGAGGACGGAGCGGACGAGGGCCCCGCCGCACGCGGCGAGCGCGCCGAGGGAGGCGACGGCGGCCGGGAGGACGAAGGCGTCGGGGGCGGTGCGCAGCGGATGGACCAGTTCGCCGAGCGCGGCGAAGAGCGGCAGCTTCAGCAGCCCGAGCAGGACGAACAGACCGAGCGTCACCGCCGAGCAGCCTGCCAGGAGCACCGTGCAGCCGGTGACGGACCACAGTGCGGCGGCCGGGGGCAGCCGGTCCAGGGCCCGGCGGGCCAAGGGCGGCAGGGCGACGGGCAGCAGGAGCGGGAGCAGCAGGAACAGGGCGGTCATCGGCCGTCGGGTTCGAGCAGGTCCCGCAGGATGCGTTCGTCGTCCGGACTGAGCTGGGCGACGAAGCGGGCGAGGACGGTCTCGCGGTCGCTGTCGCGGTCCAGTTCGCTGTGCATCCGGCGGGCGGTGAGACCGTGGGCGTCCTGCACGTCCCGGACGGGGAAGTAGGCGTACCCCCGGCCCTGGCGCCGCCGGTCGACGACGCCCTTGTCGTGCAGGCGGGTGAGGATCGTGGTCACCGTCGTGCGCGCGAGGCCGGTGCCGAGGCTCTGCTGGATCTGTCCGGGGGTGCGGGGGGCGCCCGCGGCCCAGAGCGCGGCCAGGACGCTCGCTTCGAGTTCACCGGCCGGCCGGCGTTCGTCCTTGGCGTCGGTCATGGGGAGGTTCCTCACCCCGTCTTCGTGTGCAGTCCGGAAGGCCGTCCCCGCCATCGTAGTCAGCCGGGTGCCGTCCTCCGCCGCGCGGCCGCCCGCACCGGGGGCGGATGCCTCGCCGGTGCCAGGGACCTGGGCCGCGGGCTCGCGGTGCGAAGGCGGTGGGGCCCGGTTGCGTCGCCGGCCATGAGATCACCGAGGCCGCCCGCGACGGGGCGCGGCGCAAGCGCGAGGCGCCGGGCCGCCTGCGGCGGGAGACGGAAGCCTGGGTGGTGACCGCGGACGCGAGGGGACGGCCGCGTCTCGTGCCGCTGTGGCCCGCCCGGGACGGGGAGTCGATAGGGCTGTGCACGCGCGGCGGCACCCCCACGGGCCGCAATCCGCGCGACGGCGGCCGGACCCGGCTCGTTCTCGGTCACACCTGGACGTCGTGCTGATCGACGGAGAGGCGCGGGCCATCGGCGCCGAGGAGGTTCCCGCGGCGGCTGCCGACGCGTTCGCGGCCCGGACCGGCCGGGACCCGCGCGCGGACGACCCGGCGTACGTCTACTTCCAGGTACGGCCGCGCGGGGTGGGGGCATGGCGCGGGGAACGCGAGCTGCGTGGCCGTCACCTCGTGCGGGACGGCGCCTGGGTCGTGTGACGGTCAGCTCGCCGGGCGGCGGGCCGCGTCCAGCCGGGCCAGCTCCCCGGCGGTGAGCCGCAGCGCACCGGCGGCGACGTTCTCGGCCAGGTGGTCGGGGTCGCCGGTGCCGGGAATGGCGAGGACGTGCGGCCCCTGGTGGAGGGTCCAGGCGATGCGGACCTGCGCGGGGCTCACGCCGTGGGCCCGGGCGACGGAGAGCACCGCGTCGTCGTGCGCGGTCGTCGCACCGTGCTGCCCCGCCTCTCCGGCCACGGCGTAGAAGGGGACGAAGGCGATGCCGTGCTCGCCGCACAGCCGCAGGACCTCGTCGCCGAGGGGGTCGGGGCGGTCCACGGCGTACCGGTTCTGGACGCTGACCACCGGTGCTATCTCCAGTGCCTCGGCGAGGTGCCGGGGTTCGACGGCGGAGATCGCCAGGTGCCGGATCAGGCCGGCTTCGCGCAACTCGGCGAGCGCACCGAAGTGTTCGGCGATGGAGTCCTGACGCATCCGGCGCAGGTACACGACGTCGAGGTGGTCCCGCCCGAGCTGGCGCAGATTCTCCTCCACGTGCCCGCGCAGCTGGTCGGGCCGGGCGGAGGTGCCCCACTCTCCGTCGGGGTCGCGGTAGGGGCCGACCTTGGTGGCGACGACCAGGTCGTCGGGGTACGGGGAGAGCGCGGTGTTGATCAGCTCGTTGGCGGAACGCAGCGAGGAGAAGTAGAAGGCCGCCGTGTCGATGTGGTTCACGCCCAGCTCGACGGCCCTGCGCAGGACGGCGAGCGCCCGTCGCCGGTCGCTGGGGGTGCCGAGATGGAAGGCGGCGCTGCCCGTCAGCCGCATCGCGCCGAAGCCGATGCGGTGGACGGGCAGGTCGCCGAGTTTCCAGGTGCCGGAGGCATCCGCGGCGATGGTGTCTGGGGTCATCGGCGGAGTCTCGCACACGGCACCGGGGACGGGTGTCAGCAGTACAGGTTGCCCCCGGGGCTGACCCCGAGGATCTGGGCGAACCGCTGGTAGGCGGAGACCCGGCTCTGTACCTGCGCGGGGTTCTTGCCGTCGCACTCCAGGGAGCCGTTGATGCTGCGGATGGTCTGGCCGAAGCCGGCACCGCCCACCATGGCGTTGTGCGGGGTCATCGTGCCCGGCCCGGACTGGGTGTTCCAGTACCACAGGCCGGTCTTCCAGGCGACGGACGCGTTGCTCTGCACCAGGTTGGGGTTGTGGAGCAGGTCGATGCCGAGCGCGTCCCCGGCGGCCTTGTAGTTGAAGTTCCAGGAGAGCTGGATGGGGCCGCGCCCGTAGTAGGCGGCCTGGCCCGCCGGGCAGCCGTAGGACTGGCTCCAGTCGCAGTAGTGCGGGTAGTTGGCGGTGTTCTGCTCGACGACGTAGACCAGACCGCCGGTCTCGTGGTTGACGTTGGCGAGGAAGGCCGCGGCCTCCTGCTTCTTCACGGTGTCGCTGCCGGTGTTCGCGAAGGCGGGATAGGCGCCGAGGGCGGCGGTCAGACCGTTGTAGGTGTAGAACGAATTCCGGTTCGGGAACATCTGGTTGAACTGCGCCTCGCTGACCACGAAACCGGCGGCGGACGCCGTGGGTGCCGCCTGGAGCACCAGGGCGGAGGTGCCTATCGCGAGCGAGGTGAGCAGAGCGGCGATGCGATGCCTCAACACGGACCAACTCCTTTGCGGAGCACGGCCGTACCCGCCGAAGGGGGATACGGCCGTGGTGGGGGGTTGGGGCACACTCAACCTCTTTGTTTGGGACCGGTAAGGGTTTAGACCAGTCAAACGCTCGCCGGTTGCGCGGGTGAACGCCCGCCGGAGGGACAGCAGTCGGCCCCGCCCGCGTACGCGCCCGGGCCCGGGGAGGCTTGCGGAGGATCAGCTCAGCGGCTTCGCCAGAACCGCCTTGCGGTGGCTGAACGTCTCGATGGAGTAGCGGCCGTGGTAGCTGCCCATGCCGCTCTCCCCCACCCCGCCGAACGGCAGGTCGGAGACGGTGAGATGAGCCAGCGGCAGGCCGAGGCCCAGGCCGCCGGAGGACGTCTCCGCCGCGATGCGCGCCCGGGTCTCGTCCGACTCGCTGAACACGTACAGGGCGAGCGGCTTGTCGCGGTCGTTGACGAAGGCGATCGCCTCGTCCAGGCCCGGCACCGTGACGATCGGCAGGATCGGGCCGAAGATCTCCTCCCGCATCACGGGCGACTCGGGGTCGACGTCCGCGAGAACGGTGGGCGCGAGGTACTTCGCGGCCCGGTCGCCGACGCCGCCGACGGCGACACGGCCCGAGTCGAGCAGTCCGGACAGCCGGTCGAAGTGCCGCTCGTTGACGATTCGCCCGTACTCCGGGGAACGCGCCGGATCCGCGCCGAACAGGGCCTCGACCGCGCGGACCAGCGCGACCTCCAGCTCCGCGGCGGTCTCCGGGTCGGTCAGGACGTAGTCGGGGGCGACGCAGGTCTGGCCGGCGTTGAGGAACTTGCCGCGGGCGAGCCGGTCGGCGACCGCGTCCGGATCGGTGCCGCGGTCCACGAACACCGGCGACTTGCCGCCCAGTTCGAGGGTGACCGGGGTGAGGTGCTCGGCGGCGGCCCGCATGACGATGCGGCCGACGGTGCCGTTGCCGGTGTAGAAGATGTGGTCGAAGCGCTCGGCCAGCAGGGCCGTGGTCTCCGGGACACCGCCCTCGACGACGGCGACCGCGTCCGTGTCCAGATAGGCCGGGATCAGCTCGGCCAGCGCGGCGGAAGTGGCCGGGGCCAGCTCGCTCGGCTTGGCGACGACCGCGTTGCCGGAGGCCAGCGCGCCGACCACGGGGGCGAGCAGCAGCTGCGCCGGGTAGTTCCAGGGAGCGATGACGAGGACGACGCCCAGCGGGTCGTACTGCGTCCAGGCGGTGGCGTCGGCGCCGAGGTGCGCCGGGACGGGCGCGGGCTCGGGGCGCAGCCAGTCCGCCAGGTGCTCCAGGGTGTGGTCGATCTCGCGGACGGTGAAGTCGATCTCGGTGCGATAGGCCTCGGTACCGCTCTTGCCGAGGTCGGCGTGGAGGGCGGCGGCGAGGTCGGCGCCGCGTTCCGTGAGCATCGCGCGCAGCCGGCGCAGCTGGTCGGTGCGCCAGGCGACGGGCTTGGTGCGGCCGGTGGCGAAGGTGGCGCGCAGCCTGGCCACGACGTCGGCGGGCTGCTCGGGCAGGGAGTGGTTCACGATGCCTCGCTGGGGTGCACGGGCGGGTTCGGCCCGAGCCTAGGTCTCAGTGGATGTAATTGCCAACCTTTCAGGTTCTCAAGTTCATTCCGGCGGTTCGCGGTGACGCGCGTCACGTGGCCGACGGGGGGCCCGGCGTGATTCCGGTGCCCCGCCGGCGCCGCCGCCCGGGAGGCGCGCTCGGCCTCGCTGCCGGCCGGTCCGGCGCCCAGGCCGTACCCCGTGGCCGCCTCGGCGGTGCGGACGCTGCACGCCGTCGTGGCCCCGCCGGGCCGGCCGCCTGGTCCCGGCGGTGGCGAAGGCGTCCCGGACCGCTTCCTCGGCGAGACCGAGGTCGCCGAGGAAGCGGACGAGGACGGAGACCGCGCGCCCGTACTCGGCGCGGAGGACGGCCTCGACGCCGGGGGCCGCGGCCATCGCCGTCGCCGCTTCGTCAGTGCTGGTCCACGAAGGGCCGTACCTCGATGGGCAGGCTGGTGGCCAGGGCCGCCTTGCGCCCCCATGCCAGGGCCTCGTCCCGGTCGGCGGCCCGGATCAGACACAGTCCGCCCAGGTACTCCTTGCCCTCGGCGTAGGGCCCGTCGGTGACGAGCACGTCGCCGTCCCTCGGCCGGAGCACGGTCGCGGTCTCCGGGCCGTGCAGACCGCCGGCGAAGACCCAGGCGCCGGCGGCGCGCAGCTCGTCGTTGAACGCCTCGACGTTGCGCATGATCCCGGCGAGGGCTTCGGGGCCGGGCGGGGTGCCGCCGGCCGGCTGGACCACGCTGAGCAGGTAGTGCTTCATGACGTCCTCCAAGGCGTCGGGGCGGGCCCGTGTCGGGCTCTCTGTCACCTCCTACACGAACGGCACGGCCCCGGCTCGCCACCGCGCGCCGCGACCGGGGCAAAAAATTCTCCGGGAGAACCGGAAGAATCCACCCCATGACGCTCACCCCGCATCCGCTCGTCGTCCGCGCCCGCCGGCTCGCCACGGACCTGCTCGTCCCCCAGGCCGAGCGGGTCGACCAGGAGGGGGTGCCCGCGAGCCATGTCGCGGCGGTGAAGCGGTCCGGGCTGCTCGGGGTGACCGCACCCGCGGACCACGGCGGCGCGGGGGCCGGTCCCGCCGTGCTGCGGGAGACCGCGGAGATCCTCGCCGGGGCGTGCTGTGCGACCTGGTTCGTGCAGACCCAGCACCACACGCCGGTGCAGACCCTGGTACGGAGCACGCTGCCGGTGCGGGAGCGGCTGCTGGGCCCGCTGTCCCGGGGCGAGCTGCTGTCCGGGGTGGCGTACGCCCATCTGCGGTCGTTCCCGCGCCGTCCGGTGCGGGTCCGCCAGGAGGGCGACGGGTGGCGGTTCGACGGGACCGTCCCCTGGTACACCGGGTGGGGGCTGAACGACGTGATGCTGCTGGCCGGGGCGACCGACTCCGGCGAGGTCCTGTTCGCCTTCACCGAGGCACGCGAGCAGCCGGGGCTGCGTGCCTCGGCGCCGCTGCGGCTGGCGGCCCTGACCGCGGCCCGCACGGTGTCGCTGGAGCTGGACGGCCTGTGGCTGCCCGCGGAGGCGGTGGCGCTGCACACGCCGTACGAGCGGTGGGCCGCCGGCGACCGGGCCAGGACGCTGCACACCGGCCCGGCGGTGTTCGGCGTGGCGGAGGCCGCGCTGTCCCTGCTGGAGGACGAGACGGCCGCGCCGCTCCGCTCCCGTCTCGCCGCCGTCCGCCGCCGCGCCTACGCCCTGGCCGACCTTCCGGCACCGGACGGGCGGGGCGGGGAAGGGCCCGCGGAGGCGGAGTGGGCCGGGGAGTTGCTGGCGGTGCGCGCGGCGGCGTACGAGGTGCTGGGTACGGCCACCACGGCGGCGGTGGTGGCCGGCGGCGGCCGCGCGATGGCGCTGACGAGCCGCGCTCAGCGCCTCGCCCGGGAGGGGCTGTTCCTGCTGGTGCAGGGCCAGACGAGCGAGTCGCGCGCGGCGCATCTGCGGGCACTGACCGAGGCCGGGGCTGGAGGACGGGACCGGTAGGGGCAGGCGTCGCGCTCAGCGCCGGCGCAGCAGGCGGTGGGCCACGGCGTGGGTGCCCGCCGTGGCCGCCGCCGCGAAGACCAGTCCCTGGACGACGTCCCGGGGGCGGGTGGGACGCAGCAGACCGGCGCGGCGCAGCCGGGTGCGGGCCCACAGGGTGAAGGGCAGGACGACCAGGGGCGAGGTCACGGAGCCGGGGGTGTAGCCGCGGACGGCCGCCGCCTGGGCCAGGTGGACCAGTCCGTGCGCGCCGAACGCGTTCAGCGCGGTCTGGTAGACGGCGGAGCGCCCGCCCGTGCGCCGGCCGTCGGCCGCCGCCGCGGCGACGACGACCGCCATGGCCGCGACGGCCGTGCCGAAGCGGCGCTGGTCCACGGCCGCCAGTGCCCGCCACGCCCGCTCGGGCACGCGGGGGAACCGCTCGGGCAGTTCCGGCACCCGGGTCCGCACCCAGCGGGGCACCATGACCACTTCCTCGGTGTCGTGCACGGCCCAGGCGGCCAGCAGTCCCCAGGTGACGGCCCCGGAGACGACGTTCGGTCCACTCTCGTCGCTGTTCATGAACACGCAGTCTGCCAGGGCCGGTTGCTCAGCTCGCGAACGGAACCCGGGCGGCGGCAGGAAGCGCGCTGCCGCCGGGGTGCGCCCACAGTCCCTGCGCGGCGAGCCGGGGCAGGACGCCCTCGCCGAACCAGTAGGCCTCCTCCAGGTGCGGATAGCCGGAGAGGACGAACTCGTCGATGCCGAGGGCGTGGTACTCCTTGATGCGCTCGGCGACCTCGTCGTGGCTGCCCACCAGGGCGGTGCCGGCGCCACCGCGCACCAGCCCGATACCGGCCCAGAGATTGGGATGGATCTCCAGGCCGGAGTGGTCGCCCCCGCTGCGGGCGGAGCCGGGAGCGTGCGGGAGGCTGCCGCCGTGCAACGCGAGCATGCGCTGCTGGCCCTCCGACTCGCTGCGGGCGAGGCCGGTCTGCACGGCCCGTACGGTCTCCGGGTCGAAGCCGTCGAGCAGCCGGTCGGCCTCCGCCCAGGCCTGCGCCGAGGTGTCCCGGGTGATGACGTGCAACCGGATCCCGAAGCGCAGGGTACGGCCGTGCTCCGCGGCGAGCTTGCGGATCCAGGCGATCTTCTCGGCGACCTGGGCGGGCGGTTCGCCCCAGGTGAGGTACACGTCGGCGTACCGGGCCGCGACCTCGCCGGCGGCGGCCGAGGAGCCGCCGAAGTACACCTCGGGGACCGGATCGGGCACCCGGCTGAGCGTGGCCTCCTCGACCCGCAGGTGCTCCCCGCGCAGGTCGACGCTTCCGCCCTGCCACAACTCGCGGACGATGTGCAGGAACTCGCCGGTACGGCGGTAGCGGGCGTCCTTGTCGAGGAAGTCGCCGTAGGCCCGCTGCTCGCGGCTCTCGCCGCCGGTGACGACGTTGAGCAGCAGCCGGCCGCCGGTACGGCGCTGGAAGGTGGACGCCATCTGGGCGGCGAGCGTCGGAGAGAGGAAGCCGGGGCGGAAGGCGACCAGGAACTTCAGCCGTTCGGAGTGCTGGCTGACCATGGCGGTGGTCAGCCACGCGTCCTCGCACCAGGCGCCGGTCGGGGTGAGCGCGCCGACGAAGCCCAGGTCCTCGGCGGCCCGGGCGATCTGGCTCAAGTAGGCGACGGTCGGCGGGCGGTCGCGGCCGGAGGCGGTCGCCGGGGTGCCGTGGCCGCCGCCGACGACGTCACGGCTGTCGCCGTTGGTGGGCAGGAACCAGTGGAAGGTGAGGGACACGCGGGGTCTCCGATCGGGGCGGAACGGGTTCCGTTGCGCACGTACCGGCCGGTGTGCCGGATCTGCCGGCGGACGACCCGGTGGGCGAAGGTCACGGGTGCCGCACGCCTGCGGAAGTCCGGTCGCGGTACACCGCGGAAAACACACGAGTACGTGCGGGGAATACACGAGGGCTTTCGGGTGCGCGGAATTCCGCACACGGAAGGGCACGGAATTCGGGCGCGCCGCGGAAACCCGGAAGTGCGGGGAGAACGCGGCAGGTCAGGCCGCGGGACAACAGGAGGCGCTGGAGACCCGCGCGAGGTCGACATGGCGTCGCCGCGTGAGATCCAGTCGCATCGTCATGGCGTCGATCGTGGCAGCAGCCGGTGAGGGCCGTCAAGGTGAACCCGACCGTTCTCGAATCGCGGACCATTGTTTTCCGAAAAGGCCCGGCGGGAAAACCTGGAGCCCTCTCGGCAGCCCGGCACGGCCTCCGGCGCGGGCGGGCACGGCGCGGGCGGGCACGGCGCGGGCCGGCACGACAGCGGCCGGCGCCGTGTGCCGGCGGACCCTCAGCCGCGGCCGCCGTCCTCCCGGCCCTCGACCACGACGAGGAAGGCGTCCGACTTCAGGTCCATCACCACGGTCGCGGGTTCACCCTCGGCACGCCGGGCGGCCGCGTACTCCTCCGCCGGCCACGATCCCCGCGGAGCCCCTGCGGGAAAACGCTCCAACACCCTCGCACTCATGACGGCGGCCACCTCCTGCGGCACGGATCCGAACGGAATGTACCTGGTGTACCGATCCGGCTGCCCCCGATCGGCGCAGACATGTCACCGCACCCGTTCGGCCGCCTCCGGGGAGGAAACGCATCCGCGGCCGCGCTGCCGCGGGAAGGGATCGGAAGAGGACCACCGACGCGAGAAGGGCCTGCCTGCGATGAACGACGACGACCCGGCGGGCGGGCTCCGCTGCCTGGTGACCGGCGCCACGGGATACATCGGCGGCCGGCTGGTGCCCGAACTGCTCACCGCCGGCCACCGGGTGCGCTGCCTCGCCCGCTCCCCCGACAAGCTGCGCGACCACCCCTGGGCGAGGGACGTGGAGGTGGTGCGGGGGGACGTCACGGACGCCGACTCGGTCGCCGGGGCGATGCGGGACGTCGACGTGGCGTACTACCTGGTGCACGCGCTCGGCAGCGGCGAGAACTTCGAGGAGACCGACCGCCGCGCGGCCCACGTCTTCGGGGAACAGGCGAAGGCGGCCGGGGTGCGGCGCATCGTGTACCTCGGCGCTCTGGCGCCGGCCGGGGTACCGGAGGAGCGGCTCTCCCCGCACCTCAGGTCCCGGGCGGAGGTCGGTCGCATCCTGCAGGCCTCGGGGGTGCCGGCCGCCGTGCTGCGTGCCGCCGTCATCATCGGCTCCGGCTCGGCCTCCTTCGAGATGCTGCGGTACCTCACGGAGCGGCTGCCGGTGATGATCACGCCCAGCTGGGTGCGCACCCGGATCCAGCCCATCGCCGTCCGGGACGTCCTGCGGCTCCTCGTGGGCTGCGCGCGGCTGCCCGACGACGTCAGCCGTTCGTTCGACATCGGCGGCCCGGAGATCCTCACGTACCGGGACATGATGATCCGGTACGCGCAGGTGGCGGGCCTCCCCCGGCGGCTCATCGTGCCCGTGCCGGTCCTGACCCCGCGCCTGTCCAGCCTTTGGGTGGGACTGGTCACGCCCGTGCCCGCGTCCATCGCGCGGCCGTTGACGGAGTCGCTGCGGCACGAGGTGGTCTGCCACGAGCACGACATCGCCCGGTACGTACCCGATCCGCCGGGGCATCCGCTCCCCTTCGACGAGGCGGTGCGGCTGGCCCTGCGCAAGGTCCGCGACGCGGCGGTGAGCACCCGCTGGTCGTCCGCGGCGGTGCCCGGCGCACCCAGCGAGCCGTTGCCCACCGACCCGGACTGGGCGGGCGGCAGCCTGTACACCGACCGGCGCGAGGCGGTGGTGGACGCCCCCGCGCACGAGCTGTGGCGGGTGATCGAGGGGGTGGGCGGGGAGAACGGCTGGTACTCCTTCCCGCTCGCCTGGAGTCTGCGGGGCTGGCTGGACCGGCTGGTGGGCGGGGTCGGCCTGCGCCGGGGCCGGCGGGACGCCACACGGCTGCGGGTGGGCGACTCGCTGGACTTCTGGCGGGTGGAGGAGATCGAGCCCGGACGCCTGCTGCGGCTGCGGGCGGAGATGCGACTGCCCGGCCTGGCCTGGCTGGAGATGACCGCCGAGCCGGACGGCGACGTCCGCAGCCGGTACCGGCAGCGGGCGATGTTCCACCCCCACGGGCTGCTCGGCCACGCCTACTGGTGGAGCGTGTCGCCCTTCCACGCCGTGGTCTTCGGCGGGATGGCCCGCAACATCGCGCGGGCGGCGGCCCGGCGGGCGCCCGCGCGAGGCCGCTGAGGCGCATCCGCCGGCCCCGCCGGGCCCGAACCGCTCCACGTCCACAGCACTCGTCCCGGAGCACCGCCATGTACGTCTCGGTCGTCCTGTTCACCGCCGACCTGCGCCTGCACGACCATCCGCCGCTGCGGGCCGCGCTGGACGGCCGCCGTGAGGTCGTCCCGCTGTTCGTCCTCGACCGGGGAGTGGCCGCCGCGGGCTTCGCGGCGCCCAACCGGCTGGCGTTCCTCGCCGACTGTCTGCGGGACCTGGACGCCGGGCTGCGCGAGCGCGGCGGGCGGCTGGTGGTGCGCTCCGGCGACCTCGTCGAGGAGGTGTGCAAGGTCGCCGCGGAGGCGGACGCCGACGAGGTGCACATGTCGGCCGACGCCAGCGCCTACGCCCATCTGCGGGAGCGGCGGCTGCGGCGCGCCCTGGAGGCCGACGGGCGGCGGCTGCACGTGCACGACTCGGTGACCTCCGCGGTGGCTCCCGGCACCGTCACGCCGGCCTCCTCGGACCACTTCGCCGTGTTCACGCCGTACTTCCGGCAGTGGTCGGGGCAGCGGCTGCGGGAGGTGCTCGGCGCGCCCCGCGCGGTCCGCGTACCGGCGGGCGTCGGATCCGAGGAACTGCCGTCCCGCTCCGCACTGTCGGGGATCTCCCCGGGTCTGGCCGAGGGCGGCGAGTCGGCGGGGCGCACGCGGCTCGGCGCCTGGCTCCGCTCCGGCCTCGCCGCCTACGAGGAGCGCCACGACGACCTGGCCGGGGACGCGACCTCGCGGCTCTCGCCGCACCTGCACTTCGGCACCCTCTCCCCGGTCGAAGTGATCCACCGGGCGCGCCGGGCGGGCGGCCCGGGAGCGGAGGCGTTCGTACGGCAGGTGGCGTGGCGGGACTTCCACCGGCAGGTCCTGGCGGCCCGGCCGGCGGCGGCCACCGCGGACTACCGCACCAAGCACGACCGCTGGCGGTCCGAGCGGACGGCCCGGGAGGACATCGAGGCGTGGCGGGAGGGCCGTACCGGCTATCCGGTGGTGGACGCGGCGATGCGCCAGCTGCGTCACGAAGGGTGGATGCACAACCGGGCCCGCCTGCTCACGGCGAGCTTCCTGGCCAAGACGCTGTACGTCGACTGGCGTGTCGGGGCCCGGTACTTCCTGGAGCTGCTGGTGGACGGTGACGTGGCCAACAACCAGCTGAACTGGCAGTGGGTCGCGGGCACCGGCACGGACACCCGCCCGAACCGCGTCCTCAACCCCGTCGCCCAGGCCAGCCGGCACGACCCCGACGGCGGGTACGTCCGGCGCTGGGTGCCCGAGCTGGCGGGCGTCGCGGGCGCGGCGGTCCACGAGCCGTGGCGGCTGGCGGAGGCGGACCGGGCGCGCATCGCCGCGTATCCGGAGCCGATCGTCGGCCTCGCGGACGGACTGGCCCGCTTCAAGCGCGCCCGGAGCCGGGACTGAACCCCGTCAGGAGGGCACGGCGGGTAGCGCGGCGGCGCAACCGGCCGTCAGCGTGTCGAGGGCGTCGGACAGGGCGGTCGGGCGGAGCGTGCCGTGGACGGGCCGGCCGGACCAGCCGGGGCCGCCGAGCATCGTCAGCGGCTGGGTACGGGCGCCCCTGACGCCCCACTCCATGGCGGCGACGTGCTCGGCCAGCGGCGGGCTCGCGGTGGAGCGCGCCTGCGCCCAGAGCACCACGGCGGCCGGGCCGATCCGCCGTACCGCCGCGAGGAGTGCCTCCGCCGGGACCGCGGCGCCGAACATCCGGGTCGGCACGCCGCGTTGGCTCAGTGCCGCGTTGAGCGCCTCCAGCGGAAGCGTGTGCTGCTCACCGGGGACGCAGGCCAGGAGGACGGGGGCCGCCCCCGTGACGTCGGCCGTCGGCGCGGGCTGCCGCGTGTGCCGGCGCAGGGCTGTGGACACGTGCCAGGAGAGCAGGTGCTCGACCTCGACGTACCGGTCCCCGGACGAGGCCCACTTGCGGCCGACGGCGTGCAGGGTCGGCACCACCACCTCCTGCCAGGCGGTGACCAGGCCGTATCGGCCCAGGGCGGCCTCCAGCCCCTCCTCGACGCCCGGGGCGTCGAGCCGGACGGCCGCCCGGGCCAGACCCCGGCCCTCCTGGCGCACCTCGTCGGGGGCCGGTGCGGCGGGTGCGGGGCCGGTGGCGGGGCCGGCCGGCCCCGCACCCGCCGGTACGGAGGTCTGCCGGGCCCCGCGCCGGGCGGGCGCCGGGTACGGCCGTTCCCGCGCGGCCCGCGCGGCCTCGGCGGGCGGCACGCCGGACGCGGTCAGCCGGCACATCGCCTCCAGCACGGTGACGTCCTCGGGCGTCCATCGCCGGTGCCTGCCGTCGGTGCGTGCGGCGGGGCCGATGCCGTAGCGGCGGTCCCAGGAGCGGAGCGTCGTGGGCGAGACGCCGAGCCGGCGGGCCAGCGCTCCGGTCGTCAGCGGCGGCTCGGCGGCACCGGGCTCCGGGGTGTCCACGGTGTCGGTCACGTCCATGCGACGACGATACGACGCAGGAGCGATGCGAGTCGGCGGCCGCGGGCGCGGTCACGAGCGATGCGCGCCGGGGCCCGCACCCGCTGCACCACAACCCGGAGCACCTCTACACATAAAGAAGAAATAAGTGCAAACTGGACTATGTGGCGCTGGCCGCACACCGCGCCGGACGCGGCCTGGCCTGCGAAGCCAAAGGAGATGACTCATGGCCAACTTGCACAGGGGTGACATATCGAGCCACCCCGATGTCTCCGAGATGCGGGAACGCTACGACCGTGTACTCGGGGGTCGTGATGTGGCACTCGTGGACGGGCCGGTGTTCCTGCTCGGCCTCTACTGCGCCGCGTCCCCCTGGATCGTGCACTACGCGGCGAGCCAGCCCGCACTCACGACGCACAACCTGATCATGGGCATAGCGATAGGGCTGCTGGCCCTCGGCTTCACCCGAGCCCCCGAGCGGATGTACGGCCTGAGCTGGGCCATGTGCGCCCTGGGCATCTGGATGATCATCGCCCCATGGGTCGTGGGCCGCGGCCCGGACGCGGGCGTCATCATCAACAACATCGTCATCGGAGCCCTGGCTCTCGCCCTCGGACTGGTCTGCGCCGGAACGGCGACGAAGAGCAACCCCAGGCCGTAAAAGAGGAGACCGAGGAAAGGAAGAGAAGATCAGCGGGGCCGGTTCGCCCGGGCGGACCGGCCCGCGCCGGTCGCGCTAGCCCACTTCCACCGGCGTGGCAGGCACGCCGTACTCCTCGCTGATCTCCTTCCGGCCGAACGGCCAGACCTTCTCCAGCCGCGCCCACACGAAGAAGGCCGCGCAGCCGAGGGCCAGCCAGGCCAGGGACCACTCGATGGGATGACGGCCCGGGGAGTTCCGGTCGGCGTACCCGTAGATGACGCACCAGCCGGCGAGGGCGACGGCGCTCGGCAAGGGATAGAGCCACATGCGGTACGGGCGGGGCATCGTCGGCCGGCGCCCGCGCAGCACGGTCAGCGCGACGATCTGGGCGAGCGCCTGGACGATGACCATCACCGTGGTGAGCAGCTGGATCAAGGTCGCCAGATCGGTGTGGCGGCCGATGAGGAACCCGACCGCGGTGACCACACCCATGGTGGCGAGGCCGAGCGTCGGGAACCGGTGCTTCGGGTGCAGTTTCGCGTACGGGCGGAAGAAGACCCGGTCGCGAGCGGCGTCGTAGGGCACCCGGGAGCCGCCGAGCAGGCCGGTGAAGACGGAGGCGAACGCGGTGATCAGGATCAGCACGGTCACGACGTCCGCCGCGCCCTTGCCCCAGGTCTCCTCCAGCACCGCGGAGGCCACCGAGGTGGCGGCGATGTCATGCGGGTCGGTCATCCGGCGCCAGTCGACGACGCCGAGCGTGCCGATCTGGAGCAGCAGGTAGATCCCCATGATGCCGAGGATCGAGAAGAGGATGGAGCGCGGGAGCGCACGCCCCGGGTCCTTGATCTCGGCGCCCATGTACGCGGTCGTGTTGTAGCCGAGGTAGTCGTAGATGCCGATGGTCAGGCCCGCGGCGAAGCCCGGCCAGAAGTGGCCGCTCGTCAGGTCGAAGGCGCCCGCCGGGTAGGTGAAGGCCCTGTGCGGGCTGAAGTCCGTGGCGGCGGCGACGATCACCAGCAGCACCGAGGCGATCATCACCGTCCACATCACGGCGGAGATCCGGGCGATGTGTTCGATGCCGCGCCAGAGCAGGAGCACCACCAGCGCGACGATGCCGAGCCCGATCAGGTCACCGGCGGTCTGCCCCAGGCCGGGGGCCAGATAGCCCAGGTACTGCACGAAGCCGACCACCCCCGTGGACATGATCAGCGGGATGAAGAGCATCGCCGTCCACACGAACAGGAACGGCATCAGGCGGCCGGTGCGGTACTGGAAGGCCTGGCGCAGATAGACGTAACTGCCGCCGGAGCCGGGCATGGCGGCGCCCAGCTCCGCCCAGACCAGCCCGTCGCACAGCGCCAGGACCGCGCCCGCGACGAAGCCGACGACGGCCTGGGGGCCGCCGAACGCGGCGACCATCAGCGGGATCGTCACGAACGGACCGATGCCGCACATCTGGCTCATGTTGATCGCCGTGGCCTGGAACAGGCCGACGCGACGGACGAAGCCACCCGTGGGTGGCGGGCTACCGGACATGGGGACTCCTGACGCGACGGGCACCGCGCGGCGCCCGACGGGGTGACGGGCCGATAAAGTTAAGGAGCCTTACTAGACGCGTCAAGTACGCGTCAGGAATGCACGAGAATGGTGGGATGCCCGCCAGCGAAGCCGTAGAGCAGCAGGAACAGCCCTGGAGCCGTCGCCGCCTGCGCAGCACCAACGAGCGGCTGCTCCTGGACCGGCTGCGCGGCCTCGGCGCCGCCTCGCGCGCCCAGCTGGCCCGGGAGACGGGCCTGTCGAAGCCGACGGTCTCCAGCGCATTGGCCTCGCTGACGGCGGCCGGCCTGGTGCACGAGGTCGGCACGCAGGCCCCCGAGCGCGGTCGCACCGCCGTGCTCTACGCCCCCGATCCGGCCGCCGGGTACGCGCTCGGCGTGGACATAGGCCGGGGCTGGCTGCGCGTCGCCGTGGTCGACCTGGACGGAACGGTCGTCGCCCGGGCCGACGTGCGCAACCGGGCCCGCGCCTCCGCCGCCCTGACCGACCTGGTCGTGACCACCGCCCGCCAGGTGATCGCGAACTCGGGCGTGGACCCGGCGGAGGTGGTGCACGGAGTCGTGGGGACGCCGGGGGTGTACGACGAGAAGCAGCGGCGGGTGCGGTACGCGATGCATCTGCCGGGCTGGGGGCAGGCCGGGCTCGTGGACCACGTGCGCACGGAGCTGGGTGTGCCGCTGGAGGTGCACAACGACGCCAATCTGGCGGCGCTCGGCGAGTACACCTACGGCGTGGGCGCGGGCAGCCGGCTCTTCGCGTACATCCTCATCGGCACCGGCCTCGGGATGGGGATCGTCGGGGAGGGGCGGCTGTTCACCGGCGCGCACGGGCTGGCCGGGGAGATCGGATTCCTGCCCTGGCACGGACGGCGGAAGCCGGAGCGGCTGGAGGACGCGGTGTCGGGGGTGGCCGTGGTGGAGGCGGCCCGGCAGTTCGGGATGCGCGGGCAGCTCACGGCGAAGGCCGTGTTCGACGCGGCCCGGCAGAGCCATCCGGCCGCCGTGCGGGCGGTGGAGCTGGAGGGTGAGCGGATAGCGCACACCGTGGCCGCTGCCGCCGCCGTGCTCGACCCGGACCTCGTGGTGCTCGGCGGCGGGGTCGGCCACAGCGTCGACCTGCTGCTGCGGCCGGTACGGGAGCACTTGCGCGCGCTCACCCCGCTGCGCCCCCGGCTCGCGCCGAGCCGGCTCGGCGAGGACGCCGTCCTGCTGGGCGCGGTGGCCACCGCGCTGGACACGGCCCGGGACCTGGTCTTCGAACGCCGGACGGCCGGAACCTGACCCGCCGAACGGCCCGCACGGCGCGGATCGTTGACAGGCCCCGGGGGGCACCCTAGCGTGAGCGAGGTTAGTAAAGTTTCTTAACTTTACGAGGCTGGAGACCGCCGTGTTCCCTCGCCCCGCCCGCCGGCTCCCCACGGCCGCCGTGCTCCTGGCCCTGGCCGGCTCCCTGGCCACCGGCGCCTGGAGCGGCTCACGGGAGGCGACCGAGCACCCGCGCCCCGCACGGACCACCCGCGTTCCCTCCACCGCCGGCTCCAGCACCCCGCTGTCCGGCTTCGCCGTCCAGTCCTCGGCGAGGGTGAGCGACTCCGCGGCCGCCGTGTCCTCCCCCGGCTATCCGGCCACGGGCTGGTACCCGGCGGGCCCCCGCTCGACGGTGCTGGCCGCGCTGCTGGCCAACGGCGTGTACGCCGATCCCTTCCACTCGACCGACCAGCAGAAGATCCCGCGGGCCGACTTCGAGGTGCCCTGGTGGTACCGCTCCGACTTCACCGTCGAGGACACCGAGCGGCACACCTCGCTCGACTTCAGCGGCGTCGTCTCGGCGGCCGACGTCTACGTCAACGGCCGGCAGGTGGCGTCGGCCGCGGACGTCACCGGCGCCTACACCCACCACGAGCTGGACATCACCTCACTGGTCAGGCCCGGCACGAACACGGTCGCCTTCCGTGTCCGGCCCAACGACCCGCTCAAGCACCTCACCATGAGCTGGCTCGACTGGATCCAGACGCCGCCCGACCGGAACATGGGCCTCGTCCGGGACGTCCTGGTCCGCCGGGGCGGCCCGGTCGCGCTGCGCGACGCGCACGTGGTGACCGAGCTGGCGGTGCCGTCGCTCGCCACCGCCGACCTGACGGTCAAGGCCCAGGCCCGCAACGACACGGGCACGGCGGTCACGGCGGAGGTCGGCGGCAGCATCGGCGGAACGGAGTTCGGCACGACGGTGTCGCTCGCCGCGCACGAGACGAAGACCGTCACCTTCTCCCCCTCCGACGTCCCGGACCTGCACCTGACCGATCCGAAGGTGTGGTGGCCGGCCGGAATGGGCGGGCAACCCCTGTACGACCTCGATCTCACCGCCACCGTGGCCGGTACGGTGTCGGACACCGCGCACCAGACCTTCGGCATCCGTGACGTACAGGCCCCGTTGAACTCCGACGGCGCCCGCCAGTACTGGATCAACGGCCGCAAGCTGCTGATCAAGGGCGGCGGCTGGTCCCCGGACGAGTTCCTGCGCTGGGACGCCGGTTACGTCGAGGACCGGCTGAAGTACGCCCTCGATCTGGGCCTCAACACCCTCCGGCTGGAGGGCCACCTGGAACCCGACGAGTTCTTCGACCTGGCCGACCGCCACGGGGTGCTGATCCTGCCGGGCTGGCAGTGCTGCAGCAAGTGGGAGGGCGAGGTCAACGGCAGCGAGGCCGGGGACACCTGGACCGCTGCCGACTATCCGGTCGCGAAGGCGTCCATGGCCGGCGAGGCCGCCCGGCTGCGCGCGCACCCGAGCGTGATCTCGTTCCTGATCGGCAGCGACTTCGCACCGGACGCGACGATCGAGAAGAACTACCTGGACGCCCTGAAGGCCGCCGACTGGCCCACCCCGGTCGTCTCCTCCGCCTCCGACCGCTCCTCACCCCAGCTGGGCGGCTCGGGCCTGAAGATGACCGGCCCCTACGACTGGGTGCCGCCCGGCTACTGGTACGCCAAGCGCGAGGGCGGAGCGACCGGCTTCAACTCCGAGACCAGCGCGGGCCCGAGCATCCCCACCCTCGACACCCTGCGCCGGATGATGACGCCCGCCGAACTGGACACGCTCTGGAAGAACCCGGACGCCAAGCAGTACCACCGCTCGCCGTCCGCCACGTTCAGCACCCTCAAGATCTACCACCAGGCGCTCACCGGCCGCTACGGCGCTCCCACCAGCCTCGTCGACTACGTGCGCAAGGCCCAGCTCGCCCAGTACGAGAACGTGCGCGCCCAGTTCGAGGCGTACGGGCGCAACGCGACCGACACGGACCAGCCCGCCACCGGGGTGATCCACTGGATGTTCAACAGCGGCTGGACGTCCCTGCACTGGCAGCTGGTGGACCGCTACCTCGACCAGAACGGTGCCTACTTCGGCGCGAAGAAGGCGAACGAGCCGCTGCACATCCAGTACTCCTACGACAACCGCTCGGTCGTGGTGGTGAACAACCGGCACGCCGCCGCGCAGGGCCTGACCGTACGGGCCACCCTGTTCGACCCCGACGGCACCCAGAGGTACGACAGGACCGTCACCGATGTGGCGGTGGACGGGGAGGGAGCGCACGGCTCCCCGCTCACCCTGCCGTCCTCGGTGAGCGGTCCGGCGCGGACGCATCTGCTCCGGCTGGTGCTGACGGACGCGGACGGCACGGAGGTGAGCCGGAACGTGTACTGGCTCTCCACCCGGGCCGACACCCTCGACTGGAACGGCACCACCTGGTACTACACGCCGACGACGAGCTACGCCGACCTCAAGGGGCTCACCTCGATGGCGCAGGCGCCGGTGGAGGCGACGGCGGCCACGCGTACCTCGGACGGCACGTCCACCACCACGGTGACGCTGCGCCACACCGGGGCCGGGAAGACGCCGGCGCTGCTGACGGACGTCCGTCTCGTGGACGCGCGGAACCAGCCCGTGCTGCCGGTGCGCTGGTCGGACAACGAGGTGAGTCTGTGGCCGGGCGAGTCGGTGACGCTGACCGTCGCCTACCGGACGGCCGACCTGCACGGCTCGGCACCGCACGTGCGGGTCTCCGGCTGGAACACAGCGGAGCGGACGGTGCCCGCGACCTGACACGGGCCGCGGAAGGGGGGGCGGGCCACCGCGGCCCACCCCCCTCTTTTTTTGCTGCTCGGCCCGTCGCCGCTCAGCCCACGTCGAGCGCCGCGTCGTCGATGACGAAGGACGTCTGCAGGGTAGAGCCCTCGGTGCCGGTGAACTTGAGCGTGACCGTCTGGCCCGCGTAGCTCGCGAGGTTGAAGCTGCGCTGGGTGTAGCCGCTCGCCGCGTTGAGGTTCGAGTAGGTGGCGAGGGTCGACAGCACCGATCCGCTGCTGTTGAGAACCTGCGCCTTCAGCGTGTCGTACGCCGTCGAGGTGCTCGTCTCCGCGGTGTCGACATGGAGGTAGAAGCTCAGGGTCGCGCTGGTGCACCCCGCGGGGACGGTCACCGACTGCGCGAGGGTGTCGGTGTGGGCCGAGCCGTAGCCGTTCAGCCATGCCTTGTAGGAACCGGTACGGGCGGCCTCCCCGGTGTCGCCGGTGATGACACCGCTGGACCCGGTCCAGGAGGTGGCACCGGACTCGAAGCCGGGGTTCGCCAGCAGCTGCCCGGCGGTGCAGGTGCCGCCACCGCCGCCGCCCCCACCGCTGGTGCCGTCGCCGGCCAGCCAGGCGGTGGCGTTGAGGGCGAGGGCCGCGTTGGTGGCACCGGAGTCGTTCCAACCGTCGTACAGGGTGTTGCCGGACTGGCCGGTGCCGTCGTCGATCGGGGAGCTGTCGCCCCAGAAGGCGACTTGGCCGCTGCCGAAGGTGCTGGTGGCGAAGAAGGCGCCGGTGTTGCCGGAGTACCCGGTGCGGTAGAGCAGGCCCTTGACGGCGGAGTTGTCGGCGGGCTTGAGGGTGGCCGTGGTGCCACTGGCGATCAGGCTCTTGCTGACGGTGCCGAAGGAGCCGTGCAGCACCGGGTCGGTGCTGTCGCTGACGGCCGACGGGTGGTCGGAACCGATGCTCAGCGAATCCACGGAGAAGCCGAACGGGTCGGTGGAGTCGACGCTGTTGTTCGTCATCAGGTCGTTGAAGATCTCGACCGCGTCCTCACCGTCGTTGTTGCGGTCGGCGCCGGTGTGGTCGGAGATCATGAACAGACCGCCGCCGTTCTTCACGAAGTTCATGATCGCCGTCTTCTCGGCGGACGTGAACAGCGTGTTCGGCTCCGGCAGGACCAGCGTGTCGAAGTTCGACAGATCGGTCGCGGACGTGCCGCCGTAGGCGAGGCTGGAGCCCGACGGCAGGGTCTTCAGGCTGTAGGAGCCGGTCTTCTGCAACGCGACGCCCCACGAGGACAGGGCGCCGGTCCAGTCCGTCTCGGCGGACGGGGTGGAGTCCTGGCCGAGCGGGTCGGGCTGGCTGGTGGAGACGATCCAGTCGGCGTTGCCCGCCGTCTCGGCGTGGGCGTTGTCGAACAGGACGCGGTGGGTGGTCGCCGCGTGGGCGGGCGTGCCGGTGCCGACCTGGAGAGCGGCTCCGGTGAGGAGCAGTCCGAAGCCCGTCAGGGCCGTGGTGAGTCTGCGGCGGAATCTCCTGGATCCGAGCATCCGTCAAAACCTCCAAGTGGGGGTGGGGAGAGGCGGTGCGGGCGCCCAAGTCTGCGCGCGTAGAGCCCGCTTGAGGGTTCTACACGCGTCGATTGGTTGAAAGGTACATGGCATGAAGCGCCGGTGAACAGAGCGGTGAACGGAGGCTTCCTGCGGGCGGCGCCGACCGGTTCGCTCTCGCGAGCGCGACCGCGTCGACGACCGTGCCGGGACCGGCGGCCGGACGGGCGAGCAGCCGCCAGCCGAGGCCGGCGGGCTCGTCGCGGGCGTACAGCCCCACTCGAAGTCCCTCTTCATGGCCGCGGTCCCGGTCACCGCGGCACCGCGCGGGCTGCCCCGGCGCCCGGTGCTGTGCGGTGCACCGCTGGGGTTCGCCGTCTGCAACGCACTGGTCGCGCTGTCGTCGTCGTATCCGCTCACCGTCGCGGCCCGGCTGCCGGCCGGGGCCACGGGCGGCACGCTGCGGGCGCTGCTCGCCGGTTACGCGGCCCGCCGTTGCCCCGGAGCGGGCGGCGGCGACCGTCCCGGAGCCGGCTGGTGGCGGAAGTGCGGGAGCCGCGTCGCCGATCCCACCCGAGGCGCCCGCAGCCTGAGGGTCAGCCCAGTTCGAGGGTGGTGACGCCGAAGACCCGCTCCCGGGCGTGCGCGCGCACCGGGCCGGTGTACATGCGGGCGGTCTCGAACGAGGGCCGCAGTCCCGCCTCTTCGGCGAGGGCGATGCCGGCCGCGTTCGGTTCGGGCACGTCGATCGCCACTTCGCGGCCCGCGACGTCGGCGGTCAGGGCGGCGAACAGGGCCCGGGCGTCGTCGGCGGTGTCCGCGAAGAGGGGGCCGATGCGCAGCGTGTCGTGGCCGGGCCGGATCACGCCGTAGCCGGTGGGGCGCCCGGCGTTCTCGCGAACGACGGCACGGTGGCCGGGGCCGGTGAGCCACTCGGCGAGGAAGCGCGGCCGGTCGGCGGGCTGGCAGGCGCTGTCGTAGGCGGTGAGCGCGGCCAGGTCGGCGGGGCCGGCCGGACGGACGCCGGTGGGCGCGGGGCCGGTGGGCGCGGGGCCGGTGGGCGCGGGGCCGGTGGGCGCGGGGCCGGTGGGCGCGGGGCCGGTGGGCGCGGGGCCGGTGAAACGGACGGTGCGGTAGGCGAACCGGAAGCCGGACTGCCGGTAGTTGTCCTGCTGGGCGACGACTCCGTCCAGGCCGACGGTGCGGCTGCCCGCGTGCGCCAGGGCGGTCTTCCACGTGGTCAGACCGTGTCCGCGGCCGCGCAGGTCGGGGCGGACGAGGTAGCAGCCGAGGAAGGCGTAGTCGGGGCCGTGGTTGACGACGGAGACGGCGGAGACCGGCTCCCCGTCGATCCGGCCGAGGAAGAATCCGTCGGGGTCCTGTGCGAAGAACGCGGGGCCGTCCGACAGTCCGGGGTTCCAGCCCTCCGCCGCCGCCCACCCGCTGATCACCGGCCAGTCGGCGAGGGTGGCCTGCGTGACGACGAGGTCCTGGGGGGCCGCAGAGGTCATCGGTGCGCTCCGTTTCCTTCGGGGGGCGGGCTGTCCTGCGGCACGGCTCCCGGTCGGGCCGTGCCCGCAGCATCCTTCCGGATCGACGGGGGGCCGCGCCACGGGAAGATCAGCCGATGCGCACGACGTCCCGGAGCGGGAGCGACCTGCGCGGCACGGGCGTCGGAGGGGGGTGCCCGCCGGTCGCCGCGCGGACGCGACGGGCCCCGGCGACGCCCGGTACGGCCCCCAGCGGGCCGGCGTCCGGTGGGGGCGGTACGGGAGGAGCCGGTCAGCCGGAGCGGCCCGGGCGGAAGCGGCGGTACAGGATCGCGCCCGTGCCGAGGAGCGCGATGCTGCCGACCGCGGCGGGTGCCGTGAGGTCCGCTCCGGTGTGGGCCAGTGTGGCCGCCGCCGGGCGGGGGGCGGACCGGGGGGACCGGGGCTTCGGCACGCGGGGCTTCGGGGTGGCGGTGCGCGGGGGGCGGCGGGTCTGCTCGCCGGGGTCGTCGACCGCCTGGTTGCCGACGGCCGGATTGCCCACACCGATCACGTCGACACTGTTCCCGGAGACGTTCACCGGGAGGTCGACCGGGAGCTGGACGCCGTTGCCCGAGAGCACCCCGGGCGAGCCGGCCGCCGCGCCGTGGGCGTCGGCCCCGCCGGACGAGGCCGCTCGACCGGACCCGGTCGATGCGCCGGCTCCCCCGGCGCCGTCGGCCTTCGCCCCGCCCGTGTTCGCGCAGGCGTTGCCCGCGGCCGGGTCGAGCAGCCCCACGACGTTCACCGTGTTGCCGCAGATGTTCACCGGCACGTGCACCGGGAGTTGCACGTTGTTGCCGGAGACCAGTCCGGGCGAGCCGGCCGCCGCACCGTGGGCGTCGGCCGCGAAGGCGGCGGACACCGGCAGTGCCACGGCCATCGCGCCCGCTGTGGTGGCGACGGCGATCACGCCGTTTCGGGTAGCCCGTCTCATAGGTTCCCTGCCTTCCAGACGTCGTCGCGGGCACTCACCCGCACCTCGTAGAACGCAGGCGAACCATCCGAGTTATGGCTTATCGGCCTTTCACCCCATCGAGCGTCACTGTTATCGAACTGGATGTAAAACCATCCAATGATCGCCAAGGGGAACGCAGGGCGCGAAGGATACGCCCGCGGGCGCCGTCCCGCTCGCCCGGGAGGCGGGTCGGCCGGGGCCCGCTTATGGTGATCCGAGGGCGCCGACCCCGGTCCGAGGCGGGCGCCCCGGGAGGCGATCGATGCTGGCCATGCTCTCCACCCGGCCCGCCGTGCGGCGCTGTGCGGGTGTCTCGGCGCTCGTCCTCGCGCTGCTCGGAGCCGGGCTGCCCGCGGTCGCCGCCGACCAGCCGCAACCGGACCTGTCCCGGTTCTACCGGCAGAAGCCGACCTGGGCCGCCTGCCAGGGGCCGGACATGCCGAAGGACCTCCAGTGCGCCAAGGTCACCGTGCCGCTCGACTACGCGAAGCCGGGGGCGGGCACGCTCGACGTGGCACTGGCCCGCTACCGCGCCACCGGGAAGTCACGGGGATCGGTGCTGCTGAACTTCGGCGGCCCGGGCGGTGCCGGCATCCCCGCGCTGGCCACCCAGGGCAGGCAGTTCATGGACCTGACCAACGGCTACGACGTGGTCACCTTCGATCCGCGCGGCGTCGGCCGCTCCTCCCCGGTGAGCTGCGGGGAGGGCAGTGACGACGCCTTGGCCCTGGCGGACGACGAGGACATCGGCCGTCCGCAGGCCCTGTTCCGGCAGTTGCGGCAGGCCGCCGGCCAGTGCGCCCGCAACTCCGGTCCGGTGCTGCCCCACATCGGCACCGTGAACGCCTCCCGCGACCTGGACGTCATCCGCCAGGCGCTCGGCGACGACAAGCTCGACTACCTCGGCTTCTCCTACGGCACCCGGCTCGGCGCGGTGTACGCGGCGCAGTTCCCGGGCAAGGTGGGCCGGCTCGTCCTCGACGGCGTGGACACCCTGACCGAGTCGCCGGCCGAGCAGGGGATGGCGGGCGCCGAGGGGCAGCAGACGGCACTGGACGGCTTCCTGGACTGGTGTACGACGGACACCGGCTGTCCGTTCGGGCAGGACCGGCGCAGGGCCGGGGACGAGGTGGTCCGGCTGGTCCACTCGCTCGACAAGGACCCGGTGCCCACGGGCTTCGGCGGCTCGTTCACCGGCCAGGACCTGGTGGGCGCCATCGGCCAGGCCCTCTACGACAAGGAGCTGTGGTCCTCCCTGGAGCGTGCGCTGATCTCGCTGGTCGAGGACGGCGACACCCGGCGCGTCCTCGCCTTCGCCACCGGCGGCATCGGTCTGCCCCGCGACCCGCACCGGACGAACGGCGGGCTGGTCGACACCGAGGACGTCCCGCTGGACAACCTGTCGGCCGCGCTGATGGCGATCAACTGCGCGGACGATCCCGACCGGCCCGCCGCGGCCCGGCTCACCAAGGACCTGAAGGACCTGCGGGCGGCCTACGACCACGCCTCGCCCGTCTTCGGCCGCTACCGGCTCACCCAGCTGCTGATGTGCTACGGCCGGCCCAAGGGCACCGACTTCATCCGCGAGCGGGTGAAGAACGTGCACTCGGCGAAGATGCTGCTCGTCGGCACGCGCGGCGACCCGGCGACGCCGTACCGGTGGGCCGTGGAGACCGCCCACCGGCTCGGCCCGTCGGCGGTGCTGCTCGACAACAAGGGCGACGGCCACACCGGGTACTCCTCGTCCCTGTGCGTGCACCGCAAGATCGACGACTTCCTGCTCTACGGCTCGCTCCCGCCCGACGGCAGTTCCTGTCCCGCGGACGCGCCCCCCGAGTCCGCCACCTCGGACAGCGCCGACTGAGCACGGCGCGCCCCGTGACCCCGCCCCCCCGCCGACGGGTGACAGGAGTGGCGCAACCGGGTGACAGCCGCGAACCGGGGCAACCCGCGCGCCGCGCCGGTCGTCACACTGGGCAGGCGGTCCGGCCGCCGCAGCCCGTACGTGACCACGACAGGGGGCATCCTCATGCGCATCCGCGCCGCCGTCGCCGTACCCGCCGCCTCGGCCGCCGTGGCGGCCCTGCTGCTGACCGCCCCGCAGAGCCGGGCCGCCACCGGCCACGACCGGCCCGTCCGCTGCGCCGAGAAGGCGCTGACGATCCGGGCGAAGGCCGCGGCCGGCCACTCCACCGTGCTGCGGGTCGAGGTCACCAACCGCGGCGCCCGTGCCTGCGTCGTCGACCGCGTGCCCACGGTCACCTTCGGGGACCTGGACGGCGCCGCGCTGCCCGTACCGGAGGGCGGCGCCGGCGACTACCCGCTCGCGGCGGGCGGCACGGCCTACGCCGCTGTCCGGACCATCGCCGACCCCGCCGACCCCGAGGCCCGCCGGGTGGACGCGGTCACCGTGGCGGCGTCGGCCGCGCACTGGGGCCGTTCCTTCACCGCCGCGCGGCTCGGCACCGGGCGGCGGGTCCTCGTCTGGGAGCCGGTGACCACCTGGTGGCAGCGCTCGGCGGCGGCCGCCGACCGGGCCGTCGGGCTGGACCGAGCACCGGCCCGGGCGAGCGGGTCAGTCCAGTACCAGCCCGGGCGAGCAGGTCAGTCCAGGACCAGCTCGGGCGAGTAGAGGTCCAGCCACCCCGCGAGGTCCAGGGTGCGTTCCAGGCCGCGCCGGGCCGCCTGGGTGCTGACCGGCGCGCTGCGCTCGGCGGCCTGCCGGACCCGGTCCCGGTCGACCAGGTCGAAGACGGGGTGGGAGGGCCGGGCGAGGACCTCCTTGACCTGCTCCTGGAGCGCGCGGGCGTACTGCGGGTCCTGCGTGGACGGGTACGGGCTCTTCACCCGCTCGTACACCGACCGCGGCAGGACGTCTGCCGACGCTTCCCGGAGCAGGCTCTTCTCCCGGCCGTCGAAGGACTTCAGGGCCCAGGGCGTGTTGTAGACGTACTCGACCAGCCGGTGGTCGCAGAACGGCACCCGGACCTCCAGGCCGACGGCCATGCTCATCCGGTCCTTGCGGTCGAGCAGCATGCGGACGAAGCGGGTCAGGTGCAGATGGCAGATCCGCCGCATCCGGTACTCGAAGTCGCTCTCGCCGTCCAGCCGGTCGATGCCGGCGACGGCGGTGCGGTACCCGTCGGCGACATACCCCTCCAGGTCCAGGGCCTTGGTGACGTCCGCGCGCACCACGTCTGCGTCCTCCCCGAAGTGGCGGCCCATCGTCGTCAGCCAGGGGAACGTGTCGGCGCGGCGTGCCTCCTCGTCGAAGAACTGGAGATAGCCGCCGAAGACCTCGTCGGCGGACTCGCCGGAGAGGGCCACCGTGGACTTCTCCCGGACGGCGCGGAAGAGGAGCAGCAGCGAGCTGTCCATGTCGCCGAGGCCGGACGGCAGGTCGCGGGCCCGGATCACCCGCTCGCGCACGGCGGGGTCGGCCAGGGCCTCGGAGTCGAGCACGATGTCCTGGTGCTCGGTGCCGGCGAGCCGGGCCACGTCGTGCACGAAGGGCGTGTCGGGGGTGCCCCGCAGTTCGTCGGCGACGAAGTGCTCGGTCTGGCCGGCGAAGTCGACGGCGAAGCTGCGCACCTTCTCGCCCTCCGCGGCGAGTTGCCGGGCGGCGAGGGCGGTCATGGCGGAGGAGTCGAGCCCGCCGGAGAGCAGGGTGCAGCGCGGTACGTCGGCGACCAGTTGGCGCCGGACGATGTCGTCGAGGAGCGAGCGCACGGTGGCGATGGTGGTGTCGCGGTCGTCGGTGTGCGGGCGGGTCTCCAGACGCCAGTACACGCGGGTGGACAGGCCGGTGCCGTCGACGGTGACGACGGTGCCGGGCTCCACCTCGGACATGCCGTCCCAGACGGCGTGTCCCGGCGTCTTGACCATGACGAACAGCTCGCGCAGGCCGTCCAGGGTGACCCGGGGGCGGGCCAGCGGATTGGCCAGGATCGCCTTGGGTTCGGAGCCGAACAGGACGCCGTCGGGGGTGGGGTAGTAGTAGAAGGGCTTGATGCCCATGCGGTCGCGGATCATCACCAGCTTGTCGTGCCGGCCGTCCCAGACGGCGAACGCGTACATGCCGTTGAGCCGTTCGGCGACCGCGTCGCCCCACTCCAGATAGCCGTGCAGCACGACCTCGGTGTCGGAGTCGGTGGTGAACCGGTGGCCACGGTCCGTCAGTTCCCGGCGCAGCTCGGTGAAGTTGTACGTCTCCCCGGAGTAGACCAGGGCGACGGTCCCCCCGGGAGTGGACAGGGACATCGGCTGACGGCCGCCGGGGAGGTCGATGATGGCCAGCCGGCGGTGCCCCAGGGCGGCCGGACCCTCGCACCAGGTGCCGCGATCGTCCGGGCCGCGGCAGGCCATCGTCTCCGTCATCGCATGCAATGTGGTGGTCTCGGCCGTCAGATCACGGTCGAAGGAGACCCATCCGGTGATGCCGCACATGCGCTGCCTCCTGCCTCCGGCCTGCCGGTAGGACCCCGCCCACCTGGGCATTCCTGGTGTCGGAGACCTGCCGGGGCAAACCAGTTGTATCGAGCACCTATATGACGAGCGTCCGCCAGGTGCCCGCGCGCGTCAACGCGGCCGTAACACGACCCGGCCGCCCACCCCGCGGTTCCGGCCGCATTTTGCCTCGGCAAAGTCCGGGGACAGCCGTGTCACCGCGTCCGGGAGGGAAGGAACCGGCCATGGGCAAAAACTTCCTCAAGCGGCCCGCACGTCAGGGCTTCGCGGTCAGGAACGAGTCGAGCACCCCGGTCAGCTCGGCCGGCTTCTCCAGCGGCAGCTCGTGCCCCGCGTCCAGGATGCGCACGACTGCGTCGGGGTAGGCCTTGGCCATCCGGAGCATCTGCCGCACCGGCAGCTGGACGTCGTGGTAGCCGTGCACCATCAGGGTGGGCACGGAGATCTCGCCGGCGCGGTCCAGGACGTCGAAGGCCCGCATCGCGCCGTACAGCGTCATGACGACCTCCCGCGGGGTGGCGGCCGAGGCGCGGATGTGCGCCCGGATCTCCTCGCGCGGGTAGCCGGGCGCGAAGGCCCGCTGGATGTTGGCGGCCACGAAGAGCTTGTACGGCACCAGGGTGGAGGCCGCCATGAGCAGACCCCGGCCCCGGCTGTAGGTCATCCGGCCGATGGAGCCCACCAGCACCAGCCGCTCCACCCGGGCGGGGTGCGCGAGGGCGATGGTCTGCGCGATCATCCCGCCCATCGAGTGACCGACCAGCACGCACCGCTCCACCCCGAGGTGGTCGAGGAGCGCGAGGACGTCGCGCGCCAGCTCGGCGATGGTCCGCACCCCCGCCCCCGTGCTCTCGCCGTGCCCGCGCAGGTCCAGCCGGACCACCCGGCGCCCCGCGGAGAAGTGCGCCATCTGGTGGTCCCAGCGGTGCCGGTTCGCGGTCCAGCCGTGCACGAACACCACGGGCACGTCCGGGGCGTCACGGGGGCCCTCGTCGTCGTACGTCAGCGTCGCTCCGTCGACGTCGAGCTGCGGCATGGGGGCCTCCCGGGGGTGCGGCACGGTCTGGTTACTGACGGGTACGTTATCCGGCGGCACGGCTTCGCGTCACCGGCCGCCGCCGGGAAATCCGGGCCGCGACCGACAGAGTCACCCGTGCCCGGAATACCCCGAATGCCGTAAAGGTGAATCCGCCCTATCGTGCTGTCATGGAGCACGCACTGAGTCCCGCGACCCTCGCCGAACTGCGGCGCCCACGTCCCTACCCGGCGGTCTCCGTGCTGACCCCGACGCACCGTCGGGAGCGCGGCGTCGGCCAGAATCCGGTCCGGCTGCGCAACGCGGTGGCCGAGGCCAGGAGGCGGCTGGAGGCCGACCCCGCCGTCACCCGGGAGCGGCGCGCCGACATCGTCAGCCAACTCGACCGCGCCCTCGCCGAAGTGGATCTCTCACACACCGAGGACGCCCTGGTGATCTTCGCGGCGCCGGGCGAGCACCAGGTCTGGTCGCTGGCCCGCACCGTCCCCGAGCGGGTGGTGTTCTCGGACACCTTCCTCACCCGCAACCTGGTCTCCGCGCAGGCCGCCGAACGGCCCTTCTGGGTGCTGTCGCTCGCCGCCGACCGCATCACGCTGTGGAGCGGCGGCCCCGACCGGGTCGTCGAGGACCACTGCGGAGGCTTCCCGCTGCTGCACGTCCGGGAGAACTTCGACGCCGAGCGGCAGATGCAGATCGGCGACCAGCCGAGCACCTTCCGCGACGAGGGGACGCGCCAGTACCTGCGCGAGGCGGACATCGCCATGAGCACGGTCCTGCGCGAACAGCCCCGCCCGCTGTACATCACCGGCGAACAGGCGGCGCTCTCCCTGCTGGACGAGGTGGGCAGCGTCGCCAAGTCCGCCGTCCACGTGCCGCACGGCGGACTCGCCCACGCCGGTCCGGAGGCCGTGTGGCAGGCACTCCAGCCGGTCCTGGAGGCCGAGGCCCGCAAGGACACCACGTCCGTCATCAGAGAGCTGATCGCGGCACGCGGGCGCAGGAACTTCGCCGCCGGCGTGGACGAGCTGTGGCAGAACGCCCGGGACGGCCGGGTCCGGCTCCTCGCCGTCGAGGAGAACTACCGCACGACCGTCCGCGACAACGGCGACCACCTCCTGCCTGCCGAGCCCGGCGATCTGGACGCCCGCGACGACATCGTGGACGAGATCGTCGAGCAGTGCCTGGAGACCGGCGCCGACGTCCGCTTCGTCCCGGACGGCGCTTTGGGCGACGCGAACGGCATGGCCGGGGTGCTGCGGTACTGAGAACGGCCCCGGAGCGCGCTCCCCGCGCGGCGTACGCTACGGCGTGATCGTCTGCGTAAGGGAGCGCGCGCATGGGTGACCTGCTGGGTGTGGCCGTACTGGGTGCCGGACACATGGGAGCCGATCACATACGACGCCTTGATCAGGTGGTGAGCGGCGCCCGGGTGGCCGCCGTGGCGGACCCCGACACCGAGCGCGCGCAGGAGGCCGTGGCCGGCCTGGACGGCGTGACCGTGCACACGGACCCCGTGGCCGCGCTCGACACACCCGGTGTGGCGGCCGTCCTGGTCGCGTCTCCCGGCCCCGCGCACGAGGAGGCGCTGCTCGCCGCCTTCGCCCGCGGGCTGCCGGTGCTGTGCGAGAAGCCCATGGTCCCGGACTCCGCGGGCGCCCTCCGGGTCCTGGAGGCCGAGGCGCGGCTCGGCCGCCGGCTGGCACAGATCGGCTTCATGCGCCGCTACGACACCGAGTACCGCCGGCTGAAGGCTCTGCTCGACGGGGGCGGCCTGGGCCGGCCCCTGATGCTCCACTGCACGCACCGCAACGTCTCCTCCCCCGCCCACTTCACCAGCGCCATGCTGATCAACAGCTCGGTCTCGCACGAGATCGACGCGGCCCGCTGGCTGCTCGGGCAGGAGCTGACGGCGGTCACCGTGCTGCGGCCCACCCCGTCCTCGGACGCGCCCGAGGGTCTGCTCGACCCGCAGTTCGTGCTGTTCGAGACCGAGCGGGGCGCCCTGGTGGACGTGGAGGTCTTCGTCAACTGCGGATTCGGCTACCAGGTGCGCTGCGAGGCCGTGTGCGAGGCGGGCAGCGCCCGGATCGGCGAGGAGCACACCATGGTGGTCACCTCCCGGGGCGGCGCCGCGGAGGAGGTGGCGCAGGACTACCTCGTCCGCTTCGCCGACGCCTACGACCGCGAGGTGCAGGCGTGGGTCGACGCCACCCGGCGCGGAGAGGTCACCGGCGCGAGCGTCTGGGACGGCTACGCGGCCTCGGTCGTCGCCGAGGCGGGGGTCCGGGCGCTGGAGACCGGCGGCCGGGTGGCCGTCGAACTGGCCCCGCGCCCGGACCTCTACGCGCGGGTCAGCCGCTGATTCCGGCGGCGCCCGTCTCCCGAGGCGCCCGCGGCGACGGTGTACGTCCAGGGGGCTGGTACGGCAGCGCGCGGGCCGCGCGGGTGCCGGGCTGCTGGGCGGGCAGGGCGTTGCCGGTCCGCCAGTCGCTGATGTCCGGGCACTTGGCGGGCTTGCCGATCGCGGCCGTCCAGGTCTCCAGGAAGCGCAGCACCGAGGTGTGCTCGAAGACGTCCGAGGACGTCCTGGTCGGCGGCGAGGGCCTGGTAGACGAGGTGGACGAAGTGGGCGCCGTCGCCCGGCTCGGCGTCGGCGAAGTTCCTGGAGTAGGCGCAGCCGTTGTCGCCGTAGTTGTCCGCCGGCTCTGGTGGACCTTCCGGCTCACCCCGGCGGCCTGCAGGGCCTCCGCGTAGTTCTGCCAGGTCGGGCCGGACTCGTCGCCGCCGTCGTAGCCGGCGGAGTCGACCTTGCCCCTCGACGGGAAGGTGCGGTGGGGAGCGGTGGCGCCGAGCGTGGAGCAGAAGCAGGCGGCACAGACGGTGTGGTTGTCGTCGATCGCGTAGGGGAACGGGATGTCGGAGCGGTCCGGACAGCCCAGCGGGCGGACGTCGCCCACGCCCGCGACCCAGGTGTCGAGGCGGCCCTTGTTCCGGGCGGAGTGCCCTGCCGCCCCGGCCCGCCGTCGGCTCACACCCCGCCGAACAGGGTGCTCAGCCCCCGCTCCACCACCCCGGCGACGTCCTCCTGGCCGCACGGCACCGTCGCGTACGTGCGCACCAGGAAGCGGCGCAGCACCGAGGCCGGGAACAGCAGCAGCGCCATGCCGTGCGGCGAGTGGAGCTCCAGTACGGTACGGGTGCGGCCGTAGGGCCATATCTGCACGTCCCCGTGGCCGGCGGGGGTGCGCAGCCCCTGGTCGAGCAGGGACCGCGCGAACGTCCAGGTGACCTCCTCGCCGTGCAGGGACGCCTCCGCCGGGAAGTCCAGGAACACGGCGAGGGGGTCGTCCGCGGTGTAGCGCAAGGTGGCGGGCACCGGGACCTCCTGGTCCTCGGCGGTGACGAGCCGGGCCTCGGCGAGTTGTTCGACGATGTTGTCCATGCTCTTAAGGAGTCCGCGGAGGCCCGCCACATGCCGTCAATTCCGGTCAGAGTTCGGTGGGTACCGGCCGCTCTGCGGCACCCTGGAACAAAGAACCGTCGAACAAGCGCCTGAACGGCGGGTACAGGCGCTTCGCCTGACTCAACTCGCGTAACTCTCCTACGACTTCACCCGAGCCGCGCGTACGCCGATCGGCCCCTCGGACCTCCCCGGAAAGACTCTGGCATATGTCAGAAGCACCACCGTATCGTGTGTTGCCAAATCCCTTACAGGGCGTCGCGGGCTGTGCCACAGTCGTAACGGTCCCCGCCGTTCCCGCCGTGCCGATCCCCTCATTCCGGAGTGCGTCATGCCGTCCCCAGTCTCCGCGGACCGCCCAGCCGCCCAGCCGCCCGGACGCGGCTCGGTCGAGGCACTGATCACACAGGCGCGGCGACTCAAGGGCGACGTGGACGCCGTGCGGCGGGACACCCGGAGCGACGGTGCGGACCCCCGGGAGCGCTGGCAGCGCGCCCTCTACGACCTCGCCCTGCACCAACTGGACGACCTGGACGTCCACTTGGCCCAGCTGCGGGACGGACCCACTCCCACGCCGGACGAGCCCGCCGAACCGCCCGTCGCCCGGCCCGCGCCGGCCGACGTGCCCCGCGGTTCGCTGCTCAGCCGTGTCGGCAGCGCCGAGTGGAACCTGCTGACGGACGAGGCCGACTGGTCCGGGGAGCTGTACCAGATCCTCGGTCTCGACCCGGCCCGTCCCGCCCTCACCCTGGACGAGCTGCCCAGCCTCGTCCTGGAGGACGACCGGCCGACGCTCACCACGATGGTGACCGACTGCCTGGTCGACGCCAAACCGATCGACGGCGAGTTCCGTGTCGTACGGCCCGACGGCTCCGTGCGGACCGTGCACATGATGGGCGAACCGGTGCTCGGCGCCGACGGCGGCACGACCTCCATGTGGGCCGTGCTCCGCGACGTCAGCGAACTGCGCCGCAGCCAGCGGACGGTGTGCGAGACCCGTGACTCGTTGCACCACCACCGCCGGCAGGAGCGGACCGAGCACCGGATCGCGGCAGAGCTGCAGGAAGCCGTGCTACCGCCATGGCGCGGCTCCCTGCGGCTCCCGCACCAGGGACCGGTGGCCCTGGACCTGGCCGCCCACCGCCTCCCCGCCGCGACCACCACCCCGCTCGGCGGGGACTGGTACGACGCGCTGGAGCTGTCCGACGGCCAGACCCTGCTCAGCGTCGGCGACCTCACCGGACAGGGCGTGGCCGTCGCCTCCGGCCTGGCGATGCTGCTCGGCGCCGTACGCGGCATGGCGCTGGCCGGCTCGGAGCCCGGTCAGCTGCTCACCATGCTCAACCAACTGCTGGACACCACCGTGCAGCCCGCCCTCGGCAGCGCCGTCTGCTGCCGCTACCGGCCCGAGACCCGCACCCTGGTCTGGGCACAGGCAGGACACCCCGCCCCGCTGCTGTTCCGCGACGGGACGGGGCGCATGCTGAACACACCCGACGGCGTCCTGCTCGGCGCCTCCTCGGGCGCCGTCTACGGCCAGTCCGCGGTCACCCTGCGACCGGGCGACCTGCTCCTGCTGTACACCGACGGGCTGCTGTCGGGCCACAGCAGGACGGCGGCGGCGGACCGGCTCCTCGGCCTCGCCGCACGGTTCGACGCGGCACGCACCGCGCAGGACGGGGTGCGGACGGTCGTCGAGGAGTTCGGCGGGGGCGGGCGCGAGGACGACGCGTGTGTGCTCGTCGCCAAGGTCACCGCGTGATCAAGGTCCCCGTGAGCATGGGGCACCGCATGAGAAGGGGTCACCGCATGGGCAAGAGTCACCCTGTGGACTGACCCGTCGGTCGGTCGGACAGCGCACGGGCCCCTATGCCTGTGCGCTGTTGCCGTCCGTCTTGGCCCTCGGCTTGGGCAGGGCGAGCCTGATCTCCTCCCGCAGTTCGTGGATCTTCGGGTAACCGGCGTACTCCGCGGTCAGCCGGTACATCTGCCGCAGCCGGTCCCAGGTGCGACGGGAGGAGTTCGAGCCCATCGACATCAGGGCCAGTCGGGCGTAGCGGTTGGCCTGTTCGGGGTCGTCGGCGATGAAGCAGGCCGAGGCCATGGAGAGATGATCGAAGATCTTGGACCGCTCCCGCCCGTCGACGCGCAGGGCGAGGGCCTTCTCCGCGTAGTACTGGGCGTGCGCGGCCGCGCCCGGGTCGAACTCCGCCAGGGTGCGGTAGGCCAGCGCCTGCATGCCGTACAGATCCTCGTCCTTGAAGGTCTGCATCCAGTCGGGCGTCTCCGCGTCCTGCCGGTCGGAGACGAAGAGATCCTCCGCCTGTCCCAGCGTGCGGCGCATCGCCTGGCCCTTGCCCATCGACGCCTGCGCCCAGGCCTCGATGGTGTGGAACATCGCCTTCGTCCGCGGCTGCAGCCGGTCGCCGGCCCCGGACTGGGCGAGCTTCATCAGGTCCAGGGCGTCGTCCGGCCGGCCGAGGTGCACCATCTGCCGGGCCGCCCGGGACAGCGCCTCACCGGCGCGCGGCCGGTCACCGCCCTCCCGGGCGGCGTGGGCGGCGATGACGAAGTACTTCTGCGCCGTGGGCTCCAGGCCGACGTCGTGCGACATCCAGCCCGCGAGCACGGCGAGGTTGGCGGCGACGCCCCACAGGCGCCGCTGGAGATGGGGTGGATGGTGGTAGGCGAGCATGCCGCCCACTTCGTTGAGTTGCCCCACGACCGCCTTGCGCTGCAGCCCGCCGCCACGGGCCGCGTCCCAGGCGCGGAACACCTCGACCGAGCGCTCCAGCTCCTCGATCTCCTGGGATCCGATCGGGGCGGCCTCGTACCGGTCGAAACCGGCGGGGTCGGCGTGCAGGGGGTCGTCGAGAACAGGGGCGTCGGCCTTCAGGGCCGGGTCGGTGTGCAGCCAGTCGTGCATGGCGCTGCTGAGTGTGGATCCCGCGGCGAGCGCGGCACCCGCGCCCACCAAGCCGCGTCGGTTGAGCATGAGGTCCATTCCCGTGAATTCGGTGAGGACCGCGGCGGTTCGCTCGGGCGCCCACGGCACTCCGTCGGGATGTTCCTCGATCCCGTCGACCTGCCGTTTCCCCGCACGCCCGTGCCGCACCAGACCAAGGTCCTCGGTGGTCACGACACGGCCGAGACGCTCGGTGAACAGAGCCGCCAGCACCCGCGGTACGGGATCGCGCGGGATCTCTCCCGTGTCGATCCACCGCCGCACCCGGGAGGTGTCGGTCGACAGCTGGGGGTGGCCCATGGCCGCCGCCTGCCGGTTGACCAGCCTCGCGAGTTCGCCCTTCGACCAGCCGGCCAGGCCGAACAGGTCCGCAAGGCGGGTGTTGGGTTGTCCGCTCACGTCAAGCCCCCAGGTTCTCGGCTGAGTTGACAGTAGCCCGGTGGAGGTTGCCGGGCGACTATTCGCCAGGGTTCGCCAGGGTCCGCCAGATGGTGTGCCACTGGGCATGGGGTGTCAGGTAGGAACGAGCCACCCCGACCCGGTCGCCACCCGCATATGACGGCCGTAAAGGCCCCGTACGACGGGCAGGACGGGCACATTCCCCAGGGTGTGCCCGGGCGGCCGGGCCGGGTGGGCGCACGCTTCCGAAACCACGCTCACGGGGCACGCCCCCACGAGCAGGGGTTCGGAGTGCGGACGTACAGGCAGGCACAGCAGGCACACGAAGGGACCTGTTTCTCCCATGTACGCAGCATCGTCCTCCGTGTCCGCCCCGCCCCGGCCGCTGCGCCCCCGCCCGGCGGGCGGCGGGCCGTATCTCGACCCGGCGGCGCGTCCGGGCGGCCCCGTGCTCGGCGCGGGCCGGCCCCGGCGGGTACCGGGCCAGCCCGGGACCCAACCGCTCAGCGGGAGGCTCGACTTGTCCGGCCCCCAGGGCGCGCAGCTGCGCACCGCGCTCGCCTCGGTGCACCGGATCTGCCCGGAGTTCGCGCCGGTGCAGGTCCTGCGGCGCAGCGGACGGTCGGTCCTCCTCGTCGGGACGACGGGGCGCAGCACGGCCGTCGCCAAGTGCCTCCTGGACCACTCGCCCGCCTGGGCGGAGCGGAGCCGTCAGGAAATAGCCGCATACCGCTCGTTCGTCCGGCACCGGCCGCCGGTCCGGGTGCCGAGGCTGATCGCGGCGGACCCGGACAACTGCACGCTGGTGATCGAGCGGATGGCGGGCCGTACGGCGGCGTTCCAGCGGCATCCGGCGGAGGCCCCGCCCCGGGCGGACATCCGGGCCGCGCTCGGCGCGATCTGCCGGGTGAACGCCTGGCGGCCCCCGGCGGGCACGTTCGACATGCCGCTGGACTACGCGGCCCGCATGTCCCGGTACCACGAACTGGGCCTGCTCACCGACCGGGACCTCGGAGACCTGCAGAAGCTGCTGCACGGCATCGCCCACGAGGTGGGCCGGCACGGCATGCTCCAGTTCTGCCACGGCGACGCCCTGCTCTCGAACATCCTGCTCTCACCGGCCGGTCCAGTGCTGGTGGACTGGGAGCACGCGGGCTGGTATCTGCCGGGGTACGACCTGGCGACACTGTGGCTGGTCCTCGGGGACGCGCCGGTGGCCCGGCGGCAGATCAGCCAGATCGCCCAGTCGGCGGGCCCGGCCTCCCGGGACGCCTTCCTGGTGAACCTGATGCTCCTGCTGACCCGGGAGATCCGCACCTACGAGACGGCCGTGCAGCGTTCGATGCACGACACGGCCCCGACGGCACCGGGCATGGCCCACCCGGGTGCCGCGCCGTCCGGCGAGGAACAGCGGCTGCTGCTCAGGCGGCTGCACGACGACTGTCAGATGGCCCGCAGGGCCGTCCGCGCGGCGGTCGGCACTCGCTGACGGGGACGACGGCTCCGCGGTGCGCCCTGAGCGGCGGCGCACCGCGGACCTTCGTGCCGGGGCCCGTGTCCTCGGGCACCCGGCGCGGCGGGTGGTGCAAGGGCGCGTTCACTGGTGTACGCCAGTGACGCTCCGCAGGCCCGCGCACCGCCGCCGCGAAACTCGCCGAAACCCCTCCGTGACATGGGAAATCCCCCTCTGACGGCATGATTGACGGATCGTCGGCAAGCGAGTACCACTGACCCAGCTCGGCGCCGCACGCCCCGCCACGCCCGCCCGTCACAGGAGGCCGCATTGCGAGGATCCGCCACCGACCCCACATCCACACCCGGCCACAGACCCCTGCGGCGGACCGCCGTGCCGCTCGCTGCCGCCGCCCTGCTGCTGCCCCTGCTGGGCGCGGCCCCGGCCCACACCGCCACGGACTCCTCCGCGGACCGGCTCCAGCACGCGTTCGCCACCGCGGCGGCCGACTATCACGTGCCACAGAGCGTGCTGCTGGCCGTCTCCTATCTGCAGTCCCGCTGGGACGGGCACGGCGGCGCGCCGAGTGTCACCGGCGGCTACGGTCCGATGCACCTCACCGATGCCCGGACCGCGATCGCCACCGCGGAACACTTCGCCGAAGGGACGGAGGACCCCCGCGGTGACACGGCCCGTGCCGCCCGGCGTCCCACCGTCGAGGCACCGGCCCGGTCGGCGGTCCCGGCCCGGCTGCGGACGCTGCCGAAGGCCGCGGAGCTGACCGGCATCCCGGCCGCCGAGCTGCGCACCGACTCCGCGGCGAACGTGGCCGGCGGCGCCGCTCTGCTCGCCGCCGCGCAGAAGGAGCTGGGCGAGCCGCTCAGCGCCGACCCGGCCGACTGGTACGGCGCGGTGGCCCGGTTCTCCGGCGCCGACGACACGGCGACCGCCGCCGCGTACGCCGACGACGTGTACGACGTGCTGCGCACCGGCGAGGAGCGCACCACGGACGACGGCCAGCTGGTGACGCTGGCCGCCCGGCCACGACTGACCGCCGACACCGCCCAGCTGGAGCGGGCCGGTCTGCGCACGCTGCCCAGGGACGGCACCGAGTGCCCGAAGTCGGTGTCCTGCGAGTCGGTCCCGGCGCCCTACGCCGAGTTCGGGGACAACGACTACGGCAACCACGACCTCGGCGACCGCCCGGCCTCGCAGCGCATCAAATACATCGTCATCCACGACACGGAAGGCGCGTGGGACGGTGTCCTGAAGCTGATCCAGGACCCCACCTATGTGTCGTGGAACTACACGATCCGCTCCACCGACGGTCTGATCGCCCAGCACGTCAAGGCGAAGGACGTGGCCTGGCACGCCGGCAACTGGGACGTCAACGCCCGGTCCATCGGCATCGAGCACGAGGGCTTCCTCGCCGCGCCGGACGCCTGGTACACCGAGGCGATGTACCGCTCCTCGGCGCGGCTGGTGCGGTATCTGGCCAGGACGTACGACATCCCGCTGGACCGGCAGCACATCCTGGGCCACGACAACGTTCCGGGTCCGACCGCCTCCACCGTCCCGGGTATGCACACGGACCCCGGCCCGTACTGGGACTGGCGGCACTACTTCCGGCTGCTGGGCCACCCGTTCCAGCGCACGGCCGGCCGGCACTCGGGGGTGCTGACGATCCTGCCGGACTACGCCTCGAACCGGCCCGTGTACACCGGCTGCACCACCAAGGGCGAGCCCTGCGCGGAGCACGGCTCCAGCGAGGTGCGGCTGTACACGGACCACGACGTCAGCGCCCCGCTGGTGAAGGACATCGGTCTGAGGACGGACCCGACCGACGGGGTGAACGATCTGTCCTCGCGGGTCTCCACCGGCCAGCAGTACGCGGTCGCCGACCGCTGGGGCGACTGGACGGCCATCTGGTACCTCGGCCAGAAGGCCTGGTTCCGCAACCCCCGCGAGGAGCCGGCCGCCGTACCGGCGAAGGGCTTCGTGGTGACCCCGAAGGACGGCCTGGCGAGCGTCCCGGTGTACGGCCGTGCCTACCCGGAGAAGGATGCCTATCCGGCGGGCGTCCCCGCCCAGTCGGTGGTGCCGCTGCCCTACACGATCCCGGCCGGGCAGACGTACGTGGCCGGTGACGAGATGCCCGGCGAGTACTACTACGCGGTCACCTTCACCACCGACTCTCACCGGGTCGTGGTCGGCGAGGACCTGTACTACGAGATCCAGTACGGCCACCGGGTCGCGTTCGTCCGGGCCGCCGACGTGACACTCGAAGCCTCGTCCCGCTAGCCGCGGCAGGGGGCCTCAGCCCTGCTGGAAAAGCTCCGCCGGGAGCGGCTTCAGCAGGGCGTACAGGTCGTCCGTGATCGGGCGGTCCCAGGCGGCGATGGTCACGAGGACGCCGTCGCTGCGGTCGAACTGGACGCAGGAGATCCGGCTCTCGGAGAGCTTGAGCCGCCGCACGATGAGCAGGTTGTCGCCCTGGAGGACCGGCGTGTCCTCGGTGCCGACGACGGTGACCTCCTCGTCGTTCTCCAGCGCCAGCAGCAGCTGGCCCACCTCGAAGGGGATCTCCCCCTCGGCGACGTCGCGAGCCGGGGAGCCCTCCGGGAGATTGCCGATGATCATGGCGGGGCCGCGTCCGCCGAACAGGTCGTAGCGCAGGAAGACACCCTGGCAGGTGCCGTCGGGGGCGGGCAGCAGGCCCGCGCCGAGATTGCCCGGCCAGTCGCCCGGGTCCATGGCCAGCACGTCGAAGTCGGGTCCGGCAGGGGTCGCGCTGCGGCGGCGGAGGAACGACATGCGGCCATGGTACGTGCCCGGGCTCCGGCGGGTGACCTGCGGGCACCCGAAAGATCGTCTACGCCAGGGGGCAGCTGGTGAGCAGGGTCGCCGGGTCCGCGCCGGCCGGACGGCCCACCGTGTGGTCCCCGGGCGGGGCGCCCGCTCCGGCGAGCCAGCGTTCCAGGGCGGTGAACGCGGACCGGTGGCAGGGCACCAGCGGGCGGACCCGGCCGGGGAAGGCGTCGGCCAGGGCGTCGGTGTGGGTGCCGTCCTCGATGCGGTAGTAGCGCAGCAGGGAGCCGCGTCCGGCCCGGTGGACCATGCGGGCGTAGACGTCGGAGTCCTCGCTGATCGGCAGCAGCACGTCGAGGGTGCCCTGGAGGGTGATCAGGGGCTTGCCGATGCGTCCGGTGAGGGCGATGCGGCCGACCGCCCGGTGGACGGCGGCGGGCCGGGCCGGGTAGGCGTAGTCGGCGTCGCAGGCGGGGGTGCCGGAGGCGCAGAACGGGGTGCCGGCCTCGGTGTCCCCGTCGTAGCCGGGGTCGAGTTCCTCGCGGTAGATGCGCTGGGTGAGGTCCCAGTAGACCTGGTGGTGGTACGGCCAGAGGAACTCGGAGCCGGCCGGGAAGCCGGCCCGGTGCAGGGCCGCCGCGGCCTCCGCCGCTCCGGGGCCGCCGGCGGCGTAGACGGGGTAGTGACGCAGCGCGGTCGGCAGGAAGGTGAGCAGGCTGGGGCCGTCGGCGCGCCACAGGGTGCCCTCCCAGTCCACTCCGCCGTCGTACAGCTCGGGGTGGTGCTCCAGCTGCCAGCGCACCAGGTAACCGCCGTTGGAGATGCCGGTGGCCAGGGTGCGGGCCGGGGGCCGCTCGTAGCGCTGGGTGACGACGGTGCGGGCGGCGCGGGTGAGCTGGGTGAGACGGGTGTTCCATTCGGCGATGGCGTCGCCGGGGCGGCGGCCGTCGCGGTGGAAGGCCGTGCCGGTGTTGCCCTTGTCGGTGGCGGCGTAGGCGTAGCCGCGGGCGAGCACCCAGTCGGCGATCGCCCGGTCGTTCGCGTACTGCTCGCGGTTGCCCGGGGTGCCGGCGACCACCAGGCCGCCGTTCCAGCGGTCGGGCAGCCGGATGACGAACTGGGAGTCGTGCTGCCAGCCGTGGTTGGTGTTCGTGGTGGAGGTGTCCGGGAAGTAGCCGTCGATCTGGATGCCGGGTACACCGCTGGGCGTGGACAGGTCCTCGGGGGTGAGCCCCGCGTAGTCGGCCGGGTCGGTGTGTCCGGACGCCACGGTTCCCGCGGTGGTCAGCTCGTCCAGGCAGTCGGCCTGCTGACGGGCGGCGCCGGGCACGTGCAGCCGGGCGCGTCCGGCGCAGTGGGCGTCCGGTGTCCTCGGGCCGATGGGTGTCGCCGTGGCCGGGGTGACCAGGAGCGCGCAGACGGCGGCGAGGGAGAGGGTGCCGAGCGCGGTACGACGGACCGGTCGGCCGGGCGGTGCGGTGCGGTGAAGAGGCATGTGGTTCCTCCGGCGGATGGGGGACGCGCTGGAGGTTAGGGGTGCTGTGGGGGATCCGGACATGTGTGGAGCCGCCATGATGACGGCCCGTTCGGGGGCGTCGGCCACCATGGCGGCGCGTCAGGTCTCCTGGCGTGCCGTCAGGGGCAGCCCGTGTCGGCGAGAGTGAAGTATCCCGTGGGTGATTCCTTGAGGGTGTGGGTGACGAACGTGTTGTACAGGCCCAGGTTCTGGCCGGAGCCCTTGGCGTAGGTGTAGCCGCCGCTGGTGGTGGCCCGGCCTGCCTGTACATGGCCGTAGTTGCTGGCCGTCCAGCAGGCGGCGGTGCCACCGCCCGGGTCCGGGTCGCCCGGGTCGGGGTCGCCCGGTGCGGAGGTGTCCAGGCCGAAGAACCGGGCGATCCAGCGGCTGGAGCAGATCGAGTCGAGGAAGTAGGGGGCACCGGTGCCGCCGCACTGCTCGCCGCCGGTGCCGGGGTCGACCGGGGTGCCGTGCCCGATGCCCGGGACGCGGTCGACCTCGACGGCGACCGTGCCGTCGGCGGCCAGGTACTGGTCCTGCCGGGTGGCGTCGGGGCCGATGGTTGTCGTCCGGGTGGGGGTCTGGGACAGGCCGTGCAGTGCCGTCCACTGGTCTCGCAGCTCGGTGGCGTTGCGCGGTGCGACGGTGGTGTCCTGGTCGCCGTACCAGACGGCCGCCCGCGGCCACGGCCCGGTGTACGCCGGGTAGGCGTCGCGCACCCGCTGGGCCCAGTCGGACGGGCTCAGGTCGACGCCGGGGTTCATGCAGGTGTAGGGGCTGTTGTCGCGCGTGCAGTCGTAGGGCAGACCGGCCACTACCGCACCCGCGGAGAAGACGTCGGGGTAGGCGGCGAGCATGACCGCGGTCATGGCACCGCCGGCGGACAGGCCGGTGACGTAGACGCGTCGCGGGTCGGCGCCGTACGCGGTGACGGCGTGGTCGGCCATCTGGCGGACGGACAGGGCCTCGCCCTGGCCGCGCCGGTTGTCGGCGCTCTGGAACCAGTTGAAGCACTTGCTCGGGTTGTTGGCGGTGCCGGTCTCCGCGAGCACCAGCAGGAAGCCGTCGTGGTCGGCGAGTTGCGGCAGCCCGGAGTTGTCGGCGTAGACCTGGGCGCTCTGCGTGCAGCCGTGCAGGGCCACGACCACCGGGGGGTGGGCCGGCAGGTCGGCGGGCCGGTACACGTACATGGTGAGGGCGCCCGGGTTGGATCCGAAGGCGCTCACCCTGGTGAGCGTGACGGAGGCGCGGGCGGCCGGCGCGGGACCGGTGAGCACGGTGCCGAGGACGACGGCGACGACGGCGAGGAGGCGGGTCAGCAGGCGGGGCAGCGGGCGGGCGCGCGGTGGCGCTTGGGGTGTCCCGCTGGACGGGGGCTGTGGCATGGCGGCTCCTTCGGTGGACACACGGGATCCGGCGGCCGCTCCCGCGGGGGCGGCGTCCGGGGGTGGCGGAACCATAGGTTCGGGTGTGTCCGGGCACCATGGCGTCGGGCACCACAGCCTGCTGAGCGCCGGTCGGCGGCGAACGTATTGCGGAGCATCGGACGGTCTGCTAGGCCGATTCGGCCCCGGTTTCACGCCCGCGACGGGGCTGGCGGCACCACAGCGACCGGGCTCGCCGCGTGCAGCAGCACGGCCTGGGTGACCGAGCCCATCATGCGGGCCGGGGCGAGCAGCCGTCGCCGGTGCCGGCCGACGACGACCAGATCGGCGTCCTTGGAGGCGGCGACGAGGTGGCCGGCCGCGTCGCCGGCCAGCGCTTCGACGTCGGCGCGGACCTCGGGGTGCCGCTCGCGGTGCGGGGCGAGGAAGCCGTCGGCGAGGGCGCGGGTCTCGTCCTCCACGGCGTCCTGGTCGACCGGGGGCGGCACCAGCTGGCCGGGGGCGGACCAGGTCTGCACGGGCCAGGGATAGGCGGCGATCACCTGGAGCCGGGCGTCGCGCAGGGCGGCCTCGGCGAAGGCGAAGGCGAGGACGCCGTCGTCGGGGCTGTCGGCGTGCAGTCCGACGACCACCCGGGGTCCGGGTCCGGCGGGCCCCTCTCCGTGGACCTCGCGGCCGGGCCGGGGCACGACGACCACCGGGCAGTCGGCGTCCCGCGCGACGGCGAGGCCGTTGGAGCCGAGCAGCAGGCTGGCGAAGCCCCCGCGCCCCCGGGAGCCGAGCACCAACAACTGGGCGTCGCCGCCCAGTTCGGGCAGGACGGCGCCCGGGACACCCTCCAGGGCGACGTACTCCAGGGGCGGTTCCGCGACCGGGTCGGGGATCCGGTCGCGCACCTCGTCGAGCACCGGATCGCCCTCCGCCTCGGGCGGTCCGGCGACCAGCACGTCGGCCTGGCCCCAGGCCGCGTACTGCCGTACGTGCACCACGCGCAGCGGTGCCGCGCGACGGCGGGCGGCGTCCAGGGCCCAGTCCAGGGCGCGCAGACTGTCCGGGGAACCGTCGACCGCGGCGATGACCGGCGCAGCGCTCATCCTTCCTCACCTCCGGAGCACGACTTCTCGTTCGCTGGGGCCAGCCTCGCTCAGGTCCGGCCCCCGCGGGGCGCTGCTGGTCGCGTGTCCGGAAATCCGGCGGGAACACCCCCGGTTCAGGTGAGGTGAGGATGCGGCGCGGGGAGGGGTCAGGTGAGGTCGAACTCCCCCTCGCGCGCCCCGGAGACGAAGGCGCCCCATTCCGCGGGCGTGAAGATCAGGGAGGGGCCCTCCGGCCGACCGCTGTTCCGCATCGCGATGAAGCCCTCGACGAAGGCGATCTGGACATCGCCCAGACCTCGGCTGCTGGACTGCCACTCGGCCCCGCTGAGGTCCAGCTCCGGCTTGTCCCAGCCCGCGAGCGGCTGCTGCTGGGTGATGGTCTCGGCCACGTCCGTGCTCCTCCCGGTTCGTCTTCCGCGGGCCAGCCTAGCGACCGGTCGCTACGGCGGACAGGGCACGCGGGGGCGGCCTTTCCGGAGTCCGGCCGGCGGGCTCCGGACGGTCCGTCAGGAGTCGGGCGGCGCGGAGCCCACGAGCCACATGGAGAAGAACTGCGAGCCGCCGCCGTAGGCGTGGCCGAGCACTTTGCGGGCTCCGTCCACCTGGTGTTCCCCGGCCCGGCCGCGCACCTGGAGGGCGGCCTCGGCGAAGCGGATCATGCCGGAGGCGCCGATGGGGTTGGTGGACAGTACGCCGCCGGACATGTTGACCGGCAGGTCACCGTCGAGTGCGGTCACCCCGGACTCGGTGAGCTTCCAGCCCTCGCCCTCGGCGGCGAAGCCCAGGTTCTCCAGCCACATGGGCTCGTACCAGGAGAACGGCACGTACATCTCGACGGCGTCGATGTCCCGGCGCGGGTCGGCGATGCCGGCCTGGCGGTAGACGTCGGCGGCGCAGTCCTTGCCGGCCTGCGGGGAGACGAAGTCCTTGCCCGCGAACAGGGTCGGTTCGCTGCGCATGGCGCCGCCGAGCAGCCAGGCGGGTGGCCGGGGCGCGCGGGCGGCTCCGGCGCGGTCGGTCAGCACCATGGCGCAGGCACCGTCCGAGGACGGACACGTCTCGGAGTAGCGAATGGGGTCCCACAACATGGGTGACGCCACCACCTTCTCCAGCGTGATGTCGTGCTCGTGGAGGTGGGCGTAGGGGTTCTTCAGGGCGTTGCGCCGGTCCTTGTAGGCGACGAGGGAGCCGATGGTGTCGGGGGCGCCGCTGCGCCGCATGTAGGCGCGCACATGGGGGGCGAAGAAACCGCCGGCTCCGGCGAGCAGGGGCTGTTGGAAGGGGATCGGCAGGGACAGGCCCCACATGGCGTTGGACTCGGACTGCTTTTCGAAGGCGAGGGTGAGGACCGTGCCGTGGACGCGGGCGGCGACGAGGTTCGCGGCGACGAGCGCGGTGGATCCGCCGACGGAGCCGGCGGTGTGCACGCGCAGCATGGGTTTGCCGACGGCGCCGAGGGCGTCGGCCAGGTACAGCTCGGGCATCATCACGCCCTCGAAGAAGTCGGGCGCCTTGCCGATGACGACGGCGTCGATGTCGGCCCACGTCAACTCGGCGTCCGCCAGGGCGCGGTGGGCGGCCTCGCGGACGAGTCCGGCGATCGACACGTCCCGGCGGGCCGCCACGTGCTTGGTCTGGCCGATCCCTGTGACGGCCACGGGCTCCTTGCTCATCGGGGATCCCCTTCGAGGACGGCGACCAGGTTCTGCTGGAGGCAGGGGCCGGAGGTGGCGTGGGCGAGGGCGCGGTCGGAGGCGCCGTGGTGGATGCGGGCGGCGGCCTCGCCGATGCGGAGGAGTCCGGCGGCCATGACCGGGTTGGCGGCGAGGGCGCCGCCGGAGGGGTTGACGCGCACGCTGTCGTCGAGCCGGAGCGCCCGGCGCAGGACCACCTCCTGCGCACTGAACGGCGCGTGCAGCTCGGCGGTGTCGACGGGGCGTTCGAAGGCACCCGCGCGTTCGGCGGCGAGCCGGGCGGAGGGTGAGTCGGTGAGGTCGCGCACGCCCAGGGCGTGGGCCTCGACGCGGTGGTCGATGCCCCGGATCCAGGCGGGCCGCTCGCACAGTTCGCGGGCCCGCTGCCCGGCCGCGAGGATCACGGCGGCGGCGCCGTCGCCGACGGGCGGGCAGTCCCCGGTGCGCAGCGGCCGTACGACGTAGTCGCCCTGTGGCACCCGGCCCTTGAGCTGGGCGTGGGGGTTGGCGGCGGCGTCGGCGCGGCTGCGGGCGCCGATGGCGGCGAGGGCCGGTTCGTCGGTGTGTCCGGCGTCGAGGAGGGCCTGCGCCTGGAGGGCGGCCAAGGCGACCGCGTCGGGCCACAGCGGGGCGACGTAGTACGGGTCGAGCTGGCGGGTGAGCACGTCCCGGACCGAGCCCGGGGAGCACTTGCCGTAGGAGTAGACGAGTGCGGTGTCGGCGTCGCCGGTGAGCAGCTTGGTCCAGGCCTCGTACAGCGCCCAGGCACCGTCCATCTCGACGTGCGACTCGGAGATGGGCGGCCAGGCACCGACGCCGTCGAGGGCGAGGGTGAAGGAGAAGGCCCGGCCGGCGAGGTAGTCGCTGGAGCCGGAGCAGGTGAAGCCGATGTCGGAGGTCTTCAGGCCGGTCTGCGCCAGGACGTCGTGGAGCACCGGCATGAGCATCTCGACCTCGGAGGACTCCTCGGTGGAGCGCCGGTGGTCGGTCTGGGCGAAGGCGACGACGGCGATGTCGCGGGGGCCGGGGGGTTCCTCGCGGGTCACAGCAGCTCCTTGTACGTCTCGTAGTCCGCGTCCGGTTCGCCGGTGGGCCGGTAGTGGTCGGGGTGGCGGGCGCCCTCGGTCCACACCGGTTCCACTCGCAGCCCCATCCGCACCTGGTCGTAGGGGATGCCGCCGATCCGGGCGTGCAGGGCGAGGTCGGCGCCGTCCAGGGCGATGTGCGCGTAGACGTACGGCACCTCGATGTCGAGGTTCTTCGCCTTGATGTTGACGATGCAGAAGGTGGTGACCGTGCCTCGGGGACCCACTTCGACCTGTTCGGCGGTGGCCAGCCCGCAGGTGGGGCACGCACCCCGCGGCGGGACGTACACCTTGTGGCAGGAGGGGCAGCGTTCGCCGACGGTGCGGCGTGCGGAGAGGGCGTCGATGTAGGCGGTCTGGGCACGGCCGGGCGAGTAGGTGTAGTCGAGGCGGGCGGGCGCGACGATGCCGCCGAGCGGGTTCGCGAACTCGCCGGTGCTGTCGCCGGGCTGTGCGGGCTCGCCGTCGTGCGGTTCGAAGCAGGCGATGTCGGTGATGGCTCCGGTGCGCTCCTCGGCCCAGCGGACGCGGACCCGCATGCCGGTGCGGACGGCGTCGGGGCCGGGGGCGTCGAGGGCGTGCAGCAGGGCGGTGTCGGCGCCGTCGAGCCGGACCAGGACCCAGGCGAAGGGGGTGGCGAGCGGCTGGCCGCGGCGGGGGGCGTGGTTCCAGGCCCAGGTGGTGACCGTGCCCGTCGGAGCGACCTCCACCAGGTCGTGGATCTCCTCGGCGGTGGCGGGGTCGTACTCGACGGGCGGGACGAGGACGCGGCCGTCGGTGGTCCGTACGCCGAGGACGACGCGTTCGCGCAGACCGGTGAGGAAGGCGCTCTGGACGGGGCCGAGGGAGCGGGTGAAGGGGAACTCGAGGACGAGGGGCGCGGAGAGGACTTCGGGCATCGGGGGCTCCTGGGGTCAGGCGCGCTTGTAGACGGGGGGCCGTTTCTCCGCGAAGGCGCGGGCGCCCTCCTTGGCGTCGGCGGTGTCGAAGACCGGCCAGCCGCGGGCGAGTTCGGCGGCGAGCCCGTCGGCCTCGGTCATCTCCGCGGTCTCGTACACGGACGCCTTGACGGCCTCGACGGCGAGCGGCCCGCAGGCGTTGATCCGTTCGGCGATCCCCAGGGCCTCGGCGAGGGCGGTGCCGTCGGGCACGACGTGTCCGATCAGACCGATGCCGGCGGCCTCCCGGGCGCTGTACGGGCGTCCGGTGAGCAGCATCTCCAGGGCGTGGGTGCGCGGGATCTGGCGCTGGAGGCGGACGGTGGAGCCGCCGATCGGGAACAGGCCGCGTCGCACCTCGAACAGGCCGAAGGTGGCGGACTCGCCCGCGACCCGGATGTCGGTGCCCTGGAGGATCTCGGTGCCGCCGGCGACGCAGTGGCCCTCGACGGCGGCGATCACCGGTTTGCGGGGGCGGTGGTGGCGCAGCATCGCTTTCCAGTGCAGGTCGGGATCGTCCTTCAGCCGGTCGCGGTACCGCTGTCCCTGCATGCGGTCGCCGGCCAGCGCCTTGAGGTCCATGCCGGCGCAGAACGCGCCGCCGGCCCCGGTGAGGACGATCGAGCGGACCGTGTCGTCCGCGTCGGCCTCGAGCCAGCCGTCGTACAGGCCGACGAGCATCGCCAGCGAGAGCGCGTTCCTGGCGTCGGGCCGGTTGAGCGTGAGCACCAGTGTGGCGCCTTCTCGCTGCACGGTGAGGTGTTCCGTCCCACCCATGGGCCATCTCCCCTCGGTCGGAACGAGAACAGGTTGCAGGAGGCGGGGAGGCACTTCAAGGGTTTTCTGACAGTCAGTCAGATTAATTGGCGCGAGCCCTTCACAGTTGTCGTGGGCTTTGCTCTGATGACCGGCGGACCGACGGATGCGCCTCTCTTCGCCAGGACTGCCGGGGTCAGGAGGATGCGGTGGAGTACAACCTTGCCGACCTGTTCGAGTCGGTCGTCGACGCGGTCCCGGACCGCGAGGCACTCGTGTACGCCGATCATCCCGGCACGGGCGCGGAACGCCGGCTGACGTACGCCGAGCTGGACGCCGCCGCCAACCGCGTCGCGCACCATCTGATCGACAGCGGCCTGCGGCCCGGCGAGCACCTCGGCCTCCACCTGTACAACGGCGTGGAGTACCTCCAGACGGTACTGGCCTGTCTGAAGGCCAGGGTCGTCCCGGTGAACGTCAACTACCGCTATGTCGAGGAAGAGCTGGTGTACCTCTACCGGGACGCGGACCTGGCGGCGCTGGTCTTCGACGCGGAGTTCGAGGACCGGGTGGCGGGGGCACTGCCGCGGGCGCCGCGGCTGCGGCATCTGCTGCGGGTCGGCACCCCGGCCGCCGTGGCGGTGCCCGGGGCCGTACCGTTCGCCGGTGCGGAGGCCGGCGGGTCGCCCGCGCGGGGCTTCCCCCCGCGTTCCGGCGACGACCAGTTCATCATCTACACCGGCGGCACGACGGGCATGCCCAAGGGGGTGATGTGGCGTCAGGAGGACCTGTTCTTCGCCGGGCTGGGCGGCGGGGCCCCGACCGGGGAGCCGGTGAAGGCGCCGGAGGAACTGGCCGAACGGGTCGCCGCGGGCGGCTCCGGGATCACCTTCTTCCCCACTCCCCCGCTGATGCACGGCACGTCGACGCTCACCGCGTTCATCGGCTTCAATTTCGGCCAACGGGTGGTCCTGCACCGCAAGTTCGTGCCGGAGGAGGTGCTGCGCACGATCGAGCGGGAGAAGGTCACCAGCGTGTCGCTGGTCGGGGACGCGATGCTCCGGCCGCTGATCGACGCGCTGAACGGGCCGATGAAGGGCACCGACTGCTCGGCGCTGTTCAGCGTCTCCTCGTCGGGCGCGATCATGTCGGAGACGGTGCGCCGGCAGTTCCGCGAGCTGGTCCCCCACGCCATGCTGCTGAACAACTTCGGCTCCTCGGAGTCCGGCTTCAACGGCACCGCGACCGAGGACTCGGGGCCGGAACGCGGCTTCCGCATCCGGGTCAACTCCCGTACCCGTGTGGTGGATCCGGCGACGCACGAGCCGGTCGCGGCCGGCGAGGTCGGCCGGGTCGCCCAGTGCGGGCACGTACCGCTCGGGTACTACAACGACCCGGGGAAGACCGCCGAGACGTTCTTCGAGAGGGACGGGCGGCGCTGGGTACTGCTGGGCGACATGGCCACGGTCGACGCGGACGGGGTGGTCACCGTTCTCGGACGGGGCTCGCAGTGCATCAACACCGGGGGCGAGAAGGTGTACCCGGAAGAGGTCGAGCAGGCCCTCAAGGCGCATCCGGATGTGTACGACGCGCTGGTCGCCGGTGTCCCGGACGCCAGGTGGGGTAACCATGTGGCGGCCGTGGTGCAGTTGCGCGCGGGGGCGCCGCACCTGTCGCTGGCCGACCTCCAGAGCCACTGCCGTACCCGCCTGGCCGGTTACAAGGTCCCCCGCCAGCTGGTGATCGCGGACACCATCCAGCGGTCGCCCAGCGGCAAGGCGGACTACCGGTGGGCCCGGGAGGTGGCCGTGGCGGCGGAGCAGCCGTAGCCCCCTCGGGGGTGTCCCACACCCCCGATCCGGTCCGGGGTGACTACGCTGTGTGCACGTGACGACGACCGTCCCGCACGGGCCGTGACGTCGGTCCGGGTGGCGACGGAGCCTCGGCGTGCCCGGACCCTCGTCCCGGCCCCGGGCCGCGCGCGGAAGGATCGACAGGTGCCGGACCGCACGCCCCGACCGCCGGACAGCGAAGAGGCAGCGGACACCGGGGGCGCCGGGGCGGGCGACCCCGGGCCGCGGGCGCGTTCCCGGCCCGGCCGGTTCGGGCGCCGGCGCCGGCACCCCCGGGTCGCGCGGGTGCTGAGCGTGGCCACCACCGTCCTCGCCGCCGCGCTGCTCCTGGCCGCCCTGCTGCTGCCGGACCAGCTCGACCGCCTCACTCCGAGCGCGTTCCTGCGTCTTCCGGCCGAGGCCGTCCTGCTCACCGCCCTGCCGCTGGTACTGCCGCGGTGGGCCCGGCGGGCCGCAGCGGTGGTCACCGGCCTGCTGGTCGGGCTGCTCGCCCTCCTCAAGTGCCTGGACATGGGCTTCTCCTCGGTGCTCTTCCGTCCGTTCGACCCGGTGCTGGACTGGGGTCTGCTGGAGAACGCGGCCGACTACGTACGGGACACGTCCGGCCGGACCGGTGAGCTGCTCACCGTCGCCGGTGCCGTGCTCCTCGCGGTCGCGGTGCCCGCCCTGACCACGGCCTCGGCACTCCGGGTGACCGCGCTGACGGCCCGCCACCGTTCCCGGGCGGTGCGTGCCTGTCTCGCCCTGGGCACCGCCTGGCTCACATGTGTCACGTTCGGCCTGCGCGGCGGCGGAGAGTCCCTGGCCGCCACCGTGGACACCGACCTCCTCGGCGCACGCGTCCCGCAGATCCGCGCCTCCCTGGCGGACGCGCGGCTCTTCCGGCGCCTGGCCGCCCACGACGCCTTCGCGCACACCCCGCCGGACCGGCTGCTGACCGGTCTGCGCGGCAAGGACGTGCTGTTCACCTTCGTCGAGAGCTACGGCCGTTCGGCCGTCGAGGACCCGGCGCCGGCCCCACGGATCGGCACGGTCCTGAAGGAGAGCACCGCCGCGCTGCGGGCGGCCGGGTTCACGGCGCGCAGCGGCTGGCTGCGTTCACCGGTGACCGGCGGCGGCAGCTGGCTGGCCCACTCGACCTTCCTGTCGGGGCTGTGGATCAGCAACCAGCAGCGCTTCCGCACCCTGACCTCCAGTGACCGCGCCACCCTCACCGGCGCCTTCCGCCGGACGGGCGCCTGGCGGACCGTCGGCATCGTGCCGGGGGTGCGCGGAGCCTGGCCCGAGGGCGGGTTCTTCGGCCTGGACCACGTCTACGACGCCACCCACCTCGGCTACCGCGGCCCGGCCTTCGGCTGGTCGCAGGTGCCGGACCAGTACAGCCTGGAGGCCTTCCGGCGGCGGGAGTTCGGTCGGCGCGGCCGGGGCCCGCTGATGGCGGAGATCGTCCTCACCTCCAGCCACCATCCCTGGGCGCCCGTCCCCCGCCCGGTCGACTGGACGGAGCTGGGCGACGGCTCGGTCTTCCGCCGGGTCGAGCGCGCGGGCAAGGATCAGAAGGAGGTGTGGCGCAGCGCGCGGAGCGTGCGCGCCGAGTACCGCGGCGCCGTCGAGTACGCGCTGCGCAGCCTCGTCGGATTCCTGCTGCGGTACGGCGACGACCGGACGGTCCTGGTCTTCCTCGGCGATCACCAGCCCGTCCCGGTCGTCACCGCGGGCAGCCCCCGGAAGGACGTGCCCGTGACCGTCGTCGCCCGCGACCCGAAGGTCCTGGAGCGCGTCTCCGGCTGGGGCTGGACCGCGGGGCTGAAGCCGGCCGCGGACGCCCCGGTCTGGGGGATGGACACGTTCCGGGACCGGTTCCTGACGGCGTACGGGCCGCGGCCGCGCTGACCCACGGCCGTCGGACCCCGGGTGCCGCAGGCCGGTTTCGGTTCGGTTCGCCGCGACGGTGTGCGGCGGGGAACGTCGGTGCCGGGCGCGCTAGCCGAGTGCCCCCTCGGGGGTGGCCCGCTCCGCCGGGGGCGGAACGGAGTCCGCGGGCCCGTCCAGGAAGGCGAGCGTGCCGCTCAGGAACCGCTCCGGGTCGTCCAGCCAGGGGTAGTGGCCGGCGCCCGGCTGGACGATGGTCTCGGCGTTCGGAAAGGCCCGTGCCGTGCGGCGGGCGAGGTCGGGGCGCGGGGAGCCGTCGGCCTCCCCCGCGTACACGAGGACGGGGGCGGCCAGGGCGGACAGGGCGGCGCGCGTCGCGTCCGGGGTGAACGCGCCCTCGCCGAAGTAGCGCTCGCCGGCCTCGTCGTTGGTCTGCTCCAGTTCGGCGTCGGAGTGGGCGCGGGCGGTCTCGTCCCAGCGGCCGTGGAAGAACGGCAGGAACACGTCGTCGAAGTCCGCCTCGCCCGCGAGCCAGGCCCGGTAGGCGGGGAACGCCTGCGCGAACCACGGCTCGTCCGCGCGCAGCCGGGCGGCGGCCAGCCGCTCCTCGGGCGTGCCGCGCATGCCCAGGGCCGACGGGTTGGGGGTGATCAGCACCAGCCGCCGTATCCGGTGCGGGTGGCGGGCCGCGTAGAGCATCGCCAGGGCGGCGCCCGCCGAGTGGGCGAGCAGATCCATGTGTTCCAGCCCCATGTGGGCTCGCCATGCCTCCACGTCCTCGACCATCCGGTCACAGCGGTACGTCGCCGGGTCCGCGGGCACCGCGGAGTCGCCGGTGCCCCGCAGGTCGAGCAGGGCCAGCCGGCGGTGCGCGGTCAGCCCGCCGAGATCCCCGAGGTAGGCGGAGGCCCGCATGGGGCCGCCCGGCAGCACCGCGAGGGGCTCTCCGGTTCCGCGCAGGTGGTAGACGAGCTGGGTCCCGTCGGCGGCGGTGAAGGTCGACATGCCTTGATCATCTCGGACCGCGCCATCCGGCCGCAACGGCTTTGCCGGCGGCGCTTTCCCTGCTGGTTCCACGCGTCCTGCCTGCGCGGGCGTGGAAAATCCCGCAGACCTCTTGCCCGGAGGCGCAGTGGCCTGAATTACTGACCCCGAAGGCATCGACCGAATGATCGGTCGTCCGGAATGCGCGGCTGGCGAGGGAGACGTGCCGATGGCGGATGTGACGGACCTGCTCGACGGGGGCGAACGGCTCGGGCCCGAGGAACTGCGGGCGCTGCAGCTGGAGCGGCTGCGCGCCTCGCTGCGGCACGCGTACGAGCACGTACCGTTCTACCGGGAGTCCTTCGACAAAGCCCGTGTCCGCCCGGAGGACTGCCGTTCGCTCGCCGACCTGGCCCGCTTCCCCTTCACGACCAAGGCCGATCTCCGGGCGAACTATCCGTACGGCATGTTCGCCGTGCCCCGGGAGAGGATCCGCCGTCTGCACGCCTCCAGCGGCACCACGGGACGCCCCACGGTGGTCGGCTATACGGACAACGACCTGTCCATGTGGGCCGACATGGTGGCTCGGTCGATACGGGCGGCCGGCGGACGCCCGGGCGACGTCGTGCATGTGGCGTACGGCTATGGACTGTTCACCGGTGGCCTGGGCGCTCACTATGGCGCCGAGCGCCTGGGCTGTACGGTCGTCCCGGCGTCCGGCGGCATGACGGCCCGGCAGGTGCAGCTGATCCAGGACCTGGAACCCTCCGTCATCATGGTGACCCCGTCCTACATGCTCACGCTCCTGGACGAGTTCGAACGGCAGGGCGTCGACCCGCGCACCACCTCGCTGCGGGTGGGCGTCTTCGGGGCCGAGCCCTGGACCGAGCAGATGCGGCGGGAGATCGAGGAGCGGTTCGCGATCGACGCCGTCGACATCTACGGACTGTCCGAGGTCATCGGCCCGGGTGTCGCCCAGGAGTGCGCGGAGACCAAGGACGGCCTCCACGTGTGGGAGGACCACTTCTATCCGGAGATCGTGGATCCGATCACCGGCGAGGTGCTTCCCGAGGGCGAGCGGGGCGAGCTGGTGTTCACCTCGCTGACCAAGGAGGCCATGCCGGTCGTCCGGTACCGGACGCGGGACCTGACGCGGCTGCTGCCCGGCACGGCCCGGGTGTTCCGGCGGATGGAGAAGATCACCGGGCGCAGCGACGACATGGTGATCCTGCGCGGGGTCAACCTCTTCCCGACCCAGATCGAGGAGATCGTGCTGCGCACTCCCGGCGTGGCACCGCACTTCCAGCTGCGGCTCACCCGCGAGGGCCGCCTGGACTCCCTGACCGTCCGCGCCGAGGCCCGGCCGGACGCGCCGCCGGAGGCACGGGAGGCGGCCGCCCGGGCCATCGTCGCGGCGGTCAAGGACGGCATCGGGGTGTCGGTCGACGTGGAGATCGTGGACCCGGAGTCACTGGAGCGGTCGGTGGGCAAGATCCGCCGGATCGTGGATCTGCGGCCGCGGGCCGCCGAATAGCGGCGCGCATGCCGGGGCGCCGTGCGGACCGGCCGCGGGCGACGTATCGACGTACCTCGAATCGTCGGCGGCGGCCTATACTCCGGGCCATGACGGACACCGCCCCCATCCCGGATCCGGACCTGGTCAACGCGCTGCGGGCGCTGTCCAACCCGATGCGGCTGCAGATGCTGCGGTGGCTGCGTGAGCCCGAGCGGCACTTCCCGATGGAGGCTGCCATCGCCGACCCCGCCGAGGTTGGTGTGTGCGTGAGCCATATACAGGCGAAGGCGGGGCTGGCCCAGTCCACCGTGTCGGCGTACATGGCGGAACTCCAGCGCGCGGGGCTGGTCCGGGCGACCCGCGTGGGCAAGTGGACCCACTACAAGCGGGACGAGCGCCGCATCGCCGACCTCGTCACGGAGCTGGGACAGACGCTCTAGCCGCCCTTCCGACACGACCACACCTTCCCCTCCGACGCGACCTCACCTTCCCCTCCGACCAACGACCACCGACCCTCCACTCCGCCACGCACACCGGCCACGCACCCTCCGCTCCGCCGCACCACACCGGTCGCGCCCCCGCCGCCCCCACCGGCCACGCCCCCACCGGCCGTCACTCCCCTCCCTCTCCCCCGGCCACCCACCCCGCCGTCGAACTCGCACCCCTCAGGCCACCGGCGCCCCTTCCCCGCCCCCGCCCCCTCCCCCCGGTGACCGCCCCCTTGCGCTTCATATCGTAATTCTGCGATATTTCGATTCAACGCATCGACGACGCGACGGACGGGCGATCCGATCCGTCTCCTGCCAGGGAGCACACCGATGGACCTCGGCACGTTCGGGATCTACACCTTCGACTTCGAGCATCAGCCGGCCGCGCTGATCCGGGACTCCGTCCGGCAGTTGGAGGACCAGGGCTGGCGGGCGCTGTGGATCCCCGAGGCGCTCGGCCGGGACGCGTTCACGCACGCCGGCTTCCTGCTCTCCGCCACCCGGCGGCTGACCGTCGTGAACGGCATCGCCCGGATCTGGTCCCGGGAGGCCCGCTGGGCGCACGGCGCCTCGACGCTGCTCGCGGACGCCTATCCGGGCCGGCACATCCTCGGCCTCGGCTTCGGCGGTGACCCCCGCCCCGGCGTCAGACCACTGGCCGCCATGGCCGCGTACCTGGACGAGCTGGACACCCTGGAGACCCCCAACCCGCGCCCCGAGACCCCGGTCCGGCGGCTGCTCGCCGCGTACGGGCCGAAGATGCTGGAGCTGGCCCGGGACCGCGCCGCGGGTGCCCACACGTACCACGTGAACACGGCCCACACCGCGCAGGCCCGGGAGATCCTCGGCCCCGACGCGTTCCTGGCCGTCGAGCACGCCGTACTGTTCGAGACCGACCCGGCCCGGGCCCGCTCCCTCGCCCGTGCGCATCTGCACGGCTACCTCGGGACGCCGTACAACCTCGCCAAGTTCCGCCGGCTGGGCTACACGGACGACGACCTCTCCGGCGGCGGCAGCGACCGCTTCGTGGACGACCTGGTGTTCTGGGGCGCCCCGGACACCGTGGCACGGAAGCTGCACGGCCATGTGGACGCGGGCGCCGACCATGTGGCCGTGCAGGTGATCGGGGTCGAGCCGGGTACCTCGGCACTGCCGCACTGGCGGCTGCTGGCCGACGCGCTGATGCCGTCGAAGGTGCCGGCTACCCGCTGAAGCGGTCGCGCAGCTCGCGTTTGAGGATCTTGCCGCTGGCGTTGCGCGGCAACTCGGTCACGAACAGCACCCGCTTGGGTGCCTTGAACGGGGCGAGCTGCTCCTTCACGTGCGCGACGAGCTGATCCTCCGTCACCTCGCCGCGCGGCACGACCACCGCCGTGACGGCCTCGATCCACCGCTCGTCGGGCAGGCCGATCACGGCGGCCTCGGCGACCGCCTCGTGGGTGTACAGGGCGTCCTCGACCTGGCGCGAAGCCACCAGCACCCCGCCGGAGTTGATGACGTCCTTCACCCGGTCCACGATGGTGAAGTACCCCTCGGCGTCCCGCACCGCGAGATCCCCGGAGCGGAACCAGCCGTCCCGGAAGGCCTCGGCGGTCTCCTCGGGCTTGTCCCAGTAGCCCTCGCAGAGCTGCGGTGAGCGGTAGACGATCTCACCGGGCGTGCCGACGGGCACGTCCTCGCCCTCCTCGTCCACCACCCGCGCGTCCACGAACAGCACGGGCCGGCCGCAGGAGTCCATCCGGCCCCGGTGCTCCTCGGGTGCCAGGACGGTCGCCAGCGGACCGATCTCGCTCTGCCCGAAACAGTTGTAGAAACCGAGCCGCGGCAGCCGCTCGCGCAGCCGCTCCAGGACCGGCACCGGCATGATCGACGCGCCGTAGTAGGCCTTGCGCAGTCCGGACAGGTCCCGGGCCGCGAAATCCGGGCGGCCCGCCAGAGCGATCCAGACCGTCGGCGGGGCGAACAGGCTGTCCACACGCCCCGCTTCGATCAGATCGAACAGCCGGTCCCCGTCGGGCCCGTCGAGGATCAGATTGGTGGCCCCGACCGCCAGGTACGGCAGCAGGAAGACGTGCATCTGCGCGGAGTGGTACAGCGGCAGGGAGTGCGCGGGGCGGTCGCCGGCGCTGAGGTCGAGGGCGGTGATCGCGCTCAGGTACTCGTGGACCAGGGCGCGGTGCGTCATCATCGCGCCCTTGGGGAGGGCGGTGGTGCCCGAGGTGTAGAGCAGCTGCACCAGGTCCTCGGTGCGCGGCTCGGGGCCGTCGTACACGGGCGCCGTCGCCAGCCGTGCCAGCAGGGAGTCCTCGGCGTCGCGCAGCGGCAGCGCGCGGACACCGTCGGGGAGCCGGTCCGCCAGACCGGGGTCGGCGAGGACCAGGGAGCTGCCGGACTGGCCGACGAGGTAGGCGAGGTCGTCGCCGGTCAGGTTCTGGTTGACCGGCACGTGCACGAGGCCGGCGCGGGCGCAGGCCAGGAAACCGATCAGATACGCGTCGGAGTTGTGGCCGTAGGAGCCGACCCGGTCGCCTGCGGCCAGGCCCTGGCCGCGCAGGACGCTCGCCGCGCGGGAGACCGCGTCGTCGAGTTCCCCGTACGTCCAGCTGCGGTCGCCGTACTCGACCGCGACCCGCGCCGGGGTGCGCCGGGCACTGCGCCGCAGCACCCCGTCAACCGTGCTGCCCTGTCCCTGCGTCATGACTCATGATCCTCGGTCCCCCACCGGGGCAGGTCAAGCACCCGGGAGGCCCGGACACATACCGGTTGGTACGCTCAACCGCTCCTTCCCTCATTGATGTTGGGAGGCACCACTTGCGCAAGCACTTCGGACGACTGGCCGTCACGGCCGTCGCCCTGCTCACCACCTCGACGGCGCTGCCGGCCATCGCGGCCGAACGGCCGAGCCACCAGGAACATCCCTCGCACGGCGGTCTGTCCGCCGTCATCCGCTACACCGAGTACGGCATTCCCCACATACGCGCGAAGGACTACGCCGATCTCGGCTTCGGCACCGGCTGGGCGCAGGCCGCCGACCAGGTGTGCGTGCTCGCCGACGGCTTCGTGACGGTGCGCGGCGAACGCTCCCGCTTCTTCGGACCGCGGGCCAGGACCGACGGCTCGCTGTCCTCGGCCGGCGGCAACCTCTCCAGCGACCTGTACTTCCGGGGCGTCCGGGAGGCGGGCACGGTGGAGAAGCTGCTCGCCCAGCCTGCCCCGCTGGGCCCCAGCCGGCAGGTCAAGGACCTGATGCGGGGCTACGCGGCCGGGTACGACGCCTGGCTGAGACAGCACCGGATCACCGACCCGGCCTGCAAGGGGGCCGCCTGGGTACGACCGGTCACCACCGTGGACGTCGCCGCCCGCTTCTACGCCCTCGCCGTGATCGGCGGCCAGGGCGGCGCCGTGGACGACATCACCGCGGCCCAGCCGCCCACCGCCACCGCGGGCCGGGCCCGGGGCGCCGGACGCGCTCCGGACGCCCGGGCCCTGATCCGTGCCGTGCGCGAGCGGGCGGCGGACGCGGACATGGGGTCGAACGCGGTGGCCTTCGCCGGCGGGACGACGGCGAACGGCCGGGGCCTGCTCCTGGGCAATCCGCACTACCCCTGGCAGGGCGGACGCCGGTTCTGGCAGGTGCAGCAGACGATACCGGGCGAGCTGGACGTCGCCGGTGCCTCGCTGCTCGGCTCGCCGACCGTCTCCATCGGCTACAACTCCCGGGTGGCGTGGAGCCACACGGTCTCCACCGGTGTCCCGTACAACCTCACCCAGCTGACCCTGGATCCCGCCGACCCCACCGCCTATCTGGTCGACGGGCGGCCGGAGCGGATGACCCGGCGGACCGTGACCGTCCCGGTCGCGGACGGCCCGCCGGTCACCCGCACCCAGTGGTGGACCCGCTACGGCCCGGTCGTCGCCTCCACCGACGGTGACCTCCCGCTGCCCTGGACCACCACGACGGCGTACGCGCTGAACGATCCGAACGCCGCGAACATGCGGTTCGCCGACACCTCGCTCGACTTCGGCAAGGCCCGCGGCACGGCGGACGTGCTCGCCTCCCTCCGCCGGCACCAGGGTCTGCCCTGGGTGAACACCGTCGCCGCGGACTCCGCGGGGCACTCCCTGTTCAGCCAGTCGCAGGTGCTGCCGCGGATCACCGACGACCTGGCGGCGCGCTGCTCCACGGCGCTCGGCAGGGCCACCTACCCGGCGGCGGGTCTCGCGGTCCTGGACGGCTCCCGCGGCGCCTGCGCCCTCGGCGAGGACGCCGACGCCGTCCAGCGGGGGATCTTCGGGCCCGCCCGCATGCCGACGCTGCGGGACGCCCCGTACGCGGAGAACTCCAACGACAGCGCCTGGCTGGCCAACGCCGACCGGCCGCTGACCGGATACGAGCGGATCTTCGGCACCGTGGGGACCGCGCGCTCGCCGCGCACCCGGGGCGCGATCGACGCCGTGGCGGCGATGGCGGAACGCGGCGGTCTGACCGTACGGGACCTCCAGCGGCAGCAGTTCGCGAACCGGGTGACCGTCGGCGCCCTGGCGGCCGAGGACGCGGCCCGGGCCTGCGCCGCCCTGCCCGGGGGCATCGCCGAGGACAAGGACGGCCGGAAGGTCGACGTCTCCGCGGCGTGCCCGGTGCTCGCGGCGTGGGATCGCACCGCCGACACCGGCAGCCGGGGAGCGCTGCTGTTCGACCGCTTCTGGCGCCGGATCGGCGCGCTGATGCCCGGCGCCCAGCGGTGGAAGGTTCCGTTCTCGGCCGCGGACCCGGTCCACACGCCGAACACGCTCGACACCGGCGCGCCGGGCTTCGCCACGGCCCTCGCGGACGCGGTGACCGAGCTGCGGGCGGCCGGCATCGCGCTGGACTCCCCGCTGGGCGAGCACCAGTTCCTGGTGCGGGACGGCCGGCGCCTGCCCGTGCCGGGCGGCACGGAGGCCCTGGGCGTGTGGAACAAGGTCGAGCCGGTGTGGGATCCGGCGCACGGCGGCTACACCGAGGTGGCGATGGGCTCCAGCCACATCCAGGCAGTGGGCTGGGACGGCGGCCGCTGCCCGGTGGCCCGCACGCTCCTGACCTACTCCCAGTCCTCCAACCCGAACTCGCCGCACCACAGCGACCAGACCCGGTTGTTCTCCCAGGAGAAATGGGTGACACCGCGCTTCTGCGAGAAGGACATCCTGTCCTCCCCCGCGCTCACGGTCGTGCACGCACGCGAACGCTGATCGTGTGGTCCCGTCCCCCCATGGGACGGGACCACACGCGGTTCACACGGAACGTGTACGTCCCTCCCAGTACGGGTCCCTCAGCCGCCGCTTGTACAGCTTGCCGTTGGGGTCCCGGGGCATCTCCGCGATGAAGTCGACGCTCCTGGGCCGCTTGTAGCCGGCGAGGCGCTCGGCGCAGTGGTCGAGGAGGGCGGCGGCCAGCTCCGGGCCGGGCTCGTGGCCCGGGGCCGGTTCGACGACGGCCTTGACCTCCTCGCCCCAGTCGTCGTGCGGAATGCCGAAGACGGCGGCGTCGGCGACGCCGGGGTGGGCGAGCAGGGCGGACTCGATCTCGGCCGGATAGATGTTGACCCCACCGGAGATGATCATGTCGATCTTCCGGTCGCGGAGGAAGAGATAGCCGTCCTCGTCGAGATGGCCGAGGTCGCCGACGGTGAAGAAATCACCGATGCGGTTCTTCCTCGTCTTGGCCTCGTCCTTGTGGTACGAGAACCCGCCGGTGTTCATCTTCAGGTACACGGTGCCGAGTTCCCCGGGCGGCAGCCGCTCGCCGTCCTCGGCGAAGATCGCGAGTTCGCTGATGGGCCAGGCCTTGCCGACGGTGCCGGGCTTCTTCAGCCAGTCCTCGGCGGTGGCGAAGGCCCCGCCGCCCTCGCTGGCGGCGTAGTACTCCTCCACACAGTCGCCCCACCATTCGATCATCGCCCGCTTCACGTGGTCGGGGCAGGGCGCGGCTCCGTGGATGGCGTGCCGCATGGACGAGACGTCGTACGACCGCCGTACCTCCTCCGGCAGGGCGAGCAGCCGGTGGAACTGGGTGGGGACCATATGGGTGTGCGTGCACCCGTGGGCGTCGATGAGGCGCAGCATCTCCTCGGGCGTCCACTTGTCCATCAGCACCAGGCGGTGACCGATGTGCAGGGAGGCGCCGGCGAACTGGAGCACGGCGGTGTGGTAGAGCGGCGAGCAGACGAGGTGGACGTCGTCGCCGTACGGCGTGATGCCGAAGATGCCGAGGAAGCCGCCGAGGTAGGCCTCCTCGGGGCGCTTGCCGGGCAGGGGGCGGCGGATGCCGCGCGGGCGGCCGGTCGTGCCCGAGGTGTAGTTCATGACCCAGCCCAGTTCGCGGTCCTCCGGCGCCGCCCCGGGCTGTCCGTCGAGGAGTTCGGCGTACGGCCGGAAGCCCTCGACCGCGCCGACGGCGTACCGGTGGCTCGCCGGGAGCCCGGCCTCGTCGGCCGCGCGCCGGGCGGGCTCGGCGAACCGCTCGTGGGCGATGAGCACCTTGGCGCCGGAGTCGGCGACGATCCAGGCGATCTCGGGGCCCACGAAGTGGTGATTGACGGGGACGAGGTAGAGACCGGCCTGGCTGGCGGCCAGGTACGCGGTGAAGAACTCGGCGCCGTTGGGCAGGACGACCGCGAAGGCGTCCCCGCGTGCGAGGCCGGCGGCGCGCAGCCCGTGGACGAGGCGGTTGGCGGCGGAGTGCAGCCGTCCGGCCGTCCATGCCTCGCCGTCCGGCGCGATCAGGACCGTGCGGTCGGGGTCCTGGGTGGCCTGGGCCCAGAATCCGGCGGGGGGTGTGCTCACTGGCCGCTCCTTCCGGCGATGCGGTTGATGCGGTCCACGGCCTGTTCGAAGCCGCGGGTGAGGTCGTCGAAGACGGCCTGGACGCTGCGTTCGCCGGTCATCCGGCCGACGATCTGGCCGACGGGGGTGCCGAGCAGCGGCTCGACCTCGTACTTCTGGATCCGGGAGACCGCCTCGGCGACCAGCAGTCCCTGCAGGGGCATCGGCAGGGTGCCGGGACCGGCCGCGTCGTCCCAGGCGTCGGTCCACTCGGTGCGGAGCTGGCGTGCGGGTTTGCCGGTCAGGGCACGGGAGCGGACGGTGTCGCCGGAGCCTGCGGCGAGCAGTTTGCGGGTCAGGGCGGGCGAGTGGAGGTCCGCTTCTGTGGTGGTCAGCCACACAGAGCCCAGCCACACGCCTTGCGCGCCGAGGCTCAGTGCCGCCGCCACCTGCGGGCCGCTGCCGATGCCCCCTGCGGCCAGGACGGGCAGCGGGTCGACGGCGTCCACGATCTCGGGGGTGAGCACCATGGTGGCGATCTCCCCGGTGTGGCCGCCGGCCTCGTAGCCCTGGGCCACCACGATGTCGATGCCGGCCTGCTGGTGCTTGCGGGCGTGCCGGGCGCTGCCGGCGAGCGCGGCGACCTGGACGTCCCGGTCGTGGGCGCGGGCGACGACGTCGGCGGGCGGGGAGCCGAGCGCGTTGGCCAGCAGCCTGATCGGGTAGTCGAAGGCGACGTCGAGCTGGCTGCGGGCGACCTGCTCCATCCAGCCGGTGATGCGCCACCCGGACGCCTCGCCCTCGGCCAGTTCGGGCACCCCGTGCCGGGCGAGGGTGTCCCGCACGAACCGCCGGTGCCCCTCGGGGATCATGGCCTCGACGTCGGCCTCGGTCAGCGTCTGGGTCTCCGGCCCTTCGGCCTTCTTGGCGGGCATCACCACGTCCAGCCCGTAGGGCCGGCCCTCGGCGTGCGCGTCGAGCCAGTCGAGGTCGCGTGTGAGGTCGTCGGGGGCGGTGTAGCGGACCGCGCCGAGCACGCCGAAGCCGCCGGCCCGGCTGATGGCCGCGGCGACGGCGGGGAACGGCGTGAAGCCGAAGACGGCGTGCTCGATTCCCAGTTTCCTGCTCAGCTCCGTCTGCATGGGCGCAGGATGCCGCAGCGGACCGGACGACGGAAGACCTTTCCTGATGCTCCGTCAGATTTTGACGCGGGCACGCGCCCCGTTGACACACCCCCCTCCTGACAGGAAAGTTTCACCGGCAGGGCAAGCCCCGAAAGATACTTTCAGGCGGGAGGCCGCGCGATGACGGACGACCTCGAAGGCGGACGGGCCGGCGGGCTGACGCGCCGTCGGCTCGTGGCGGGCTCGCTGGCAGCGGGCGGCGCGCTGACCCTCGGTACGCTCACGGCGGGCCCGGCCGGCGCCGCGCCCGCCTCCGCCCGCCGCCCCACCCTGCGCCACGGCTCGCCCGAGCGCGCCGGGCTGCTCCCCGGACAGCTGCGGCAACTCGTCGCCGACGCCCGGGGCTTCCTCGGCCCCTCCCCCCGCCACCCCTGGTACGCGGGCGCCGTCCTGCTCGCCGGGCGCGGCGCCACCGTGGCACTGCACGAGCCGATCGGCACGGCGGTGCGCTACGCCGCGTACGACGAGAAGACCGACACCGGCGTCGAGTTCCCACCCGACCGGCAGCTCCCGATGACCCGGGACACCGTGTTCGACCTGGCCTCCGTCTCCAAGCTGTTCACCTCGCTGCTGGCGGTGCAGCAGATCGAGCGGGGCGCGCTGGACCTGGAGGGCAGGGTCGCCGCACATCTCCCGGACTTCGGGCGTGCGGGCAAGCAGGAGATGACCATCCGCCAGTTGCTGACCCACACCTCGGGATTCCGCGCCTGGATCCCCCTGTACGAGGCTCCGACCCACGAGCGGAAGCTGGAGCTGATCTGGAACGAGGCCCCGCTGCACCCGCCCGGCACCACGTACCTGTACTCGGACCTGAACCTGATCTCCCTGCAACTCGTCCTGGAGAAGATCACCGGCCGGGGGCTGGACGTGCTGCTGCGCGAGGAGATCACCGGTCCGCTCGGCCTGGACAGCACCCGCTACAACCCGCCGGCCTCCTGGAAGCCGCGGATCGCGGCCACCGAGGACGCCCGCAGGCCCTGGTCCGGGCTCGACCGGGGGCTGGTGTGGGGCGAGGTGCACGACGAGAACGCGTACAGCCTGGGCGGTGTCGCGGGCCACGCGGGGGTGTTCTCCTGCGCGTGGGACCTCGCGGTCCTCGGCCGCACGCTGCTCGACGGCGGCGCCTACGGCCGGGCCCGCATCCTGCGGCCCGAGTCGGTGGACCTGATGTTCACCGACTTCAACACGGCCTTCCCCGGCGACGAGCACGGCCTCGGCTTCGAGCTGTACCAGCACTGGTACATGGGGGCGATGGCCACCCCGCGCACGGCCGGCCACACTGGCTTCACCGGCACCTCCCTCGTGCTCGATCCCACGACCGACTCCTTCCTGGTCGTCCTCGGCAACTCGGTCCACCCGGTGCGCACATGGCGATCCGGATCCGCTCCACGGGTCGCCGCGGGCAACCGGCTCGCCCGCGCGGTCCCGGTCCGCCCGGCGCGCGGCCGTACGGCCTGGTTCTCGGGCATGGCGAGCGCCACGGCCGCGACGCTCGCCCTCCCGCCGCTGGACACCTCCCCCGGTGCCGCCCGCCTCGGGTGCGCCCTGTGGTGGGACACCGAGCCCGGTTCCGACGGGGTGGCCCTGCAGTGCACGACGGACGGCGGGGCCACCTGGCAGCCGGTCCCCTTCACCACCACCCGCCACGGCGAGGCCCCCGAGGACCACCCGGCGGGCACGGTCACCGGCTGGTCGGGGCGCGTCTGGCACCGGGTGACCGCGGCGCTCCCGGCCGACTCCCGGCTGGCCCTGCGCTGGCGGTACACCACCGACGCCCTCTACGTCGGCCGGGGAGCGTACGTCGACGCGCTGCGCGTCGAGGCGGGCGGGGCGGTGCTGTTCGACGGGGGACGCCCGGCGGACGCGGCCCGGATCACGGCGGTGGGCTGGCAGGACGTGGCCGACTGAGCCCCACCGAGCCTCCTGAGACCGGCCGCGACCGACCCGGCCGTGCGGGGAGCCGGCCCGCCGGCCCCCCGCCCGCGCGGTCGCGCTCCGGCGGCCCGTCAGTCCCGCTCCAGCACCGCCCTCGCCGCGTTGTGCCCCGGTACTCCGCTCACCCCGCCGCCGCGCACCGCGCCCGCCCCGCACAGCGACACGTTGGCGTGCCGTGTCTCCACACCCCAACGGCCGCTCCCTTCCTGGGCGTAGGGCCAGGACAGGGCTCGGTGGAAGATGTGGCCGCCGGGCAGCCGCAGGTCGCGTTCGAGGTCGAGCGGGGTCTTCGCCTCGATGCAGGGGCGGCCGTCGGCGTCGGTGGCCAGGCAGTCCGCGAGGGGTTCGGCGAGGTGGGCGTCGAGCTGGGCGAGCGTGGACTTCAGCAGTTCCTCCCGTACGGCGTCGTTGTCCCGGTCGAAGAGCCGGGCCGGGGTGTGCAGACCGAAGAGGGTGAGGGTCTGGTAGCCGCGCTCGGCGAGGTCGGGGCCGAGGATGGTGGGGTCGGTCAGGGAGTGGCAGTAGATCTCCGAGGGCGGTGCGGCGGGGAGTTCGCCGGCGGCGGCCTGGTGGTGGGCGGTGGCCAGCTGCCCGTAGCCCTCGGCGATGTGGAAGGTGCCGGCGAAGGCCTCGCGGGGGTCGACGGCGGGGTCGCGCAGCTTCGGGAGCCGGGTGAGCAGCATGTTGACCTTGAGCTGGGCGCCCTCGGCGGGTTCGGGCGCAACGTCGCCGGTGAGGGTGGCCAGCTCCTGCGGGGAGGCGTTGACCAGGACGTGCCGGGCGGCGGCGACGCCCTCGCCGTCCGCCGTGCGGTAGGCGACCTCGGCGGTGTGTCCGTCGGTGTCGATCCGGACCGCCTCGTGGCCGGTCGCGATGACCGCGCCCGCCGATCGGGCCGCCGCGGCCAGCGCGCCGGTCAGCGCGCCCATGCCGCCGACGGGCACGTCCCAGGCTCCGGTCCCGCCGCCGATGACGTGGTAGAGAAAGCAGCGGTTCTGGGCGAGGGAGGGGTCGTGGGCGTCGGCGAAGGTGCCGATCAGGGCGTCGGTGAGGACGACGCCCCGGACCAGGTCGTCGGTGAAGTTCTCCTCGACCGCGACGCCGATCGGCTCCTCGAACAGGGTGCGCCAGGCGGTCTCGTCGTCGATGCGGCGGCGCAGTTCGTCGCGGGTCGGCAGCGGTGCGGTGAGCGTCGGGAAGACGCGCTGGGCGACGCGGCCCGTCATGCCGTAGAAGCGCTGCCAGGCCGTGTACTCGTGGTCGCCGCCGGTCAGCCGGGCGAACGCCTCCCGGGTGCGCTGCTCGCCACCGCCGACCAGAAGACCGGTGGGCCGCCCCGCCCGCTCGACGGGGGTGTACGAGGAGATGGTGCGGGAGCGGATCCGGAAGTCCAGCCCGAGGTCGTTCACGATCTTCTGCGGCAGCAGGCTCACCAGGTAGGAGTACCGCGACAGCCGGGCGTCGACCCCCGCGAACGGGCGGGTGGAGACGGCCGCGCCGCCGGTGTGGTCCAGGCGCTCCAGAACCAGCACCGAGCGGCCGGCGCGGGCCAGGTAGGCGGCGGCGACCAGGCCGTTGTGGCCGCCGCCGACGATGACGGCGTCGTACGCGCGGGTTCCCTCGTTCGCAGACATGGTTCTTCGTAGCACGTCGTGATCGGCCGGGGAAGCCGGACGTTTCCGTGGGGACGTGGCCCGTCCGATCGGACCAGTCACCGTCGGGTCCGCCGGCCCGGCCGCGGCACTCCGGCGGACCGGACCGGGCGAGGAGAACCGGCAGCGGGCGCCCGCGGGCCCTCCGGCGCGTCGGGGGGCGAGGGCCGCGGCGGCCTACCGGCCGAGCTTGTCCGGGGCCGGTCGCGCCTGCGGGCCCAGCCGGGCCATCGCACGCAGGATGTGTTTCGGCGGGAGTCGCCAGCGCAGCCGTGCGGGTATCGCACGCAGCACGGCGCCCGTGACGCGGAGCCTGCGGGTGACGGTGGCGGGCGCGGGGGCCGGCCTGCCGTACAACTCGTGGGCGTACGGCGGCAGGGAGGCGTAGGCGAGCCGTGCCACCCAGCGCCACAGCACCGCGCGGGCCGGCACGAGGAGCGGGTGGACCGGCGGGCGGAGCAGGAAGTCGTCCACCGTACGGGCCTCGGGTCCCGCGGCCAGCTCCGGCCGCACCTTCTCGAAATACGCGGCCAGTTCGGCACGGCTCGCCGGTACGGTCCCCGGGTCGAGCCCCACCAGCCGGGCGCCGGCGCGGTGTTCGGCCGTGTACCGGTCGGCCTGTGCGTCGGTGAGCGGGAAACCGGAGCGGCGCAGGACGTGCAGATAGGAGTCGATCTCCGCGCAGTGCACCCACAGCAGCAGTCCGGGCTCGTCGACCCCGTACCGCTCGCCGGTGTCGGGGTCGGTCACCCGCAGCATGGCGTGGATCTTCCGCACCCGGGCACCGGCCCGCTCGGCCGCCTCGCTCGTGCCGTACGTCGTCGTCCCGACGAAGTCGGCCGTGCGCATCAGCCGCCCCCAGGCGTCGCGCCGGAAGTCGGAGTTCTGCATCACCCCGCGGACCGCCCGCGGGTGCAGGGCCTGGAGATAGAGCGCGCGGACGCCGGCGATCCACATCATGGGGTCGCCGTGCATCTGCCACGTCACCGAGCCGGGGCCGAAGAGGCCCGGGTCGTCACGTTTCTCCATGCCGTCCACACCGGCAGTGTGGCCATCGGACGGCCCCGGTATCAAGGTGCGCGCCTCTTCGCCGCGCGCACACCTGCGAGAGGCGCACCGTGGTCCGCGCCGGGACGCACCTGTGCGTCACGTTCCGGATACACCGGCACGACCGGCCATTTACCCAGCCTTTGCCTGTACATGGTCATCTGGCACGAGTTGATCACCGGATCAGCACACTGAACGCTCAAGGAGTCGTTTTCATGCCCGGACCCACCCGTCGTCGCCTCACCGTCGCCACGGCCCTGGTCGCCGCGACCACGGCCGCCGTGGCCGTCACGAGCGCCGCCGGCGCCTTCGACAACGCGCAGCAGGCGAAGGACGCCATCAAGGGCGGGAAGGCGAAGAACGTCATCCTGCTCATCGGCGACGGCATGGGCGACTCGGAGATCACCCTCGCCCGCGACTACACGGTCGGTGCCGACGGCCGTCTGAATCTGGACAAGTTCCCGCTGACCGGCGCCTACACCACCTACGCGGTCCACGCCGACGGCACCCCGGACTACGTCACCGACTCCGCCGCCAGCGGCAGCGGCTGGGCCACCGGTGTGAAGACGGTCAACGGGCGCATCTCCAAGACGCCCGGCACCGACAAGGCGGTGCGGACCGTCCTGGAGCTGGCGCAGAAGAACGGCTACGCCACCGGCAGCGTCACCACCGCCGAACTCACCGACGCCACCCCGGCCGTGCTCGCCTCCCACGCCACCGACCGCTCCTGCCAGGGCCCGGCCGACATGGCCAAGTGCCCGGCGGACACGCTCGCGAAGGGCGGTCCCGGCTCGATCGCCGAGCAGTCCGTCAACCACAAGGTCGACGTCCTCATCGGCGGCGGCAGGCAGCGCTTCGACCAGAAGGTCACCGACGGCAGGTACAAGGGTCTCACCGTCACCGAGCAGGCGAGGAAGCTCGGCTACCAGGTCGTCACCGACAAGGCGGGGCTGAACAAGGTCAAGGCCGGCAAGCCGGTGCTCGGCCTGCTCGCGAGCGGCAACGTGCCGGTGGAGTGGACCGGCAAGGCGGCGGCCGTCGGCGGTACGGACCCGCAGCGGTGCGTGACGTCCAACCCGAACCGCCCGTCGACGACGCCGAGTCTCGCCGACTCCGCCACCAAGGCGATCCAGCTGCTGGCGGCCAAGCAGCAGGCCAAGCACTCCAAGCAGGGCTTCTTCCTGCAGATCGAGGGTGCCTCGATCGACAAGCAGGACCACGCCGCCGACCCCTGCGGCCAGATCGGCGAGACCGCGGCCTTCGACCGCGCGGTGAAGGTGGCCCGCGCCTACGCGGCCAAGCACTCGGACACCCTGGTCGTCACCACCGCCGACCACGGCCACACCAGCCAGATCGTCCCGCTGGAGGCCACCCCGCCCGGTCTGTCCTCCACCCTGGTCACCAACGAGGGCCAGCAGCTGAAGGTCAACTACTCGACCAACACCCCGGGCCAGTCGCAGGAGCACACCGGCACCCAGGTCCGTATCGCCGCGCAGGGCCCGCAGGCGTACCGCGTGCTCGGCGTCACCAACCAGACCGACCTGTTCACCACGCTCCGCGAGGCGCTCGGACTGCGCTGACCCCGCCGTCGAGGGGAGCGAGGCCGTCGCCCCCCGTTCCCCTCGGCGCCGTGACCACCCGAGAGCGTGCCGCCTTGCGGCACGCTCTCCGCGGTGTCCGGGACGAGCGACGGGACGCCGCGCCCGCCCGGGTCCCGACTCGCGGATGTCACCGGATGTGCGGGATTATGGGGATACCCTCCGCCTCTGGACGCCGGGCTCGCCCAGCCACCGGCCGGACCGGAAGGAGCGGCATGCGAGAGAACAGATGGGCTGCCGTGGTCACGGCGCTCTGCACGGCCTCGGCGCTCGGTCTGGCGGTGCCCCGTGCCGCCGCGGCCGCCCCCGAGCGCTGCGGCTTCGCGTCCTCGGCGGATCGGCCCACGCTGACGTACGGGGACGCCGGCAGGGCGGTCAAGCAGGCGCAGTGCCTGAGCAACGTGTGGGGAGGCCAGCCGCCCAAGCTGACTCTCGACGGGGTGTTCGGGTCCGTCATGCTGAAGAAGATCGAGTGGATCCAGGGGTGTCACGGCCTGCCGCCGAGCGGTGTCATCGAGGGCCGCACCTGGCAGGTGCTCTACCACCCCGCGCTGGACTGTTACGACCCCTATCCGGCCTGAGCGGGCCGTCCGGCGCACGGGGCGCGGCGAGGCGGCCGGTCCGGTCGACGGTGCGAGATCCCGCGTGCGCCTTCGGCACGTCCCATTGGTGAATCCGCGACATACCAGTAAATTTCCGCCCACCGCTTCGAGAGGTCCGGCAGACGGGGGCGATGGATGAGCACGGCCGACCGCGGCACGGTGACGACCGGGATCGCCCGGCTGCACGCGGCGCCCGAACTCGCCGGGCCCGGCCGGCTCGGACTGGTGACCAACCACACCGGCGTCCTCCCCGACCTGCGCCCGGCCGCGCCCGCGCTGCTCCTGGCCGGCGCGCGGCTGGTCGCCCTGTTCGGTCCCGAGCACGGGCTGCACGGCACCGGCCAGGCCGGCGAGAGCGAGGACGCCCGCACGGACCCGGCCACCGGCCTGCCCGTGTACGACACCTACCGGTCCAGCGGTGAGCGCCTCGACAAGATGCTGGCCGACAGCGGCGTCGACGCCCTGGTGTACGACCTCCAGGACATCGGGGCCAGGTGCTACACCTACGTGTGGACCATGTTCGACCTGATGGTCTCGGCGGCCCGTACGGGCGTGCGGTTCATCGTCGCCGACCGGCCCAATCCCCTCGGCGGACGCGTCAGCGAGGGCCCGCTGCTCGATGAGGCGTGGGCGAGCTTCGTCGGGCGCGCCGCGGTACCCGTCCGGCACGGACTCACCTGTGGCGAACTCGCCCGGCGTCTCAACGCCTCGGCCGTGCCCCGGGCAGCGGGCGACACCGCCGACCTGACGGTGATCGAGGCCGTCGGCTGGCGGCGTGCCATGGACGCGGCGGCCACCGGCCTGCCCTGGGTCGCGCCTTCGCCGAACATCCCGACGCCCGCCACCGCCACCGTCTACCCCGGCACCTGTCTGTTCGAGGGGACGAACGTCTCGGAGGGCCGGGGCACCACGCAGCCCTTCGAGATCGTCGGGGCGCCGTACATCGACGCGCGGTTCGCTCCCTCGCTCGCCGCACTGGGCCTGCCCGGAGTGCGCTTCCGCGACCTGCGGTTCGTACCGGCGTTCCACCAGCACGCCGGACGGACGCTGCGCGGGGTCCAGCTCCATGTCACGGACCGCGAGGCGTTCGCCCCCGTCCGCACCGCCGTCGCGATGCTCGCCACGCTGCGGCGGCTGTACCCCGACGACTTCGCCTGGCACACCGTGGACGGCGGCACGCAGGAGAGCGGTCACCGTCACTTCATCGATCTGTTGTGGGGGTCCGACCGGCTGCGGCGCGCGGTCGACGGCGGAGAGGACCCGCTGCCGCTGTGCGATCCGCCCGCGCCGCCCGGCCGGTGGGCCGGCGACGGCGTGCTGCTCTACCCCTGAGACGTCTCTGAGACCCCCTGAGACCCCCTGAGACCCCCTGAGACCCGCTGCCCCCGCCCCCGCGGCCTGCCGCACCGCCCGGAAGGACAACCCCGTCGATGACCGATCGCACGACGCCATCCCGGGCCGGAGTCCGCGGCTTTCGCGCGGGCGACGGCCCGCAGCTGGTGGAGGTGTGGCGGCGGAGCGCACCCGCCGACCCCGTCACCGCGGACCGCTTCCGCTCCCTGGTGCTGCTCGACGCCAACTTCGACCCGGAGGGGCTGCGGATCGCCGTGGACGGCGGCCGGATCGTGGGCGCGGCCTACGCGGTACGCCGTCTGACGCCGATGACCGGCACCGATCTGGAGCCGGAGCAGGGCTGGATCCCGTTCTTCTTCGTCGATCCGGCCGCCCGCGGGCGCGGCCTCGGCCGCCGGCTGCTGACCGACGCCCTCGACTGGCTGCACGGCCACGGCCGCACTCGGGTGGACTTCTCCTCGTACACCCCGAACTACGTCCTCCCGGGTCTGGACGCCGAGGCGTACCCGGAAGCGGCGGGGCTCCTCGCGTCCCTGGGCTTTCGGACGCTGTACGAGGCGGCGGCGATGGACCGCGGCCTGGTCGGCTATCGCTTCCCCGAGGACGCCGCCCTCCGCCGGGACGAACTGACGGCGCGGGGCCACCGGTTCGCCACCCCGTCCGACGACGACCTGGTGGAGCTGCTCGCGCTCGCCGGGAACCGCTTCACGCCGGACTGGGCGCGGGCGATCCGGGAGTGTCTGACCGCGGGCACGCCGCTCGACCGGATCGTCGTCGCCCGGGACCCCTCGGGCCGCCTGGCCGGCTGGGCGATGCACGGCGCCTACGGGGCGACGGACGAGCGGTTCGGGCCGTTCGGGGTGGTGGAGGAGATGCGCGGCACCGGGCTCGGCAAGGTCCTGCTCCATCTGGTCCTGGAGCGGATGCGGGCGTGCGGGGCGCACTCCGCGTGGTTCCTGTGGACCGGCGAGCGGTCCCCGGCGGGCCACCTGTACCGCAAGGCCGGCTTCACCACGACCCGGGTGTTCCGCGTGCTGCGCCGGGAGGCCGCCCGGTGACGCGGCCACGCCCCGGGGACGGCCCGAGCCGCCGTCACTTCGCGCTGGCGCTCCCGTCGGCCCTGCTCGCCTCCGGCTGTGCCGGGCCGCGCCGGGGCAGCGGGCGCCCCGGGGATCCGATCGTCCTCACCCTGCTCTCCCACTACGCGAGCGGGGAGCTCCAGGAGGCTCTGCGGGGGCCCGTCGACGAGTGGAACGCCACCCACGACCGGGTGAAGGTGCGGACGAAGGCGGTCGAGTTCACGGACCTGCTGACCACGTTCATGGTCCGGCAGGCCGCGGGGCAGGGCGCCGACATCCTCCACCCGTACTGCCTGTGGAACGGCCAGCTCGTCCGGGCCGGTGTCCTGCGGCCCGCGCCCTCGGAGCACGCCGAGGAGATCCGGCGCGGCTACGGCGAGGCGGCGGTCGTCTCCGCGTCGGTGGGAGGCACGGTCTACGGCTATCCCACCGAGGTGCAGACGTACGCCCTCTACTACAACAAGCGGCTGCTGCGCGAGGCCGGCGTCGACGGTCCTCCGCGGACCTGGCCGGAGCTGGAGGAGACGGCCTACCGCACCACCCGGCGGGACCGGTACGGCAACACACTGGTCCAGGGCTTCGGACTGTCCACCGCCGACGACTCCACCACCGTCGGTCAGACCCTCGCGCTGCTCCACGCCGCCGGCGGATCGTTCCTCTCCGGGGACGGCAGGCGCACCGTCATCGACTCGCCCGCCGGCCGGGCCGTCTTCGGTCTGGAGCACCGCCTCGTCGCCCGCGGCGCGAGCGATCCCGGCGTCAACGTCTACAAGGCGTTCGCGTCCGGGCAGGTGGCCATGGTGATCAGCGCCGGCTGGTGGACCGGGAGCCTGAAGTCGCTGATGGGGAAGGACTACGCCGATGTCGGTGTCGCGCCGGTGCCCGTCCCCGAGGCGGGTGGCCAACGGGCCACGCTCGCCACCGGCTTCATGCTCGGGGTCAACGCGGCCAGCGAACACCCGCAAGCGGCCTGGGAGTTCCTGCGCTGGCTCAACGCGGGTCGGGTGCGCGGAAAAGGTGCGCCGGCGACCCGGATGAGCGTGCTGCAGGTGTCGGTCGGCTCCCTGACCGGCCGCGCCGACGACATGCGGGGGCTCCTGGGCGAGGGCGGTGATCCGAATCTGCGCCCCTTCCGGGACGCGCTGGCGTACGCGGTGCCGGAGCCGAACGGGCCGGGCGCGCAGCAGGCCAAGTCGCTGTTGCGCAAGAACATCGAGGCGCTGTGGACCGGACAGCAGTCGGTCGACGAGGCCCTGCGCACCACCCGCCGTCAGGTCGACCAGGAGGTGTCGCGCTCATGGTGAACACCCTCACCCCGGAGACGACCGGGCGGGCGGCGCACCGTCCGCGGTCCGTCGCGACGGCCGCCGGCCGCCACGGCCGGGCCCACCGCCGGCAGGCCGTCGTCGCCTATCTCTTCCTGGCGCCGGCGCTGCTGTTCTTCGCGGTCTTCCTGGTCCTGCCGCTCGGCTTCGCGCTGCTGCTGTCGATGTCCCGCTGGACCGGGTTCGCACTCGGCGACATCGATCCGGTCGGCCTGGACAATTTCACGGGTCTGTTCGCGGACGGATCGACCTTCCTGGCACCGATCCTGACCAATACGCTGCTGTTCGCCCTGGGCACCGTGGCCCTCGCGCTCGCCGGCTCCGTGCTCGTCGCCACCTGCATCGACAGGCTGCGGTTCCAGGGGCTGTGGCGCACCCTGTACTTCCTGCCGATCGTCACGACGGTGGTCGCCGTCGGCAACGTGTGGAAGTACATGTACGAGCCGGGCGGCCTCGTCAACGGCGTCCTGAACGCCCTCGGGCTCGGCTCGACGGCGTTCCTGCAGGATCCGGACACCGCGCTTCCGTCGGTCGTGGTCGTCCAGGCCTGGGCCACCGTCGGCTCGGCGATCCTCGTCCTGACCGCCGGGCTGAAGTCCGTTCCGCAGTCGTACTACGAGGCCGCCGCGCTCGACGGTGCCGGGCCCGTCACCGTCTTCTGGCGGATCACTCTGCCGCTGCTGCGGCCGTCCCTGCTGTTCGTGTGCATCACCCAGTTCCTCTCCGGCCTGCAGTCGTTCGCGCTGATCAACGTGATGACCAAGGGCGGCCCGGGAGACGCGACCGATGTGGCGGCGCTGGAGATGTACCGGCAGGCCTTCTCGTACGGCGACTGGGGCACCGCGAGCGCCGCCGCCTTCGTGCTGTTCCTGGTGGTCCTCGCGGTCACCCTGGCGCAGTTGTGGCTCTTCCGGCGCAAGGGGGAGGACGCATGACCCGACGCCGTTTCCCGTGGTTCTCGTCCCTGCTGGTCGTGACGGGCGCCGTGCTCACGGTGGTGCCGTTCCTGGACATGGTGATGACGTCCTTCAAGGGGCCCGGTGAGGCCGGCACGCTGCCGTACCGCTTCCTGCCCAAGGCGTTCGACCTGTCCAACTACCGGGCTGCGATCGACCAGCTCGATCTGCCGCTGCTCTTCCGCAACAGCGTCGTCGTCACCACCGCGATCACCACGTCGGTGCTGCTGACGTCCTCCCTCGCCGGTTACGCGCTCGCCAAACTGCGTTTCCCCGGGCGGGACTTCGTCTTCCGTCTGGTGCTGTCCACGATGATGTTCCCGCCGTTCGTCTTCCTCATCCCGCACTTCATGATCCTGGTGCACTGGCCGCTGGCCGGGGGCAACGACCTGTTCGGGCGCGGCGGGGCCGGCCTGACCGTCAGCATCGCGGCGCTCGCCATGCCGTTCCTCGTCAACGGCTTCGGGATCTTCCTGACGCGCCAGTTCATGGTCTCCATCCCGGACGAGGTCCTGGAGGCCGCACGCCTCGACGGGGCCGGGGAGTTCGCGGTGTGGTGGCGGATCGTGGTGCCGCAGACCAAGCCGGTGATCGTCACGCTCGGGCTGCTGACCTTCGTGGACGCCTGGAACGAGTACATCTGGGCGCTGCTCGTCTCGACGGCCGACCCGGACGTGATGACGCTGCCCGTCGGCATCCAGCTCCTGCAGGACCACGTCGACCCGGCCCGCACGATGCCGATCGTCATGGCCGGCCTCGTGCTGAGCGTCCTGCCGGTCCTGCTCCTCTTCCTGCTGCTGCAGAAGCACTACATCCGGGGCGTCATGCTCAGTGGCCTGAAGTGAGAGGGACACGGGAGGCACGCGGCCGGCCGGGCCGAGGCGGAGCCGGCGTGTGCCTCGTCATCCCTCGAAGCGATAGCCCATGCCGGGCTCGGTGATGAGATGGCGCGGGTGGGAGGGGTCGGCTTCGAGTTTGCGGCGGAGTTGAGCCATGTAGACCCGCAGATAGTTGGTCTTGTCGCCGTGGGTGGCGCCCCACACCTCCTGGAGGAGTCGCCGCTGCGTGATCAGCCGGCCCGGACGGGTCACGAGGATCTCCAGCAGGTGCCATTCGGTCGGCGTCAGCCGGACGTCGTTGCCGTCCCGCAGAACCTTCTTGGCGAGCAGGTCGATGCTGAGGTGTGCCGTCTCGACCAGGGTCGGCTCGCGGACGAGTTCCGTGTCCTCGGTCCGGCGGACGGCGGCCCGCAGCCGGGCCAGCAGCTCGTCCATGCCGAACGGCTTGGTGACGTAGTCGTCGGCGCCCGCGTCCAGCGCGGCCACCTTCTCGTCGGACGACCGCCGGGCGGACAGCACCACGATCGGTACGCGCGTCCAGCCGCGCAGTGCCGTGATGACGTCGGCGCCGTCCATGTCGGGCAGGCCGAGGTCGAGCAGGACCACGTCGGGCGGACGCGCGGCGGCGAGCCGGAGGGCGGTGGCCCCGTCGGGGGCGGCGTCCACGCCGTAGCGCCGTGCCTGCAAGTTGATGACGAGGGCCCGCACGAGCTGCGGGTCGTCCTCCACCACGAGCACCCGGGTCATGGGTGTGTGCCTCTCCTGTCGTACGTCGGTCCGTGGGTGCCGGAAGCGGGGCGGCCGACGTCATGGCGGCGGGAGCCGACGGTTCGGGAGGCCTCCCTCGCCGCCGGCTCCCGTGCGGGTCGCTCAGGGCCGTCACTGCTGCGCGGCGAGGTCCTTGAGCGCGATGTTGAGTTCGAGGACGTTCAGCCGGGGCTCACCGATGAAGCCGAGGACGCGGCCCTGCGTGTGGTTCCGGACCAGTTGCTCGACCTGTGCGACGGCCAGGCCGTTCTTCGCCGCGATCCGGTGGACCTGGAGTTCGGCGTACTCCGGGGAGATGGCCGGGTCCAGGCCGGAGCCGGACGAGGTGACGGCGTCGGCGGGGACGTCGGACGGCTTCACCGTGTAGCCGGCGACCGAGTTGTCCTTGACGACGGCGTCCTTGGCGGCGAGCACCTGGGCGCAGAGCGTGCCGTCGTCGGGCTTGTCGGGGCACTTGCCGTTCACGGCGCCGCTGTCGGCGGCCAGGTTGGTGGCGCCCGAGAGGATCAGCTTGTACCGCGTGTTGACGCTGTTGCCGCCGAGCCCGTCGGCCGGGCGGCCCTGGAACCACTTCAGGTCGGGTTGCGGGGTCTCCTGGCCCTTCTTCAGCGGCAGGTTGTACGACTGCCCGATCAGGGACGAGCCGACGACCCTGCCGTCCGCCTTGATCTCGGAGCCGTTCGCCTTGCCGGGGAACAGGCCCTGGGCGATGCCGGTGACCACCAGTGGATAGATGACGCCGGTGACCAAGGTCAGGACGAGCAGGGCCCTGAGGCCCGCGCCCAGCAACCGGGCCGTGTTCACGAAAGAGTTGGTCATGTCCTTCACCCGATCCCGGGGATCAGAGAGATGAGCAGGTCGATGATCTTGATGCCGATGAACGGGGCGATCAGCCCGCCGATGCCGTAGATGCCGAGGTTGCGGCGGAGCATCCGGTCGGCGCTCATCGGCCGGTACCGCACGCCCTTCAGGGACAGCGGCACCAGCGCGATGATGATCAGCGCGTTGAAGACGACGGCCGACAGGATCGCGGAGTCCGGCGAGGACAGCCGCATGATGTTCAGCTTGTCCAGGCCGGGGTAGACCGCCGCGAACAGCGCCGGGATGATCGCGAAGTACTTCGCGACGTCGTTGGCGATGGAGAACGTGGTCAGCGCACCGCGGGTGATGAGCAGCTGCTTGCCGATCTCGACGATCTCGATGAGCTTGGTCGGGTTGGAGTCGAGGTCGACCATGTTGCCGGCCTCCTTGGCGGCCGACGTACCGGTGTTCATCGCCACGCCGACGTCCGCCTGCGCGAGGGCCGGGGCGTCGTTGGTGCCGTCACCGGTCATCGCGACCAGCTTGCCGCCGGCCTGCTCCCGCTTGATGAGGGCCATCTTGTCCTCGGGGGTGGCCTCGGCGAGGAAGTCGTCGACGCCCGCCTCCTCGGCGATCGCCTTGGCGGTCAGCGGGTTGTCACCCGTGATCATGACGGTCTTGATGCCCATGCGGCGCAGTTCCTCGAACCGCTCCCGCATACCGTCCTTGACGACGTCCTTCAGGTGGATCACGCCGAGGACCCGGGCACCGTCGTCGTCGTGGACGGCGACCAGGAGCGGGGTACCGCCCGCCTCGGAGATGCGGCCGGCGATACCGTCCGCGTCCCCGGCGACCGTGCCGCCCTGCTCCTCGACCCAGGCGATGACCGAGGCGGTGGCTCCCTTGCGGATCCTGCGGCCGTCGACGTCCACGCCCGACATGCGGGTCTGGGCGGTGAACCCGATCCACTCGGCGTGCGCCAGCTCGCCCTGGTGCCGCTCGCGCAGCCCGTACTTCTCCTTGGCCAGGACGACGACGGACCGTCCCTCGGGCGTCTCGTCCGCGAGCGAGGACAGCTGGGCCGCGTCGGCGACCTCCGCCTCGGTGGCCCCCTTGACCGGCACGAACTCGGCGGCCTGACGGTTGCCGAGGGTGATGGTGCCGGTCTTGTCGAGCAGCAGGGTCGAGACGTCGCCGGCGGCCTCGACGGCGCGGCCCGACATGGCCAGCACGTTGCGCTGCACCAGACGGTCCATGCCCGCGATGCCGATGGCGGACAGCAGCGCGCCGATGGTGGTCGGGATCAGACAGACCAGCAGGGCCACCAGGACGACCATGGTCAGGTGCGTGCCGGCGTGGTCCGCGAACGGCGGCAGCGTGGCGCAGGCCAGCAGGAAGACGATGGTGAGCGAGGCCAGCAGGATGTTCAGCGCGATCTCGTTCGGCGTCTTCTGCCGGGCCGCGCCCTCGACCAGGTTGATCATCCGGTCGATGAAGGTCTCGCCGGGCTTCGTCGTGATCCGGACGACGATCCTGTCGGACAGGACTTTCGTACCGCCGGTGACCGCCGACCGGTCGCCGCCGGACTCACGGATGACGGGGGCCGATTCGCCGGTGATCGCGGACTCGTCCACCGAGGCCACGCCCTCGACGACGTCACCGTCGCCGGGGATGATGTCGCCCGCCTCGCACACGACGCGGTCGCCGATGGTCAGCGCGGTGCCCGGCACCCGCTCCTGCGAGCCGTCCTTCAGCAGTCGGCGCGCGACCGTGTCGGTCTTGGCCTTGCGCAGGGTGTCGGCCTGTGCCTTGCCCCGGCCCTCGGCGACCGCCTCCGCCAGGTTGGCGAAGATCACGGTCAGCCACAGCCAGGCGCTGATCGTCCAGCCGAACCAGTCGCCCGGGTCCTTGACGGAGAAGACGGTGGTCAGGACGGACCCGATCCACACCACGAACATCACGGGCGACGTGACCATCACCCGCGGGTCCAGCTTGCGGAACGCCTCCGGCAGGGATCTGACCAGCTGCTTGGGGTCGAACAGGCCCGCTCCGACCCGGCCCTCCGCGGGCTGGTGGCCGGTGGGGACGTCGCTGTGCGGCGCCCGGGTGGGTGTGACGGTGGACATGGAGTCCTCTGGCTTCTGTGTACGGGTGGTCATCACGCCAGCCCTTCGGCGAGCGGGCCCAGGGCGAGGGCGGGGAAGTACGTGAGACCGGTGATGATCAGGATCGCGCCCACCAGCAGGCCGGTGAACAGGGGCTTCTCGGTGCGCAGGGTGCCCGCGGTGACCGGGACCGGCTGCTGCTCGGCGAGCGAGCCGGCCAGTGCCAGGACGAAGATCATGGGCAGGAATCGGCCGAGCAGCATCGCGAGCCCGGTCATGGTGTTGAACCAGTCGGTGTTCGCGTTCAGGCCGGCGAAGGCCGAGCCGTTGTTGTTCGCGGCCGAGGTGAAGGCGTAGAGGACCTCGGAGAACCCGTGCGCGCCGGAGTTGAGCATCGAGTGCGGCGGGGTCGGCAGGGCCATGGAGGCCGCGCTGAGGACGAGCACCAGCGCCGGGGTGATCAGGATGTAGCAGGCGGCGAGCTTCATCTCCCGGCCGCCGATCTTCTTGCCGAGGTACTCGGGCGTACGGCCGACCATCAGGCCGGCGATGAACACCGCGATGACCGCCATGATCAGCATGCCGTAGAGGCCGGAGCCGGTACCGCCGGGCGCGATCTCGCCCAGCATCATGCCGAGCATGGTGATGCCGCCGCCCAGGCCGGTGAAGGAGGAGTGGAAGGAGTCCACCGCACCGGTCGAGGTGAGCGTGGTGGCCACCGCGAAGATCGACGAGCCGCCGACGCCGAAGCGGACCTCCTTGCCCTCCATCGCGCCGCCGGCGGCCTGGAGCGCCGGGCCGTGGTGGGCGAACTCGGTCCACATCATCAGGGCGGTGAAACCGAGCCAGATGGTGAACATCGTGGCGAGGATGGCGTAGCCCTGCTTCACCGAGCCGACCAGCACACCGAAGGTGCGGGTCAGTGCGAACGGGATCACCAGAATGAGGAAGATCTCGAACAGGTTGGTGAAGGGCGTGGGGTTCTCGAAGGGGTGGGCGCTGTTGGCGTTGAAGTAGCCGCCGCCGTTGGTGCCCAGCTCCTTGATGGCCTCCTGGGAGGCGACCGCGCCGCCGTTCCACTGCTGCGAGCCGCCCATGAACTGTCCGACCTCGTGGATGCCGGAGAAGTTCTGGATCGCGCCACAGGCGACCAGGACCACCGCGGCGACGGCCGCGACCGGCACCAGGATCCGCAGGGTGCCGCGCACGAGGTCGGCCCAGAAGTTGCCCAGTTCACCGGTGCGCGAGCGGGCGAAGCCGCGCACCAGTGCCACGGCGACGGCGATCCCGACGGCCGCGGAGACGAAGTTCTGCACGGCCAGACCGGCGGTCTGCACGACGTGCCCCATGGTCTGCTCGCCGTAGTAGGACTGCCAGTTGGTGTTGGTCACGAACGACACGGCCGTGTTGAACGACTGCGCCGGGTTCACTGACGAGAAGCCCATCGAGCCGGGCAGCACGCCCTGGAGCCGCTGGAGCAGGTAGAGGAACAGGACACCGACGGCCGAGAAGGCGAGGACCGAGCGCAGATACGCGGGCCAGGTCATCTCGGTGTCCGGGTCGGCACCGATGCTCTGGTAGATCCACTTCTCCACCCTGAGGTGCCGCTTCGAGGAGTAGACCCGGGCCATGTAGGTGCCGAGGGGGATGTAGACGAGCGCCAGCGCGCCTATGAGGGCGAGCAGCTGGAGGACGCCCGCGGACACGGGACCCACGGCGCCCGCTGCGGTAGCAGCTGATGTCACCGTCAGAACCTCTCCGGGAAGATCAGGGCGAGGACGAGGTAGCCCAGCAGGGCGACGGCCACGACGAGGCCGACGATGTTCTCGGCGGTCACAGCTTCGTCACCCCCTTGGCGACGAGGGCCACCAGCGCGAAAGCCGCGAGCACGGTGACGACGAAGGCCAGATCGGCCATCGCGAACTCCTGGAGTGAGGTGCGGTTGGAACGGACGGTTCGAGGAAAGCGCTTCTGTGGCCTGATTCCGTCGCCGTTGACGGCTCTCTTACGGCGACCCTTCCGGCCTTGACGGGACCCTTACGGCCGGCGGCGGCCGGGCCGCCTCACGGGAGCCGGAGGCGCAGCCGGCAGATCACCGCGTCCGTCTCCCGCCGCACCGCGTGCGCGACCACCGCACCCCGCTGGTTCTGCAGCAGCCGCTGCCACAGCCGCTCCGGCTCGGCCTCCGGGATCAGCACGGTCACCCGGGTGCCGGGTGCCGCGGCAGCCACCTCACGGACGTACGCGGCGATGGGACGCCCCAGGCCGTGCCGCTCGTCCGCCAGCCGCACCAGTTCCACCCCCGGGTCCCATGCCGCCCAGGAACGCTCGAAGGCACGCGTCCGCGCCCGGTCCTCGGGGTCCGGGTGGCACACGGTCACCGCACGGACCTCGTCGCCGAGCGAGGCCGCCGCCGTCAACGCCTCCGACGTCAGCCGGGAGAGCGCGGAGACGGGCACGATCACCAGGGAGCGGTCCCGGTGCGGTACCTCGGGGACGCGGCCGAGTCCGAGCCTGTCGCCGATCCGGCCGTAGGCACGGTGCACGGTCTCGAAGGCCACGACGAGCGCGGGGACAGCGATCACGATCAGCCAGGCGCCCTCGGTGAACTTGCTCGCGGTGACGACGACCGTGGCGACAGCTGTCAGCAGTGCGCCGAAGCCGTTCAGCAGCGCCTTCCCGCGCCGGCCCCGCCCCCGTTCCAGCGTCCAGTGCCTCACCATGCCCACCTGGGCGATCGTGAAGCCGACGAAGACACCGATGGCGAACAGCGGCACCAGGGTGTTGGTGTCGCCGCCGGAGAGGACCAGCAGCATCGCCGAGGCCACGGCGAGCGCGAGGACGCCGTGCCGGTGGACCTGGCGGTCGGACTTCAGGGCGAACACGTGCGGGGCGTAGTGGTCGCAGGCGAGCAGCTTCAGCAGGACGGGAAGCCCCCCGAAGGAGGTGTTCGCGGAGAGCGCCAGCAGGATCATCGTCGCGAACTGGATGACGTAGAACGCCCAGGTGTGGCCGAGCGAGGCGTCCGCGAGCTGGGCGAGGACCGTGACGCCCTCGACCGGCTGGAGGTGGAAGCGGCCGATCAGCACGGACAGGCCGATCAGCATCAGACCGAGCACGGCACCGAGGGCGACCTCCGCCCGTTGGGCCCGGCGGGCGCGGGGCGCGCGGAAGGACGGAACGGCGTTCGCGATGGCCTCCACGCCCGTCAGCGCGGCACACCCGGAGGCGAACGCCTTCAGCAGGAGCAGCGCCCCCACGGTGGTGGCGTCGTCCGCGAGGGCGGAGGTGTGTCCGGCCGCCGTCTCGGTGCTCACGGGGTGCGTACGGCACAGCCCGACGATGATCAGTGCGAGGATCGAGCCGACGAACACGACCGTCGGCACGACGAACGCCTTCGCCGACTCCACGATGCCGCGCAGGTTGACCGCGGTGATCAGTGCGAGCACCGCCAGGCACAGCCACAGCCGGTCGTCGTACAGGGCGGGGAAGGCGGAGGTCAGGGCCGCCACCCCCGCCGTCACGGCGACCGCGACGTTGAGGACGTAGTCCAGCACCAGCGAGGCCGCGGCCACCAGGCTCGTGCGCGCGCCCAGGTGCGTCTTCGCCACTGCGTAGGAGCCGCCGCCGTCCGGGAAGGCAGCGATCACCTGCCGGTAGGAGGCCACCAGCACCGCGAGCAGGGCGGCGATGGCCAGCGTCACCGGCATCGTGAAGCCCAGTCCGTGGGCGCCGGCGGTGGCCAGGACCAGGACGATCGCCTCCGGGCCGTACGCCACCGACGCCATCGCGTCCAGCGACAGTGCCGCGAGCCCGGTGGCGGCGGTCAGCCGATGCCGCTCGCCGCTGTCGGGCGGCTCCTCGCCGGCGGAGGCGGCGTCCGGCTGCTCGGTGGGGGGCAGGACGGACATGGGTGCGTGCTCCTTCTTTCCTCGGCTCCGCGCGAGGGGCCAGGGGACGCGCGGGTGCACCCAGGTTCGGTCCGTCTCCCGCCGCCGCGGCTGTTCCTTGCGGCTTCTTCGCGCCCGATCGGCCTGCCTTGACGGGGGCTTGACGGGCTCGTCCGGGTCCGACGTCGAACGAGGCGGCCGGAGCGTCCCGGACACCGGTGGCCGGGCCGTCCGGGGACACCGGCTGCCTGACCGAGGACGGCACGCGCGGATCCCTCCCCCTGGGGGGACTTCCTGGTTCCGGACCTCGCGCTCTTCAGGCGCCTCCCACGCTCCGCTCGTACGGTTCGGCGCCCACCGTCCGTGCCGCCAACGGCAGCGACACCACCATCGTGAGGCCGCCGCCGGGTGTGTCCTCGGGATCGAGGGTGCCGTTCATCGCCTCGGTCAGGCCGCGGGCGAGGGCCAGTCCCAGGCCGAGTCCTGTGGTGTTGTCGGTGTCACCGAGCCGCTGGAAGGGCTCGAAGAGCCGCTCCCGGCCGTCGGCGGGGAGACCGGGCCCCCGGTCCACCACCCGCAGCTCCACCCGCCCGGCCAGGGCACTCGCGGTGACCAGCACCTCCTTCCCCGGCGGGGTGTGCCGGACGGCGTTGCCGGCCAGGTTGGCCATCACCCGTTCCAGCAGGGGCGGGTCGGCCAGCACCGTCGGGATGTTCTCCACGTCCGCCACCCGCACCTCGGGCAGGTCGGTCAGCGCCAGGGGCAGCACCTCCTCCAGGGCGGTCGGGCGCAGATTCAGCGTGAGGGCGCCGGCCTCCAGCCGGCTGAGGTCGAGGAGGTTCTCCACCAGGCGGTTGAGTTTGGCCATGGAGGCGTCGGCGGTGGCGAGGAGTTCGTCGCGGTCCGCGTCGGTGAAGGCGACGTCGCGGCTGCGGAGGGAGGTGACGGCGGCCCAGCCGGCCGCCAGCGGGGTGCGCAGGTCGTGGCCGACGGCCCGCAGCAGCGCGGTACGCAGCCGGTCGGCGGCCTTCACCGGCTCCACCTCGGCCGCCGCCTCGGCCAGCCGGGCCCGCTCCACCGCGGAACCCACGTGCGCGGCGAACGCGGCCAGGACGCGCCGTTCCGAGGAGGAGAGGATACGGCCGCGCAACGCGAGGAAAGCCCCAGGGCCAGCCGCGACAGCGGTCACCCCTGCCTCGTCGGGCGGCTCGTCCACCAGGTCCGCGGACTCCATGCCGAAGGTCTCCCGCGTCCGCTCCAGCAGAGCGGGGATGGTCGCCTCGCCGCGCACGATGCTGCCGGCCAGTGACGACATGGTCTCCGCCTCGGCCGTGGCTCTGGCGGAGCGGCGCGACAGCCGCAGGGACCGGTCCACGACCGCTGCCACGGTGGCCGCCACGACCACGAACACCGCCAGGGCCACGAGTGCGTTCGGGTCGTCCAGCGTGAACGCGCCGATGGGCGGGATGAACCAGTAGTTGAGCAGCAGGGAAGCCGTCACCGACGCGATCACCGCCGAGACGACCCCGCCTATGCAGGCCACGCCCACCACCGCGAGCAGGAACAGCAGGGCCTCGCTGGTCAGGTTGAGCGTGCCCCTCAGTTGAGCGAGGACGGTCGTGAGCAGTACCGGCAGCACCAGTCCGGCCACCGGGCCGGCGATCAGCCGGGCTGTGGACAGGGTGCGCCGCCCGGAGGGCAGGAGGGTGCCGCGGCCGGCCCGCTCGTGGGTGACCCGGTGGACGTCGATGTCGCCCGACAGGTCGGTGACGGTCTCCCCCGTGCCGGGGCCGGTCAGGAACCGGGCCAGACGGCCCCGCCTGCTGGTGCCCAGCACCAGCTGGGTGGCGTTCTCCGCGCGGGCGAACTCCACCAGCGCGGTCGCCACGTCGTCGCCGACGACCGAGTGGTAGCTGCCGCCCAGGTCCTCCACCAGCCGGCGCTGCCGGGCCAGCGAGGCGTGCGAGACACCGGTGGCCAGGCCGTCGCTGCGGGCCACGTGCACGGCGAGCAGATCGCCGCCGGCGGACCGGTCGGCGATCCGGGCGGCCCGCCGGACGAGCGTGTCCCCCTCCGGCCCGCCGGTCAGGGCCACCACCACGCGCTCCCTGGTCTCCCAGACCCGGCCGATGCCGTGCTGCGAGCGGTACTCCTGGAGTGCCTCGTCCACCCGGTCCGCCACCCACAGCAGCGCCAGCTGACGCAGGGCCGTGAGGTTGCCGGGCCGGAAGTAGCTGGCGAGGGCCGCGTCGATCTCCTCCGGGGCGTAGACGTTCCCGTGCGCCATCCGCCGACGAAGTCCCTCGGGCGGCATGTCCACCAGCTCGATCTGCCAGGCCCGGCGTACGACCTCGTCCGGCACGGTCTCGTGCTGCGGCACCCCGGTGATCTTCTCGACCACGTCGTTGAGGGACTCCAGATGCTGGATGTTCAGCGCGGTGATCACGTCGATGCCGGCGTCGAGCAGGGTCTCGATGTCCTGCCAGCGCTTGGGGTTGCGGCCGTCGCCGGGGACGTTGCCGTGGGCGAGCTCGTCCACGATGGCGACCTGCGGGCGCCGGTCGAGTACCGCGCCCAGGTCCATCTCCTCGAACTCCTCGCCCCGGTAGGCGCAGGACACCCGGGCGACGGTGTCCAGGCCGTCGAGCATCGCCTCCGTCCGCGGGCGGCCGTGGCACTCCGCGAAGCCCACCACCACGTCCGCCCCGCGGGCGGCGCGGCGCCGCCCCTCGTCGAGCATCCGGTAGGTCTTGCCGACCCCCGGGGCCGCTCCCAGGTAGACCTTCAGTCGTCCGGGCCGTACGTCACTCATCGCCGCCGACGCGCTCCGCTCACTGATCCGGCTTCCCCGCGCGGGAAGTCTCCTCCCCAAAGGAAGCCGTCTCGCGGGGTGGTCGACGGGGTTGTTGGCGCTTCCTTGGCGGCGCTCCCGGAGACCTTGACGCCGTCTTGACGTGCCACGGGAGGTGGAGCGGTGTCATGCCGTCCATGCCAACAGGTTGTCGTAGACGGCGCGGTCGGTCCGCACCTGGGACCGGATGGACAGGCCCCCGCGCATCCACCTCAGGGAAACCCGCGCAATCGCCGGTGTCACATGGTGCGATGGCGTTCACCCGCATGGCGCAGGGAGGGAGTCGGACAGAAGTGTCAGCCGAATGCGGAGGTATTGGCTCCGGCCCGTTCGTGGGGACCGGCCCGGTTTCTCGGCGCACGCTTCCGGGGTGCCGGGCAGGCGGCCGGGTCAGCGCCGTACCCGGGGCATCCCCAGGCCGATCCAGGAGATGATCTCCCGCTGGATCTCGTTGTTGCCGCCGCCGAAGGTGAAGATGACCGCCGAGCGGTAGCCGCGCTCCAGTTCTCCGTGGAGGACGGCGCCGGCCGAACCCTCCTTCAGCGGGCCGGCCGCGCCGACGATCTCCATGAGCCAGGCGTAGGCGTCCCGGCGCGCCTCGGAGCCGTAGACCTTGACCGCCGAGGCGTCCTGCGGGGTGAGCGTGCCGTCCTGGACCGCCGAGACCATCTGCCAGTTGAGCAGCTTCAGCGCGTCGAGCCGGGTGTACGTCCGGGCGAGCAGCCGGCGCACCCAGGGCAGGTCGGCCACCCGGCGGCCGTCGGCGAGCTTGGTCTCCCGCGCCCAGCGCTGCACGTCGTGCAGGGCGCGGATCGCCATGGTGCCGTGGGCGGCGAGGGTGACGCGCTCGTGGTTGAGCTGGTTGGTGATCAGCCGCCAGCCCTGGTTCTCCGCGCCGACGCGGCGGGAGACGGGGACGCGGACGTTCTCGTAGTAGCTCGCGGTCGTGTCGTGGGAGGCGAGGGTGCGGATGACCGTGCAGGAGTATCCGGGGTCGGAGGTCGGCACCAGCAGCATGGTGATGCCCTGGTGCGGGGGTGCCGCGGGATCGGTGCGCACGGCCAGCCACACCCAGTCCGCGGTGTCGCCGTTGGTCGTCCAGATCTTCTGCCCGTCGACGACGTACTCGTCGCCCTCGCGTACGGCGCGTGTCTTCAGCGCGGCGAGGTCGGTCCCGGCGTCGGGCTCGCTGTAGCCGATCGCGAAGTCGATCTCGCCGGAGAGGATGCGCGGCAGGAAGTACGACTTCTGCTCGTCGGTGCCGTACCGCATGATCGTCGGACCGACGGTGTTCAGCGCCATCAGGGGCAGAGGCACGCCCGCCTGCGCGGCCTCGTCGAAGAAGATGAACTGCTCCATCGCCGTCATCCCGCGCCCGCCGTACTCCTCGGGCCACCCCACGCCGAGCCAGCCGTCGGTGCCCAGCCGGCGGATGGTGGCGCGGTAGAACCGCTTCTGCGCGGCCGGGTCGGCGTACCGGGCGTAGGCGTTGTCCGGGACCAGCTCGGCGAAGTAGGCGCGCAGTTCGGCGCGCAGCCGCTGCTGCTCGGGCGTGTGGTCGAGGTGCACGGCGCCTCCAGGCTCCCCAAGGGTGGTCCTGACGGCGCACACTGTAGAACGTGTTACAGAAATTGGGAATGCCGGGGCCGGGGCGAAATGCGGCTCACGACCCCCGCGCCCGTCGCACGGGCGTCATTCGAGCGTCTTCAGGAAGACCGCGCAGGCGTCGGCGCAGGCCCGGCAGCCGGCCGCGGCCGACTCGGCGCCGGGGTGCGCGTCGAAGGCATGGGCGCACTCCAGACAGACCGAGCGGCACCAGTCCACCCTGACCCGGATCCCCTCCTCGTCCTGCCGTGTCTCCTCGCTCAGGGCCCGACAGGTGGCGTCGCACACCTCGGCGCACAGGATGCCCAGCCGTCGTGCGCGCTCCTGGTTCTCGGTGCCGCCGGGGTCGACGAGGCTCGCCCGCACGGCGCAGGCCCGGGCGCACTGCGTGCACGCCTGGGCGCAGGTGAAACGGTCCTCCAGGAACCGGTAGAGCTGTTGCGAAGTCGGCGATGTCACACCGTGCGGGTAGCCGAGGCGGACAAGGGCAAACACCGCCTGTCGCCGACGGCGGCCGGATCGCCCGGCCGGTCACCCCGCAGTACCCGTGGTGACCCATAGTGTCCGGGTTCGTCCGGTTCTGGGCGGGGTATCCCTCCCGTATGGACACCGCATCGATGCAGCTGGCCGCGGCGAGCGGTCTGATGAGCCTCGTTCTGTTCCTCGTGGCTCTGGCCGTTCTCGCGCTGCTCGCCGGCGGCTTTTGGTTGACCTCCCGCGAGAAGTACCGCGAGCCCCCGCGTCCCCGTCCCGAGGAACAGCCCAAGCTTCCGGCGGACGGACCGGTGCGTGAACTCCGGGAGAACAGGGAGTCCGCGGATGTGCCGCAGATCCCCAAGGGCGAACGCCCCCTCACCCCGTACGAGCTGACCAACATGGACTCCAGGCCGAGCGCGTCGAAGGACCGCCCACGCTGGAGCAAGGGTTCCAGCGGTTCCTTCGGCGGCGGCGGACTCGGCGCCCACTGAGCCCCTGCCCCGTGCCCCCTCCGGCCCCGGCCCGCGCCGGACCGCCGTACGCCCCTACGAAGTCTTCCGGGCGGCGTCCAGGCGGCCGACGCGGGCCACGTTCTGGACGTCCTCGGGATCCTGGCTCGGCTCGGCGGCGAACCACGCGTCGAGGATCTCCCTCAGCACCGGCTCGGACGTCAGCCTGAGGCTCAGGGCGAGGACGTTGGCGTCGTTCCACCGGCGCGCGCCGTCGGCCGTGGTGGCGTCCGTGCACAGCGCGGCGCGCACACCGGGCACCTTGTTGGCCGCGATGGACGCGCCGGTGCCGGTCCAGCAGCAGACCACCGCCTGGTCGGCCGCACCCTCCGCCACCTCGCGCGCGGCGGCCTCCGAGCAGACCGCCCACTGCGCGTCGGCCCCGGGCCGCAGCGCGCCGTGCTCGTGGACGTCGTGGCCACGGCGCCGCAGCTCGGCGACCAGCAGGCGGGCCACGGGTTCGTCCATGTCGGAGGAGACGGAGATCCGCATACCCGGAGCGTAGCGTCCGCCGCGCCGCCCGCAGGAACCCCCCGCGCGCAGGAACCCTCGCCGCACTCGGGAATCCCCGCGGGAATCCCCGTGCACAGGACTCCCGCGCGCCGGAGCCCCGTGCAGCGGGACGGCCCCGCTCGGGGGCCGCTCGTGAGGCCGCTCGGAGGCCGCTCGCCGGGGGCGCCGCGCGCGGAGCGGCTCAGGTCGCGGAACCGGTCAGTCTCCGGTGGAGGTGTTCGAGGGCGTCCAGGAGCACCGCCCGGTGGTACCAGCTCAGCCAGGCCGAGGCGTCCGAGGCCAGCAGCGCGAGCGCCTCGCTCTGCGCGGCGGTCGGCCGGTGGCCGGCCTCGGTCCAGTGCAGGGTGATCACGCCGGTGGTCGGACCGGCGGAGGAGAGGAGGGGGACGCTGTGCAGGGCGCGGGCGCCGGTGGCCAGCAGGGCGCACCGGCCGGCCTCGGAGAGCAGCGCGGCCGTGGCGACGTCGGGAACGCTCGTCGGACGGCCGCCGGTGCGGGCCGCCGCGTCCGCGGTGCCGTCTCCCCCGCCGCGCGCCAGGTGGTCGAGGAACGTTTCCGCACAGCCGTGGTGGGCCTCCAGGGTCAGGGCCTTCACGGCCGGGTCCACCAGCTGCACGTAGCCGGCGGGCGCCCGGCCGACGGCGAGCGCCTCGTGCAGGACGGCGTCGATCATCTGCCGCCGGCAGCGGGGGTCCCGGCCGCCACGGGCCAGGATCCGCAGCGGCGGGACCGCCGGCGAACGGCGGCCGGGGAACCAGACCTCGCCGTCCGGGGGCCGGGTCGCCACCACGGCCGAGACGAGGACGCGCAGCGGCACGTTGAACCGCTGCGAGGCCTCGCGCAGTGCCCGGAAGGCGCTGCCGGAGTCCGGCAGCCCGTAACGGACCATGAGCGTGCCCTGGGCCATGCCGATCACCGGGGCTGTGCGCACCCGGGCGCGCAGTGCGCGGACCTCCTTGTGCAGGTCCGCGTACGAGGGCCGGAGCGGGTCCGTCAGCTGCGTCCGCCAGGCGGGCAGTTCCTCCACCGGAGCGACGGCGCGGGCCAGCTCGCGCAGCGCCTCGTCGAGGGTGGCGTACAGCCGGACGCCCTCCAGACGAGCCAGGTGCACCGCCTCGCGCACCCCGGGCCGGGCCCGGACGATGATCAGGTCCGGGCGCCCGGTCCGCGCCCGGGTGGTCTCGCTGAGCGTGCGCAGCACGGCGGCGCCGCCCAGCTGGACGTGCGCCATGTCGAGCACGGGGCGGAGCCCGGCGCGGTCCGCCCTCCGCAGATGGCCGCGCAGTTCCTCCGACCAGGCCTGGGCCCCGCGGGCGTCGAGGCTGCCGGACATGCGCAGCAGCAGGGCGCCTTCGGCCGGCAGCCCCTCGACGACGGAGGACTCGATGACGGGGGGAGCCGGTGCGGCCGGCCGACCGGAAGAGGGATTCATCGCATCACCCAGACAACGGTCCAAGGAACTCACCAGGCCTCTTCCTGACCTTTTGCACCACCTTGCACGTTGGATCACCGGCTTTCAACCGCGCCATGCACCGCACCGGGCGGGGCAGCGGGCCGCGCGGGGCCGCCGGGGTCCCGCCCCGCGCAGGTCCGGCGGCCCCGCCTCGGCGTGCAGCGCCGAGCGCGCCCCCGTTCCGCCCCACCCGGAGCGCGGGCTCGCCGCGCTGCAACGGGCCCGCCGGGACTCACTCGCCCGGCGCTGGGTCGGCCGACCGCCCTGTGCCCGCGGGTGGGGGTGGCGGTGGCGAGTCAGGGAGGCGGTCGCGCGGTCGTCGGGGCCGGTCGGGTCATCGTGCGGTGCCTTCGCGGGGCCGGCCGGCCGTCGCCCGGTCGAGGAGGCGCGCGGCGTGTTCGACGTGCGGGGGCAGGGTGCGGCGCCGGGCGAGGGCGGCCGGGAACCGGGCGACGGTCTCCTTGAGGGCCCGGCGCGCGCCGGGACGGCGGGCCGCGGCGGCCAGCGCCAGTTCGGTGCCGGCGCGCAGGGCGACCGGCCAGGGGCGGCGCAGGCAGGTGGTGAGGACGTGGTTGCGCCGGACGAGGAAGGGGCGGCCGGTACGGCCGTGGTCCTCGGGGTGGTGGCGGGCGCGCAGGGTGGGCTCGTAGGCGATGGCCCAGCCCGCGGCGGCCAGGTCGTAGGCGAGCAGGGTCTCCTCGCCGCCGAAGAAGAGCAGCGGGTGGTAGCCGCCGGCGGCGAGGAATGCCTCCCGGCGGGCCACGCAGGCACAGCCGAGGAAACCGAGCACCGGGCGGCCGGGCAGGTCCGGTTCGGACGGCAGCGGCGAGGCGGCGAGCACGGCGTTGAGGGGGTCGTCGGCGGCTTCCTCGCCGACCAGGGTGCGGGCGGCCAGCAGACCGAGCCGGGGATGGAGGTCGAGGAGATCGGCGGCGCGGGCGAGACTCCCCGGGTCCCACCAGGAGTCGTCGTCGCTGAAGGCGACGTAGGGGGTGCGGGCGTGTCGGACGGCCAGGTTCCGGCCGAGGGCGCCGGTGTTGCCGGCGGGCCGCAGCAGACGGGCGATCGCCGGGTGGCCGGCCACGGTCCGGCGGGTGGTGTCGTCACGGGAGTTGTCCACGACGATGACCGGCGGCCGCTCGGGCAGTTCGGCCAGGGCGTCCAGGGTGCGCAGCAGGCTGGCGGTGCGGTCGCGGGTGATGACGGCGACGGTGATCCGGGGGTCGCCCGGGGCGGCGGCCCTGCGGGTGCCGCCGGGGGCGTGTTCAGTGGACATGGGCCACCTTCGCTCCGGCGGGCCGACGGGGACCGCGGGCGTCCCGCAGCAGCATCAGACAGGCCGCGGCGACCTCACCGGTGCGGATGCGCAGCAGGCGGGCGTCGGGGGTGCGGCCGTGCGGGTCGCCGGGCGGGCCGGGCTTCCACAGGGCGAGATGGTCCGGGCTCGGGGGCGGCCCCCACAGGCGGGGGGACACGGGCCCGAACAGGGTGACGGAGCGGGTGCCGTGGGCCACCGCGAGATGGGCGAGGCCGGTGTCGCCGCTGAGCACCAGGGACGCGTCGGCGACCAGCGCGGACAGCTGCCCGAGCGGCAGTCCGCCGGCCAGCACGTCGCGGCTGTGCTGGCCGCTGCGTTCGGCGACCGAGCGGACCAGGGCGTCCTCGCCGGGGCCGCCGGTGAGGAGTACGCGGTGACCGGTGGCGCGCAGGCAGCGTACGACGGCGGCGAACCGCTCTCCCGGCCAGCGGCGGGAGCCCGAGGCCGCTCCTGGGTGCACGAGGACCGCGCCCGGGGCCGGGGACGGCGTGGCGGGCGGGGGCAGCCGCAGGTCGTGAGGGTCGGCGGGGATGCCGTAGCCGCGCAGGAAGGCGCACCACCGGTCCCGTTCGTTGGCGTGTCCCGACCATGGCGGGCCGTCAGGGCAGGCGTGGGCGAGGAGTCGGCGGGGACGCAGGGCGGCCAGGGCGTCGCGGCTCTCGGGGCCGTTGCCGTGCAGGTCGACGGCCACGTCGGGTGGGGGGCCGGGCCAGTGGGCGAGGTCCGGTACCGCGCGGCCCGGCGCCTCGGCCGGGAGGACGGCGTCGACCGCACCGGTGGCCAGGGCGAGGTCGGTGAGGACCGGCGGCTGGGCGAGGACGATCCGGTGGCGGGGGAAGGCCCGGCGGACACCGCGGAGCGCGGGCACACCGGCCAGCAGGTCGCCGAGCCCCAGCGCGCGCAGCACCAGGACGGTCGGGGGGTGCGGTAGGGAAGTCACCGAGCCGGTCCTCCAACGGGTGCGCGAACCATGGGCGGCCGGGCGATCGTGTCCCGCACGCGGCCACTGACCGCGCTGTCCGCCCCCTCGGCACGGCCCGGGACCCGGGGAGCGGGCTCGACGGCCGACCGGTCGGCTCGACCGCCGCCGCCCCGGAACAGGGGCTCGCCAGCCGACCGGCCGACCCGGTCCTCGCCACCCCGGAAAGAGGGCTCGACCGCCCACCGGCCGACCCGACCACCGCCACCCCTGAAACACTCGGTAGCCGCCCGCCCGACCCGGTTCTCACCACCCCGGAAAGAGGGCTCGCCAGCCGACCGGCCGACCCGGCCGCCGCCCCGGAAACGCCCGACAGCCGCCTTGCCGATTCGGCCGCCGTCGCCCAAGCGTTCGACGGCCGGCGCGCCGGCCTGTCCGGTGAGCCGGGGCGGGGGGTTCCGGGGCTGGTCGGCGCTCACCTCGTGCGTCCTGTGGTCGAGGTGGGAGACAGGGCCGCGCGACGGGCGAGGCCGGTGGTGGAGCGGCCGTCGAGGTACGGCAGGAGCAGGACCTGTCCGCCCCAGCTCTCCACCAGGGCCTGTTCGGGCAGCCGGGTCCGGGCGTAGTCGGCGCCCTTGGCCCAGATGTGCGGGCGGAGTTCGCCGAGGATGCGTTCCGGGGTGTCCTCGTCGAACACGGCGACGGCGTCCACGCACTCCAGGGCGCGCAGCACTCTCACCCGGTCGGCGGCCGGGACGAGGGGCCGGCCGTCGCCCTTGTGACGGCGCACGGAGGCGTCGGAGTTGACGCAGACGACGAGGCAGTCACCGGCCCGGCGGGCGGCCTGGAGCAGGGCGACGTGCCCGGCGTGCAGCAGGTCGAAGCAGCCGCCCGCGGCGACGACGGTGCCGCCCGCGGCCCGGACCCGGGCGGCGGTGCGGACGGCGTCGGCGGTGGTGTCGCCGTCGGCCGGGGGCTCGGCGGCGGGCTCCGGCCGGTCCGGGACGGCGACCGCGCGGGCGCCGCCCTCGGTGACGTAGCGCGTGGCGGCGTGCACGGCGGCCTGGACGGCCGCCTCGGTGAGGGCGCCGTCGGCGAGCAGTCCGGCGGCAGCGGCGGCGAACCGGTCGCCGGCGCCGCACGGATCGCCGGTTGCGGCGGCCGGGGTCGGTACGAGCAGCGGGGTCTCGCCGTGGGAGAGCAGGGCGCCGCGTTCGCCGAGGGTCACGGCTACGGCCTGGGCCTGCCAGGCCCGGACGAGGGTGCGGGCGTCCCGGGCGGCGGTGCGCAGGCCGGCCGAGCCGCCGGTCTCGTCGTCGTGCGGCTGCCGGGCGAAGGCGCGGGCCTCCTGGGCCGAGGGGGTGGCCAGGCGGACGCCGGGGACCGGGGGCCGGCCCCGTACATGGGGGTCCCAGACGACGGGGGCCGCGGTGTGGGCCAGGGAGTCGCGCAGGACGTCGGCGGTGCCGCGGCCGTAGTCGGCGACGAGGACGCCCGCGGCCGCGCCGATCGCGGAGACCGCCTCCGGGGTGGCCTCGCGGGCCCGGCCGTCGCCGTCGTCGAGGCGGAGCAGCGGCCGGTCCCCCGCCAGGACCCGGGTCTTGCTGCTGAGGGTGCCCTCCAGCGGCACCTCGACCAGGCCGACCCGGCCGGCCAGCAGCTCCCGGAGGGTATCGCTGGCGGCGTCGGTGCCGAGGGCGGTGACCAGGGTGACGGGGCGGCCGTCGCCGGCCGCGAGGCAGGCCGCGAGGGCCGCGCCGCCCGGGCGGGAGCTGCGCCGGGTGCCGTGGACGACGGGTACCGGGGCGTCCGGGGCCAGTCGCTCGGCACGGCCGCACAGGTCGTGGTCGAGGAGGACGTCGCCCACGACCACCAGGGGCGTCCGGGAGGCGGTCATGTGTGTCCCTTCCTGGGGGATACGGATGCTCCGGGCGCGGTCCGGGCGACGGCGCGGGCGCGGCCGACGAGCCGGCCGACCACACCGGGTCTGCCGTCGGCACCGCGTTTGTCCTCGGCACCGCGTTTGCCCTCGGCACCACCAGCGCCCTCGGCGCCCCTCCTGCCGGCGGCACCGCTTGCGCCGTCAGCACCCCTCCTGCCGGCGGCACCGCTTGCGCCATCGGCCCCCTCAGCGCCGTCGGCACCGCTCGCGCCGGCAGCACCGCGTCTGCCGTACGCACCGCTCCCGCCGTCGGCATCGCGTCTGTCATCGGCGGCCGGACGGCCGTCCGCTCCGGTCTCCTCGGCCCGGTGGTCCGCCTCGCCTCGCTCGACGGCCTGGTCGAAGGCCTCGCACAGCATGTGCACGGCGACCAGGTGCAGTTCCTGGACGGTGGCGGCGACGGGCGCGTCGACGCACAGGGCCTCGTCCGCGCCGAGCTGCAGCGGGTTGGGCGGCCGCCCGGTCAGCGCCCACACCGTCATGCCGAGCCCGTGCGCGCGGTCGGCGGCGGCCAGCAGGTTGGCGCTCGCCCCGCTGGTCGACAGCAGCAGGAGCACGTCACCGGGGCGGCCGTGGGCGGCGGTCTGGCGGGCGAACACCTCCTGGACGCCGTAGTCGTTGGCGATCGCGGTGGTGGAGGAGGTGTCGGCGTGCAGGGCGACCGCGGAGAACGGCGGCCGGTCGTCGCGGTAGCGGCCGACGAGTTCGGCGGTGAGGTGCTGGGCCTGCGCGGCGCTGCCGCCGTTGCCCGCGACGAGCAACCGGGCGCCCGCGCCCAGCCGGCGGGCGAGTTCGGCCCCCCAGCGCTCGATGAGCGGTCCGCGGGCGCGGAAGATCTCCAGGGCCTTCATCAGGTCGTCGCAGTGGGTGGTGTCCACGACGGACTTCGTGTCGGTCACGGTCTTCATCGGACGACTCCCGAGAGCGAGCGGATCGAGGACACGGCGCCGTACGCCTCGGCCACCCCGTCGGCCACCCGGTCCCAGGTGTAGTGGGTGAGCACGCGGGTCCGGCCGGCCGCTCCGTACCGGGCCAGCCGGTCGGAGTCGGCGAGGAGGCCGCGGACGACGGCGCCGAGGTCGTAGTCGTCGTCGGCCGGGACCAGAAGGCCGGTGGTGCCGTCCACGACGGTGTCGAGCTGGCCGCCGACCGCGGTGGCGACGACGGGCGTGGCGCAGGCCATGGCCTCCAGCGGGACGATGCCGAAGGGCTCGTACCGGGGCAGCGACAGCACCAGGTCGGCGCTGGACATCAGCCGGGGCATGCGGGCCCGGCCGACCCCGCCGAGCAGGGTGACGCGGTCGGCGACCCCGTACTCGCCGGCGAGGGAGTAGAGGCGCGCGGCCTCGGGTTCGCTGCCGAGCAGATCGGCCTCGGGGCCGCCGGCGACGAGGAGTTCGGCGTCGGGGAGGCCGGCCAGGGTCCGGATGGCGCGGTCGAAGCCCTTGCGCGGCACCAGCCGGCCGACGGCCAGCAGGCGCTTGCGGGCGCCGGGCGGACGGGTGCGGGCGGACGGCGTGAACTGGTCGGGGTCGACCCCGCAGGGCACGACGCTGATCCGGTCCTCCGGCACCCCCATCGCCTTCAGCTCGGACACCTCGTCGCTGCAGGTGGCGATGATCCCGGCGCACTCCTGGCCGATGGCCTCCTCGATGGCGAGGCGCTGTGGCGGGCTGGTGTCGGCGCCGCCCTGATAGCGCTTCTTGACGGTGCCCAGCGCGTGGTAGGTCTGCACGACCGGGATGCCGAGGTCGCGGGCGCCGGCCAGTGCGGCGAGGCCCGACATCCAGAAGTGGGCGTGCACCACGTCGGGCGGGCTCTGTGCCCACTGCCGGGCCAGGAAGTGCCCGAACTCGGCCATGTGCGGCAGCAGTTCGTCCTTGGGGACGGGTGCGGGCGGCCCGGCGGGCACATGCACCACCTGCACACCGTCGATGAGGGTCACCCGGTCCGGCAGGCCCGTTGAGTCCCGCCGGGTGTACACCGTGACCCGGTACCCCTTTCTGGCGAGCTGCCGGGCGACCTGGGCGACGTACACGTTCTGGCCGCCCGCGTCCGGCCCGCCGAGCGCGGCCAGCGGGCTGGCGTGCTCGGAGACCATGGCGACGCGCCCGGCCGTGTGCGGAATACGGCTCATCGGGTGACCTCCTTGATCAGGCGCTCCCAGTCGTCCAGGAAGCGCCGCTCTCCGTAGCGGGCCCGGGCCGCGGCCCGGGCCGTCGCGCCGGTGCGACGGGCCAGCTCGGGTTCGGCGAGGTAGGCCCGTACGGCCTCCTCGAGTACGTCGAGTCGGTTCGAGACCACACCGGCGCCGTCCGGTACCGCCTCCCGGACCTCGGTGGTGTCCAGGGCGACCACGGGCATGCCCAGGAACATCGCTTCGAGCAGGGACAGGCCGAGCGAGGTCCAGCGCACGGGGTGCAGATAGACCCGGCACCTGGCCATCGCCCGGTGCAGTTCGTGCTGGGGCAGGTCCCGGGCGCGGCAGCGTTCGGGCGGCAGGCCGAGGTGCTCGGCGAGTCCTTCGGTGCGCATGCCGAAGACGTCCAGGGGCGCGGACCGGGCGAACCGGGGCAGCAGGTCGGTTCCGGTGGTACGGCCCCTGCGCAGGGGCTCGTTGACCACGACGGCGGCGCGCCGTTCGGTGCCGGTCCAGAGCGGGCCGGGGTCGACGATGCCGTGTTCCACGACCTCGGTCGGGGCCTGGCCGCTGTCCCACATCAGCCGGTTGAAGTGGGTGACGTGCACGACGGGGATCCTCGACTGGGCGGCCAGCGGGTGGAGTTGCCGCTCGGGTGAGGCGTCGGGGCTGTTGTGCTCGACGTACACGGCGGGCACGTCCACACCGGGGCGGCGGCCGGTCCAGCGCAGGGCGAGGTCGAGTTCGTGCGGACGCTGGAGGACCATCAGGCCGATGTCGGCGTCCCAGAGCTCCCTGGGCGTGCGTTCGCGGACGGACGGCGGCCAGTCCCAGGTCACGGCGCGGCCCAGGCCGTCGGGTCCGCGGTCCTCGGTGACCGGGACCAGGTAGGTGTGCGGGCCCTGCACGAAGGCGGTGAGCCAGGATCCGTGCACGTGCCAGACGAGGATGTTCATGAGTGCCGCTCCTGGATGAGCTTGTGGACCGCGCGCACCACGTCCTGTCCGGTGACCTCGTCCAGGCAGGGGTGGCCAGGCACGGGGCAGGTGAGGGCCCGGGTGTCCTTGCACGGTGCCGACTGGTCGCCGAGCAGGATGACGGGGACGCCGTAGGGTGCCCAGCGGTCGGCCGGGACCACGGGCGCGAACAGCGACACCACGGGGGTGCCGACGGCCGCGGCGAGGTGGGCGGGTCCGGTGTTGGCGCTGACCACGACGTCGGCCATGCGCAGGACCCCGGCCAGGGTGCGCGGGCTGGTCCGGCCGCCGAGGTCGACGGCCAGGCCGTCGCCGACCTGCCGGGTGAGGGCCGTCTCGCCGGGGCCGCCGGTGACGACGACGCGGTGCCCGGCGTCGGCGAGCAGGGCGACCGCCTCGGCGCAGCGGTGGGGGCTCCAGGCGCGGGCGGGGGCGCTGGCACCGGGGTGCAGGACGACGTACGGGCCGTTGCCGGTGAGGCTGCCGGTGTCCGGGGGCGGCAGGACGCGCAGTCGCCCGTCGTCGCCGGGGGGCGGCGTGAAGCCCATGGCGGCGGCGGTGTCGAGGGCCGCCTCGGCCTCGTGCCGGCCGTCCCGCCGCCGGTGGCGTACGTCCAGCAGCCGACCGGGGTGGTCGACGCTGTCGGCGCCGATCCGGCGGACACCGGCGAGCCGCAGCAGCAGCGCGGTCGGCAGGGGGCTCTGGTGGAAGGAGGTGAGGACGAGCGCGGTGTCGTAAGCCCCGGCGCGCAGCCGCCGGAGCAGGTCCTCGACGTCGGCGGGGCACACCGGGGGCGGTTCGAAGCCCTCCCACGGCGCCTCCCAGACCAGCACGTCGTCCACGCCGGGCAGCAGTCGGGCGGCGTCCGCGCCGCGCGGGCCGCACAGCAGGGTGACGTGGGAGCTGTGGGCGGCGACGGCGCGCACGGCGGGGCCGGCGAGCAGCACGTCGCCGAAGCTGTCGAGACGGACCACGAGGGCTTTCACGAGGACCGCCCTCCCGCGGTCGCCGCGAGCGCGTCGCGTACGGCGGTGAGCACATCGGGCGCGCTCTGCCCGGCGAAGCGTTCCACCTCCGCCGGTGCCGTGGCCGTGTTCGGCACGAGTACTCCCCGGGCGCCGGCCGCGCGGGCCGCCAGCACGTCCGCGGCGATGTCCCCGATCACCAGGCACGCGGCGGGCGCGACGCCCAGCCGGGCGGCGGCGGTCAGGACCAGGCCGGGGCGGGGCTTGCGGCAGGCGCAGCCGGCGTCGGGGGCGTGCGGGCAGAACACCCAGGTGTCCAGGCCGCCCAGCAGCGCGTCGGCCCGCTCGTTGACACGGCGCACCTGCCCGGGGGTGAGGAGGCCGCGCCCGATGCCGGACTGGTTGCTGACCACGCCGGTGGCCAGGCCGTGGGAGCGGGCCAGCGCGACGGCCGCCGCGGCGCCGGGCAGCAGACGCACCCGGCCGGGGTCGCCGTTGTACGGCACGTCCGCCACGAGGGTGCCGTCGCGGTCGAACAGGACGGCGCTCACGGTGGTCACCCGGCACCTCCCTTGGGTTCGGCGTGCCGGTGGCGGACGGCTCCGCAGAGCCGGTGCCGGACGGCGAGGGGCGGGATGAGCACGCTGGTGCCGACCATCGCGGCGATCTCGCGGGCGGTGCGCGGGCCGGGCAGGATGCGGGCCAGGGCGAACTCGGCGGTGCCGAGCGTCCACAGGGCCGCCCAGGCGGCGGCGGCCCGGCGCCGTCCGGTCAGGGCGCAGGAGGCGGCGGTGAGGGCCGCGCCGGTGACCACCAGATGGCGGCTCAGCCGGCCGCGGGGGGCTTGGGCGCGGCTCCACCAGTCGCGTCCGTGCAGCCGCTTCATCAGGGCGTCGTCGGCGTTGCCGCGCTGCGCGGGCAGTGAGGCCCACCAGTGCGCCGGGCGGACCGGATGCCGGGTGACCCGACCGCCCCGCACCAGGGCCCAGCCGGCCCGCCGCACCCGCAGGGCGAGGTCGGCGTCCTCGCGGAAGGCCCGCGGGAAGCGTTCGTCGAAGCCGCCCGTCCGCTTGAGCGCCTCCGTGCGGTACGCCATGTCGGCGGTGGCCCAGGCGGCGTTCTCCAGGCCCTTGGTGCCGCGTTCCCAGTCGGTGGGCCGGCGGTCCAGGGGCAGGGGGACACGCAACTGTCCCTGGACGCCGCCGACGTCGGGGCCGGCTTCGCGCAGGTCCACGGCGAGCCGCCGGGACCAGTCCGGCAGCACCTGGACGTCGTCGTCCAGGAAGACCGTCCAGGGGGTCCGTACGGTCTGCCAGCCGGCGTTCCGGGCGGCGGCCGGGCCCCTGCCGCCGGTGCGCAGGGTGCGCACCCGGTCGAGGAGCGGTCCGGCCGTCTCCAGCATCAGGTCGCCCTCGGGGGCGGGCCGGTCGTCCACGACGACCACCTCGTGCGGCGGATGGTCCGCGGCCCGGGCGAGCGCGCGCAGGCACTCGGCGAGGCAGGGGCGGCCGATCGTCGGGACGACGACGGTGTAGGCGGGTGCGTCGCTCATCCGAACGCCTTTCCGCGGCGGATCGCGAACGGGCCGAGCACCAGCAGGTCGACGGGGGCCGAGCCGAAGCACTCCAGGGCGTCCCGGGGGTCGTCGACCATGGGGCGTCCGGCGGTGTTCAGGCTGGTGTTGACCACGACCGGCAGCCCGGTGCGCCGTTCGAACCCCTCGATCATGCGGGCCACCAGGGGCTCCTGCGCGCGGTCCACGGTCTGGATGCGGGCCGTGCCGTCCACGTGGACCACGGCCGGGATGCGGGTCTTCCAGTCGGCGGCCACGTCGTGCACGAACAGCATGTGCGGGCTGGGCAGCGGCCCGTCGAAGATCTCGGCGGCGCGCTCGGCGAGCACCATGGGCGCCACGGGCCGGAACTCCTCCCGTCCCTTGACCGCGTTGAGCCGTTCCAGGTTGGCGGCCCTGCCGGGGTGGGCGAGCAGCGAGCGGTGCCCGAGCGCGCGCGGCCCGTACTCGCCGCGCCCCTGGAACCAGGCCACGATGCCGTCGGCGGCCAGCGCCTCGGCGGCCGTCTCGGCGATGTCGGCGGGCTCCTCGTACGGCACGGCGGCCCGCTCCAGCCACGCCCGCAGCTCGGCGTCGCTCCAGCCGCGCCCCAGTGCCGCCGTCGGCATCGGCTGCAGGGTGTCCTTCTCCCCGGCGACGTGGGCCGCCGCCCCCAGGGCCGTACCCGCGTCACCGGCGGCGGGCTGCACCCACACGTGCCGGAAGCCGCTCTCCCGCCACAGCCGGGTGTTGGCGACGCAGTTGAGGGCGACGCCGCCGGCCAGGGTGAGGGCGTCCTCGCCGGTGCGTTCGCGCAGCCACCTGGCGAGGGCGAGCTGGGTCTCCTCCAGGCACAGCTGGGCGCTGGCCGCGAGGTCGGCGTGGTCCTGGCGCCAGGCCCCGCCGGCCGGGCGCGGCGGGACGAGTTCGGTCCAGGGCACCGGGCGGGCCCGGAAGCCGCCCCGGTCGTCGGCGTGGACGTACTCCCGCAGCCGTTCGGCGAAGCGCGGGGTGCCGTGCGAGGCGAGCGCCATCACCTTGAACTCGTCGCTGCTGCGCAGGAATCCGAGGTGCTGGGTGAGGTCCTCGTAGAACAGGCCGAGGGAGTCGGGCAGTTGCTGGGCGGCCAGGACGGTCAGTTCGCGGTCGGTGTAGCGGCCGGCCAGGTGGGAGCCGCACTCGCCGCGGCCGTCCAGGACGAGGACGGCACAGTCCGGGTACGGCGAGACGGGGCCGGCGGAGGCGGCGTGCGCCACGTGGTGCGGGACGAACCTCACCTTGGCCGGGTCGAGTCCGGGCAGTGCCTCGGCGAGGAATTCGGGCGCCTCGCGGGCGTAGGTCTGGCGCAGATGGTCCCAGGGGTCGTGCAGGCCCATCAGTTCGGCGGGGCGGGCGAGGGAGGGGTCGTAGGAGTAGGCCACGGCGTCCAGGTCGGACGGGGTGAGGCCGGCCTGCTCCAGACACCAGCGGGCCGACTGCTCGGGCAGCTCCCAGGCGGAGAAGGGCAGGGGCCGCTTGCCGTGTTTACGGCGGGAGAACCGCTCCTCCTCCGCCGCCGCCACGATCTCGCCGTCGGTGATCAGGGCGGCGGCCGGGTCGTGGAAGAGTGCGTTGATACCGAGGACGTGCATGCGCTGTCTCCAGTGCGGCGGGGGGGCGGGGGGCTGGTCAGGACTGCGGCGGGGCCGGATCGCCGTCCCAGGGCCGGGACGCGAAGTAGGCGATGGTCTGCTTCAGGCCCTCTTCCCAGGGGACCTGCGGCGACCAGCCGAGCAGTTCGCGCGCGAGGGTGGTGTCGGGGCGGCGCCGGCCGGGGTCGTCCACGGGCCGGTCGATGAACGCGATCGGGGACCGCGAACCGGTGAGGGCGACCACCCTGCGGGCCAGGTCGGCGACGGTGATCTCGTCGCTGCCGCCGATGTTCACCGGCCGCACGGACCTGCTCGCGGCCACCCGCAGGATGCCGTCGACGGTGTCGTCGACGTAGCACAGCGAGCGGGTCTGGCTGCCGTCGCCGGTCACCGTGACCGGTTCGCCGGCCAGGGCCTGGCAGATGAAGGTGGGCACGGCGCGGCCGTCGTGGGCACGCATCCGCGGGCCGTAGGTGTTGAACAGCCGCACTATCCCGGCGTTCGTCCCGCGGGTGCCGGCGTGCGCGGTGACCAGGGCCTCGCCGAACCGTTTGGACTCGTCGTACACGCTGCGCGGGCCGACCGGGTTCACGTTGCCCCAGTAGCCCTCGTGCTGCGGGTGCACCTGCGGGTCGCCGTACACCTCCGAAGTGGAGGCGAGCAGCAGGCGGGCTCCGTCGCGTTCGGCGATCGCGAGGGCGTTGCGGGTACCGAGGCTGCCCACGTCGAGCGTTTCCAGCGGCATGCGCAGATAGTCGGTGGGCGAGGCCGGGCAGGCGAAGTGCAGGACCAGGTCGTACGGGCCGGGCAGCAGCTCGGGGCAGTTCGCGGCGGAGACGTCGCAGTGGGTGTACCGGAAGCCGGGCCGGTCCTCCAGGTGGGCGATGTTCTCGCGCCGCCCGCAGGCCAGGTTGTCGGCACAGTCGGCTTCGACTCCCGAATCCAGCAGCCGCTCGCACAGATGGGAACCGAGGAAACCGGCGCCGCCGGTCACGAGGGCGCGCCGCCAGGAAAACGGTGTGTCACCAGTCATGGAGGCTTTCCTTCGTCGTCCTTCGACCGCGCCGACCGCGCCCTGGCATGGGTCGTGCGCGTCCCTGGAGGGCTCTGCGCAGGCGATCGGCGCGTGTTCCGTCCCTCGGGCCCGGCATGACCGGCCCGTCGGGCAGGAAGTGGGGTGAAGAAGCTGGAAGGGGACAGGGCATGGGTCCCGCGGATCCGTGGGACCGCTCTGTTCGGTCGCCGCTTGCTGGACGACACGGGCAGCTGAGTTCCCCTGCCAGTTGGGTTCACACGTTGGACTCTTATTCTCCGGACTCATGGGTCCGCGCGCGACTCCGCGGCCTCGCATACCACGCTGGACACGTTCCTGCACGGGATGTGCCGGCAGCCGCGGCGGGCCGTGTAGCGCGCCGTGCCCGGGGCACTCGGCGCGGCGACGGCCGGCCGTTCCCGGGCCGCCGCGCTTCACGCAGGAGGTAGAGACAATGGGTCACGGCGGAAACGTCATCCAGGAGCTGACCACCGACCACCGTGAGGTCGAGGAGATCTTCGGCCGCATCGAGGCGCTGCCGCCCGGCTCCCAGGAACGCAAGAACCTCTGCGACCAGGCCACGATCGAGCTGGTTCGTCACTCGGTCGCCGAGGAGGCCTATCTGTACCCGGCGGTGCGCGAGCATCTGGCCGGCGGTGACGCCCTGGCCGACAAGGAGATCGAGGACCACTCCAAGGCCGAACGGATCATGAAGGATCTGGAGGGCTGCGAGGCGGACGATCCGCAGTTCGACGTGCTCATGACCCAGCTGATGAGCGAGATCCGGTCGCATGTGGCCGACGAGGAGCAGAACCTCTTCCCGCGGCTGGAGGAGGCCTGTCCCCCGGAGGCGCTGATGGACCTCGGGGACAAGGTCCGCCGGGCGAAGAAGACGGCCCCCACCCGCCCGCACCCCTCGGCACCGGACACTCCCCCGGCCAACAAGCTGCTGGCACCGGGCACCGGCCTGGTCGACCGGATGCGCGACGCGCTGTCCGGCCGGGGCAAGCAGGGCTGAGGAGCGCGGGGGCCGGGGGCCGGGGGCCGGCCGACCCGGGCGGGCGGAGCCGAGCCCGGCGTCTGGGCGGGCGGAGCCGAGCCCGGCGGACCGGTACGGCCCCCGGCCTTCGTCCGCCGATCGGCTCCCCTCGGCCCTCGTTCGGCGATCCGGCGCTCGTTCGGCGATCGGCTCCCCTCGGCCCTCGTCCCGCGGTCCGCTTCCCCCCGTCGCCGGGCCGGCGGTCCGGGTCCGCGTCAGAGCCACGGGGTGAGGCCGGAGCCGGGGCGCGGTCGGGAGCGGGCCGCTCGGCACAGCAGCCGGAAGGCCTGGAAGAGGGTCAGCGGCCACACCAGCACGAAGCACCACACCAGCGCGGGGTCGGAGGTGCGGATGCCCATGACGGCGACGAACACCGACGCGACCGCCAGCAGCAGCACCGACACCGGCAGCCAGACCCCGTGCCGTACCGCGCCCATGCGGCGTACGAACCTCCGGTCCTGCCGGAGATCCGCCTCGATCCGCAACAGCGCGAGCCGCTCGCGCGGTGACAACCCGGCCTCGTCGGGCATCTCCCACATCTCCCAGTCGTTCACGGCGACGGCACCTCCTCCTGCGGTCGGCGACCACCGGGTTCCGGCCACCGGGTTCCCCGGACGGACCGGCCGATGCGGTCCCGCCGGCCTCTGGCGGACCGGTGCGGAGTGCCTGCCGAACCGCGGGTGAGAACTCCACCCGGTCGGCGGTGGTAACCGGGTGACCGGCTCGCGGAGCGGGCCGGGTCGGCGGTGGTTTCACCGGGTGGCCTGCTCGCCGAGCGGCTACGACGGCAGGGGTCACCGGGTGGCCGGTTCCCGTCGCTCGCGCAGAGCCGTCACCAGGGCCGTGAGCGCCGGCCCCTCGTGATCCGAGCACCAGGCCAGACGAAGTTCGGCCCGGGTGTCGTCCATGCCGGTCACCGGCCGGAACACCACCCCGTCCGCGTGCAGCCGCCGGGCCGCCTCGGGCACCAGGCAGACGCCGAGGCCCGCGCCGACCAGGGCGAGCAGCGTGTGCACCTGGCTGGCGTGCTGGACGTAGACCGGAGTGACGTCCGCGCGCTGGAACAGCCGCCCGAGGAGATCGTGGAAATACCACGCCTCGTCCGGGTCGTACATCAGGAACGGCACTCCGTCGAGGTCCTTGACATCGGGCGCGGCGGCCCGCGTGGCAAGCGGATGCCCGGTCGGCAGTGCGGCCACCAACGGCTCTCGGGCGAAGGGCAGTTGGGACAACTCCGGGGAGTCCACGGGCGGCCGGACCAGGCCGACGTCGAGGTCACCGGCGAGCAGCGCGGCACGCTGGGCCGAGGTGACCATCTCCCGCAGCACCAGATCGACCCGGGGCAGCCGGGCGCGCGCCGTGGCGAGCACCGTCTCCAGGTGGACGTAACCGGAGCTGGCGGTGAAGCCGAAGGTGATCGTGCCGGTCTCCCCGGCCATCGCACGCCGGGCCGAGTGCACCGAGCGCTCGGACAGCTGGAGGATGCGGCGTGCGTCGGCGAGCAGGCTGTGGCCCGCCGCGGTCAGGCGCACCCCGCGCTGCGAGCGGTCGAGCAGCTGCACGCCGATCTGCTGCTCCAGCGCCTGGACGCGGCGGCTGAGCGGCGGCTGGGTCATGTTGAGGCGGGCCGCCGCCCGGCCGAAGTGACCCTCCTCGGCCACCGCGACGAAGCCGGCGAGCTGGTCGAGCGAGAACACGCGGAGATACCTCCCTCTCGGCCCGCCGGATCGGACGCGGCGGCTCCCCGATGCGCGGAACGCATCACGGCATGCGGAATCGGTGTTGGACGTGCATGAGTGTCTCCTCCTAGCGTCGCGGGGGACAAGTGACGCCGGTCGTACGAGGACGGCGACCGGCGCCGGCACCTCCGCCGCCTCGTCCTCTCGGGAGCGCCCTCGCCATGACCGCCTGTTCACCCGCCGAGCTGGGCCGCCGCATCGGTTCCGGACTGCTGTCCTTCCCCGTGACCCACTTCCGCGCCGGGGACCACGCCTTCGACGAGGACGCCTACCGTGCGCACATCGCACACCTGGGCGCCTACGAGGTGGCGGGGCTGTTCGCGGCGGGCGGCACCGGCGAGTTCTTCTCGCTGACGCTGCCGGAGGTGGAGCGCGTGGTCGCCGCGGCGGCGGACGCGGCCCCCGAGGGCACACCGATCGTGGCCCCCGCCGGTTACGGCACGGCCACCGCCGTCGCCCTGGCCGAAGCCGCCGAGCGAGTCGGCGCCGACGGCGTCCTGCTCTTCCCGCCCTATCTCACCGAGGCATCCCAGGACGGACTCGCGGCGCATGTCGAGGCGGTGTGCCGGGCCACTTCGCTCGGCGTGATCGTCTACAGCCGGGCCAACGCCGTGTACCACGCCGACACCGTCGCCCGTCTCGCCGAGCGCTGCCCCAACCTGATCGGCTTCAAGGACGGCACCGGCGACCTCGACGCGATGACCCGCCTGTACGCGAGCGTCGGCGACCGGCTCACCTACGTGGGCGGTCTGCCGACCGCCGAGACCTACGCGCTGCCGTACCTCGAACTCGGCGTCACCACGTACTCCTCGGCCCTGTTCAACTTCGTCCCCGAATTCGCCCTCGGCTTCTACGAGGCCGTGCGCGCGCGCCGGCACGCGGACGTCGTGCGCATGCTGAAGGAGTTCGTCCTGCCGTACACGGAGATCCGCGACCGCAGGAGCGGCTATGCCGTGAGCATCGTCAAGGCGGGGCTGACCGCGACCGGCCGGCCCGCGGGCCCGGTCCGTCCGCCGCTGACGGATCTCGAACCGGACGAGCTGGACGCTCTCGCCGACCTCGTCTCGGGCATCGGCGGCTGACCTCAGGCAAGGCCGCCGCCCGCCGCGCGGCACATCCCTCTCATGCCGGCACGTTCTCCCGCCGGCCGCACAGGAAGGGCCCGACCCATGAGCGCCACGGCACTCCGCGCCGCCGCCACCCCCGTCCTCGCCTCGATGCGGGTCGTCCCGGTCGCGGGCCAGGACAGCATGCTGCTCAATCTCAGCGGCGCGCACGGCCCGTACTTCACCCGGAACCTGGTGATCCTCACCGACTCCGACGGCCGCACCGGTGTCGGCGAGGTGCCCGGCGGCGAGGGCATCCGCCGCACCCTGGAGGAGGCCCGCGACCTGGTCGTCGGCCGCCCCGTCGGCGATGTACAGGCGGTCCTGCGGGCCGTGCGCGAGCGGTTCGGCGACCGCGACGCGGCCGGCCGCGGACCGCAGACCTTCGACTTGCGGATCACCGTCCACGTGGTGACCGCCGTCGAGTCGGCGCTGCTGGACCTGCTCGGCCAGTACCTCGGTGTGCCGGTCGCCGCGCTGCTCGGTGAGGGCGTGCAGCGCACCACTGTCCCCGTCCTCGGCTATCTCTTCTACGTCGCCGACCGCCGCCGCACGGATCTGCCGTACCGTGAGGAGCCGGGCGCGGAGGACGCCTGGCTGCGGCTGCGCAACGAGGAGGCACTCACACCGGACGCGATCGTGGCGCTGGCCGAGGCGGCCCAGGAACGGTACGGGTTCCAGGATTTCAAGCTGAAGGGCGGCGTCCTCGACGGGCGGGCCGAGGCCGAGGCGGTCACCGCGCTCGCCGAGCGCTTCCCGCAGGCCCGGATCACGCTCGACCCGAACGGTGGCTGGCTGCTCGCCGACGCCGTCGCGATCGGCCGCTCGCTGCGGGACGTCCTCGCCTACGCCGAGGATCCCTGCGGTGCGGAGGGCGGCTTCTCCGGGCGCGAGACGATGGCGGAGTTCCGGCGCGCCACCGGACTGCGGACCGCCACGAACATGATCGCCACCGACTGGCGGCAGCTCGGTCACGCCGTCAAGGCGGACGCGGTCGACATCCCGCTGGCCGACCCGCACTTCTGGACCATGAACGGATCCGTGCGCGTCGCCCAGTTGTGCGATGCCTGGGGGCTGACCTGGGGTTCGCACTCCAACAACCACTTCGACGTGTCGCTGGCGATGTTCACGCAGGTCGCCGCCGCCGCGCCCGGTGACATCACCGCGATCGACACGCACTGGATCTGGCAGGACGGCCAGCGTCTGACCCGTGAGCCGCCGGTCATCCGCGACGGTGCCGTGGCGCTGCCGGAACGCCCGGGTCTGGGGATCGAGTTGGACATGGATCAGGTCGAGGCGGCGCACGAGCGCTACCGGGAGCTGGCTCTCGGGGGCCGTGACGACGCGGCCGCCATGCGGTTCCTGATCCCGGACTGGGAGTTCGACCCGAAGCGCCCGGCGCTGGTGCGCTGACACCTCCCGTCTCCCGTCTCCCGTTCTCCCGGGGACCGGCGCCGGCGACGACGGCGACGGCGACCGGATGTCCGGCACGCGGCCCGGGACCTGGCCCGGCGGCGCACCACGTCACGTCACCGCCGCGACCCCGTCCACACACCCTGCGTCACCACGGGCCGGGGCCGTCGGATCCCCGCCGCGGCCCGGCCGCCGGCGGCCCCGGAGGAGAAGCTGCGGCGCACATGACCTTCGCTGCCTCAAGGTCGATACTGAGGAACAAGGCTCCGTCCACCTGCCGCTGAGCTTCCTAGGAGACAGGCATGAAAATGCTGATCAACGTGCCGGAGACCGTCGTGGCGGACGCGCTGCGCGGTATGGCGGCCGCGTATCCCGACCTGAACGTGGACGTGGAGAACCGGGTGATCGTCCGCCGGGACGCCCCGGTGGCGGGGCAGGTCGCGCTCGTGTCGGGCGGCGGTTCCGGGCACGAGCCGCTGCACGGCGGGTTCGTCGGGCCGGGCATGCTCTCCGCCGCGTGCCCCGGAGAGGTGTTCACCTCGCCGGTGCCCGATCAGATGGTGCGTGCGGCGGCGGCCGTGGACAGCGGGGCCGGTGTGCTGTTCATCGTGAAGAACTACACCGGTGACGTGCTGAACTTCGACATGGCGGCCGAGCTGGCCGAGGACGAGGGCATCCGGGTCGCCAAGGTGCTCGTCGACGACGACGTGGCGGTCACCGACAGCCTCTACACGGCCGGGCGACGGGGCACCGGCGCGACGCTCTTCGTGGAGAAGATCGCGGGTGCCGCCGCGGCCGAGGGGCAGCCGCTGGAGCGGGTGCAGGCCATCGGCCGGCAGGTCGACGAGAACTCCCGCAGCTTCGGCGTGGCCCTCAGCGCCTGTACGACCCCGGCGAAGGGCAGCCCGACCTTCGATCTGCCGGACGGCGAGCTGGAGTTGGGTATCGGCATCCACGGCGAGCCGGGCCGGGAGCGGCGGCCGATGATGACCTCCGGGGAGATCGCCGACTTCGCGGTCAACGCCGTCCTGGAGGACATGCCGCCGCGCAGCCCGGTGCTGGTGCTGGTCAACGGCATGGGCGCGACCCCGCTGCTGGAGCTGTACGGCTTCCACGCCGAGGTGCAGCGGGTGCTGCGCGAACGCGGTGTGGCCGTGGCCCGCACCCTCGTCGGCAACTACGTCACCTCCCTGGACATGGCGGGCGCCTCGGTGACGGTGTGCCAGGCCGACGAGGAGCTGCTGCGGCTGTGGGACGCGCCGGTGAAGACCCCGGCGCTGCGCTGGGGAATGTGACACGGCGGAAGCAGCCGGCCAACGATCCGGCCGCACGGCCGACAGCCCTACCACGCGAGGAGATCCAGTGCTCGACGCCGACTTCTTCCACCGTTGGATGACGGCGGCCGCCGCGTCCGTCGACCGCGAGGCGGAGCGGCTCACCGCCCTCGACTCGGCCATCGGGGACGCCGACCACGGCAGCAACATGCAGCGCGGGTTCAGGGCCGTGACGGCCACCCTGGAGAAGGAGGCGCCGGACACCCCGGGCGGCGTCCTGACCCTGGCCGGGCGGCAGTTGATCTCGACGGTCGGGGGGGCCTCCGGGCCGCTGTACGGCACCCTGCTGCGCCGGGCGGGCAAGGCGCTCGGCGATGCCGCCGAGGTCGGCGAGGAGCAGCTGGCCACGGCGTTGCGCGCGGGCGTGGAGGGGGTGATGGCGCTCGGCGGGGCCGCGCCCGGCGACAAGACCATGATCGACGCGCTGCTGCCGGCCGTGGACGCGCTGGCGTCCGGGTTCGCCGCCGCGCGGGCCGCCGCGGAGGAGGGCGCGCTCGCCACCACGCCGCTGCAGGCCCGCAAGGGCCGGGCGAGCTATCTGGGCGAGCGCAGCATCGGCCACCAGGACCCGGGGGCGACCTCGTCGGCGCTGCTGATCGCGGCGCTGGCCGACACGGCGGAGGCGAACGGTGAGTGACGAGAAGCTGGTCGGGATCGTGCTGGTGTCGCACAGCGCGGAGGTGGCCGCCTCGGTCGGGGAGCTGGCGAAGGGCCTGGCGGGCGGGGCGAGCGCGGTGCCGGTGGCCGCGGCGGGCGGCACCGAGGGCGGCGGGCTCGGCACCAGCGCGGAGCTGATCTCCGCGGCGGCGGCCTCGGTGGACCGTGGGGCGGGGGTGGCGGTGCTCACCGATCTGGGCAGCGCGGTGCTCACGGTGAAGGCGCTGCTCGCCGACGACGAACTGCCGGACGGCGCGCGCCTGGTGGACGCTCCGTTCGTGGAGGGCGCGGTGGCCGCGGTGGTCACCGCCGCCGCGGGTGCCGACCTGGACGCGGTGGAGGCAGCGGCGGCGGAGGCGTACAGCTATCGCAAGGCGTGACGGGGTTTCCCGGTCGGGGCCGGCCGGTTCTTCTCGACGAAGCGTCTGGCCAGCCACTCCCCCTTCTTCACCGCCGCCGCGTGGTTCTCCAGGTGGCTGACGCGGGAGTCCCGGAAGACGATGTAGGTCACGCCGGAGGGCACCCCGCCGTCGCGCGGGTCGGCCCGGACACCGAGGCCGCGGGCGGTGGCGTAGGAGGCCTCGCCGATGATGTCGCGCGGGCCGGTGTCGCCGACGACCGCGTACTGCACCCGGTCGCGGTAGATCACGGCGGCCACGGAGCCTCCTCGTACGCCGTGCGCGTGGAAGTTCCAGCGGCGGCTCGGCGCCGGGACCACGATGTAGGGCAGAGTCGCGGCGTTCAGCTGACGTCCGTCCGACGCCTGGAAGGCGGTGGCGGTGGTGAACAGCGGGTCGGTGCGGCGGTTGCAGCGGGAACTGGGCCGGCCGTCGCAGTCGATGTCCAGGTCGGCCTTCCAGAAGACGGCGTCCCGGGTGCCGCAGACGCGGACGGTCGCGGGACTGTCGGCGTCGGTGCGGTACCGACTGTGGGAGAGCTTGGCGCATCGGCCGACCCGGGTCAGCAGGTCGGCGGCGGTGACCGCACCCTCGCCGTGGGCCACGGGCCGCCGTTCGGTGGGCTGGGCTGCGGTGGCCGGTTCGGGCAGCGCTGCCGGGGCGAGCAGAGCGGCGCCGGCCGCGGCGAGCGTCAGCGACGGGACACGCACGATGAGGGACCTCTCGTCGGGGACAAGGCGGACATCCCGCCCACTGTGCGGTGGGCCGGGGCCCGCGACCGCGGGAGCCACCACGAAAGGGCCGGATGGAGCACACACCTGACACCCCGTGAGGGGACAGCGACGGCGGGTCGACGCGGGCGGGGCGACGCGGGCGGGGGCGACGGCGGGTCGACGCGGGCGGGGGCGACGGCGGGGACAACAGGGGCCGGGGATCCGGGACCGAGTACCGGACCGGACCCCCCGGCCACCCGCGCCGGCGCGGGATCGGCGACGACAGCGTGTCCGCGCCACAGGCATGAACTGGCCTTCCCTCTCGCGCAGTTCAGCCGTAGGGAGCTTCAGCATACGTAACTTCCGGGGATGGTCACCAACACGGCCCCCTTGCTGTGACCGCACCGGCCGGGCCATATTGGTCCGGACCTTTACGTGACGCCGAGGCCGTTCGGGGGGAGGCAGAGCCGTGCGCGTTCCCGTTCCGCCCGTGCTGGTCTGCGGGGCGCTGCTGCTGGTGGCGTCCTGCGGCTGGAGCCGGGCCGACGACGGCGGCGAGGGCCGTGTGCCGGGCGCGCCGGCCGGGATCACCGCCGCGGCGGGCAGTGCCACCAGCGTGCACGTGATGTGGAACGCGGCGCCGGAGGGGGCCGGGGTCCGGTCCTACGAGGTCTATCGCGGCCCCACCAAAGTCGCCGAAGTGCCGGGTGGGCAACACATGGTGGACGTCACCAGGCTCAGGCCGTCCACCCCGTACGCCTTCACCGTGCGGGCCCGGGACAGCGCGGGCCGGCTGGGGCCGCCGAGCCGGGTGGTGCGGGCCCGGACGCCGGCCGTCGAGGCGGCGGACCGCGAGGCACCGACCCGGCCGCCGGAGGCCACCGGGCGGGCCGTGGGCAGCCGCGCGGTCCAGCTGTCCTGGGGCGCGTCCCGGGACGACCGGGGTGTGCTGTCGTACGACGTCTACCAGGGCGGCGTGAAGATCCACAGTGTCGGCGGGAACCAGACCGCCACCGTCGTCACCGGCCTGCGCCCCGGCAGCCGTTACGTCTTCACCGTGCGGGCCCGGGACGCCGCCGACAACCTCTCCCCCGCCGGCGCGCCGGTCCGCCTCACCACGCCGGGCAGCGACGACGGCCGCAGCACCGCACCCGTCGGGTTCACCGCCGCCACCCATCGCTCCGGCGGGGCCTACTACATCGACCTGGCCTGGGACCCGCCGCGCACGGACGGCGTGATCACCGAGTACCAGATCCAGCTCGACGGTACCGCGGCCACCTCGCTCGTCTGGGGCGGCACCCCACCGCGCGGCCGGGCGCACCACAGCTTCTACGCGGGCACCGCCGCCGGCGAGGAGCACCGGGTACGGCTGCGGGCGCGACTGCCGGACGGCACCTGGGGCGGCTACTCGGCGGAGCGGACGGTGACCACTGACGGCTGACGGCTGACGGTCGTACCGTGCCCGCCGCCCCCACAGGCGGGCGCGCCCCGGCCGACGGCCGTGCCCGGGCCGGCCCGCCCGTACGCCGGCCCGCCCCTCCACGTGGGGCGCCCCGGTCCGGGGGCCGCGGGGCCCGCTGCGCCGGACGGAGGAACACGTCACCTGACCGGACCTGTCCCGCGTGCGGGCGGGCCGGAGGCGGCGTTGGCTGCGGTGGAGGCAGCACGGACGCTTCCCGACCTCGGCGGCGCATGGGACGTACCGCCAACCGTGCCGCCGGAGGCCAAGCCCATGCTCAACTCGCGACTTCTGCTCCGCTCCGGCCCGACCCTGGCGGCCGCCGCCGTGCTCCCGGCCGCGCTCGCCGGGCCGTCCGCCGCGGCCTCGGGCATCTCGGTCAGCACCACCGGCTCCACGGTCTCGGTCGTCACCAGCGCCTGCACCCAGATCAACGGCAGCTGGGGAACCGCGGCGCTCCTCACCAGCCAGCAGGCAAGCTTCGCCCAGGGCCGCCAGGTGACCCTGGCCGGCACGACCGTCAGCCAGTCCGCGGCCTGGACGGGAGTCAACCCGGGGACGTACACGGTGGTGGTGGTCTGCTCCAGCGGCAGTACCGCCGGCAGCCAGTCGGTGATCGTCTCGGGATCCACGACCCCGACGACCCCGGCGTCCAAGAGGCCGACGATCTCGGCCACCTCCAGCCCGGCACCGTCCCGGGGTGTGATGGGCGGCCTCGGCGGCGCCGCCCGCGACTACGGCCCCCTGACGCTGGGCGTCGGCGCGGCCCTGGTCGGTGCCGGGGTCGTCGCCACGGGCTGGGTGCTGCGCCGCCGCTCGAAGCCGTACCGGCTGTGAGCGGCCGTGCCGGCCCGGGGGCACCTGGCCGGCCGAGGCGTCAGCTCTGCTCCCCGACCTCGTCGGGCAGCTCGGCGAACTCCGCCACGGCACGGGTGAGCCACTGCGTCCAGAACGTCTCCAGATCGATCCCCGCCCGCAGGACCAGGTGGCGCAGCCGGTCCTGCGGGGCGTCCCGGTCCGGCGGGAAGTCGCGCTTCTCGATCTCCTGGTACGTGGTCAGCTGCCGCCGGTGCAGCTCCAGATGGCGCCGCAGATCGGCCTCCAGGCCGCCCGTGCCGACCACGGCCGCCGCGCGCAGCCGCAGCAGGAGCGGATCCCGCTGGGGCTTGGGGTCCTGCGCGGCGGCGGCCCAGCGGGCCAGTTCGGCGCGGCCCGCGGGCAGGACCTCGTAGCTCTTCTTCTGGCCGCGGGCCGGCTGCTCGGCCGGCAGGGTGCGGATGAACCCCTCGGCCTCCAGCTTCCCCAGCTCGCGATAGATCTGCTGGTGCGTCGCGGACCAGAAGTAGCCGATCGACTTGTCGAACCGACGGGTCAGCTCCAGCCCCGACGACGGCTTTTCCAGCAGGGCGGTGAGGATCGCGTGCGGGAGTGACATGTGCTCATCCTAGGGACGGGCTCGTCCGGCGGGCGGGTCCGTCCGGGAGGTGGGTCGCCGGCCCCCCGAGGCGGGCTCCGGCCGCTACAGCGCCGCCGCCACCTCCGTGCCCTGCTTGATCGCCCGCTTGGCGTCCAGTTCGGCCGCGACGTCCGCGCCGCCGATCAGATGGGCGCTGCGCCCGGCGGCGATCAGCTCCTCGTACAGGTCGCGGCGCGGTTCCTGGCCGGTGCAGAGCACCACCGTGTCCACCTCCAGGACCGTGCTCTCCTCGCCGACGGTGATGTGCAGGCCGGCGTCGTCGATCCGGTCGTAGCGCACGCCCGGCACCATGGTGACGCCGCGGTGCTTCAGCTCGGTGCGGTGGATCCAGCCGGTCGTCTTGCCGAGTCCGGCGCCGACCTTGGTGGTCTTGCGCTGGAGCAGGTGGACCTGGCGGGGCGGGGCGGGCCGCTGCGGGGCGGCGAGGCCGCCGGGCGCCCGATAGTCCATGTCGACGCCCCACAGCCGGAAGTACGTCTGCGCGTCCTCGCTCGCCTTGTCGCCGCCGTCGGTGAGGAACTCGGCGACGTCGAAGCCGATGCCGCCGGCGCCCAGGATGGCGACGCGGTCGCCGACGGGGGCGCCGTCGCGCAGCACGTCGAGGTAGCCGAGGACACGGGGGTGGTCGACGCCGGGGATGTCGGGGGTGCGCGGGGTGACGCCGGTGGCGACGACGACCTCGTCGTAGTCGGCCAGGTCGGCGGCGGTCACCCAGGTGTCCAGGCGTACGTCGACGCCGTGTGCGTCGAGCTGGTGCCGGAAGTAGCGCAGCGTCTCGTCGAACTCCTGCTTGCCCGGGACCTTGCGGGCGACGTTGAGCTGTCCGCCGATCTCGGCGGCCGCGTCGAACAGGGTGACGGCGTGGCCGCGCTCGGCGGCGGAGACCGCGCAGGAGAGACCGGCCGGACCGGCGCCGACGACGGCGACGCGCTTCGTGAGCCGGGTCGGGGACAGCACCAGCTCGGTCTCGTGGCAGGCGCGCGGGTTGACCAGGCAGGAGGTGATCCGGCCGCTGAAGGTGTGGTCGAGGCAGGCCTGGTTGCAGCCGATGCAGGTGTTGATGGCCTCGGGGGTCCCGGCGGCGGCCTTGGCGACGAAGTCGGGGTCGGCGAGCATCGGGCGGGCCATGGAGACCATGTCCGCGTAGCCGCCGGCGAGCAACTCCTCGGCGAGTTCCGGCGTGTTGATGCGGTTGGTGGTCACCAGGGGCACGGAGACCTCGCCCATGAGCTTCTTGGTGACCCAGGTGTAGGCGCCGCGCGGCACGGAGGTGGCGATGGTGGGGATGCGGGCCTCGTGCCAGCCGATGCCGGTGTTGATGAGCGTGGCACCGGCGGCCTCGACGGCCTTGCCGAGGGTGATCACCTCGTCGAGCGAGGAGCCGCCCGGGACCAGGTCCAGCATCGACAGCCGGTAGATGATGATGAAGTCCTCGCCGACGGCTTCGCGCACCCGCTTGACGATCTCGACGGGGAAGCGCATCCGGTTCTCGTACGAGCCGCCCCAGCGGTCCGTGCGCCGGTTGGTCCCGGCGGCGATGAACTCGTTGATCAGGTAGCCCTCGGAGCCCATGATCTCGACGCCGTCGTAACCGGCCTGCCGCGCCAGACGGGCGGCGCGGGCGTAGTCCTCGACGGTGCGCTCGACGTCGTCGTCGGTCAGCTCACGGGGGACGAAGGGGCTGATCGGCGCCTGGAGCGGGCTCGGCGCGACGAGGTCCTGGTGGTAGGCGTACCGGCCGAAGTGGAGGATCTGCATCGCGATCCGGCCGCCTTCGCGGTGCACGGCGTCCGTGATCTCCCGGTGCTGCTCGGCCTCCGCCTCGGTGGTGAGCTTGGCTCCGCCCTCGTACGGCCGCCCCTCCTCGTTCGGGGCGATGCCGCCGGTGACGATGAGTCCCACTCCCCCGCGTGCGCGGGCCGCGTAGAACGCCGCCATCCGCTCGAAGCCACGCTCGGCCTCCTCCAGGCCGACGTGCATCGACCCCATGAGCACGCGGTTGGGCAGCGTGGTGAAGCCCAGGTCGAGCGGGGTCGTCAAGTGCGGGTAACGGCTCATGGGGCCCTCCGTGCGCGGTGTCGTCGCTTCTTGTTGTAGAGGAAGCCCGACGCCTTTTGCAACTAGTTGCACAATCGCGGAGGGGTGACTCCAGCCACTCTGTACCTACTGGTATGTACAATCGCCGGTGACCTGTCCGCCCTCCGAGAGGACTCAGCCATGCCCTTCGTCCGCATCGACACGCTCGGTACCGACCCCGCCCGCCTCGACGCACTGGGCCAGGCCGTCCAGGACGCCCTGGTGGAGACGCTGGACATCCCGCCCGGGGACCGCTTCCAGGTCCTGACCGGTCACGACGGCGTCACCGGCACCCTGCGCTACGGCGACCATCCGCATCCGGGGGTGGACCGGGACGACTCGCTGGTGTTCGTCGCGATCACCCTGCGCGCCGGGCGCGACGCGGACCGCAAGCGGGCGATGTACCGGCGGATCGCCGAGCTGGTCCACGAGCGCACGGGCACCGAGCCGCGCAACGTGTTCGTCACCCTGACCGAGAACGGCTCCGCCGACTGGTCCTTCGGCCACGGTCTGGCGCAGTACGCCCCGGCCGACGGCTGAGCCGGCCGGGGCGCCACCTCAGGGGTTCAGCGGCTTTCCAGGCGCAGGTGCAGATCCCGCTCCTGGTCGCCGGAGGCCGTGCAGGTCTCCTGCACGCTGAACATGGAGTCCAGGGTGTGCCGGAACCGCTCCACCGCCCAGTAACTGCCCTGGACGTCCGCCTGGACGGGCGAGTCCAGATGGACCGGCGGACAGCCGTGCCCACGAGCGTCCGCGACGTCGTAGGTGCCGAGCCATACCATCGGTCGGGTCTCGTGGAGCTGCTGGGGCACTTCCTCGGGAGTCCGGTCGGAAGCGAAGCAGGAGCTGAGCGCTTCGAAGACGAGCCGGGCGTCGTCCTTGGAATATCCACTGATCTCCACCGAGACGGTTTCCGGATGCGACCGCTCCGTGTCTGTCATGATCGCTCCTTTCGTTGGCCGCGCTGCGGTGGATCGGGGTACCCCGCCGAACCGCGTCCATCCCCAGGAAAACACCACGGACCGCCGCGCACACCTCAGCCGCGGGAGAACTTGTACGTCTTGCTGTCCGTCAGCACGCAGAAGCCGGGCGAGACCACGATCACGCGCAGGACGCCGCTGCGGCGGTCGTAGTCGATGCCCTCCGCCTCGAAGGCGCCCGAGCAGGAGCTGCGCAGCGGCAGCTGACGCAGGACGCCGACATGGCCGGTGACGTCGGCCGTGCCGGCGGGCGCGGCCGACAGGTCGACCTGGAGCAGCGGCTTGGTGACGCCGAAGAGGCTGCCCTCCGGGTCGTCGGAGGAGCACAGCAGGGTGGTCGGGCCGGAGAAGTCGCAGCCCTGCACGTCCCGGACGGCGTGGTCCAGGCGGACGGTCGCGACCTGCGGGAGGTTCGCCGAGGGAGAGGTCGACGGGTTGACGCCCGGGGTCGGGAAGACGAGGAAGCGGGTCATCGTGCCGTACTCGCCCGACAGCATCCACTGGCCGTCGGGCGAGATCGCGACCCAGGAGTTGTTCAGCGCCTCGCCCGCGCCGAGCGTGTGGACGTACTCCGACCAGGCGCCGCCGGGCGCCTGCACGCGGTACATCTTCGAGTTGCCGGAGTCCTGCTGGTAGGGCTCGATGTAGTAGCCGTTGTACGAGGCGTCGGGGTCGCCGACGTGGTTCCAGCCGCGGCTGGAGACACCGAGGGGGATGGTGCCGATGCCGGTGTACCGGTTGGGGCTGTTCGCCGGGACCTCCACCGAGGTCAGACCCTGGCTCTCGGTCAGCGGGTCGGCACGGTCGGAGCCCGTCTCGGTCCAGAGGTCGGCCGCGCCGGACGGTGCCGGGGCGGCGAGGGACACGACGGCGGCGGTGGCGAGGGTGACGAGTCCGGCGAGAACTCCGTGACAACGTTGCCGGGCGAACGCGGGCATGGCCGACTCCTCGAAGGGGTGGGGGCACTCGAACGGCGGACAGTCTGGCGTGGCGTCGTGGTCATGTACAGACCAATGGAGCAACATGAGCGTGAACTCTCACGGCTCGCGGGACCGCGCTGTACGGTCTCGGGGAAGCCTCGCGGCGCGCATCACCGGCGCGGCGACTTCGGCGGACGTCCGCCGCCGTGTCGAGAGATGGTGGAGGCTGACGGCGAAGGCGTCGGAGAGTCTGGTGTGAGCGCGGTAGAACAAGGGGAGTCGGCACGGGGGACGGCGTGCCGTGCGGACGGGCGAAGGCGGTGCGTGGCATGAGTGCAGCCGAGGCTCCGGTGGCGGAGAACGGCGAGCCGGCGCGCGGGCCGGTGCGTCCGGGCGGTCTGCTCGACGTACTGGGCGTGGCGTCGGTGGTGCTGGACACCGACGGGCGGATCGTCCTGTGGAGCCCGCAGGCGGAGGAGCTGTTCGGCTACACCGCGCAGGAGGCCCTCGGCCAGTACGCCGCTCGGCTGATGGTGCACGAACGGCACGTCCAGCTGGTCGGCAAGCTCTTCGCCGACGTGATGCGGACCGGGCAGAGCTGGGCCGGTGGCTTCCCGGTCCGGCACAAGGACGGCAGCACCCGTCTGGTGGAGTTCCGCAACATGCGGCTGCTGGACGACCGCGGGGACGTGTACGCCCTCGGGCTCGCGGCCGACCAGTCGACCGTACGGCGGCTGGAGCAGGACGTGGCGCTGTCCGAGCGGATGGTGCAGCAGTCCCCGATCGGCTACGCCGTGCTCGACATCGAGCTGCGGTTCGTCTCGGTCAATCCGGCGCTGGAGCGGATCAACGGGGTGCCGGCCGCCGGCCATGTGGGCAGAACGCTGCCCGAGGTGCTGCCCCTGCTGGACGCCGACGCCCTGGAGGCCACCGCCCGGCGGGTGCTGGAGACGGGTGTGCCGGTGATCGCGGGCACGCTCGTCGGGCGCACCCCGGCCGACCCGGACGAGGACCACACCTGGTCGCACTCGCTGTACCGGCTGGAGGACGCCATGGGCAACGTGCTCGGGGTGGCGGTCTCCGTGGTCGACATCACCGAGCAGCACCGGGCCTCCGTGGAGGCGGAGGCGGCGCGGCGCCGGCTCGCGGTCATCGCCGACGCCTCCGCCCGGATCGGTACGACGCTCGAACTGGAGCGCACCGCCTGCGAGCTGGCCGAGGTCGCGGTGCCGGAGCTGGCGGACGTGGCGGCCGTGGACCTGCTGGACGCGGTGGTCGAGGGCCGGCCCAGCACGCTCGGCCCCTCGGAGTCCGCGGTGATCCGGGCGCTCGCCCTGCGCCCGGAGGAGGGCTCGGACGCCGTGCGGGCCGCCGACCGGCCCGGCGGGATCGCCCGGTACGCACCCGACCGCCTGGTCACCGAGTGCGTGCGCAGCGGCGAGGCGGTGCTGGTGCCGCAGGTCAAGGACGAGGACCTGCCGCGGATCGCCCGCTCACCCGAGGCGGCCGTCCTGCTCGGCCGGGCGGGACTGCACTCGTACCTCGCGGTGCCGCTGATCGCACGCGGCGAGGTGCTGGGCGCGCTCGACCTCAAACGCACCCGCAATCCGGCTCCCTTCGACGAGGACGACGTCCTGCTGGCGCGGGAGCTGGCCGCCCGGGCGGCCGTGCAGATCGACAACGCGCGCTGGTACCAGAACGCCCGCAACACCGCGCTCACGCTGCAGCGCAGTCTGCTGCCCGGTCACCCGCCGGTCACCACCGGTCTGGAGGTGGCCTCCCGCTACCAGCCGGCGGGCGCCACCAGCGAGGTGGGCGGCGACTGGTTCGACGTCATCCCGCTGGAGGGGGGCAAGACCGCGCTCGTGGTGGGCGACGTGATGGGCAGCGGCATCAGCGCCGCCGCCACGATGGGCCGGCTGCGCACGGCGACGACCACGCTCGCCGCCCTCGATCTGGACCCGGCCCGGCTGCTGGAGCACCTGGACAAGACGACCTCGGCCCTGGACCATTCCATCGCGACCTGCGTGTACGCCGTCCACGACCCGCATCTGCGCCAGTGCCGGATCGCCAACGCCGGCCATCTGCCGCCGGCCCGGGTACGCCCCGGCCGTCCACCGGAGCTGCTCGACCTGCCCACCGGGGTGCCGCTGGGGGTGGGCGGGGTCGAATTCACCACCGTCACGGTCGACTTCGAACCCGGCGACGAGCTGGTGTTCTACACCGACGGCCTGGTGGAGACCCGCCGCCACTCGCTGGACGAACGCCTGGCCGCCCTGCTGTCCCTGCTCGACGACCCCGCCCGTCCCCTGGAGGAGACCTGCGACCTCCTCCTGCGCACGCTCCACCACCCGGACAATCACGACGACGTGGCGCTGCTCATCGCGCGGGCGCAGGAACTGCCCTAGCGCGGGATCCGGCCCGGCACCGGACCGGCGGGAGGTCCCGCGGCCTCGAACACCGGCGGTCAGCCGGAGGCGAGGGCGGTGCGCGCGGCGCGCTGTGTGCCGAACTCCTTGTGCAGCCACAGCGGGAAGGACGGGGGGCCGTTGCGGGTGGGGCGGGAGAGGAAGCTCCGGGTCCGCTCGCGTGCCTCGGCGGCGGGCAGCACGCCGTCGCGGTGGCGCCGCAGCACGTCGCGTACGCGCCGCAGTTCCGGGTCGTCGTCCGGGGAGGCGCCACCCGTGCCGTCGGGCGAGGGCAGGGTGGGCAGGCGGGACGCGTGGCCCCCGGCCTGCGCGCCGTCCGGGAGGAACAGGCTCAGCGCGGCGTCCCGCAGCAGCACCTCGGCGTGCAGCAGCGCCGCCTCGACCGGGACCGGGGCGGTCTCGGCGGCCTTCCGAGCCCGGGCGAGGGCGTGTCCGGCCTGTCCGGGGGTGTCGTTCGTCATGTGGAGGGCTGCGAGGTCGACAAGCGTCTCCAGCAGATGGGGGATGCTGCGGTGGCGCTCCCAGTGGTCGGCGGCGCGTCCGAGCATCTCCACCGCGGTGGCCGCGTCGTTGACGGACAAGGCCGCCGAGGCGGCGTTCCGGCAGGAGACCGCCGCGTTCGCCCAGTCCTCGACGGCCTTGTACAGGTCTTCGGCACGGCGCCCGGAGACGATGGAGTCGAACACTCCGGAGGTGGCGCGTTCCGCACGGGCGCGTTCGAAGAAGGCCGAGGCGCGCGTGCCGGTGTCGGCCCAGCGTTCGGCCACCTCGGTCGCGGTGCGGCCCCATCGCAGGGCACGCGCCGTGTCACCCGTCTCCTGGGCCAGGATGCAGGTGTTGATCGCGGCATGCACGGCCTGCGCCTCGCGGCCCATGGCGATCAGGACGTCGGCGGCGCGCTCGGCGGCCACCAGGGCCGCGGGCAGGTTCTCCCCCTTCCACAGCAGCAGACTCACCTTGAAGTCGGCTTCCGCGGCGCGTGCGGTGAGGGCGTGTTCGCGGGCGATCTCCCCGGCGCGCCGGGCAGACTCCAGTGCCGCTTCGCAGGCGGTCTCCGCGAGGGTGTCGGCATTGAGGAGGCATGCCTTGACGGCTTCCTCGGGCTGGCCGTGCCGCAGATGGAGGTCGACCCGTGTGCCGTTGATGTCGAGGACCGCGTCGAGTTCGCCCCGGGCGGAGTACAGCACGTGCAGTCCGACGGCCACATCGGTCGCCAGGTCCAGCCAGCCGTGCCGCTCGGCGAGGTGAACGGCGGCGTGGAAGCGGGTCGGGTCGAGCTCCCCGGACAGGTCGGCGCCTGCGCGCTGGTCGTTGACCTCGGTCAGACGGTCACGGAGATAGGCCACCGAGCGGTGCTGGAAGTCCCTCACGTCTTCCTCGGGTTCCTCCTGGGCGAGCCGCTCCTTCGCGAAGAGCAGCACCAGGTCGAAGAGGCTGAAGGTGGCGAGGTGCCGGCCGGTGAAGGAGCGGACCGCTCGCTGTGCGGCGAGGCTGCGGTCGACCAGCCGGTTCAGCAGCTTTTCCTGGTCGTAGGCCGGAGTGTCCAGGCAGTGCCCTGCCTCGGGCCCGGTCAGGGCGAACCCGGGGGCGGCGGCGATGAGGCGGAACGTGCGGGCGACCTCGGGGCCCAGGATGTCGTAGCTGAGTCCGATCGCGACCCGGACCGCACGGTCGCCGGCGTCGAGGTAGTCGAGCCGCGTGGTCTCCCGCTCCAGCAGTTGCAGGAGGTGCTCGGGGGTCAGGTCGGGCCGGCCGGCCATGCGGGCGGCGACCATGCGCAGCGCCATCGGCACGTCCGCGCACAGGCCGGCGATCCGGTCCAGGGTGACGTGCGGGGCGCCGGTGGTCTCCGGGACACCGTCCTCGTCCCACCCCGCCAGCACCTCGATGGACGCCGCGCGGTCCAGCGGACCGATCCGGAACACCAGTCCGCGGTCGGCGTACCCCTGCACGCTGTCGCGGGAGGTGACGATCGCGCCGCAGGTGGCGGGCACCTTCACGAGCGGCGCGACGTGCTCGGCGTCGAGGGCGTTGTCGAGGACGAGCAGGACGCAACGGTCGCGCAGCCCGGCGGTGAACGCCTCGAACAGATGGGCGTCGCCGCGGGTACCGCCACCGAGATCCAGCCCGAGCGCCTCGCTCACCCTCCTGACGACGTCCCGGGGGTGCTTGCGGGCCTCGGGGACCAGTCCGGCCAGGTCGACGTAGCAGACTCCGCCGGGGAAGGCGGGCGCGAGCAGGCGGGCCGCCTCGACGGCGACCGTGGAGGTGCCGACGCCGGGCTGGCCGGACAGGAAGGCCGTCGCCCTCGCGCGGCGCTCCATGCCGCGGTCGATCTTGCGGACGACCTCGGCGATCAGGTCGTCGCGGCCTGTGACGTACGGGTCGGGGTCGGGCAGCCGGGTCATCTGCGCGGCCAGCGCCGAGAGTTCGGCCCGGTGGTAGTACGACGCCGTCGCGGCGCGCGGCGGGAGCGAGGAAGCCGACGGTCCGGTGGTCCCGCTCGCTCCCGACGAGGGTCCGGCGCCCTTCCCCGGCCGGGTTCCCGGACCGTCGTCGGTGAGGGTGCGGGCCAGGACCGCCTCGGTGGACGTGGAGCGCAGCGGCGGGAGTTGCGCCTCGAACGCGCGCAGGAAGGCCGAGAGGGGGAGGGTGTGCCTGTCGTCGAGGGCAGCCGCCAGGTTGCGGCGGCTCGATTCGGCGAGCTCGGCGAAGAGCGGTCCGCGCACCTCGTCCGCCAGGACACGCCGGAGGGACGCCAGGAGCTGCCCGGACGCGGACACCTCCGCCTCGTCGACGGCTCCGGCGAGCGGTCCGGCCCAGCGGCGGAGAGCTTCCCCGTGCCCCGCGGCCGATGGCAGCAGCACCCGGGGGTCGAGTCCGCGGGCATGCAGCCGGGCCCGGAAGTCCCTGACCGGCACACCGTCCGGATCGTCTCCGGCGGCCCGCGTGATCAGGTCGTCCAGCAGTGGTCCGAGCCGCCCGGTCCCGCGGCAGCTGTCGTCGAGGGCGATCAGGACCCGGGCGGCTTCCAGGGCCGCCTCGCGCGGACCGCCGCCGTCCCCGGGGAGACGGGGGCCGGGCGCGGACGGGCGACCGGGTACCGGACCGGCCGGGAGGCCCGGCGGGGTGTGCTGCGCGGAGGCGACCGCCCACAGAACGGTCTCCGGCTCGCCGTCGGCCAGGACGATCCGGCGGACGAGGGAGAGTGCGCCGACGCTCCGCAGCAGGTCCGTCAGGTCCTCGGTGCGGGCCACCCACACCGAGTCGCGCAGCCAGCCGTCGGTGCTGTTGTAGCGGCCCGACACGACCCCGGCGACGGCGCCGTCCGACAGGCGCAGTACCGGCGCGCCGCTCATGCCGGGCATCAGCGACGTCGACGTCAGCCGGCCCAGTGCGACCCCGCTCCCGCGGACCGTTCCGCCCTGCCAGACACCGGTGGCGTCCAGGTGCCGGTACTCGTGCCCCTTCTCGTCCTCCACCTCCGACACCCCGGTGACCACCACGTCGGTCAGGAGGGCGAACGTGTCCGTGGGCACGAGCCGCGGCACCGGGCCGGGCAGCGGTTCGTGCCGGCGCAGGACGGCCAGGTCGTGCGCCTCGTCGACGGCCAGGACCTCCGTCGCGCAGGCGGTGACCGAGCCGTTCAGCGCGTCGGTCCGCACCTGGTCCCCGGGCCGGTCGCAGCCCAGCTCCTCCAGGATGTGGCAGGCCGTGACCACGAAGCCCGGCGCGATCTGAAAACACGTGCCGGCGGCCTCGTCCCACGCGCCCAGCACCCTCCCCAGGTGCCGCGCGATGCGTGCGTCCCCCATCGGTCCCCCGCTACTCGGCCCCTGCCGGGGGCTCTTCCGTCCGCATCCGTGCGGCGTCGTACACCACCCGGACCAGCAAGGCCGCCTCGCTCGACGCCCCGGCCACCACGACGTTCCCCTGCGCGGAGAACTTCAGGCCGAACTCGACCTCCAGCGACTCGGGGCGTGCCGCGCGCTGTCCCAGGCGGTGGACGGCGTCGGCGGCGGACGCCGCGATCTCGACGAGCGCGTCGCGGGCCCGGTCGAACGCGTCGACGACACGGTCTCCCGCGTCGGACAGCCTGGACGTGGACTCCGATCCGGCCACCGGGACGGTCTCCAGGAGGAGTTCGACGTCACCGACCCGAATCGGAAGTATGCGACTCGCCATGGATACAAGCTGTCACACATCGGCCCCCGGCGAGGCCGGAACGCGCGCACCCGTACGGCCGGTCCGCGTGCGGACGGCCCGCCCCCGGCCGCAGCGCGGCGCCGCGACCGCCGCCCCGCCGAGGAGGGTGCCTCCCCCGCCTCCGGGCAGCGGGGGCCGCACATCGGACGCTTCTCCCCCGGGCCGCGAGGACCGGAGGACCCGCCTAGGGTCTTTCGTTTGGATCAGGCCGGATCAGGGAGCGGGGTCCGGTGCCGTGCATCGCAAGGCGGAGGAGGGCGCCATGGCGGAGCCATGGCAACCGACGACAACGCGGCGAGGCGCGGTGCCGGGGCCCGCGAGCCCGGCCTGATCCAAACGAGAGGCCCTAGGGCAGTACGCCGATCACCACATGCGCGTACAGCTCGTCCGAGACCGCCAGACGGGTCGTCAGACCGGCGGCCGTGAGCGCCGCCGCGGCGGCCGCCGCCTGGCGTTCGCTCGTCTCGGTCAGCAGGCAGCCGCCGGGGGCGAGCCACTCGGGTGCCCCGGCGGCCACCCGGCGCAGCACGTCGAGTCCGTCGGCGCCGCCGTCCAGCGCGACGAGCGGCTCGTGGTCGCGGGCCTCCGCCGGCAGCAGGGCCACCTCGGCGGTGGGCACGTAGGGCACGTTGGCCGTCAGGACGCCCACCCGGCCGCGCAGGCCGGCGGGCAGGGCGTCGTAGAGGTCGCCCTGGTGGGCCCGGCCGCCGAAGCCGGCGAGGTTGCGGCGGGCACAGCGCACGGCGGACGGGTCGATGTCGGCGGCGTGCACCTCGGCACCGTCCAGGGCGGCGGCGAGGGCCGCGCCGAGCGCGCCGGAACCGCAGCACAGGTCCACGACGACGGTCGCGTCCGGCGCCGCGGCCAGCGCCTGGTCGACCAGGAACTCGGTACGGCGGCGGGGGACGAACACCCCTGGTTCCACGGTGATGCGCAGCCCGTGGAACTCGGCCCAGCCGAGGACCTGTTCGAGCGGCAGCCCGGCGGCGCGCCGGTCCACCATGGCGGCCGCTTCCCCGGGTGTACGGGCGGTGGCGAGAATCAACTCGGCCTCGTCCTCGGCGAAGACACAGCCGGCGGCGCGGAGCGCGGAGACGACGGCGGGCGGGGAGAGCGATGCGGGGGTGGGCATGAAAGCCGAGAGCCTTTCGGGAGCGCGAAAGCTTCAGGGCGCTCCCGCGGTCACCGCTGCCGGTCGACCGCGCCGTCACGAGGAGAGAGCACCCCTGCCGACACAGCGGTAATGGGTCTCACCTCCTCGCCCTCGGGGCCGCGAACGTCCGCGACCGGACGGCCACCTTACCCCACGGCCCACGACCGGATCCTTCCGCCGGGAGGCCGCCCGGGGGCCACGGCCGGTCGGCCGCCCGGCACTTCCCCGTCGGCGGTCCCTCCCGGCGGAAGCCGTGCGGCACGCGTCCGTTGTCAGACGCCGACCGCCTCCTCGGTCTCTTCCTCGGCCTCTTCCTCCGCCTCCGCCGCGGCCTCGCTCCGGGACTTCGACGGCTCGGCCTCCGTCCTGGTCCCGGCGGATGCGGTGGCGGGCTCGGCGGAGTGCTGCCGGGACCGGCGGGTGCGCTCGTACAGGCCGGCGACCGCCGTCACCGCGACACCGGCCAGCAGCCAGGCCACGAGGGTCCAGAGGGCGCGGCCCAGACCGTCGTCGGCGAAGTAGAGCAGGCTGCGGGTGCCTTCGACGAAGCCGGCGCCGTTCCAGAAGGCGTGCAGGGTGCCGAAGAAGCCGTTCTGCAGTTCGGGTCGGAACAGGCCGCCGGAGCTGGTGAAGTTGAGCATCACGAACAGCACCATCATGGCCAGCGTGGTCCACCGCTTCAGGAACGTGTGCAGACCGACGCCGATGAAGAGGATGCCCGCCGAGTAGAGCCAGGCCAGGCCCCAGACGCCCGCGAGGTCGTGGTGGGCGAGGTGGAACACCGGCCCGGCGAGGAACGCGCCGATGCCGCCGGCCACCGCGGAGACACCCAGCGCGAGCAGTGCGCGGACCCGCATCGCGAGGCCCGCGCCCGCGGCGCCGATCGCGGCCACCGAGGCGTAGGAGCCGATGCTGACCGCGATCAGCAGGAAGAACAGACCCTGGCCGGTGGGGTCGTCGGCGACCGGCGCGGCCACGTCGGTGACCTTCAGCGGGACGCCCTCCGCGGCGGCGACCGGCGTGAAGACCTTCTCCACGGCCGTGGCGCCCATGTCGGACGCGGCGGTCGCCACCAGCAGCTCGGGCGCCTTGGCGCTCGGCACGTAGGCGCCGGTCACCTCGCGGGACTTCAGCAGTTCGACGGCGTCGGCGCGGGTCGCCACCGTCCGGACGTCGAGCTTGTCCCCCGCGGTGTCCTTGACCGTCTGCGCGAAGACCTTGGCCTTCGGAGCGGTACCGACGACGGCGACCGGCATGTGGTGCGGCTCAGGGGTGACGAACGCCGCCATATACGCAAGCCCCATGCCTATGCACATCAGCAGCGGGGTGATCAGGTGCGTGAGCACATGACGCAGTGCCGGTGACCTCATCGAGCGCGACCTCCAAAGGTTGGCTTATACAACTTTCAGTTCAAGTTGTACTATACAACTAGAACACCGGAGGAGGTATTCCCGTGAGCGCAGCGGAGTCGGCCGTCGAGACGATCCAGCGCGAGATGACGATCTTCGCCCGCCGGGCCCGTGCGTCGGCGGGGCGCATGCACCCCGAGCTGTCCCTGGTGTCGTACACCCTGCTCGGCCACCTGGAGGAGCGCGGCGGCTGCCGGGCGACGGACCTGGCGGCCCACTACGCCCTGGACAAGTCCACGGTGAGCCGACAGGTGGCCGCGCTGGAGCGGGCCGGACTGATCGAGCGCCGCCTGGACCCGGAGGACCACCGGGTCCAGGTGCTGCACCTGACGGAGGCCGGCCTGGAGATCCTGGCCCAGGTCACCCGGAGCCGCCGGGCCGCCTTCCGCGAGCGGCTCGCGGACTGGCCGGAGGAGGACCTGACGCGGTTCGCGGCCTACCTGGAGCGGTACAACGCGGGGGCGGGCGGCGCCGATCCCGCGTGACGGATCACCGGAGCGCGGGCGGCACCGATGGCGGCGTGCCGGATCACCGGAGCGCGGGCGGTGACGATCCCGCGTGACGGAGTCACCGGGCCGCGGGCACCTGCGCTGCCGCGCGGTCGTCCGTCAACCGCCGCGGCGTGCGGGCCGCGACGAACGCGGTGCGCCGGCGCAGCCGGAAGCCGAGCGACTCGTACAGCCGGATGGCGCCCGTGTTCTCGGCGCTGGTGTGCAGGAACGGCGTCTCGCCGCGCTCCCGGATGCCGTGCGCGACCGCGAGGATCAGGCGGGTGGCCAGGCCCTCACCGCGGAAGGCGGGGTCGGTGCAGACCGCGCTGATCTCGGTCCAGCCCGGCGGGTGCAGCCGCTCCCCCGCCATGGCGACGAGCGCTCCGTCCCGCCGGATGCCGAGGTAGGTGCCGAGTTCCACGGTGCGCGGCAGGAACGGCCCCGGCTGAGTGCGTTCCACCAGGTCGAGCATCTCGGGCACGTCCGCCGGGCCGAGGCGGACCGCCTCCGCGTCCGGCGCGGCGGCGAGGCCGTCGTCCACGAACTGCACACCCTCGATCCGGAGGGTCAGCTCCCAGCCCTCCGGCACCTCGCCGCGGAAGCCGGGCAGCGGCACCTCGGCGCCGGGACCGGCCAGCGCGGCGAGGTCCGCCCAGTCCCGCGCGTCCGGTTCGTCGGGCAGCGCCAGCCACGGCGAGACGTCGACGGGGTAGCGCAGCACCCGGCCCCGCCGCTCGGCGAAGCGGGCGTGCGGCCCGGTCAGGGAGGCCAGGGCGGGATTGTCCAGGACGTGCGGGACACCGACGGCGGTCCCGGCGGCGGCGCCACCGACGGTGGTACCGGCGCCGTCCGGGCTGCTCACGACGCTCATGCGGCCACCTCGATCACGGTTGTGGAGACGTACGCCTGGGGCATCCTCGTTCCTCACTTCTCTCGCGCTGTCACCGGCGCACGGGGCCGGCACCGATCGGCAAGGAGTGGCACCGAGCCGGTATTCCCGGTCCCCGGCAGAGTTCATACGGCCGCAACGATGGCGGCGACCACCAGGGACGGAGCACCCGGAACGACAGCGTACGGTTGAAGCATGAACGTCACGCGAGGCTTCACGGGCCGCGCGCGCGTCCACAACCCGGGCCTGCCGCCCGGGCAGTACGACGCGCGCGACGACTGGCCCGTCCTGTCCGCCGAGGTCACCCCGGACCTCGCGGCCACCGACTGGTCCTTCCGTATCGACGGCCTGGTCGAGCACCCGCACACCTGGGACTGGGAGGCCGCGCACGCGCTGCCCGCGTCGGCGTACGACGGTGACATCCACTGTGTGACGGGCTGGTCGAAGTTCGGTGTGCGGTTCGGCGGTGTCTCGTTGGACGCCTTCCTGACCATGGCCCGGCCCCATGTGTCCGCCACCCATGCCCTCGCCTACTCCCACACCGGGTACACCACCAACCTGCCGCTCGCCGACCTCACCGGCGGGCGGGCCTGGATCGTCTGGGAGTACGACGGCGCACCCCTGCCGCCCGAGCACGGCGGTCCGGCGCGGCTGCTGGTCCCCCACCTCTACTTCTGGAAGAGCGCCAAGTGGATCGCGGGCATCACCCTGCTCGACCACGACGAGCAGGGCTTCTGGGAGCGCAACGGCTACCACGCGCGTGGCAATCCCTGGGAGGAACAGCGGTACTCCGGTGACTGAGACGACGACTCCCGCGACACGGTTCGCGGTGCCCGGACGGATCGCCGTCAACGCCGAGGCGGCCACGGTGTGGCAGACCGCCACACTGACCGAGATCCGCCACGAGACACCGCACGCCGCCACGTTCCGTCTGGCGGTGCCGCGCTGGGCGGGGCACCTGCCCGGCCAGCACCTGATGCTGCGGCTGATCGCCGCGGACGGCTATGTGGCGCAGCGCCACTATTCGATCGCGTCGGCCCCGGACGGCTCGGGACACATCGAGCTGACCCTGGACCGGGTGCCGGACGGCGAGGTCTCCGGCTGGTTCCACACGGTGGCCCGGCCCGGTGACACGGTCGAGGTGCGCGGCCCGCTGAGCGGCTTCTTCGCCTGGCCGGGCGACCGGCCCGCGCTGCTGCTCGGGGCCGGTTCCGGGGTCGTACCGCTGATGTCGATGGTGCGGCACCACCGGGCGCGCGGCCTCGCCGTCCCGCTGCGGATGCTGGTGTCGGCGCGCAGCCCCGAGGAACTGATCTACGCGGCCGAGCTGGGCGGGGAGACGACGACCGTGTTCACCCGGAGCGCTCCCCCCGGGACCCCCGTGGGTCGTATGACGGCCGCACATGTGGCGCCGCTCTTGGCCGAGCAGCCCATCGGTGGATGGGAAGCCTATGTGTGCGGATCCAACGGGTTCGCCGAGCATGCTTCCCGGCTGCTGGTCGCGGCGGGCCAGCCGGTGGAGCGCATCCGGATCGAACGGTTCGGCTGAGGGCCGGAGACCGCCCGAGCCCGCGGGCACAGGGGTACCGAGACACGGAGGCTGCCGGGACACCCGGGGCGCGCGGCGAGGCCGGGCGCGCGATCGTGGGGCCCATGGCTCGGCTCGTGCGCCATATGGGCTGGAACTCGCGGTTCACGGCGTGCGCGAGGTACGCCGAACGGGGTACGAGACGGGTGTGGACGCGCGTGTGCGTGAGCGGCGGGGGCGGTGGACCGGTGACCCGGCTCTCCCGGCTCGCCGGCTCCGGCGGTGGCGGCGTGGAGGTGGACATGCGGACGCGGGTGCGTGGCTGGCGCTGGCGGCGCAATCCGCTGCGGCGCCGGTCGGACGTCGTGGAGGCGTGGACGGTGCTCGTGGTCGCCGTCCTGCTGTCCGTGGTGGCGCCCCTGGTGGGGGTGGCCGCGGGCCTGCACGCGCACGACCGGGCCAGGGCGCTCGCCGCGGAGCAGCGGGCCGAGCGCCACGAGGTGCGTGCCGTGGTGATCGGTGACCCGCCCGAGCGGCTGTCCACGCTGCGGGACGACCGTCGGCACGCCTACCGCGCCCAGGTCCGCTGGACCGAGCCGGGCAAGGGGGTCCGGACGGCGTGGGCTCGGGTGCCGGCGGGGAGCCGGGCCGGTGAGCCGGTCTCGGTCTGGTTCGACTCCCGGGGCCGCAATGTCGCGCCCCCGCCGGACGACGTGGCGGTCTGGCAGCACGCCGTCACGGTCGGGGCGGCCGCGGCGGCCGGCGCGGCGACCGTGGTGTTCCTCGGCCGCGCGGCCGAGCGCCGGATCGCCCTGCGCCACCGGCTGGCCGAGTGGGAGCGGGAGTGGGCCCGCACCGGGCCGCGGTGGAACCAGCCGAGGACGTGAGCGCCGGATGATCCGACCACTGCTCGCCTGAGCACTCCGCCGACCACTCCTCCGGTACAAGCGCTTGCCTGCCTTCCGACCAGCGCATCGAAACAGCGCCAGGCGGTCCCGGACGCGGCCCTCCGCCCCGCGTGACCCTGGCGAGTCATCCGATCACACACGTACCGTGGGGCCGCACAGTCTCCCTTCGCAAAGGCGGTTGTCGATGGCCCTGTTCGATCTCCCTCTGGACGAACTCCGCTCATACCAGAGCGAGTCCGATGAACCCGAGGACTTCGATAATTTCTGGGGCAAAACCCTTGAGCAGGCCCGTGAGCACGAACTCGACGCGCGGTTCGAGCCGGTGGAAACCGGACTGTCCACGGTCGAGGTGTACGACGTGACGTTCGCCGGGTTCGGCGGCCACCCCGTCAAGGGCTGGCTGCGGCTGCCCGCCGGGGCCACGGAACCGCTCCCGCTGGTCGTGGAGTTCATCGGCTACGGCGGCGGGCGCGGCCTGCCGCACGAGCATCTGCTGTGGGCGTCCACGGGCCGGGCGCACTTCACCATGGACACCCGCGGGCAGGGCAGCGCCTGGGGCGGCGGGGGCGGCACGCCCGACCCGGTGGGCGCGGCACCCGCGTACCCCGGGTTCATGACACGGGGCATCGACACACCCGAGAACTACTACTACCGGCGGGTGTTCACGGACGCCGTGCGTGCCGTCGAGGCGGCCCGCTCCCACCCGCTCACCGACCCGGCCCGCACGGTGGCGACCGGTGCGAGCCAGGGCGGCGGCATCGCCCTGGCCGTCGGCGGACTCGTCCCCGACCTGGTCGCGGTCGCCCCGGACGTACCGTTCCTGTGCGACTTCCCGCGCGCGGCGACACTGACGGACCGTCACCCGTATCGGGAAATTGCCCTGTTCCTCAAGACGCACCGCGGCCGCTCCGCGGACGTGCTGCGCACCCTGTCCTACTTCGACGGCGTGCACTTCGCGGCCCGGGGCCGGGCGCCGGCCCTGTTCTCGGCGGCCCTGGAGGACCAGACGTGCCCGCCCTCGACGGTGTTCGCGGCCTTCCACGCATGGGCGCACGAGGACAAGGCGATCGAGGTGTACGACTTCAACGACCACGAGGGCGGCGGCCCCTTCCAGGAGGCGGCGAAGATGCGCTGGCTGGGCTCGTACGCCTGAGGCAGCCGCCGGCGCTGCGCCCACCGCACCCACCCTTCCCTCCAGTCCGACCAGTCGGTACGTTCAGTGCGCCCGGGCCGCAGGTCGCGGCTCGGGTTTCCGGCGACGACGGAGGCCACATGTCCGGACAGGAGACACAGCAGACACCGGAGGCGCCCGCCCGGATCCACGGGCACTGCGACCCCCGGTTCGCGGCGGTGGGCGAGGCGTTCGAGGAGAACTTCCGCGCGCGGGGCGAACTCGGCGCGGCGGTGGCGGTCACCGTCGCCGGGCAGACGGTGGTGGACCTCTGGGGCGGCTGGGCGGACGCGGCACGCACCCGGCTCTGGGAGCGGGACACCGTGGTGAACGTGTGGTCGACGACCAAGGGCCCGGTGGCCCTGTGCGCGCACATCCTCGCCGACCGGGGACTGCTAGACCTCGACGCGCCGGTGGCCGCGTACTGGCCGGAGTTCGCCGCCGCGGGCAAGGAGAAGGTGCTCGTTCGCCATCTGCTGTCGCACCGCGCCGGACTGTCCGGGCTGCGGGAGCCGCACAGCCTGGAGGAGCTGTACGACTGGGAGCTGACCACCGCACGGCTCGCGGCCACGGCACCCTGGTGGGAGCCGGGCACCCGGTCGGGGTATCACGCGCTGACCTACGGCTTCCTGGTCGGGGAGGTCGTGCGACGGATCTCGGGGCTGCTGCCGGGGGCCTTCCTGGAGCGGGAGGTGACCGGGCCGCTCGGGATCGACTTCTCGATCGGCCTGCCGGCCCGTGACTTCGGCCGGGCGGCCGAGCTGGTGCACGCTCCGGTCGCGTCGACCGGTGAACAGGGGGCGGGCCTCGGCGGGCTGACCCCGGTCGCGCTGGCGGCCCTGGCCAATCCCGTCGTCGGGGCGGCGCAGGCGAACAGCCCCGGCTGGCGGGCGGCGGAGATCCCGGCGGCGGGCGGTCACGGCACCGCACGGGCGGTCGCGGCGCTGTACGGCGTCTTCGCCGGACGCGGTTCGTACGGCGGCCGGCGGATCCTGTCGCCGGAGGCGGCGGAGCGGGTGCGCGAGGGCCAGGGCAGCTGCCGGGATCTGGTGCTCGGGGCGGGTTTCGAGGGAGAGACGGAGGTCGGGCTCGGTCTGTGGCTGAGCGGGCCTCAGGGCTCGTACGGCCCCGATCCGCGGGCTTTCGGCCATGACGGATTCGGCGGTTCCTGTGGGCTCGCCGACCCGGACGCCGGGGTGTCCCTGGGGTACGTCATGAACCGGATGGGACCCCACATCGCCAATGATCCACGGAAAACAGCGCTGGTCGAGGCCCTCTACCGCGCCCTGTGAGAACGCGCCGCGGCGTCCGGTGACCGTCGTGCGCGCGGGTGGATTTCGGTCGAACCGGCAGACCGCTCTTCCCTCGTGGTTTAGACCAATGCTAATTGTGGTCGCGGAACGAGCCCGCACGACTACGTTTTGTCACCGACAGGAGGGCGCGGCATGGCCCGCACCACCCCGCAGGACCCCCCACCCCTCGACGGCCGGCCCTTGTACGGACGGATCGCGGCGCTGCTGCTGGACGAACTGCGCAGCGGCACCGTGCCGCCGGGTGAACGACTGCCCGGCGAGCGCCACCTGGCCGCGCACTTCGGGGTCAGCCGGGAGACCGTCCGCCAGGCACTGGACGTGCTGCGCCGCAGCGGTCTGGTGGCCACCGACCGACGGGGCACCCACGCCACGCTGCCCGGCCGTCCGGTCGAGGCACCGGAATCGCTCACCTTCCCGGTGGGGGCCCGGTCGGCGGACCCCTGTGCGGTGGACCGGGCCACGGTGACCTGGGAGGCGCCGCCGCCGGAGCACGCGCAGGCCCTGGGCCTGGCTCCGCACCGGCCGACCCTGGTGCACCGCTACCTGTCGGCGACTCCGGACGGCCGGTCGCTGCGGACCGCGGTGACGTCGTTCTCGGCGGTGGCGCTGGCCGAGGTGGCGGAGCTGGCCCGCTACCGGGACCGGGCCGACGGGGCCACCCCCGCCCAGCTGCGGCGGGCCTACGACTGGATGCGCAAGGCCGGGCTGACCCTGCACCACCGGGACGCCATCACCCAGGTCGGCGACGCCTCGTCGGTGCGGGTGACGCGGCGCGTGCACGATCAGTACGCGCGCCCGCTGGAGATCACCGATCTGGTGGTGAACGCCGAACAGGACGCACTGGTCTACGAGTTCACCCTGCCCGCGGCGGGGTGACGTCGGGGGCCGGCGCGCCGGCGCCGTGGGCCACCACCAGCCGGGCGCGCGGACTGCCGTCGGCTCGCCGGCCGAACTCGGGCAGGGGGCGCAGCTCGACCGCGAAGCCCGCGGACTCCAGCTCCCGCACGAAAGTGCCGAGCCGGAGCGCCCGGTAGTACATGACGAACGGCGGTCGCCACAGCGCGTTGCGCACCCTCATCACCGCGTCGAAGCCCAGCAGCAGCCAGAAGGCGGGATGCGCGGGGCCGGGCGGGGCGAACACCGGGAAGGCGAAGCGGCCACCGGGCCGCAGCACCGCCCGTACCTGGGCGCAGAGCCCCGGCAGCTCCCGCGGCAGGAAGTGGCCGAACGCCCCGAAGGAGACGACGAGGTCGAAGGCGGCCGTGAACGGCAGGGCCCGGGCGTCGCCGCGTACCCAGGCGACCCCGGGTGCGCCGGCGGGCCGTACCCGCTGCCGGGCGATGTCCAGCATTCCGGCGCTGAAGTCGACCCCGGTGACACTGCGGCGGCACAGTCCGGTCAGCAGCCGGGTCCCGGCCCCGGTGCCGCAGCACAGGTCGAGCCCGTCCGCGAACGGACCGAGCGGCGTCAGCGCCTTCGCCACGGAGTCCAGGACGTCGTCGGGCGTCCGGAAGGGGGTGTGGTCGAACTTGGGCGCGAGCAGGTCGTAGCCGCGCTCGACGGACGAGAGCGCCTGCACGGCGAGTTCGCGGAGGGAGGGGCCTTCTGGACCGTACATGCCGTCACCCTATGACGGCGTGCCGCGACGACGGCAGCGGCAGCGGCAGCGGCAGCGGCAGCGGTCACCGTCGCAGGCCCGGGCTCCGCTCGTCGTCAGCCGAAGCCGGCGTGGCAGAGCCGGACCAGCTCGGGCACGGCCACCCCGTCCGCCTGGCGGCACAGGTCGCGCATGCTGATGGCGGCGGGCGGCCGCGAGGCCGGGCGGGAGCGGGGGGCCCGCCGGTGCGCGGGCGGCCGGTGGTCCGGGCGGGTGCGCCGCACCGGGCGAGGGTGCCGTACCGGCGGCGCGGCCGCTGCCGCGCCCCGGGGAGGCGGCGCGGGCACCGGACCGCGGCCCGGCCGGGGGCTGTGCCTCCGCACGGAGGCCGTCCCGGACCCGTGCGCATGCCCCCGGCCCGTGCGGACGAGCGCCGCGCGCGGGGACGGCTCCCGTACCGGTTCCTGGAGCACCGAGGGTCTCGCCGCCGTCTCCGGTGCGGCGGAGCGCCGGACGGGAACGGTCTCGGAGGTGGGGGCGGAGCTGACGACGGTGCAGCCGGCGACGCTCACCAGCGCCGCCACCAGCAGCGGAAGAAGTCGGCGAGGCACCCGCCCACTGTGCCGTACCGCCCCCGGTCCCGGGCGGCACCGCGCGGCAGCACCACTCCCACGAGCGATCACCGGCACGACGGCCCGACGGCGGGACGGCGGTGCGGGTCTCCTCACCGCTTCGGAGCGGGCACGGCCTCGGAAGGGGAAGGGGACACGACCTCACGGCGCCGCTCCAGGATCGCGAGGGCCCGCTCGCACCAGCGCAGGTTCTCCTCCTCGAAGCCGATCCCGGCCATGAGGGTGAGGTACGGCCCGATGCGGTCGGCGGCGCCCAGGAACTCTTCCTCGGTGCGCCCGTCGAGCAGGCGCTCACGCACCCGCCGGTAGCGGTCGAGCTTCCCGCGCGTCCAGCCCCGGCGCTCCTCGATCAGGGCCCGGGTGGTCTCCGGGTCGCCGCCGTCCAGGGCCTGGACCTTGATGAGGAGTTCGTCGCGGATCGCGGTGGGCCGCTTCGGCGGCTCGGCGGCGAACGCGCTCAGCTCGGCCCGGCCGGTCTCGGTGAGCGTGAACATCCGCTTGTTGGGGCGGCGTTCCTGCTCCACGGTGCGGGCCTGGACCAGCCCGTCCTGCGCGAGGCGCTCCAGTTCCCGGTAGAGCTGCTGGGGGGTGGCGGGCCAGAAGTTCGCGAGCGAGACGTCGAACCCCTTCGACAGTTCGTAGCCCGAGGCCTCGCCCTCCAGCAGGGCGGCCAGAACGGCGTACTTGAGCGACATATGGACAGGCTAGCAGCCGTTGATTAATCTCATCGGCACCTAATCAATTAGTTGACTATGCGAGGTGATCCGATGCGTGCGTTCCGCGAGGCGGTCGAAGCCCGGGACCTGGACGCCGTCGAGGCGCTGCTGGCCGAGGACGTCGTCTTCACCAGCCCGGTCGTCTTCAAGCCGTATCCGGGCAAGGCGATCACCGCGGCGATCCTGCGCGCGGTCGTCCAGGTCTTCGAGGACTTCCGGTACGTCCGCGAGATCGGCGACCCGGACGGCCCGGACCACGCGCTGGTCTTCCGGGCCCGGGTGGGCGACCGTGAGCTGACCGGCTGCGACTTCCTGCGTGTGAACGAGGACGGACTGATCGACGACTTCACGGTCATGGTCCGTCCGCTGTCGGGCGCGCAGGTCCTCGCCGAGGCCATGGGCGCGCGGTTCGAGCAGATCGCGAAAGAGGCTTCGGGCGCGGCCGGACCGAGCGACCGCGCCTGAAGCCTCCCGGCACGGCGCTGTCAGTCCCGGAGCTGCTGCAGCGTGGCCTTGGCGTCGGTCTTCAGCCAGTCGGTCACATCGGTGAGCGCGGGCGGGTCCTTGTCCTCGTCGTACGAGGTGAGGTAGCAGCTGTAGCCCATCGTGTACGTCACCCAGCCGTCCCGGACGGCGAGCGTGGCGTACCGGGAGCCGCTGGACGAGCCGTTCGTGGTGTCCTGGCTGACCAGGTAGGCCTCGTCGCCGATGCCCTCGACCGGGTCGACGTCGTACCCCGTGTGGCTGTCGCCGTAGTTCTTCCAGGTGGCGGTGAACTCGGCCGCCGGGTCGGTCTTCTTGTGCAGGTCCAGCTGTATGGTCAGATAGGCGTCCGCGTACGACGAGCCGGACTTCTTCAGGCCCAGGCTGCAGTAACTCTCGTCCAGCGCCTTGTCCTTGAGCGAGGTGTGGGTCGGCGAGGAGTCGTTCTCGGTGTACTCGTCCTTGAAGGACGAGTAGTCGGCGCCGGAGCACATGTTGGAGGGCGCCGAGTAGCCGCGCAGCTCGGCGTCGGCCCCCTTCCCGCCGATCAGGAAGACGCCGGCCGCCCAGGCCGCGGAGGCCACGACCGCTCCGACGGCGGCCCACAGCACCGCCCGGCCGGCCCCGCCGCCGGCCGGCGGGGCGGGCGGCACGAGCCCGTACTGCGGCGGCTGCGCGTAGGGGTTCCCCGGCTGCGGCTGTCCCGGCTGCCCCGGCGCGGGCTGGCCGGCCAGCGTGGGCTGCGCGTAGAAGGCCCCTGGCGGGGGCGACTGCGGGTTCGGATAGGGGTAGGCCGTCGGCTGCGGCGGGACGGCAGGCTGCTGGGGCTGCTGAGCAGGCTGATCGGCCGGCTGCGCGGGCTGCGGTGGCGTGGACATGCCGCGAAGATAGTACACGGTTGGCGGTCAAGTCCCCCGACGTCCGGGATCGTTATGGTCTGCGGACATCTGCTCCGTATCCGTGGCGGGGCGGCCGTGCGCGGCTCAGGGCGCGGACGGTGCGATCCGCACCGGCAGGCTCCGCACACTGTTGCCGACGAAGCCCGCGTGCGGCGCCAAGTCGCTTTCCGGGACGGCCGGCCGGAGTTCCGGGAAGCGGGTGAACAGCCGCTCCAGGGCGACCGTGGCCTCCAGCCGGGCCAGCGGCGCGCCCAGGCAGTAGTGGGCGCCGTGACCGAGGGACAGGTGACGTACGGCGCCGGGCCGGGCGGCGCGGGTGAGGTCGAAGCGGTCGGCGTCCGGGCCGTGCGCCGCCGGGTCGCGGCCGGCGGCGGAGTAGCCGGCGAGCACGGGGGTGCCGGCGGGTACGAGCGTCCCGGCGACGGTGAGGTCGCGCACGGGGTAGCGGAACGGGAAGTAGCTGACCGGCGCGTCCCAGCGCAGCGTCTCCTCCACCGCGTCGGCCCAGCTCGCCTCGCCCGCCCGGACCAGGGCGAGCTGCCCGGGGTGGGCACACAGCGCACGGACGGCGTTGGTGATCAGGTTGAGGGTGGTCTCGTGGCCGGCGATGATCATCAGCAGCAGGGTGCCGATCAGCTCCCGCTGACCGAGCCGGTCGCCGCCCTCGTCGCGGGCGGCGATGAGCGCGCTGGTGAGGTCGTCGCCGGGGTTCGCGGCTTTTCCCGCGGCGATCTCACCGAGAAGGGCGACGAGTTCGCGGTGGGCGGCGATGGCCTCGGCGGGGGTGGTGTCGGTGGCCACGACCCGGTCGCCGAGCTGGTGCAGCCGGTCCCGGAACCGCGCGTCGACACCGAGGAGTTCGCAGATCACGCCCATCGGCAGAGGCAGCGCGAAGTGCCGGCGCAGATCGGCGACGCCGTCGGCCGCGGCGGCGCTCGCCAGGCCGTCGAGCAGCGAGTCGGTCAACTCCTCGATCATGGGGCGTAGTTCCGCCACACGGCGGGGGGTGAAGGCCCGCGCGACCAGGGACCTCAGCCGCCGGTGGTCGTCGCCGTCGGCGGTGGTCATGCCCGGGACGGTGGCGAAGGTCAGCAGCGGCCAGCCCTCGGTGATCCGCCCCTCGCGCAGCGCCGTGAAGTGGCGTGCGTCCTTGGCGACTTCGGGATGCTGCAGGAACTCCTTCAGGGCCTCGTGCCCGAGGACGGCCATGCCCTCGATCCCACCGGGCAGTTCGACCGGGGCCACGGCGCCCTGCGCCAGCAGCCGTGCGTTGACGGCGTGCGGGCAACCACCGGCGGGGTCCAGACGATGCGGGGTGCGGGCGGGTGAGGTGTCCACCGGATCCTCCTGACGTTCCCCTGACAAGAAGCTCGATGGTAGGCCCGGACGGGAGGCTCCGGCGGTGAGTCCGGCGCCGCTGCGGACCGGCGCGGTCGCCGGGATGTACGCCGTCTCGCCCGCCGCCCGGGAATAGCCCGCTCCGGCGATTCGTTGACCGGATCACGGACACGGCACCCCGTCGAGTGCTACCGTTCAGTCAGCACTCGTGCACGCCCCTAGTGGGCGCCGGTGCCAGTTCCTCTCTTTACGCTGATCCGCTCGCCGCCCTCCGGATGTCCGGATCCCGGCGCGTCAGCTTCCCGGCACCACCTCGTCACGGGCTTTCTCCGCCGTACCCGAGGTGCCGTTCCCGCCGCCCGGAGGCAGTCACGGACGCCTCCCGCTCGCGGCCTCTCCCCCTCCCTGTTCTCTTCTCCGTCCGCGAAAGGACTCCCACCATGACCACCACACTCGAACACCCTCCCGAGGCACCGCAGGCCCCGGCCGCTCAGCTCGTCACCGGCGTCCTCGACGTCGACGCCCAGGGCAAGGGGCACCTGAGGTCCGCGAGCCTCCTCCCCTCCCCCGCCGATCCGCAGGTCGCGCCCGCACTGATCCGCCGCCACGGACTGCGCAAGGGCGACCTGGTCGAGGGCGTCCGGGGTGCCCAGCGGTCCCTGACCGACGTCGCGCGCGTCAACGGCCGCGCCCCCGGGGAGCTGCGCGCGCGGCGGCACTTCCACGACCTCACCCCGCTCCACCCGCACCGGCGCCTCCGCCTCGAACACCCCGGCTCCGGCCTCACCGGACGCCTGACCGACCTGCTCGCGCCGGTCGGCAAGGGCCAGCGCGGACTCATCGTGGCCCCGCCCAAGAGCGGCAAGACCGTGCTGCTCCAGCAGCTCGCCGCCGCCGTGGCCGGCAACCACCCCGAGTGCCGGCTGATGGTGCTCCTGCTGGACGAGCGGCCCGAGGAGGTCACCGAGATGCGCCGCTCGGTGCGCGGCGAGGTGTACGCCTCCACCTTCGACCGGTCGCCCAAGGAGCACATCGCCCTCGCCGAGCTGGTGGTGGAGCGGGCCAAGCGCCTGGTGGAGGCCGGCGAGGACGTCGTCGTCCTGCTGGATTCGCTGACCCGGCTGTGCCGGGCCCACAACAACGCCGCCGGTGCCGGCGGCCGTACCCTGAGCGGAGGCGTCGACGCGGGTGCGCTGCTCGGCCCCAAGCGGTTCTTCGGCGCCGCGCGCCAGGCCGAGGAGGGCGGCTCGCTCACCGTGCTCGCCACAGCCCTGGTGGACACCGGCTCCCGCGCCGACGGCTACTTCTTCGAGGAGCTGAAGAGCACGGGCAACATGGAGCTTCGCCTGGACCGGGAACTCGCCGCACGCCGTGTCTTCCCCGCCGTGGACATCGACGCCACCGGCACCCGGCGCGAGGAACTCCTGCTCACACCGGCCGAGTTGTCGGCCGTGCACGGCCTGCGCCGTGCCCTGCGCTCCCGGGAGAGCGGGGCGTCCGCGCTGGAGACCCTCCTGGAGCGGCTGCGCGCCACCCCCGGCAACGCCGCCTTCCTGCGGCAGATCCGGCCTACGCTGCCGGCCGGCTGACACCCGCTCACGCGGGGGTCCGATACGGCATCCGGGTTGCTCGGCCACCCGAACGGCCCGGACAATGTGGTGCCCGCACAGTATGTTCGTACGTTGATCATATGGTCACCGGATTCTCTTGTCGCGCGGCTGTGTCGGCCTGCTCCCTCTGGGTGGCGGGCCTGCTGGCACTCACGTCGGCCGCTGCCGCCGCCGGGCCCCGGGCCGGTGAGCCCGCCCCGCCCCGCCCCCGGACGGCGACGCCCGGGCCGTCGCTGCTCTACCGCTCCGGCACCCAGGTCCGGCAGCACCGGGGCGCCCCCGAACTGCCGGACGTCTCGGCACTCTCCTGGCTCGTCGCCGACGCGGACAGCGGGCAGGTGCTGGCCACGCACGACGCGCACCGCGAACTGCCCCCCGCCAGCACGCTCAAGACCCTGTTCGCGCTCACCGTGCTGCCGGTGCTGCCCAGCGGGCTGCAGCACACCGTGCGGTACGACGAACTCGCGGACGTCGGCGAGGGCAGCAGCCTGGTCGGGGTCGAGGAGGGGCACACCTACCAGGTGGCCGACCTGTGGCGCGGGGTCTTCCTCAGTTCCGGGAACGACGCCGTGCATGTGCTCGCCGGGCTGGGCGGCGGCTGGCAGGCCACCGCCGCCCGGATGCAGGACAAGGCCCGCTCGCTGGGCGCCCTGGACACCCATGTGGTCTCCCCCGACGGCTACGACGCCCCCGGCCAGGTGTCCTCCGCCTACGACCTGGCGGTGTTCGGCCGGGCGGGCCTGCGCAACCCCGACTTCGCCCAGTACTGCGCCACCGCCGAGGCGCGTTTCCCCGGTGAGGGGTCGACGTTCCCCATCGAGAACACCAACCGGCTGCTGACCGGCGAGGACGGTGTGGCCCCGTACCCCGGGCTCATCGGGATCAAGAACGGCTACACCAGCAACGCGGGCAACACCCTGGTGGCCGCGGCCCGCCGGAACGGGCACACCCTCCTGGTCACCGTGCTGAACCCTCAGGCCGGGGGCGGACTCACCGTGTACGAGGAGGCCCGCGCCCTGCTCGACTGGGGCTTCGCGTCGGCCGGACAGGTCGACCCCGTCGGCTCGCTGGACGGGCTGCGTCCGCCCTCCCGCCCGGACGTGTCCGCCGCACCGGTCGCGGCGGCCGGGGCACCGGCGCCGGACGACGACTCCGTCTGGTCCGGCACCGCCGTCGTCGCGGGGCTCTCCGGGCTCGGCGCGGGAGCCGTGGCGCTCGCCCTGCGGGCGAAGAGCGGACGGGCCACCCGCGGCTGACCCGCCGGCAGGCCGAGCAGCAGGCCCAGCGAGATCCAGGTGTAGAGGTTGCCGCCGAGGAACCCGTCGAGGCCGGAGGCGTCGTCGAACCACAGCCACACCACGCTGGTGCACAGCGGCGCGTACAGGGCGCCCGCGATCCGCGGGTGCCCGGCGCGCAGCAGCACCGCGAAGGACGGCAGCAGCCACACCAGATGGTGCACCCAGGTGATCGGGCTGACCAGGCAGGCCGCCGCACCGGTGAGCGCGAACGCCGCGGTCCAGTCGCCGCCCGCGACCGCGCGGCGGCTGCGCCACGCCCACACGCACAGGGTCAGCAGGACCGCCGTCGCCCACAGGGGGCGGCCGGGCTCACCGAGGCGGGCCAGCACGCCTTGCAGCGACTGGTTCGACACGTAGTCGAGACGGCCCACCCGGCTGGTGTCCCACAGGGCCTCGGTCCAGTAGAAGCGGGAGGCCGCCGGGTCCGCCCAGGCGGCCAGCGCGGTCGCGCCGACGGCGACGGCCGTGGCGGTGCCGGCCGCCCGTCGGCGCCCGGCGAGCAGCAGCAGTCCGATGAACAGGGCGGGCGTGAGCTTCACGGCGGCGGCGAGGCCGATCCCGGCGCCCGCCCAGCGGCCCCGGCCGGTGGCCAGCAGCCGGCAGTCACCGAGGACGAGGGCGAGCAGCACCACGTTCACCTGACCGAAGCCGAGCGTGTCCCGCAGCGGCTCGAACAGGGCGAGCAGACACAGGCACAGCGCCCACCGGTACCAGCCGTGGCGCCGCCATCGCGGCCCGGCCAGGATCCGCAGGACCGTCGCGAGCGCGGCCAGGTTCACCAGCAGGGACCCCACGATCGCCGCGGTGCGGCCGAGCAGGGCCAGCGGCAGCATGGCGACGGCGGCGAAAGGCGGATACGTGAAGCCGTACGCGGTGCCCGGCACCCGGTAGTCGTAGAGCCGGCCGCCGTGGTGCACCCAGGTGTGCACGGCGCCGTAGTACACCCGCAGGTCGAAGAAGCCGCGCAGCAGCGGCACGGTCGCCGTGAACACGGTCACCGCGGCCGCCAGGAGCAGGACGAGGAGCAGCCGGCCCCGTTCCGTCCGCGGTCCCGGCGATGCCGGCCGTCCGGGCGGCTCCGGACGCCCCAGGGGCGCGGTCATGCCGTGCGTCCCGGGACCGGGGCCTGGGCCGCCTGGTGGGCCTGCCACAGGACGACCACGCCGAGCGCCCCGCCGGAGACCGCGAGCACCAGTTGCCCGAGGTCGGCGGGTCCGCCGCTGGGCAGCACGGCGAGGGCGAGCACTCCCGCCAGGGCGGCCACTCGGTGCCGGACCGAGGTGCTGGGTGCGGCGGCGGCGATGAGGAACAGCCCCCACAGCACGTACCAGGGACGGATCGCCGGGCCGAAGGCGGCGACCGCCAGCAGGCTCAGGCCCAGCGCGTACACCGGCCGGGGGCGCAGCCGTAGCCAGATCAGCAGGACGGCCACGGCGGTGGCGGCGAGGCCGAACAGATGCCAGGCCGGGACGGCCAGCGGGGCCAGGCCGCTGCCCAGCCGGGAGAGCAGGGCTCCGGTGGCGCGGCCGAGCAGGCTGGTCAGCGCCCAGTTGTGCGGGGAGACCGGCGTGTCCAGGGCGCCGATCCAGCCGTACCCCGTGCCGGCGAGGGCCGTGGCGGCGACCGTGGTCGCCGCGGCGGCCGCGGCCGTGGTCAGCACGGCCGGCAGCGGCCGGCGGCCGGAGCGGACCCGGAGGGCCACGACGGCCAGCAGACCGAGCGCGGCCGGCGCCTTGACCAGGGCGGCGAGGGTGACGAGGACGGCGCCGACGACGGGCCGGCGGTCCCGCGCGGCGACCAGGCCGAGGCCGAGCAGGCCGAGCATGAGGGCGTCGTTGTGGGCGCCCGCGACCAGGTGCAGCAGTACGAGCGGGTTGAGGGCGCCCAGCCACAGCGCGGCGGCCGGGTCGGCGCCGCTGTGCCGGGCCAGCCGGGGCAGCGCCGCCGCCATGAGGGCCACGCCGAGCAGGGCGACCAGGCGCATGCCGAGCAGGCCCGCGGACACCTCGCCGCGGGTCGCCCCGGACAGCGCGGAGGCCAGGGCCAGGAAGACGGGGCCGTAGGGTGCGGCGGTGTGCTGCCACACGGGGGCGACCTCGTCGGCGAGCGGGCCGCCGAGCCGAGCCGGACCGTGCGCGTAGACGTCCATGTGGGCGTCGACCATGGCGCCCTGCGCGAGATAGCTGTACACGTCCCGGCTGAACAGCGGCGGCGCGAGCAGCAGCGGTGCCGCCCAGACGGCCAGAACGAGCAGCAGGGCGCGCGGGGTGGGGGGCCGCGGGCCGCGGACCAGGCGGCCGAGGAGCGCCCAGGCCGCTGTCAGCAGGACCACCCCGAAGTACACCCCGACCAGGCCGAGCGCCGCCTGGACCGAGGCGGGCGCCAGGAGGTCCCGGACGGGCAGCGCGCCGGCCGTCTCACCGCCGAGCGCCAGGAAAACGGTACCGGCCAGGCCCAGTGCCTGACATCGGCGGAGATCGACGGGGAATTCCATGGCCACCACCGGGTCAGCGTGGCAACGCCGAGTGGCCGGAAGACGACGGCGGCCCTGCCGGTCGGGGGCCGACGTATGACTGGCGCGTGGTGGGTGCCCCCGGGTGGGCAGTGGAGTCCCTCAGAACACCGACAGGCCGGTCAGCGTCGTGAACCGGTCCAGGGCCGCCACGCCGGCCACCGAGTTGCCGCGTTCGTCCAGGCCCGGGCTCCACACGCACAGCGTGCACCGGCCCGGTACGACGGCGATGATCCCGCCGCCGACACCGCTCTTGCCGGGCAGGCCGACCCGGTAGGCGAAGTCGCCGGCCGCGTCGTACGTGCCGCAGGTCAGCATGACCGCGTTGACCTGCTTGGCCTGGCTGCGGGTGAGCAGCCGGCTGCCGTCGGCGCGGATGCCGTGCCGGGCCAGGAAGCCGGTGGCCAGGGCCAGGTCGGCGCAGGAGGCGGCGATGGAGCACTGCCGGAAGTACTGGTCGAGCAGGACCGGCACCTCGTTGTCGATGTTGCCGTAGGACGCCATGAAATGGGCGAGGGCGGCGTTGCGGTCCCCGTGGGCGGTCTCGGAGGCGGCGACCTCCTTGTCGAAGTCGAGGGCGGGGTTGCCGCTCTCGGCGCGCAGGAAGGACAGCAGTTCGCCGGCCGCGTCTCCGGTACGGGTCTGGAGGCGGTCGGTGACGACGAGGGCGCCCGCGTTGATGAAAGGATTCCGCGGGATGCCGTTCTCGTACTCCAGCTGGATCAGGGAGTTGAACGGGTTGCCCGAGGGCTCGCGGCCCACGTGCTCCCAGAGTTCGTCGCCCTCACGGGCCAGGTCCAGGGCGAGCGTGAACACCTTGGTGATCGACTGCGCGGAGAACGGCTGCCGCCACTCCCCCACCCCGTAGACGGTGCCGTCCAGCTCGGCGACGGCCATGCCGAAGCTGCGCGGATCGCAGGCCGCGAGCGCCGGGATGTAGTCGGCGGGACGGCCGCGTCCGGGCGTGCGGCTGATCTCCTCGGCGATGCGCTCCAGGACCGGCAGGAAGGGGAGGGACGACGTCGTTGTCATGATCACCATTGTGCCTCCCGGTCGGCCCCGGAACGTAATCGTGCTGATGTCACCGCAGGTCAGGCGGCCGGTGCGCCACTTCCCGCGAGGATCTCGGGGCGCAGCAGGTCCGCCAGCCGCTCGGCCGGCAGCAGCCCCTTCTCCAGTACCAGCTCGGCCACCCCGCGGCCGGTGACGAGTGCTTCCTTGGCGATGTCGGTCGCCGCCGTGTAGCCGATGTGCGGGTTGAGCGCGGTGACCAGGCCGATGGAGTTCTCGACGGTGGCGCGCAGCCGCTCGGTGTTGGCGGTGATGCCGGACACGCAGCGCTCGGCCAGCGTGCGGCAGGCGCTCTGGAGGTGCGTGATCGACTCCGACAGGGAGTGCAGGATGATCGGCTCGAAGGCGTTGAGCTGGAGCTGTCCGGCCTCCGCGGCCATGGTGATCGCGACGTCGTTGCCGATCACCTCGAAAGCGACCTGGTTGACCACCTCGGGGATGACCGGGTTGACCTTGCCCGGCATGATCGACGAACCGGCCTGCACCGGCGGCAGGTTGATCTCGCCGAGGCCCGCGCGCGGACCGGAGGACAGCAGGCGCAGGTCGTTGCAGCTCTTGGAGAGCTTGACCGCGATCCGCTTGAGGACGCCGGACATCTGGACGAAGGCGCCGCAGTCCTGGGTCGCCTCGACCAGGTTGGCCGCGGTGACCAGCGGGAGCCCGGTGATGGCGGACAGGTGGCGGCGGGCGGCCTCGGCGTATCCCGCGGGCGCGTTGAGGCCGGTGCCGATGGCCGTGGCACCGAGGTTGATCTCGTGGATCAGCTCGACGGCCTCGGCGAGACGGCTGCGGTCCTCCTCGATCATGACGGCGAACGCGGAGAACTCCTGGCCGAGCGTCATCGGCACGGCGTCCTGCAACTGTGTACGGCCCATCTTGAGCACGTCACGGAACTCGACGGCCTTACGGGCGAAGGCGTCCTGCAGTACGGACATCGCCTTGAGCAGTCCATGCACCGCGAACACCGTCGCTGTCTTGACGGCGGTCGGGTAGACGTCGTTGGTCGACTGACCCAGGTTGACGTCCTCGTTGGGATGCAGATGCGTGTACTGCCCCTTGGCGTGGCCGAGCAGTTCCAGCGCGCGGTTGGCCACGACCTCGTTGGCGTTCATGTTGGTGGACGTGCCGGCGCCGCCCTGGATGACGTCCACGACGAACTGGTCGTGCAGTGCGCCGGCCCGGATCTCGCGGCAGGCGGCGACGATGGCGGCGGCCTTCTCGGGCGTCAGCAGGCCGAGTTCCTCGTTGGCGAGGGCGGCGGCCTCCTTCACGGCGGCCAGGGCGTCGATCAGGTGCGGATAGGCCGAGATCGGGGTGCCGGTGATGGGGAAGTTCTCGGTGGCGCGCAGGGTGTGGATGCCCCAGTACGCGTCGGCGGGGACGTCCCGGTCGCCGAGCAGGTCGTGTTCGCTGCGGGTGGGCGCAGTCATGAGGGTGTGGTCCTCTTTCCGAGTCACAGAGGTGAGGGCGCCCCTGGCAGGGGCGCGGGGCACTGCGGGACCGGCCACGGACGGCCCGCGGAGACGAATCGGCCCGGGGGGCGCGGCGCTATGCGCAAGCCGTCAGCGGCACCGGGTCCAGCGCACGCACCGGCCGCACGCACCCCACCGGCTCCCCACCGCCCAGCAGGGGTTCCCCCGCGAACTCGGTCAGCAGCCCGGGGTCCACGCCCGCGCGGGCGAGTGCCGCCGCCGCGACCGGGATCCGCGCCCGGTTCGCACCGTCGGCGATCTTCACGGCGACAGCCGTGCCGTCGGGCAGGGCGGCCACCTGCACGCCCTCGAAGCCGTCCTTGGCCAGCAGGCCGGGCACGGCCCGCATGAGGGCGGCGACGTCCCGGCCGGAGCCGGAGGCCATCTCGGCGTGCTCGCGCATCGCGTCGGCGACCAGGGCCTCGGGGGTGCCGGGCGCGGCCGAGGTGATCCGGGCGAGGGCGCGGGCGAGGCCGTGCAGGGAGACGGAGAACAGCGGGGCCCCGCAGCCGTCCACGGTGACCCGGGCGACGCGCTGGCCGGTCAGTTCCTCGACGGTCGCGGCGACGGCCTGCTGGAGCGGGTGCTCCGGGTCGAGGTAGTCGGGCAGGGACCAGCCGTTGAGCCGGGCGGTCCAGAGCATGGCCGCGTGCTTGCCGGAGCAGTTCTGGGCGAGGCGGGAGGGCAGCCGGCCCTCGCGGACCCAGGCGTCCCGGACGACCGGGTCGAACGGCATGTCGGGCACGTTGCGCAGGTCGTCCTCGGCGAGGCCGGCGAGTTCCAGGATGCGCCGGGTGCCGGCGAGGTGGCGCTCCTCGCCGGAGTGGCTCGCGGCGGCCAGCGACAGCAGTTCGCCGTCGAGCGGGAGACCGGCCCGCAGCATGGCCACGGCCTGGAGGGGCTTGAGGGCCGAGCGCGGGTAGAAGGCGGCCTCGATGTCGCCGAGCTGGAACCGGACCTGGCCGTCGGCGCCGAGGACGACGACGGAGCCGTAGTGGATGCCCTCGACGACGCCCCCGCGGATGAGGTGGGCGACGGGAGCGTGGAGGGGTTCGCGTACGACGGGTGCGTCGGCGGGGGAACTGCTGTACATCACTGCCTGAATCATGGGGTCGGGGTCGGCCGGAACGCGGGTCACGCGTCGGCGCCGGTGGAGGTGCGGGATATGCGGGTCATCCGGGCGCGGATGGCGTACCAGCCCGCGACCAGTGCTGCGGCGATCAGCGGCAGACAGAGCACGGTGGTGCGTCCGGCGCCGCCGTCGGCGTACATGAGGACCAGGACGGAGGCGAGGAACGCCAGCGTCACGACTTCGGTCCAGGGGGAGCCCGGCAGGCGGTACGACGGCCGGGTCAGCTCGCCCTTGCGGGTCTTCTGCCAGAAGAGCAGGTGGCAGAGCATGATCATGCCCCAGGTGGCGAGGATACCGAGCGCCGCGAAGTTGAGGACGATCTCGAACGCGTCGGCGGGGACCACGTAGTTCAGGCCCACGCCCAGGACGCAGATCCCGCTGGTGAGCAGGATCCCGCCGTACGGGACCTGGCTGCGGCTCATCCGGCCGGTGAATGCCGGGGCCGAGCCGCTCAAGGCCATGGAGCGCAGGATGCGGCCGGTGGAGTACAGGCCGGAGTTCAGCGACGACATCGCCGCGGTCAGGACGACGAGGTTCATCACGCCGCCGGCCGCCGGGACGCCGATGTGCGACAGGACCGTGACGAAGGGGCTCTCGCCGGCGGTGTACTTGTTCCACGGGAGCAGCATCGACAGCAGGACCACCGAGCCGACGTAGAACAGGCCCACGCGCCACATGATCGAGTTGATCGCCTTCGGCATGATCTTCTCGGGGTTCTCGGTCTCACCGGCGGCGACGCCGACCAGTTCGACGGAGGCGTAGGCGAAGACGACGCCCTGGACGATCAGCAGCATGGGCAGCAGGCCGTTGGGGAAGACGCCGCCGTTGTCGGCGAGCAGGGACGGGCCGGGGTGCCGGCCGTCGACCGGATGCTGCGTGACCAGCAGGAAGATGCCGATGCACATGAACACGACGAGCGCGCCGACCTTGACGATCGCGAACCAGAACTCCAGTTCGCCGAAGATCTTGACGGAGATCAGATTGACGGTCAGGACGACCGCGAGGGCCGTCAACGCGATCAACCATTGCGGGACGTCGGAGAACATGCCCCAGTAGTGGGTGTAGGTGGCGACCGCCGTGATGTCGGCGATACCGGTCGTCGCCCAGTTCAGGAAGTACATCCAGCCCGCGGTGTACGCGCCCTTCTCACCGAGGAACTCCCGGGCGTACGAGACGAAGGCGCCGGAGGACGGGCGGTACAGGACGAGTTCGCCGAGGGCCCGGACGACCAGGAAGGCGAAGACGCCGCAGACGGCGTAGGCGATGAAGAGGGAGGGGCCGGCGTCGGCGAGCCGGCCGCCGGCGCCGAGGAAGAGGCCGGTGCCGATGGCACCGCCGATGGCGATCATGTTGACGTGCCGGTGCTTCAGGCCCTTGCTGTAGCCGGCGTCTCCGGCGTCGACATGGCCGGACGAGGGGCGCGTCTCGTCTTTGAGGTGCTGCTCGCTCACGCCTCGGGTCCGCCTTCCGTGGGGGCGTCCGTCCGCTGGGGACGGACGATGTCGGTGAGGGTCGTCTCGACGCGGTCCAGGTGATGGCTCATGGCCTCCACCGCGTCGAGTTCGGAACCGTCGACCAGCGCCTCGACGATCGCCCGGTGCTCGCGGTTGGACTGCTCACGCCGTCCGCCCAGCTCGTTGAGGAAGGCCGACTGACGCGCCAGTGCGTCGCGGATCTCCTCGATGACCCGGCGGAAGACCGGATTCTGGGCCGCTTCGGCCACGGCGAGGTGGAAGAGGGTGTCCATCGCGACCCAGGCGGTGGTGTCCGTCTCCCGCTCCATGCGATCGAGCAGGTGGGCCAGGTGGTCCAGGTTCTCCGGGGTGCGGCGCAGGGCCGCGTAGCCGGCCACCGGGATCTCGATGTGGCGGCGCACCTCCAGCAGGTCGCTGGCCGCGTAGTCGCCGAAGGTGGGGTCCTCGACGGTGTTCGCGACCACGAAGGTGCCCTTGCCGGTCCGGGAGACCGTGAGGCCCATGGTCTGCAGCGCGCGCAGCGCCTCGCGCAGCACGGGCCGGGACACCTCGAGGGTGCGGCACAGCTCGGCCTCGGAGGGGAGCTTGTCGCCGATGGCGTAGTGGCCGCGCTCGATGGCGCCGCGGAGGTGGTCGAGCACCGCTTCCATGGCGCTGACGCGCTGCGGGATCGCCCCACCTGTCTGGCTGTCTGACAGGTTCACGGGAGCGATCCTGCGGGGTGCGGGCGGGGACTGTCAAGGCATCCGGTAAGGAAACATTCGCGGGGTGCGGCGCCTGAATACAGGCATCCGCACCCCGCGAGTGAGCAGCGGCGTCCGCTCAGCTGTTGAGCGTGCCGGTGGCGAGCAGGCCGAGCAGGAGCACGCCGACGACGATCCGGTAGATCACGAAGGCGTTGAAGGAGTGCTTGGCGACGAACTTCAGCAGCCAGGCGATGGAGGCGTAGGCGACCACGAAGGACACGACGGTGCCCACGGCCAGCGGGGCCGCGCCGACGCCCGCGCCGAGGGCGTCCTTCAGCTCGTACAGACCCGCGCCGGTCAGGGCGGGGATGCCGAGGAAGAAGGACAGCCGGGTGGCGGCGACGCGGTCCAGGTCCAGGATGAGCGCGGTGGACATCGTGGCGCCGGAGCGGGAGAAGCCGGGGAAGAGCAGGGCGAGGATCTGCGAGCAGCCCACCCACATGGCGTCCTTGAAGGACGTGTCGTCCTCGCCGCGCTTGTGGCGGCCCATCTGGTCGGCGGCCCACATCACGCCCGAGCCGACGATCAGGGAGCCGGCCACCACCCACAGCGAGGCGAGCGGACCGTCGATCAGCGGCTTCGCGGCCAGGCCCACCACCACGATCGGGACGGTGGCGGCGATCACCCACCAGGCGAACTTGTAGTCGTGGTGGTAGCGCTCCTCCCGGTTGGCCAGACCGCGGAACCACGCGGTGACGATCCGCCTGATGTCCTTGAAGAAGTACACGAGCACGGCGGCGATGGCACCGACCTGGATGACGGCGGAGAACCCGACGACGGACTTGTCGTCGACGGGGATGTCCATGAGCCCCTCGGCGATCTTGAGGTGGCCGGTGGAGGACACGGGGAGGAACTCGGTCACGCCCTCGACTACTCCGAGGACGACGGCCTGACCGACGGAGATGGCACTCATGGGATCCAGTTCTGAGGAGAGTTGGTCGACAGTGCTGTAGACAGTACTTGCCGGGCCCGGCCGGGTGGCAAGCGCCTAGGCCCACAGGGCGCCGGCGAGTGAGACGCCGGTGAACGCAGCCGCGAGTCCCGCCACCACGCTCGCCGCGACGTTCAGGGCAGCGTAGAGGCCGGAGCCGGCCTCGGTCAGCCGCAGGGTCTCGTAGGAGAACGTCGAGTACGTCGTCAGCGCGCCGCACAGCCCGGTGCCCAGCAGCAGCTGGAGATGCGGCCCGGCGGCCCCGGCGGAGACCGCGCCGGTGAGCAGTCCGAGGATCAGGCAGCCGCTGACGTTCACCACGAAGGTGCCCCACGGGAAGACCGAGTCGTGGCGGGACTGTACGGCACGGTCGGTGAGATAGCGCAGCGGTGCGCCGACGACGGCGCCCGCGGCGACCAGCAGCCAGTTCACAACGACTTCTTACCTTCCGGGTCCGTTCTGTCCGGATCGGACGCCCGCCCGACGTACCGGACCACCTCGCACTCCTCCAGGGTCACCAGGCCCTCGCCGACCAGGTCGTCGAGCTGCGGCAGGAACGAGCGCACCCGCTCCTCGGAGTCCACGACGACCACCGCGACCGGCAGGTCCTCGCTCAGGGACAGCAGCCGGGAGGTGTGGATGCGGGAGGAGGCGCCGAAGCCCTCGACCCCCCGGAAGACACTGGCGCCGGCGAGCCCGGCGGCGTGCGCACGGTGCCCGATCTCGGAGTAGAGGGGCTTGTGGTGCCAGGTGTCGCCCTCGCCGATGTATACCGTCAGCCGGAGGGCCCGGCCGGTGGGTGACGTCATCGCTGCCTCCCGGTCAGCACCCCGCGGGCGGCGGCCGAGGCCAGCCACACCGCGGCGAGGGCCGCGCAGAGCGTCGCGGCGAGATAGCCGAACCCCAGGCCGGGGCGGCCGGCGTCGACCAGCTTGCGGATGTCGACCGCGTACGTGGAGAAGGTGGTGAAGCCACCGAGGACGCCGGTGCCGAGGAACGGCCGCAGCAGACGGTGGGCGGCCCACACCTCGGTGACGAGCACCATGAGCACGCCCATGACCGCGCAGCCGACGACATTGGTCCAGAACGTCGCCCAGGGGAAGGCGCCGGGCGGCGTGGGCCAGGCGAGCGTGAGCGCGTAACGGGCCATGGCGCCGAGCGCCCCGCCGACCGCCACGGCCGCGACGACGGGCACCTGGGAACGCCACTCCGAGCGCCGCCGCGGCAGGCGGCCGGCGCCGATGGTCTTCGTCTCCGGGGCTGACATGCCGGTACGTCTCCTGTTCGGCCCTGCCCCGACGGGTGATCGCGGGCCGGCACCAGGGTACCGCCGGGTCAGGGGGCGGCGGCCCGCGCAGGGACGGCGGCACGGCGGGCGGCCGGCGGGGTGCGGCGCGGTGCGGCAGGTGTGGTCGGTGCCGCCCGAGGAGGGCGCCGCGTGCGCGTCGCGACGGCCTCCGGGTCACCAGCCCTTCTCGAACATCCGGGCCACCTCGGCGATACGGACCTCGTCCCGCCGGTAGTAGGTGCGGCAGCGGATCCGGCGGGTGCGCAGGACGCCGAGGCGGGCGAGGAAGTCCAGGTGGGCGAGGGCGGTCCGCCGGGGCACGCCCAGCTTTGCGGCGACCGCCCGCGCGGTGACCCCGGTCTCGGCGGGGTCGCGGCGGCGCGCCTCCGGGAAGTGGTCGGCCGGGTCCTTGAGCCATTCCAGGATGGTCTGCCGCATCCGGCCCGAGGCAGTTCCCCTCATCCGTCCGCCCTCCGTCCCGGCCTCCTCGTACGCAGTCTTCCCACTGTGGACCGGGCGACGCCGTCACGTCCGGGACTCGGCGGCCGTTGTCCGGTACCGAACGGCCGTGCGACCGGGGACGGTTCCGTGGGGCCCCGGGAACACGGCGGGGCCCGGTCGCGACGTGCGACCGGGCCCGTGACGGACGGCTCAGCGGTGGCTGAACCACGTCATGGAGGAGAGTGCCCTGTCGTCGTAACCGAACAGGGCCTGGTTCTCCCAGCCGTTGCCGGACGTGGCGTCGGCCGGGTCCCAGCCGTTGCCGGTGACGGCGGTCCAGGTGGCCTCCCAGGAGAAGACGCCGAGACCGCGGCGGTTCGGGACGGCCTCCACGATGCTCGCCACATCGTTCATCCACTTGGTCTGCCCGGCCACGGTCGCCGGGTAACCGGAGACGAGTTCGCCCGGGGTGTCGATCTGGTTGGTGAGCGGGTCGTCGCTGTCCAGCCGGAACGGGTAGGCCGTCTCGGCCACGAAGACCGGCTTGCCGTAGCGGGACGCCGCGTCGTCCAGGGTGCTCTGGAAGTCGGAGAGCGGGCCGTGCCAGTAGCCGTAGTACGACAGACCGATCGCGTCGAACTGAACGCCGCTCGCGACCGCGTTGTCGAACCACCACTCGGTGCCGGCCTTGTCACCGCCCTTGGCCAGGTGCAGCGCGACGACGGTGGACGAGTTGACCGCCTTGACGGCGTCGTAGCCGGAGTTGAGCAAGCCGGCCAGTCGGCTCCAGTCGTCCGTGGATCCCTCGGACCACAGCATGCCGCCATTGATCTCATTGCCCACCTGGACCATGTCGGCGGTGGTGCCTTGAGCCTTCAAGGCGTTCAAGACGTCGTACGTGTGGTTGTACACGTCGGTCTTCAGTTGACTGTAGGTATGGCCCGTCCATGCGGCCGGCTTGGTCTGCTTGCCCGGGTCGGCCCAGGTGTCCGAGTAGTGGAAGTCCACCAGCACCTTCATGCCCCGCGCCTTGATGCGCTTGGCCAGCGCGAGGACGTGCGCCTTGTCGTTGAAGCCGTCGGCCGGGTTCACCCAGACCTTGAGCCGCGCGTAGTTCATGCCGTACGAGGCGAGGACGGTGAGGGCGTCACCGGCGGCGCCGGAGCCCGTCCGGTAGACGCCGCCCCTGGCCTCACTCTTGGCGAGCGACGAGATGTCGGCGCCATGGATGGACGTGCCCGTGGTGCCGGCCGTGAAGCCGAGATCGTCGACATTGATCCAGTTGCCGGCGTTCGCATCACTGTTGATGCTGACGGTGCACTGGTTGCCGGTGACCTTGACCGGCGTGACGATCCGGATCCACCCGCTGGACGAGATCGGCAGATCGGTGCGCTGTTCGGAGCTGCCGCAGTTCCTGAGCGCCAGGTACGCCGCGTGCTGCCCGCCGCTGGAGCGGACCCACGCGGTGAGCGTGTAGTTCCCGTTCGTGAGCCCGGACAGATACTGATACGTCTCCACCTTGTAGGCGGACGCCGAGTAATGGCTGAGACGGTAACTCCCGCCGTGGCCGCCGGACTCGGTGTACGAGGCACCCGTGTCGCCGTACTCGGACCAGCCGGCGGGCGCGGCCGCACCGGAACCGTCGGACTCGAAGCCGCCGTTGGTGAGCGTGCTCGCGGCGCGGGCGCTCTGGGCGGGCAGGGCGGTGAGGGCGAGCCCGGCCGCGAGCAGCGGCAGCAACGCCCTGATGGTGCGTCTGGGATGGAACTTCATCGTCCGTCGTCCCTTCGACGTGACTGGGGAGGGGCCCTCCGGTGGGGCCGGAGGAGAACCCCTCCGCCCGCGGGTCTCGTGGCACACGCGGGCGGAGGGGAGCCGGTTCAGCCGTCGAGCCGTACGACCCGCACGGCCCCCGCGGGAACCGCCAGGCGGCCCGCGGCGCGTTCACCCGTCAGCAGCTCGGTGCCGGGTGTGTCCAGCGGCACCTTGGTGTCGCCGGTCGTGTGGTTGACGACGAAGAGGAAGGTGCCCGCCTCGCCGCGACGGCGCACGACCTCGACGTCGCGGGGCAGGCCGGCGCGCGGAGCGAGCCCGGCGTCGTCGGCCGCCCGGCCGATCAGGGCGTCCAGGCCCTGGGCGCCGAGGCGGGTGGAGACGTACCAGGCGGTGCCGCGGCCGAGCCGGTGCCGGGTGACGGCCGGGCGGCCGGCGGTGAGCCCGTCGGCGTAGCTCCACACGGTCTCGGCGCCGCGCGGTACCACGAACTCCGTCCACACGTCGCCGGTCAGCGCGGAGCCGTCCGGACCGGTCAGCCGCACCCGCTCGTCCTTCAGCAGCGGCGAGAACTCCTCCACGGTCAGCCCGAGGACCTCGCGCAGCACGCCCGGGTAGGCCCCCTCGTGGACGGCGTCGTGCTCGTCGACGATGCCGGAGAAGTACGACACCACGAGCGTGCCGCCGTTCTCGACGTACTCCCGGAGGTTGTCCCCGGCGGCCTCCGTCGTCAGATAGAGGGCCGGTACGACGACAAGGGGATATCTCGACAAGTCGGCTTCCGGGTGGGCGAAGTCGACGGTGAGGTGGCGGTCGTAGAGGGCCTCGTAGAAGGAGTCGGCCCGCTCGCGCGGGTCGTGGTCCTCGCTGGGGCGCCAGGAGAGGTTCTGTGCCCACCAGGACTGCCAGTCCCAGAGCATGGCCGCGTCGGCCTCCGTGCGCGTGCCCCGGACGGCGGCCAGGGAGTCGACGGCGGCGCCGAGTCCGACCACCTCGCGCCACACCCGCGTGTCCGTGCCGCCGTGCGGCAGCATCGCCGAGTGGAACTTCTCGGCGCCGCGCCGGGACTGGCGCCACTGGAAGAACATCGCGCCGTCGGAACCGCGCGCGACGTGCGCGAGGGAGTTGCGGGCCATCTGACCGGGGGCCTTCGCGGGGTTGCGCGGCTGCCAGTTGACGCCCGACGTGGAGTGCTCCAGCAGCAGCCAGGGGGCGCCGCCGGCGACGGAGCGGGTGAGGTCGGCGGCCATCGCGAGGTTGACGTGGGTGCGGCGCCCGTCGGTGATCAGGTAGTGGTCGTTGGTGACCAGGTCGACCTCGCGGCCCCACGCCCAGTAGTCCATGGAGTCGCACTGGCTGAGGGCCGTCATGAAGTTGGTGGTGACCGGGACGCCCGGCGAGAGCCGGTGCAGGATGTCGCGCTCTGCGCGGAAGTTCTCCCGGATGGTGGCGTCGGCGAACCGCTTGTAGTCCAGCGCCTGTCCCGGGTTGCCGACGGTCGGGGTGGCTCGGGGCGGGTTGATCTGCGCGAAGTCCGTGTAGCGCTGGCCCCAGAAGGCCGTGCCCCACGCCTCGTTGACGGCTTCCACGCTGCCGTGGGTGTCCGCGAGCCAGCGGCGGAAGTGGGCCGCGCAGGACTCGCAGTAGCAGGCCGAGACGGGGACGCCGTACTCGTTGTGGACGTGCCAGAGCGCGAGCGCCGGGTGGTCGCCGTAGCGCTCGGCGAGCCGGGTGGTGACGGCCGCGGCGGCGGCGCGGTAGTCGGCGTTGCTGTGGCAGATGGCGCCGCGCGAGCCGAACTCGTAGCGCAGGCCCTCGGCGGTGACCGGCAGCGCCTCGGGGTGCGCCCGGTAGAACCAGGCGGGCGGCACCACGGTGGGCGTGCCGAGGTCGACGCGGATGCCGTTGTCGTGCAGGAGTGCGACGACCCGGTCCAGCCAGCCGAAGTCGTACTCGCCCGGCGCCGGTTCCAGCAGGGCCCAGGAGAAGATCCCGACGCTCACCATCGTGACGCCGGCCTCCCGCATCAGCCGGACGTCCTCCTGCCAGACGGCTTCCGGCCACTGCTCGGGGTTGTAGTCCCCGCCGAAGGCGAGCCTGGTGAGGCCCCTGGGGCTGGTGTCCGGCATGGATCTCTCCCGGGAAATCGATCAGATGGGAACGTGCACACACATCAACGGCGGCGCCAGCCCAACATAACCGCACAGCAACAACCATTGACAAGTGTCCGGGATGTTTCTCTACTGTGAACGCTCACAGAAGCATGGCAGGGGTTTCGCCAGTGCACCCACCCCCGTCATGTGAACGTGCACATCTGCAGGGCAGATCCCCGCAGCGGGCGGGGACCCAGGTCAGGGGAGAAACCATGCCGCACACGAAGCGTCGTCGCCTCGTGACAACCGCCGTCGCCGTGTCTCTCGGCGCCGCCGCCCTCGCCGCCTGCGGCTCCGAGGACGGCGGCACGGCCGAGTCCGGTCCGGCCTCGCTGACGTACTGGACCTGGACACCCGGCATGGACAAGGTCGTCGACCTGTGGAACAAGGGGCCGGGCAAGAAGGACCACATCACCGTCACGGTGAAGAAGCAGGCGTCCGGCGACACGCTGGTCACCAAGATCCTCACCGCGCACAAGGCGCACAAGGCCCCCGACCTGGTGCAGGCCGAATACCAGGCGCTGCCGACGCTGGTCAGCAACGACGCGCTGGCCGACGTCTCCGAGGAGGTCGGCGACGTCAAGGACAAGTTCGCCGAGGGCGTCTGGCAGCAGACGACGCTGGGAACCGACGCGGTCTACGCGGTGCCGCAGGACATCGGCCCGATGATGTTCTACTACCGCGCGGACCTGTTCGAGAAGTACGGCCTGAAGGTCCCCACCACCTGGGAGCAGTTCGCCGAGACGGCTCGCGCGCTGAAGAAGAAGGCGCCGGACAGGGCCCTGACCACGTTCTCCGCCAACGACTCCGGCCTCTTCGCGGGTCTCGCCCAGCAGGCCGGCGCCAAGTGGTGGACCACCTCCGGCGACAAGTGGAAGGTCTCCATCAACGACGCGGCCACCCGGAAGGTCGCCGAGTTCTGGGGCGGGCTGGTCAGGGAAGGCGTCATCGACAACCAGCCCATGTACCAGCCGGCCTGGAACAAGGCGCTCGACACGGGCAAGGAGATCGCCTGGGTCAGCGCCGTGTGGGCCCCGGGCACGCTCACCACGGCCGCGCCGGACACCAAGGGCAAGTGGGCCATGGCCCCGCTCCCCCAGTGGTCACCAGACAAGGACGTCACCGGGAGCTGGGGCGGCTCCTCCACGGCGGTCACCACCGACTCCGCGCACAAGGAGGCCGCGGCCAAGTTCGCGACCTGGCTGAACACCGACCACGACGCCCTCAACGCGCTGGCCAAGGAGGGCGGCATCTATCCCGCCTCCACCTCCGCCCAGTTGAGCGGCGCGTTCACCGAGCCGCCGGCGTTCTTCTCCAACCAGCCGGACTTCTACACCAAGGCCGCCGACATCGCGAAGACCACGGCGCCCTCCGCCTGGGGCCCGAACGTGAACGTCGCGTACGCGACCTTCAACGACGCCTTCGGCACGGCCGCGAAGACCAGGTCGGACTTCGCCGCCGCCCTGGACAGGATGCAGGACGCCACGGTCGCCGACATGAAGAAGCAGGGCTTCGGAGTCTCTCGGTGACCAGCACGCGAAGCCGGAAGGCATACGGGGTCAAGGGGGCCCCGTATGCCTTCCTCCTCCCCGCCGCGCTCCTCTTCGCCCTCTTCTTCGCGCTGCCCATCGGGTACGCGCTCTGGCTCAGCTTCCGCAAGGCGCACGTCTCCGGCCTCGGCCTGGGATCGGGCGCGCGGACGGAGGTCTGGGCCGGCTTCGAGAACTACACCGGGGCCTTCCACGACAGCGAACTGCTCGACGGCGCGCTGCGCGTGGTCGGCTACGGCTGCATCGTCGTCCCGGTGATGCTCGGCCTCGCGCTGCTGTTCGCGCTGATGCTGGACTCCGACAAGGTGCGGCTCGCCCCGTTCACCCGGCTGGCGATCTTCCTTCCGTACGCCATCCCGGGTGTGGTCGCGGCGCTGATGTGGGGCTTTCTGTACCTGCCGGACGTCAGTCCGTTCTACTTCGTGCTCGACCGGCTCGGGCTGCCCCAGCCGGACCTGCTGGACGGCGGTCCGCTCTACCTCGCCCTGTCCAACATCGCGGTCTGGGGCGGCACCGGCTTCAACATGATCGTCATCTACACCTCGCTGAGGTCCATTCCGGCGGAGGTGTACGAGGCGGCGAAGCTGGACGGCGCCACCCCGCTGCAGATCGCGCTGCGGATCAAGATCCCGATGGTGGCGCCCTCGCTGGTGCTGACCTTCTTCTTCTCGATCATCGCGACGCTCCAGGTGTTCAACGAGCCGACCACCCTCAAGCCGCTCACGAACTCCGTCAACACGAGCTGGAGTCCGCTGATGAAGGTGTACCAGGACGCCTTCCGGCGCGGTGACATCTACGCGGCCGCCGCCGAGGCGACCCTGATCGCGCTGGCCACCCTGGTGCTGTCCTTCGGGTTCCTGCGGGCCGCGAACCGTCGAAACAAGCAGGAGGCAGCCGGATGAGTACGCTCGCCGTCCGCAAGGCGGCCCCGGCCGCCGGCACCACCCCGGGCACGCCCCAGGGTCCGCCGCTGCGCCGCCGTGTCGCGCTGATCCCGACGGTCACGCTGCTGCTGGGCGCGGTCTACACCCTGCTGCCGGTGGCCTGGGTGGTGATCGCGTCCACCAAGTCCGGGCACGAGCTGTTCTCCACCTTCACCTTCCTGCCGGGCACCGGGTTCACCGGCAACGTCAGGGACCTGAACGCCTACCGCGACGGCATCTACTGGTCGTGGATGGGCAACTCCGCGCTGTTCTCGGGTCTCGGCGCCCTGCTGTCCACCGCCGTGTCGGCGTTCAGCGGCTACGCCCTCGCGACCTACCGCTTCAAGGGCCGCGAGACGGTGTTCAACGTCCTCCTCGCGGGTGTGCTGATGCCGCCGGTGATCCTCGCGATCCCGCAGTACCTGCTGCTGGCGAAGGCCGACCTCACGGACTCCTACCTGTCCGTGCTGCTGCCGCAGATCCTCTCCCCGTACGGCGTCTACCTCGCCCGGATCTACGCGTCGGCCGCCGTGCCGGCCGACGTGGTGGAGGCCGGGCGGATGGACGGGGCGAGCGAGTGGCGGATCTTCACCCGGATCGCGCTGCCGATGATGATCCCCGGAATGGTCACGGTGTTCCTGTTCCAGTTCGTCGCGATCTGGAACAACTTCCTGCTGCCGTACATCATGCTCAGCGACGACGAGAAGTTCCCGCTCACGCTGGGCCTGTACACGCTGCTGGAGCAGGGCTCGAACACGCCCGCGCTGTACACCCTGGTGATCACCGGGGCGTTCCTCGCGGTGCTCCCGCTGATCCTCCTGTTCCTGGTCATTCAACGGTTCTGGAGCCTGGATCTGCTGTCCGGGGCCGTAAAGTCATGACCATGAGCCATACGGGGGGCCGGCGCAGACCGCCGACGATCCACGACGTGGCGCGCGAGGCGGGCGTCTCGCGCGGCACCGTCTCGCGCGTGCTCAACGGCGGTCACTACGTCAGCCCCGCCGCCCAGGAAGCGGTCAACGCCGCCATCCGCAGGACGGGCTACGTCGTGAACCGGCATGCCCGTTCCCTGATCACCGGGCGTTCGGACTCGGTCGGCTTCCTGCTGACCGAGCCGCAGGAGCGGTTCTTCGAGGACCCCAACTTCAACGTCCTGCTGCGCGGCTGCACCCAGGCGCTGGCCGCGCACGACATTCCGCTGCTGCTGATGCTGGCGGGCGCACAGGACGAGCGGCGGCGGATCACGCGGTACATCACCGCCGGACATGTGGACGGGGTGCTGCTGGTCTCCAGCCACTCCGGCGACCCGGTCGCCGAGGAACTGCGCGAGGCGGGGGTGCCGCTGGTGGCCTGCGGCAAGCCGATCGGGCTCGGTTCGAAGGTGAGTTACGTGGCCGCCGACGACCGGGACGGCGCCCGGGACATGGTCCGCCATCTGCTGTCGCTGGGGCGGCGCCGGATCGGTGTGGTCACCGGTCCGCCGGACACCCCCGGTGGTGTGGAGCGACTCGCCGGCTACCGGGAGGTGCTCGCCGAGGCGGGCATCGAGGCCGACGAGCGGCTGATCGTCTCCGGCGACTACAGCCGGGCCAGCGGTGAGGCGGGCGCGGAGCGGCTCCTGGCGCAGGCGCCGGACATGGACGCCGTGTTCGTGGCCTCCGACCTGATGGCGCAGGGTGTGCTCGCGGCGCTGCACCGGGCGGGGAAGCGGGTGCCGGACGACATCGCCGTCGGCGGTTTCGACGACTCTCCGGCGGCGACCGCCGCCACCCCGGCACTCACCACCATCCGGCAGCCGTGGGACCGGATCAGCAACGAGATGGTCCGGGTGCTGCTCGCCCAGATAGGCGGTGAGGACCCGGCGGCGGTGATCCTGCCGACGGAGCTGGTACGGCGCGAGTCCGCGTGAACCGGAGCGCGCCTCCCGCGAGTCCGCGTGAGCCGGGGGGTCGCTTTCCACTCCTCCGCGTGAACCGAGGGGCGCCTTCCGCGCCTCCGCGTGAACCGGGGGGTCGCTTTCCACGAGCCGTGCGAGCCGGGGCGGGCGCCCCCTGCACGGTGCCGCGATGTGCCGTCGGGCGGCTGCGGCTCACGTCATGGCCGGTCGCGTCCGCGCGGCGGTGCCGCGTCTGCCGGACCGCCCCGCCCCCCTCCCCGCGAGGGCGTCTCCTCGGGAGGCGCTCATCGCTCCCCGGGGCGCACCAGCCCCGTCTCATAGGCGAGGACCACCGCCTGGGCGCGGTCGCGCAGGCTCGGCTCGGCGAAGATGCGGGCCACGTGGGACTTGACCGTGGCCTCGCTGAGCGTCAGCTCGGCGGCCAGTTCCGCGTCGGACAGACCCCGGCCCATCAGGGACAGCACCTCCCGCTCGCGGGGTGAGCGCGGCCAGGTCGGCGGGCACGGCCGCGGCCGTCCGCTCGGCCTCGGCGGCGTAGCGCTCCACCAGGCCGGGTGATCTGCGGGGCCAGCAGGGCGTCGCCGGTGCCGACGAGCCGGACGGCCGCCGCCAGGTGCTCCGGGGTGACGTCCTTGAGGAGGAAGCCGCCGGCCCCGATCGCCAGGGCCGTGTACACGTGTCTCCCGGCCCTGACGGGTGTCCTGATCTCCGTCGTGGGCGCGCTGATCCCCGCCCGCCTCGCGGCGTGCCTCACCATCGCCGAGGTGCTGCACAACGAGTGACGGCGCCAACCGGTCAGGATCGGAGAAGCCGCCGCGGGGCTCGCGGACCTAGCGTGAGAGCACCGACGAGGAACCCGTCGGGTCACACACCAAAGGGAGTGAGTCCTATGACCGCCGGCCTGCAGACGATCATCTACCCCGTCAAGGACGCGGAGCGGGCCAAGGCCCTCTTCACCGCACTGCTGGGCGTCGAGCCGTTCGTCGACGAGCCGTACTACATCGGTTTCAAGGCCGCCGGGCAGGACATCGGCCTCGACCCGAACGGGCATGCGCAGGGCCTGACGGGGCCGGTGCCGTTCTGGCACGTCACCGACCTCCGGGAGCGGCTCGCGGCCCTGCTGGGAGCGGGTGCCGAGGTGGTCCAGGACGTGCGGGACGTCGGCAACGGCCGGCTGGTCGCCTCGGTGAAGGACACCGACGGCAACCTTGTCGGCCTGCTGCAGGACCCGGCCGCCTGAGAGCCGGCGACCACCCGCACCACCCACTAGTTGCACACTCAACGACTGGCCCGATCGGTGCTACGGTGCCGGTATGGCAGTCACGACGGCCGAGACCCGGCTCGAGGAGCGCTGGCGGGACATCCTCGCGGTGCACGCGCGCACGATGTGCGAGATCGATCGGGCCCTGCATCCGCACGGGCTGGGTGCCAGCGACTTCGAGGTGCTGGACATCCTGGCCACGGAGCGCCCCGAGCAGGGCGAGCAGTGCCGGGTGCAGAACCTGGTCGGCCGGGTCCATCTCAGCCAGAGCGCGCTGTCCCGGCTGATCGGCCGGCTGGAGAAGGACGGCCTGGTGGAGCGCTCGGTGTGCGCGGAGGACCGGCGCGGGGTGTGGGTCGCGCTGACGCCCAAGGGCCGCGCGCTGCACACCGAGGTGCTGCCGCTGCAGCGCGCCGTGCTCCGCCGCATGCTGGCCGAACAGCAGGGCTAGCACGCTAGAGCTGCAGCTCGGTCCCGTCCGGCAGGATCTCGGCGCCGCTCTCGACCACGCGTGCGCGTGCGGGCGAGGCGGGGTCGAGCAGCGGGTTGGTGTTGTTCAGGTGCGTGTGGACACGGCGCGGGCCGGGGTGGCGGGCCAGCTCGGCGAGGGACCCGCCCGGCCCGGTGACCGGCAGATGCCGCGAGGCCCCCTGTCCGGCGCCGGAGCGCATCGCCGTGCCCCTCTCGTCGGCCGCGAAGAACGTGCCGTCCAGCAGCACACAGTCGGCCTCGGCGCACAACTCGTCCAGGGCGGGGCTCCAGGCGCCGACGCAGGGCGCGTACACCAGCACTCCCCCACTGGCCAGGTCCTCGATGCGGTACGCCGTCACCCACGGCCCCGTCGGCCCGGGCGCCTGCGCGGGCACGTACTTCGGGATCCTCGTGCCCAGCGGGTGGGCGGTCACGACGAGTCCGCCGGCCAGGACGAACCCGCCGTCGGCCAGGCTGTCGGCCCACTCCCAGGGGGCGTAGCGGTCCAGCGCGGCACGGGCGGGGCCGAGGACGGCGCGCACCGGCGGCGTCGCGTAGACCTTCAGACCGGGCGACCCGCGCAGCTCGGCCAGACCGGTCACGTGGTCGGCCTCGGCATCGGTGAGCAGCACGCCGCGCAGCGGGGTGTCCCGGGGGCCGGGCCGGAGGGCCGGGGTCGCGGTGAGCTGCGCCCTCAGGTCGGGGAGGCGTTGAGCAGCCACCAGTCGCGGCCGTTGCCGGTGACGGCGGCGCACTCCCGGGTCCGGGAGGGCAGTTTGCCGTCCCGGGCGGCGGTGCACAGCGCGCACGCGCAGTTCCACTGCGGGAAGCCGCCCCCGGCGGCGGTACCCAGCAGGACGACCCTCACGGCCATCGGCTCCTTCGCGCTCGCCCGGACCTGTCCCCCGCTGGGATCTTCCCGTCCGGAGAGCGGGTGACTACCCGGCGGTGGGGGGCAGTTCCGGCCGTCCTTCGTCGGGCCGCCGGTCCACCGGGCGACGCGGCGGGATGGGGCCGCCGGCGAAGTCGCGGGGCCCGGTCCACAGGGCGGGTACGGCGTCGCAGCGGCGGCACAGTTCGTAGGCGATCGCCTCGTAGTTGACCCGCCAGCCCCGGAAGTGCGGCCAGGCCTCCTCGGCGGTGCGCCCGGACCGGAAGCCGGCCGCCTCCAGCATGGCCACCGCCGCGTCGAACTCGGCGAAGGTGAGCCGGACGGGTGTCTCGGGCGACGGGTCGGCGTCGAAGGGGATGCGCAGGGCGCGGGCGATGTCCCGCAGCGCGGTGAACCCGGCGCGCAGTGCCAGCCGGGCCTCCGGCGGGGCGATCCGCGGGGCCAGGGCGAGCTGGAGGGCGGCGGCGTCCATCACGGCGACCAGTCCGACCAGCCAGCTGCGGTGCGGGCGCGGGGAACGGAAGGTCAGCAGGATGGGGTAGGTGGAGTGGCTCTCGCCCATGTCCGAGGCGAGCCGCTCCCAGGCCCGGTACAGCTCGGGCAGCGCGGTCTCGGTGTCCACCAGCCACTGCCGGGCGAGGATCTCCGGCCCCCAGGCGGGCTCGCCGGCCCGCGACTGGAGCAGGGTGACCTCCAGTTCGCGGCGGTTGTAGGCGGCGTACAGGGTGGGCAGATAGGCGATCTGGAGGGCGATCAGGACCGGCCCGGTGGCCGCGGCCATGAAGTCGAGCACCGACAGCTTCAGCCGGGCGCCGCTCGCGAAGCCCAGCGTGAACAGGCTGGAACCGGCCTCCCGGAACGCGGTGGCCCAGGACAGCGGCGACAGCGCGTAGAGGAGGAACCCGAAGCCGAGGAGAGCGCCCGCCAGCCAGCTGGCGAGCATGCCGACCAGCATCAGCGGCGCGAGCCACGTCTGGGCGCGGTCGATGGCGTCGTAGCCGCCGCGCACCGCCCTGAGCCGGAGTGCCCGGCGCAGCAGCCACCAGAGGCGGAACACCAGCACGGAGTAGAGGCCGCGAGGCACCACCAGGGTGCGGAGGATGCTGGTCAGGACCAGGGCCAGGACCAGGGCCCCCGCCACGCCGGCGATGTATTCCATGGGCTCATTGTGAAGCCCGGGGGGACGGGGTGATCGCTGACGGGCGCCGGATCACCGGGCCAGCAGCGTGCGGACCCCCTGCGACGTGAGCGTCAGCGCGTGGGCGGAGCTGCCGTCGATGGCGAGGGAGAGGTCCTCGTCGGGCCACTGCGAGGCGAGCGCGCCGAGCGGGATCAGCCGGTAGCGCGAGACGAACGGCAGCAGCTCGGTCATCTCGCCCTCCGTGGTGAACACCGGGACGACCGGATCACCTCCGGGCTGTTCCAGGATCGGCAGGGCCACCGTCGTGGCGTCGGCGCCCTCCCCGTCCACCGCGTCGTCCGGAACCGGGACGAGTACGTCACTGTGGGCGAGGGTGTCCAGGGCGGCCTGGTCCTCGGCGTTCACGGCCAGCGCGTCCAATGCCTGCTGGGCCGGCGTGGGCAGGTCGTCGTGTGCGGATGTCTCCATGGCTGATCCCCAGGTAGCGGCGGTCTTACGTCCCGCCCGGGCGGGCTGGTGCCCGGGCGGGCTCCCGCGACGCGTACCCGGTGAGGTCAAGGGCATGCGTGGAGATCCGCGGGAGGTCGGGGGGCGGTGGGAGCGACCGGGGCACGGGCGCGGCGCCCCGCCGACTGCTCGGGGCCAGGAAGAGGATGAAGGTGACACGGCTCGCGAAGGCGGCCGGCAGGCCGCGTACGCCCGCCGCCGCGCCGGCGAACCGGGGCGCGGCCCAGGGGCTCGCCGGATCGGCGAAGACGCGCTGTGTGTCGATGACGGCGAGAGGTCCGACGCTCATTGGCTCGACACCTCGACGCCCTTGCCCCTTCCTTGACGGCGGGGCTCGCGGCGCTCGTCCGCTCGGCTCCCTTCCTGGGTCACCGGTCGCTCGGCGTTCCTTCCGGGCTCACGCGTTCGGTGCTTCCCGGCGGGGCGCCGGGCTGGGCGCCTGGGCCTCCTGGTCCCGTACCCGGCCCCGGCCCAGCAGCAGCGTGCCGAGGAAGGCGAGTGCCAGGGCCGCCAGCACGCCGAGGTTGGCGTATGCCCAGGAGCCGGTCCGGCCGCCGAGCCCGAACGGCTCCAGCAGGTAGCCCTGCCAGGTCAGCCAGGTCGCGGAGGTGTTGGTGACGAGACCCCAGCCGACGGCGGTGGCGGCGAGGGTGAGGAACAGCGGGACGAGGGGGACGTCGCCGTAGCGGCCGTCCGGGCGGTACAGATCGCCCTCGTCGTAGTCGCGGCGGCGCAGGGCCAGGTCGGCGAGCATGATGCCGGCCCAGGCGGCGATGGGCACACCCAGTGTGGTGAGGAAGCCCATGAACTGGCCGAGGAAGTTGTCGGCGAAGAACACGATGTAGACCGCGCCGGCGATCATCAGCAGTCCGTCGAAGAACGCGGCCAGCCAGCGGGGCACCCGCACCCCGGCGGAGAGCAGGGCCAGCCCGGAGGAGTAGATGTCGAGGACGGCGCCGCCGACCAGACCGAGGACGGCGACCACGGCGAACGGCACCAGGAACCAGGTCGGCAGGATCGTCGTCAGCGCGCCGACCGGGTCGGCCGCGATCGCCGCGCTCAGCTTCGGCGAGGAGCCCGCCAGCAGCAGACCGAAGACCAGCAGGACCAGCGGAGCCAGGGAGGCGCCGAAGACGGTCCAGCCGATCACCGCCCGGCCGGCGGAACCGCGGGGCAGGTAGCGGGAGTAGTCGGCGGCGGCGTTGACCCAGCCCAGGCCGAAGCCGGTCATCATGAACACCAGCGCGCCGATGAACTGCTGCGCCGAACCCGCCGGTACGGCGCTCACCGTGCTCCAGTGGACGCGGTCGGCGACGAGCGCGATGTAGACGAGCGTCAGCACGCCCGTGACCACGGTGATCCCGGTCTGGATCCGCATGATCAGGTCGAAGCCCATGACCCCGCCCACGACGGTCAGCGCGGCCACCACCATGAGGGCCACCACCTCGGTGCCGGTGCCGCCGCCCCGGCCGAGGCGGCTGAAGACCGTCGCCGTGGCCATCGTGGCGAGAGCGGTGAGGACGGTCTCCCAACCGACGGTGAGCAGCCAGGAGATGACGGAGGGCAGCCGGTTGCCGCGCACGCCGTAGGCCGCACGGCTCAGCACCATGGTGGGTGCCGAGCCGCGCTTCCCGGCGACCGCTGTGAAGCCGCACAGCAGGAACGAGACGACGATGCCGAGCACACCGGCGGCGAGGGCCTGCCGGAAGGAGATGCCGAAGCCGTACACGAAGGCGCCGTAGCCGAGGCCGAGGACGGAGACGTTGGCCCCGAACCAGGGCCAGAACAGGGTGCGCGGGGTGCCCCGGCGCTCCGCGTCCCCGATCACGTCCAGCCCGTGCGTCTCCACCCGGGGGGAGCGGCCGGCGGACGCGCCGCCGAGGGGGTCCTGCGGGGACGTCATGCGCCTGGCCACCTGCCCCTGCCTGTCCGGACGTGTCCGGTCACGCTAGGTCGCCCCCCAGGGGGCGTCAAGGCGGCCCGCGGACGGTCCCGTCCGCGCCCCGGTCCCCTCGTTCGGCGGTCGGACTCGTCGGCGGTTGTGCTCGCGCGCCGGGTCCTCTCCGCGCGGTCCCGTGGCTGTTCCGGAGCCCCCTGAGTACCCGTGCGCCGCGGCCCCCCAGCGCGCGGCGGCATTCCTGAATCCGCTTCCTCGGGCCGGGTACCTGACCGGTCCGGCGCGGCGCGGTGTGCGGCGCGCCCGATGACCGACCATCTCACCGCCTGGAGGAGCCATGGCGGGTATCAGCCCCCCTGATCTGCAGAAAGCCCTGTCCGGAGCGGAGTACCCGGCCAGTTCCGAGCAGCTTCGGAAGGTCGCCGAGGACAACCACGCGTCCCCGGAGATCACCGAACGGATCTCCCACCTCGGGAAGAAGGAGTTCCACAACCCCGCCGAGGTCAGCAAAGCCGTCTTCGACCGGTAAGGCCGTCGTCGACCGGTAAGGCCGTCGTCGACCGGTAAGGCCGTCGTCGACCGGTAAGGCCGTCGTCGACCGGTAAGGCCGTCCCGACCGGTGACGGCGAGCCCACAGCCGCGCGGCGGCCGGACGCCTCGGTTTCGGGCGCCCCGCCGTGGGGGCATCCCGCGGAGGGCCCACTATCCGA
>NZ_JBVJYH010000010.1:257559-301025 GCF_055600785.1 Streptomyces sp. NPDC038200
CTTTCGTCACCCGAGAATTCCGTCGTCAACCGAGAAGTCCCCCCCAACGGGGGAGGGCAACCCCACATCCGCACGGCGGTTGCACACCTCTACCCCGCCCCCCGCGCCGTGGGGTCATCCGGCGGAGGGCCCGTCGCCGGACCGGACGGCCGGCATGGCCAGGGACACCGGCCCGGACGGGCCCGTGCCGCTCTTGCAGACGTCGTGGCAGTCCTTCTCCAGGCTGCAGCACAGTGAACAGACGGCGCCCTGGTGGAAGGGGCAGCCGGCCATGTCGGGCCGTTCGAAGCCGGTCGCGCACACGGTGCAGGTCAGCACGGCGGCCGAGGGCAGGCCGTCCGCGCCGAGCAGCGGCTGGGGCAGGTCGTCCGGACGGGCGATGTAGTAGCGGCCCCTGGTGAGGACCGCGAGCAACGGGGAGAGCACCAGGGCCAGGAACAGCGCGATGAACGGCGAGAACGCCTTGGCGTACGCGCCGAACGCCTCGAAGTAGGCGGCGATGGAGACCGCGGAGGCGATCAGCATCGACCCGAAGCCCACCGGGTTGAAGTGGTACAGGTGGGCGCGCTTGAACTCGATGTACGACGGGCTCAGCCGCAGCGGCTTGTTGATCACGAGGTCGGCGACGACCGCGCCGATCCAGGCGATGGCCACGTTGGAGTAGAAGCCGAGCACGGTGTTGAGGAAGCCGAAGACCCCGCCCTCCATCAGGGCCAGCGCGACACCGACGTTGAGGAAGATGTAGACGACGCGTCCGGGGTGACGGTGGGTCAGGCGGGAGAAGAAGTTCGACCAGGACAGGGAACCGGAGTACGCGTTGGTCGAGTTGATCTTTATCTGGGAGAGGATGACGAAGAAGGTGGCGAGGCCGAGGGCGACCGGCGCGGCGAACGTCCGGAACCCGTGGACGTACTGCTGGATCGGTTCGTCGGCCTTGCCCAGTCCCACGCTGCCGGCGATGGAGAAGGCGAGGAAGGCGCCCCCGATCTGCTTCAGCGCGCCGAGGACCACCCAGCCGGGGCCGGCTCCGAGCACCGCGGCCCACCACCGCCTGCCGTTCTCCGGGGTCTTGTCGGGCATGAAGCGCAGGTAGTCCACCTGCTCGCCGATCTGCGCGATCAGTGACAGCGCGACGCCCGCGCCCGCTCCCACGCCGAGCATGCTGATGGCCGACCCGGTGGGCGAGTCGCCCGCGAAGTGGGTGAACTCCGAGTAGGTGCCGGGATCCTGGACGGCGATGGACACGAACGGGGCCACCATCAGCACCAGCCAGACCGGCTGGGTCCACACCTGCATCCTGGACAGCGCGGTCATGCCGTGCACGACGAGCGGCAGGATGACCAGGGAGCAGATGACGTAGCCGACGGCCAGCGGGATGTGCAGGCCCAGTTCCAGGGCCTGCGCCATGATGGAGCCCTCGAGGGCGAAGAAGATGAAGGTGAAGCTCGCGTAGACGACCGAGGTGAGCGTCGAGCCGAGGTATCCGAAGCCGGCGCCCCGGGTCAGCAGGTCCATGTCGATGGAGTACTTCGCCGAGTAGTACGCGATCGGTACGCCGGTGAGGAAGACGACCACGGCCGCGGCCAGGATCGCCACCAGGGCGCTGGAGAAGCCGTGGGCGACGGCGATCGAGCCGCCGATGGCGAAGTCCGCCAGGTAGGCGATGCCACCGAGGGCCGTGGTGGCCACGACGTACGGCGTCCAGCGGCGGAAGGACTTGGGCGCGTAGCGCAGTGAGTAGTCCTCCAGGGTGTCCTTCCTCGCCCAATCGTTGTACGTACGGCTGCCGGGCGGGGCCGATGGCGCTTGGTTCTCGACGATCTCCGTCACGGCGCTCCCCTTTTCCTGCACGGCTCCCGGACGGCCCGGGGCGGTGCAGGGAAGGTTCGTGCCGCGGTATTGCCCGGTTGTTTCGTGGCCTTTACAACCTGCGAACCGCCATGAGGTGACATCCATCACAGCGGTGTCGTCGACTATGCGTGCCGGATAGTAGGTGCCACTCCCACGACATATGGGATTTGTCCGGCTTGCGACGTGCGTGAGCGGCGATAGAGGAAGGCACGCGCGGGCCGCTCGACACCTGCGCGCATCGGTCGCGAGGCGCCCGCATCTGACAGGACGACAGGAATGAGCAAACGTCGCAGACGCGAAGTCGGCAGCTCGCGGCTCGCCTGGCAAGGGCCGTCCGGGCCTACGAAGCGCGGTAGTAGGAGAAGGCTTTGCGCTCCGTGTGAAGCCGTCCCGAGAATGAGCGCCCGGCGATCACCGAGTGAGGTTGACGAATGGGCCAGCACCGCAAGACGAAGCACTACCGGCGGATAGCCATCACCGCCGCCGCCATCGGCGCCGTGGGCGTGCCCTCCGTCGCCCTGGCTTGTTCCGAGTGGCCGTCCGGTACGGACGCCCCGGCACAAGCCACCGCGACGACCGCGCCCGTGGGGCAGTGGCAGTACCCCTACACGCATCACCACCGCAACGTCTCCGGCGCGAGCGCGCCGCAGACCACCACCCCGAGCACCGTCGCGCCGCAGCCCGGCGCGCCGACCGCGCCTCCGGCGGCGGCTCAGCCGAGCACCCAGAAGGCCAAGAAGAAGATCACGGTCCTCCACCCCGGCCGGACCGCCGCGCCGAGCACCCCGCAGGCACCCCCCGCCCCCGCCCGCACCGCGTCCGCGGCCCCCGCCGCGCCGAGCACCCCCCAGGCCACCGCCCCGGCCTCCGGGGTCACCGCCGAGATCGTGCGGCTCGTGAACGACGAGCGGGCCAAGGCCGGTTGCCGTGCCCTGACGCTGAACCCGACGCTGACCAAGGCCGCCCAGGCCCACAGCGCGGACATGGCGGCCCACCAGAACATGTCGCACACGGGATCCGACGGTTCGTCCCCCGGTGACCGCATCACGAGCGCCGGCTACACCTGGAGCAGCTACGGCGAGAACGTCGCCTACGGCTACTCCACGGCGCAGCAGGTCATGGCGGGCTGGATGTCCAGCCCGGGCCACCGGGCCAACATCCTCAACTGCGGGTTCCAGGAGATAGGCGTCGGTCTCGCGCAGCCCGGCAGCTACTGGACCCAGGACTTCGGTACGGCCCGGTGAGCGTCCCCGGCCGGCGGGCCGTCCCGCCGGCCGGGACCCGCGGGTTCGGGCAGGGTGCGCAACAGCAGCCAGCTCAGCACCGGCATCAGGACCAGGGGGGCCAGGGCGGTCCGCAGGGACGTCGCGTCGGCCACCCGGCCCACGAGGGGGCTGGCCAGTCCGCCGATGCCGACGGACAGACCGAGGGTGACACCGCCGGCGGTGCCGACGCGTGAGGGCAGGTAGTCCTGGCCCAGCGTGACCTGGAGCGAGAACGGCACGTACAGACCCATGGAGGTCAGTGCCACGCACAGGTACAGGGCGGGTCCGGGGACGAGGACGACGCCCGCCACCGCCGCGACCGACAGCAGGTACGCCCGGCGGCAGACCGTGACGCGGTCCAGGCGGGCCGCCAGCGCCCCGCCCAGCACGGAGCCGAACGCGCCGCCGAGGTAGAGGACGCACAGCGCGGTCGTACCGGCGGCCGTGCCACCGCCCGTGCGCTGTGCCGCGTACAGGGACAGGAAGCTGCTCAGGCCCGTGAACACGACCGAGCGGCACACCACGGCCAGCGACAGCCTCAGGAAGGCCGCCCGGTCGTCGGTGCCGGCCGTCGGTGCCGCCCCGAGCAGCTGCCGCCGCCGCGCCGGCGAGCGCAGGACGGTCAGGCCGAGCGCCGCGCCGGCGAGCGCAGGCAGCGCGAGCAGCGGGGTCCAGCGCAGTCCGCGGGTGCCCACGACGGCGGCGACCAGGAGCGGGGCCAGGGCGAAGCCGACGTTGCCGCCCAGGGAGAACCAGCCCATCGCACCGTGGCTGCCCCCGGCGGCCAGCCGGGCGACCCGGGCGGACTCGGGGTGGTAGGCGGCCACGCCGATCCCGGACACCGCCACGACGGCCAGGGTGAGCGCGTACGAGCCGCTGGTCCCGCTCAGTGCGATGCCCAGACCGGCCAGGAGCGTACTGGCCGGCAGCAGCCAGGGAACCGCCCGGCGGTCGGTGAGCGCGCCGAACAGCGGCTGCACCACCGAGGAGAGCAGCGAGGCGGCCAGGACGACGCCGGAGGCCGCCGCGTAGCCGTAGGCGCGCTCGGCGACGAGGTACGGGATCAGGGACGCCACGGCTCCCTGGTAGACGTCGACACAGGCATGGCCCAGGGTCAGCAGGGTGATCGATGTTTTCGTTCGCACCCCGTCATGCTCGGACCCCGCCCGTCTGTCGCGCTGTCGATAAACTGCCAGGCGATGACGGAGATCCGCCATGAGCCGGTGGCCCCCACGCGCACCCAGTGGCTGGCCTCCGGCGCGTCGATCGACGCCCACCGGCACGACGAGCACCAGATCGTGTACGCGGGCCGGGGCGTGCTGGCCGTCACCACCGACGCCGGTTCCTGGATCGCCCCGGCCACCCGCGCCCTCTGGGTGCCGGCCGGCACCGCGCACGCCCACGAGGCGCACGGGGCGCTCGAACTGCATCTGGTGGGCCTGCCGGCGACCGAGAACCCGCTCGGCCTGGACGCGCCGACCGTGCTCGCCGTGGGTCCGCTGCTGCGCGAGCTGATCGTCGCTTACGCCCGTGGCCCGCAGGACGGAAGTCCCGAACGGGCGCGGCTGCGCGCGGTGTTGCTGGACCAGCTGCGCGCCTCGCCCCAGCAGCCGCTGCATCTGCCGGCGCCCTCGTCGCCGGTGCTGCGCGCGCTGTGCGACATCCTGCGCGCCGATCCGGCCGACGGCCGTACCCTGGCGGTGCTGGGCCGGGAGGTCGGGGCGAGCGACCGCACCCTCTCCCGGCTGTTCCGCGACGACCTGGGCATGACGTTCCCGCAGTGGCGCACCCAGTTGCGGCTGCACCACGCGCTGGTCCTGCTGGCCGAGAAGACGCCGGTGACCACGGTGGCGCACCGGTGCGGCTGGTCCTCGGCCAGCGCGTTCATCGACGTCTTCCGGCGCACCTTCGGGTACACCCCGGGCAGCGGTCCGGCGGCGGCACGGCCGGCCGGCGCCGGCGGACCCGGGCGGCCGTGAGGGTCCGGGCCGCGGCTCAGAGCTTGGCGCCGAAGTCCTGGGTCCACCAGGGGCCGCCGGAACCGTTGTGGACGCCCACGCCGATGTTCTTGAACGAGCAGTTGAGGATGTTGGCGCGGTGGCCGGGGCTGTTCATCCAGGAGTCCATCACCGCCTGCGGGGTCTGCTGGCCCCTGGCGATGTTCTCGCCGTACGTGGACCAGCGGTAGCCGGCCGCGGTGATGCGCTCGCCGGGACCGTTGCCGTCCGGGTCCGTGTGGTCGAAGAAGCCGCGGGCGGCCATGTCGTCGGAGAGGCCCTGGGCGGCCCGCTCCAGCTGCGGGTCCTCGGTGACCGGACCGCAACCGGCCGCCGCCCGCTCCTTGTTCACCAGGGCGACCACCTGCGCCACGGTGCCCGTGGGCGCCGACTGCGCCTGGGGAGTGCGGGAGACCCGGGGGGCGGCGCGCACGGTCTGCTTCGCCTCGGGGGTGGCGGCCCGCTTCGTGGGGCGGGGGCTCTTGGCGGGGCTCGGCTTCTTCGAGTGCGACGGGGACGGTGACGCGGACGGCGAGGGCGACGCCGAGGTCGCGACGGCGCTGGGCTCGGAGAGGTCCGCCACCGGGGCGGCGGTCTGCGCGGCGGTGGTGTCCTTGGCCTCCGGTCCGGAGCCGGTGCCGAAGTACCAGAGGCCGCCGCCCGCCACACAGGCCGCCACCACGGCACCCCCGACGGCCCGGCGCCGGTTCCGCCGGCGGCGCCGCGCCTCGTCGCGTGCCGTCGTACGGCGGCGCGAGGCGCGCAGCCCGGTCCGGGCGCCGGAGCCACCGCCGCTCGCCGCACCCTGCTCCCGTCCGGCCAGGTCCGCGCCCGCGTCCGGGGCGGCGGCCGGGGCGTCCGGCGGGAGCGGCGCGGCCGAGCCGGTCGCGGTCATGGCGGTCGGGGCGGACCGCGCCGTCGCGAGCAGCGCCGACGACACCCCGACCAGTCCCAGCCCGGCCAGCAGACCCTCCGCGGGCAGCAGCCCGCTCCACAGGCCGCCGCAGCGTGCGCATGCGCGGGCGTGCCGGGCTATGCGCTTGCGCCAGAGGGCGGAGGGCACACCGTCCCAGGAGACCAGCACACCGTGCAGTTCCTCGCAGGCGGGGCGCGTGTCGAGCGCCCGCACCACCACGCGGGCCGCCTCCAGCCGCGCCTTCATCCGCTGCACCCGTACCGCGGTGTGCTGCGGGGAGACGCCGAGGGCCGCGGCGACTTCGGGCCGGGTCAGCTCACCGGCGCACTCCAGCCACCACAGCGACAGCACCTCCCGGTCCTCCGGCTCCAGCCAGCGGGTGGCGCGCGCGGTCTCCTGGCGCTGGCCGGAGAGCTGGAGCCGCACGATGGTCAGGTCCACGAAGTCGGCGCCCGGATCGGCCACGTCGCCGGCTTCCTCCACGGTGCCCGGAGCGAGCTGCCGGTCCTGCCAGTGCGCCCTGACCCGGTTCATCGCGATGGCCACGAGCCAGGAGCGGAAGCTCTCCGGGGTGCGCAGGTCGCCGAGCGAGCCGAGGGCCCGCAGCATGGTCTCCTGGACCACGTCGTCGACGTCGACCGAACCGTTCAGGGCCCGCCCCACGATGTTGTACACCAGCGGGAGGTAGGCATGGACCAGGGCGTCCTGGGCCGCCTGGTCCCCCGCTCGGGCGGCGGTCACCAGTGCCGGATCCACCGTGTGCTGTGTCCTCATCAAGCTTCCCTGTCCTCGACGCCGAACCGTGCTGTCCGTTACCTGGGAGACCGCTCGGTGCGGCGCCGATAACAGTTCTTCGGAAAATCGTTCGACGGGAGGCTCACAGGAGCGGTGTCACGGCCGCAAGGGGGAAGATCACACCGCGGCGGCGGACCGGGGCGCCGCACGGGTTACGGGGCGGTCAGCCGGTTCCGGTACGGTCCCCCCGCGCGTCGCTCAGCGCGTTCGCCCGGTCCACCTCGGCCATGTGCTCCTCCGCCCAGCTCCGGACGGCGGCGAGGACGGTGTCGAGCGACAGGCCGAGTCCGGTGAGCCGGTAGTGCACCGCGGGCGGCACGGTGGCCTCCACCCGGCGCGTCACCAGGCCGTCCCGCACCAGGTTCCGCAGGGTGACCGACAGCATCTTCTGCGAGACGCCCGGCATCCGGCGCAGCAGTTCGGCGAACCGCACCTCCCCCGGCGCCGCCTCCGCCAGCACCTTCACCGCCATCGACGTCCACTTCGTGCCGATCCGGTCGAGCAGTCGGCGCGTGGGGCACGCGGGGTCGAACAGGTCCCCGCGCGCGGTCGGCACGCCCTTGGCCTGGGAGGTCACCTGAAGCTCACCAACTGACGGGAAAGTGCGGTCTGGTGGGCCCCAGGTTAGTTACCTAGCGTTCCCTTGTCACCATTGGTTACCCAAAGGATTGCCCATGCCTTCCACTTCCGTCCCCGACGTGCGGCTGCGCCGGGTCACCGTCAACGGCGTCGGCCTCAACGTCGCCACGGCCGGCGCGGGGCCGGCCGTCCTGCTGCTGCACGGCTTCCCGCACACCTGGCGGCTGTGGACCGAGGTCATCGGCCCGCTGGCCCGCCGCCATCGGGTGATCGCACCGGACCTGCGGGGGTTCGGCGACAGCGAACGCCCGGCGGGCGGGTACGACGCGGGGATGCTCGCCGCCGACGCCGAGGGCCTGCTGGCGGCGCTCGACGCCGGGCCGGCCGCCGTCGTGGGCATGGACCTCGGCGCCCCGCCCGCGTTCCTGCTGGCCATGCGGCGGCCCGGGCTGGTGCGGCGGCTCGTGCTGATGGAGTCGCTGCTGGGCGACCTCCCGGGCGCCGACGCGTTCCTCGCCGGCGGGCCGCCCTGGTGGTTCGGCTTCCACGCCGAGCCCGGCCTCGCGGAGACCGTGCTCGCGGGCCACGAGGAGGCGTACGTCGGCTGGTTCCTGGAGCGGGGCACGCTCGGCCGCGGTGTGCGGCCGGACCTCCGTGCGGACTTCGCCCGTGCCTACGCCGGACGCGAGGCGCTGCGGGCGGCGTTCGGACCGTACCGGGCGCTGCCCACGAGCGCCCGGCAGATCCGCGAGGCGGTGGCCGGCGCCCGTCTCACCGTCCCCGCGCTCACGATCGGCGCCCACCCGGTGGGCCGCGCCCTGGAGCGGCAACTGCGCCCCCACGCCGACCGGTTGACCGGCGAGGTGATCCCGGACTGCGGCCACATCGTCCCGCTGGACCGCCCGGACGCGCTGCTGGGCCTGCTGGAGCCGTTCCTCGCGGCGGACGGCCGGGGGTGACGTTCGGGGCCCCGGCCCGGCGGCAAGCCCCGCCGAAGACGCGGCGAGGCCCCCGGCACGGCGCCGTCAGAGGGCCCCGCGCACCCAGGAGCAGGCGCACGCGACGGCCCCGCGCGCCCAGGAGCAGGCGCCGTCAGAGGGGCCGCCCGCTCAGGAAGGCTTCGTCGCCGACACCGCCGTCACGGTGACCTTGTCGTCGCACTCGGCGAGCACTCCGTCCGTCAGGGCGACCTGGTGCGCGCCCGCACCGGGCAGGCCGACCACGATCGTCGGGTACGAGGAAGGCGTCGCGCCCGACTCGCAGTACCCGTCCGCCTCGCCCTGCACCTGCACGAAGGTCAGCTTCACCCACGCCTGGCCGCCCGGCGCGAGCCTCACGGGGGCCGCGGCGCCCGTCCGCGTCACCTTCAGCGGCTTGGAGTGCTGCGGAGAGCCGTTGCCCGCGCCGGCCACCGTGGGGTGGCCCCGCAGCACACACGTCTTCGCGGAGACGTTGGTGAACTGGACGACCGCCGCTCCGGTGCCGGTACCCCGGGGCCGGTCGGCGGCCTGGTACGCCGTCGCCTCCAGCGCGTCCACGGCACAGACCCGCGCGCCGCCGGAGGAAGAGCCCGACGAGGTGCGTGAGGAGGTGCCGGCGACCGGGGACACGGGCGCGGCGGCCACGGGAACGGCCGGCGCGGACCGGGCGCCGCCGGCGGGCCGGGCACCCTCGGTGGCAGCGGTCGGGACGGCGGACGAGGTGGCCTTGCCGGCCGGCCTCCCGTCCGCGGGGGTACCGCTCGCCGCCTGGCAGGCGGTCAGCGAGAGGCCCGCGACAAGGGCGGCCAGGGCCGCCGCGGTGACGCGGCCGTCGGGTCGGTGATGCATGGGATCCCCCGTTGCGTGTGGTGCGTGTTCGGCAGGACCGGCGCGCCGCCGGTGCTCACCGGCACGGACAGGGGCGCCGCGCCACCGGGTTCCCCTGTCCGTGCGCTGTGACACGCCGGTGACGAGATCCGGGCCGGACGGGCACGAAGCCCCCGGCCGAGCCGGGGAGAGAGCCCCGCGCAGCGCCCCCGCGGCGTGGCGCGCACCCTGCCGGCGCACTCCGCGGCGAGGATGGCGCTCGGCAGAAGCCGACTGGGAGGCGGTGTGCGGACATGACGGTGAACCGTGTCGGCCTGGTCGTGCACGGCGGGCGCGCCGAGGCGGTGGCCGCCGCACGGACCGTGCGCGCGTGGTGCGCCGAGCACGCGGTGGGGTGCGCGGACATCGACGTGTGGCAGGAGGGCGCCCGGCACAGCGCCCGCGAGGAGGTCGACAGCGCGGGCGACCCGGATCTGATCGTCACCCTGGGCGGCGACGGCACCTTCCTGCGCGGTGCCCGGCTGGCGGCCGAGAACGACGCCCTGGTGCTCGGCGTCGACCTCGGCCGGGTCGGTTTCCTCACCGAGGTCCCGGTCACGGCCGTACGGGCGGCGCTGGACGCCGTGCGGGAGGAGCGGATCACGGTGGAGAGCCGGATGCTCCTCACCATGCGGGCGTCGTGCCGGCTGGAGGTGCCCGCGCAGATGGAGGCGCTGCTGCGGTACGGCCGCGGGCCGATGCTGCCCCCGCCGCGGGTGCGCGCGGACTGCGAGGTGGGCAACGACTGGGGCGTCGCCCTGAACGTCACCGCGCTGAACGACGTGGTCGTGGAGAAACTGGCCCGGGACCGGCAGGTGTCGGTCGCGGTCTATCTGGCGGGGCGGCTCCTGGCCGTCTACTCCGCCGACGCGCTGCTGGTGGCCACGCCCACCGGGTCCACCGCGTACAGCTTCGCCGCCGGCGGTCCGGTGGTCTCGCCCCGTGCCGAGGGCCTCGTCTTCACGCCCGTCGCCCCGCACATGGTGTTCAACCGCTCGGTCGTGGCCGCGCCGGACGAGCCCGTCGCGCTGCGGGTGCTCGAACGCTCGGGCCAGGCCGCGGTCAGCATCGACGGCCAGCTGCGCGGGGTGCTGAGCCCCGGCGACTGGATCGGCGTGTACGCGGCCCCGCGCCGGCTGAAGGCGGTCCGGCTCGGTCCGACGGACTTCTACGGCCGGCTGCGGGAGCGCATGAACCTCACGGACGCGCCGGCCGCGCTCGCCGACGGGGTCGCGGCGCCGCTGTGGCCGGTGACCACACCACCGCCGGGCGATCTGGCCCATCTGGCGCTGCCCCCGGCGCCCGGTAATGCGGGCGAATAGGGTCGGGGAAGCCGTCCGCCGGAGCCTGCCATGACCCGGATGGCCGTTCGAACCCCGGGGCGCCGCAGCACGGTCCATGTGCCCTGTGGTCGTATATTCCATGGTGCGTTTGAGCCGTCGGATGGCATGGTCCTCGGCCGCACCGGGGAACGGCCGCCGAGGCCGTACCGTAGCGTGGGCATGACCCACCGGGATAAGGAGATTTTTGATGTCGACAGTCGAGCTGAACACCAACTTCGGCCGGATCGTGCTGGAACTCAACGACGCCGAGGCGCCCAAGACCGTCGAGAACTTCCTGTCGTATGTCCGCAGCGGCCACTACGACGGCACGATTTTCCACCGGGTAATTAACGGCTTTATGGTCCAGGGCGGCGGTTTCACCCCGGACATGGACCAGAAGCCCACCCAGGGGCCGATCCAGAATGAGGCCGACAACGGGCTGAAGAACAACAACTACACCGTGGCGATGGCGCGGACGAGCGACCCGCACTCGGCCACGGCCCAGTTCTTCATCAACGTTTCGGACAACGCCTTCCTCAACTACTCGGCGAAGACCCCGACCGGCTGGGGCTACGCCGTCTTCGGCAAGGTCACCCAGGGTCAGGAAGTCGTCGACTCCATCAAGGCGATCAAGACGGGCAGCCGCCACGGCCACCAGGACGTCCCCACCGAGTCCGTGGTCATCGAGTCCGCCAAGATCCTCGCCTGACGCACACCGCCGGGGCGGCACCGGTCCACCGGTGCCGCCCGCCGCGGCGCCCGGTCCGTCAGCTCTCCGCCGCCATGGCCTCGGCCAGCTGACGGGGCCGCATGTCGGTCCAGTGCGCGGTGACGTACTCCAGGCAGGACGCCTTGTCGGCCTCGCCGTGGGCGACCGACCAGCCGGCCGGGATCTCGGCGAAGGCCGGCCAGAGGGAGTGCTGGCCGGCGTCGTTGACGACCACGAAGAAGCGGCCGTCCTCGTTGTCGAACGGGTTGCTCATGACGTCGTTCCTTTCGAAGAGGCTGCCGTCGTGGGCGGCCGGAATCGGTTGATGGCGTCGATGTGCCGGGCGCGCATCTCCTCGTCGCGCACGCCCAGGCCCTCCCGGGGCGCGAGGCACAGCACGCCGACCTTGCCCTGGTGCAGGTTGCCGTGCACGTCGTGGGCGGCCTGTCCGGTCTCCTCCAGGGGATAGACCTTCGACAGGGTCGGATGGATCCTGCCCTTGGCGATGAGGCGGTTGGCCTCCCAGGCCTCGCGGTAGTTGGCGAAGTGAGAGCCGATGATCCGCTTCAGCGACATCCACAGGTACCGGTTGTCGTACTCGTGGCGGTAGCCCGAGGTCGAGGCGCAGGTGACGATCGTGCCGCCCTTGCGGGCCACGAACACCGAGGCGCCGAAGGTCTCCCGGCCGGGGTGCTCGAAGACGATGTCGACGTCCTCGCCACCGGTGAGTTCCCGGATGCGCTTGCCGAAGCGCTTCCACTCCTTCGGGTCCTGGGTGTTCTCGTCCTTCCAGAACCGGTAGTCCTCGGCGCTGCGGTCGATGATCGCCTCGGCGCCCATCTCCCGGCAGACGGCGGCCTTCTGCTCGCTGGAGACCACACACACCGGGAACGCGCCGCCGGCCAGCGCCAACTGGGTGGCGTACGAGCCGAGTCCGCCGCTCGCGCCCCAGATCAGGACGTTGTCGCCCTGCTTCATCTGGGCGCCGTTGCGGGACACCAGCTGCCGGTACGCGGTGGAGTTGACCAGGCCCGGAGCCGCGGCCTCCTCCCAGGTCAGATGCCGGGGCTTGGGCATCAGCTGGTTGGACTTGACGAGCGCGATCTCGGCCAGCCCGCCGAAGTTGGTCTCGAAGCCCCAGATCCGCTGCTCGGGATCCAGCATGGTGTCGTCGTGGCCGTCGGAGGACTCCAGCTCGACGGAGAGGCAGTGCGCGACCACCTCGTCACCGGGCTTCCAGGCGTTGACGCCGGGGCCGGTGCGCAGGACGACGCCCGCGAGGTCGGAGCCGATGACGTGGTACGGCAGGTCGTGCCGCTTGGTCAGTTCGTTGCGCCGGCCGTAGCGCTCCAGGAACCCGAAGGTCGGCAGCGGCTCGAAGATCGAGGTCCACACCGAGTTGTAGTTGACCGAGGAGGCCATGACGGCCACCAGCGCCTCGCCCGGGCCCAGTGCGGGCACGGGCACCTCGTCCAGATGGATCGACTTGCGCGGGTCCTTGTCGCGGGTCTCCATGCCCGCGAACATCTCCGTCTCGTCCTTGTGCACGGTGATCGCGCGGTACGACTCGGGCAGCGGCAGGGCCGCGACGTCCGCGGGGGTGGCGTCCTCGGACAGGACCGCGCTGAGTATCTCGTTCACGGGTTCAGGCCGCCGCTCCGGTGCCGGACGCCAGCCGCCGCAGCGTGGCCTCGATCCGGTCCAGTACGGCCCGCTGCTCGGCCACCAGGTAGAAGTGGGCCCCGGGGTACACATGGAGTTCGAAGGGGCCGTCGGTCTCCTCGGACCAGGTCCGGGCCTCGTCGGGGGTCACCCGGGGGTCGACGTCGCCCGTCATCACCACGAAGGGGCTGTTCAGGCGCGGTCCGGCGGTGCGCTGGTAGGTCTCCACCGCGCGGTAGTCGGCCCGTAGCGCGGGCAGGATCATCCGCAGCAGCTCCTCGTCCTGGAGCAGGGCCGCGTCGGTGCCGTCGAGCTTGGTGACCTCTTCGATGAGCCGCGCGTCGTCGCCCTGGTGGACGTTCTCCGACCGCTGGACGGAGGGGCCCCGGCGGCCCGAGACGAAGAACACCGCGGGAGGCCGTCCGGCCTCCTCCAGAAGCCGGGCCAGCTCGAAGCCGACCATGGCGCCCATGCTGTGCCCGAACAGGGCGAGGGGCCTGTCGTCCTGCTCGTCCAGGGCGCTGAACACACCCTGCGCGAGTTCCTGGATGGAGTCCGCCGGGGGCTCCTGGCGGCGGTCCTGGCGGCCGGGGTACTGCACCGCGAGTACGTCCACGGCGGGCGAGAGCGCCTTGGAGACCGGGAAGTAGAAGCTCGCGGAGCCACCGGCGTGCGGCAGGCAGAGCAGCCGCGGCGCGCCCGGTGCCGGCTGGTGGAAGCTGCGCAGCCACAACTGGTGTGCTGCGCTGGACCGATCGGCCATGTGTCCCCCTTGGTGGAACGTGCTGTGTGCGAAACATGCGGGTACGGACGTGGGTAGAGGAAGCCGCCGGGCACCGGGGCGGAGCGCCGCCCGGCCCGTGCGGGCGGCGCTCCGGCGGTCGGGCCGTCAGAGGGTGACGGTCACGTCGTACGAGGCGAGCCAGCGGTTGAGCCACAGGGCCATCTCGATGCCTCCCCGGTCGTGCGGCAGGCTGAAGTCGTCCAGCTCGCGGCCGAGGACGCGCTTGACCCGCGTGCTGTTGAGCAGCGGCAGCACCGGCGCGTCCGGATCGGCCAGCACCTCCCGCAGCTCGGCGCGCAGGGCCTGCTCGTAGCGGATGTCCTGGGTGGAGGGGAACGGGGTCTTGGTGCGTTCCAGGACCGAGGCCGGCAGCACGTCGCGGACCGCGGCGCGCAGCAGGCTCTTCTCCCTGCCGTCGAACGACTTCATCGCCCAGGGCACGTTGAACACGTAGTCCATCAGGCGGTGGTCGCAGAACGGTACCCGGACCTCCAGGCCGACGGCCATGCTCATGCGGTCCTTGCGGTCCAGCACGGCCTGCATGAACCGGGTGATGTTCAGGTAGGTGACCTCGCGCATGCGCCGGTCGACCGCGGACTCACCCGGCAGCACGGGCACTTCGGCGAGGGCCTCGGCGTAGCGGTCCCGGCGGTAGCCCTCCAGGTCCAGCTTCTCCAGCAGCCCCTGGTCGATCAGCGAGCTGCCGCCGAAGATCCGCGCCGAGCCCGGGGTGAGCCAGGGGAACGTCGGCGCGTCGACCGCCTCGGGGCGCTGGTACCAGCGGTAGCCGCCGAACAGCTCGTCGGCGGACTCGCCGGACAGCACCACCGTCGCCCGCTTGCGGATCTCCCGGCACAGCAGGTAGAGCGACGGCCACAGGTCGCCCCAGTACGCCGGCGGCAGATCGGTGGCGCCCAGGATCGCCGACCGGATGGCCGGGTCGGCCAGCTCGGTGCTGTCGAGCAGCACCTCGCTGTGGTCGGAGCCCACATGGGCGGCGCAGTCCCGCACGTACGGCGCGTCGGCCGTGCCGCGGACCGCGTCCGGTTCGAACCCGTCGGCCGCGCCCTGGAAGTCCACCGAGTACGAGCGGACCGGGCCGCGCCCCTCGGCGTTCAGCGCGCGCTGGGCCAGAGCGGTGATGGCCGACGAGTCGAGGCCGCCGGAGAGCAGGGTGGCGACCGGGACGTCCGCGATGAGCTGGCGGGAGACGATGTCCTCCAGCAGCTCCCGCACGGTGGCGATCGTGGTGTCCAGGTCGTCGGTGTGCTCGCGGGCGGTCAGCTGCCAGTACCGGGTACGGGTCAGCCCGCCCTCGGTGACCCGCACCACCTGTCCGGGGCGGACCTCGGACAGGTCGGCGAAGGGCGTGACCTCCGGGGTGCGGACCATGTCCAGGATCTCGGCGAGACCCTGGGCGTCGACCCGGCGCGGCACACCGCGGTGGGCCAGCACGGCCTTCGGCTCCGAGCCGAAGACCACGCCGTCGGGGGTCCGGGCGAAGTAGAGCGGCTTGACCCCGATCGGGTCGCGCACCAGCAGCAGTTCGCGGGTGGTCGCGTCCCACAGGCCGATGGCGAACATGCCGTTGAGCCGCGCGGCGAAGTCGGCACCCCACTGGAGGTAGGCGTGGAGCACGACCTCGGTGTCGCTGTTGGTGCGGAACGCGTGTCCGAGAGCGGCCAGTTCGGCACGCAGCTCCCGGAAGTTGTAGATCTCTCCGCAGAAGGTCAGGGCCGCCAGGGTCCGGCCGTCGCGTTCGGCGACCATGGGCTGGGCGCCGCCCGCCGGGTCGATGATGGACAGCCGGCGGTGGCCGAGCGCGACGGGCCCCTCGATCCAGACGCCCTCGGCGTCCGGCCCGCGGCAGATCATGGTGTCGGTCATCGCCTGGACGACGGACCGGTGCCGCGCGAGGTCCTCGCCGTGGGCCACCCATCCGGTGATTCCGCACATGTCGTGTCGCTCCTAGGGCTTCAGGCCGCGGAGAGCGCGGCGTTGACGCGGTCGAGCAGCTGGCGCGGCGTACGGGCCTCGCTGATCACGTTCTCGCCGAGTTCGACGCCGTGCTTGCGCTCGATCCGGCGTACGGCGTTCAGCGTGGTGAGCGAGTCGAAGCCGAGGGCCGCGAACGTGACGTCCGACGGGTCGCCCTCGGGCTCGACCGGGTCCTGGTCGCCGTTGCTGCGGTTGAAGACGTCGATCAGGTCCTGGATGGTCAGCTCTGCCATGGTCGTTCTTCTCTCCGTGTATCTCGGTGGATCTCGGTGGATCTCGGTGTTTACCGGGGTGTCCGGGTGTTTCTCGGGGTGTCCGGGTGTTTCTCGGGGTGTCCGGGTGTTTCTCGGTGGTTCTCGGCCGTGCCCGGTCAGACGGCGAGCAAGGTGCAGTACCAGTGCATGCCGATGGACAGACCGGCGAGCGCGACCACGTCGCCCTCGGCCAGCTCGCCGCGCTCCAGCAGCATGTCCAGGCAGATGAGCTGGTCGGCGCCGCCGCAGTGGCCGAGGTCCTTGGCCAGTTCGGCGTTGGTGCGGTCCAGGGGCACCCCGACGGCCTTGGCGACGTCGGCGAGGGAGTCCTGGTTGTCGTTGAGGAACAGGAACCGCTTCACCTCGCCGGGGTCCACACCGGCGCCGTCGCACGCGTCCTCGAACACGGTGCGGACGCGGCTGTTGAGGGTGCGGACGAACTTCGCCAGGTGCTCGGGCTCCCGGCGGAAGTGCCGGTACACCAGGGACAGCGGGTCGATGTCCAGGTTGCCGGTGCCCTCGGGGGCGTGCGGGGCGGTCGCGCCACCGTACTCGACCCGGTAGAAGTCGGCGTAGGTGGGGTCGGTGAGCTGTTCGGTGGCGAGCCAGCGCAGTCGGCCGTGGCCGCGGCGCAGCACGGCCGCCGCGGCGCCGTCGCTGCCGAGCAGGGTGTTGAAGCGCATCCGGTTGGTGTGCGCCTCGCTCACCTGGTTGACGGCGACCAGCAGGATCGTCTCGGCGTCGGTGCGGGTCGCGAAGGTGCCGGCGATCTGCTGGAAGGCGGTGACGCCGGACGCGCAGCCCTGGCCGAGCAGCAGCGTCGGTGTCGTGCCGGCGCCGATCGCGCGGGCGACCGCGGCCGAGGTGTCCCACAGCAGGTATTCGGGGACGCTGCTGTCGGCCACCACGACGAGGTCGAGGTCGCGCGGATCGACGCCCGCCTTGGCGAGGGCCTTCTCGGCGGCGCGGGCGGCGAGGGCGGTGGAGGTGGTGCCCTCCGGGGCGCGGTGGTAGCCGCGGTAGCCCCAGAGCAGGACGCGGTCGGGGTCGTCGACGTGGTCGGCCGCGGTGGCGGCGACGTCGCGCGGGTCGCCGAGAGCGTGGGCGAGCGCGAGGACGCCGAAGTCCGTGACGGGCATCGGGTCTGGTTCTCCTTGTCCGTGGGCCTGTTCAGCGGGGGAACACGCCGTCGGCGGTCCAGCCGCCGTCGAAGCGCAGGGTGGTGGCGGTGAGATAGGCGAACGCGTCGCCGGTGAGGGTCAGGACGAGGTCGGCGATCTCCTCGGGCTCGGCGAGCCGGCCCAGCGGGGTGCGGGCGGCGATGGCGGCCTCGTCCAGGTTGCCGTTGGCGAAGCCTTCCGCCACGAGGGGGGTGCGGACGTAGGCGGGGCTGACCGCCACCACGCGTACGCCGTGCTCCGCCCACTCGACGCCGAGTGCCTCGGTGAGCATGACCACGCCGGCCTTGGAGGCGCAGTAGGCGGCCCGGCCGGGTACGGCCCGGTGGGCCATGACGGAGGCCAGGTTCACCACCAGTCCGCGGCTCGCGGACAGGGCCGGGAACAGGGCCTGGGCGCAGTAGAAGGTGCCGCTGAGGTTGACGCCGACGACCCGCTCCCAGGTGCGGGGCTTCAGCTCGGCCGACGGGGCGATCGCGCCGACGCCCGCGCTGTTGACGAGGAGGTCGGTCTCGGTCACCTCGCGGGCCGCGGCCTGGACGGACTCGGCGTCGGAGACGTCCACCTCGCGCCAGTCGTCGAGGCCGGTGCCGTCGCCGCGTCGGCGGTCCCAGCCGGTGACCGCCCAGCCCGCCCGGGCCAGCCGGGCGGCGACGGCCGCGCCGATGCCGCTGGACGATCCGGTCACGACCGCGTGTCGTCGCCTGCTCATGTCCGCTCCTTCCAGGCCCGGTAGACGGTCTCCACGGACGCGCTCACCGCGGCGACGGCGGCCTCGTAGGCGCCGGCCACCGGGTGGGCGGCGCGTACCTCGTGGGGTGTGCGGACCGGTGCGGCTCCGGGCGCCGCAGGGGCCGCGGTCACCGGGTGGGCGCTCGGCATCCGGTCCGGGGCGGGCCGGGTCAGGCCGAGTGCGGCCAGGTCCGGGGCGTGGCCCTCGGCCCAGAGCGCGGCGGCGGCCCAGCGCAGCTGGTCGAGTTGCGGCCTCGTCGCGGAGCCCGCGCTGACCGTGAGGTGCGGCCGTCCGTGCAGGGTGGCCGCGACGAAGCGGGTGAGGCTGCCGCAGCCGGCCTGGACGAAGACGCGGGCTCCCTGCCCGTACAGCCGCTCGATCACGGCGCGGAACCGGACCGGCTCCACCAGGTGCCGGTTCAGCAGGGCACGCAGTTCCGTCGCGTCGTCCGGGTAGGGGGCGACGGTGGTCGCCGACCAGACGGGGACGGCGGGGCGGGCGAGCGGCACACGGTCGAACACGGCGGAGAAGCCCGGCAGATACGGGCCGAGCATCGGTGAGTGGAAACCCGAGCGGAACGGAAGCACCCTGCGGGGCACCTCGGGGTCGGTGATCCGGGCCAGGCAGCGCGTGACGGCGTCCTCGTCGCCGCACAGCACGCTCTGGTCGGGCGCGTTGTCGTGGGACAGCGCCACCCGCGCCTCCCCCTCGGCGAGCCGGGCCGCGGCCTCGGCGGGCAGGCCGACGGCGGCGAAGACGACGTCCGGGACCGGGGCGGCACCCATGGTCCGGGCGAACTCCTCGAACGCCGGCTCGGGGAAGAGGCCCGCCGCGAACAGCGCGCTCCACTCCCCCGCGCTGTGGCCCGCCATGGCGTCCGGGACGACCCCGGCCCGCAGCAGCGCCGCGTGGAGCACCCGGTTGAGCCGCAGGGTGGCGTGGGTGCGGTCGGCGAGGGTGGCCGTGCCGGTCGTCGGTCCGGCGGGGCGGCCCAGCCAGTGGAGGACGTCGTCAGGGGGCGGGCCGGTGCGGGCGTCCAGGCCGGGGAAGAGGAAGACGGTGCCGCCGGCCGGCCCGGGTCGGGGGGCGAACCAGATGTCGTTGCCGCCGCGCCAGGGCTCGCCCCGTTCGATCAGGGCGAGGGCCAGCCCGACCCGTTCGGCCGTGGGGTCGAGCAGCGCGACGCGGCAGGGTCCGGTCCCGCCGCGCCGGCCCGCGCGCCGGCCCGCGCGCAGGGCGGCGCGCAGGGTGCCGGGGTCCGGCGCGGCGGCGAGGAGGATGTCAGTCAAGGGCGCTCCCGAACCCGGCGGGGTCCCCGGCGGTGAGCAGCACCTGCGGGTCGCGGCCGAAAGCCAGTTCGCACAGGAAGGCCCGTACGCCGTCGTCCGGGTCGATCAGGCCGATGCCGTTGCGGACGTACGCCCGTTCCAGTTCGGCGGTGACCATGCCGCCCGCGTCCGCCGCCCAGGGTCCCCAGTCCAGAGCGAGGACCCGGTCGGCGACGCGGCCGGACCACTGCCGGGCCAGGGTGTCCAGGGCGTCGTTGGCGGCGGCGTAGTCGCTCTGGCCGCGGTTGCCGGTGACGCCGGAGATGCTGCCGAAGAGCACCAGGTGGCGCAGGCCGGGCCGGAGCCGGGCGGCCAGGGTCCGGGCGCCCGCGACCTTCGTGTCGTACACCTCGGCGAACTCGTCGGGGGTCTTGTCCCGCAGCAGCCGGTCGCGGACCAGGCCGGCCGCGTGGACGACGGTGTCCAGTCGGCCGTGCCGGGCGTACACGTCGTCCAGGACGGCGCCCAGCCGTTCGGGGTCGCGTACGTCGGCGCGGTGGTAGCGCACCGAGGCGGCCCGCTCGGCGAGGCCGTCCAGACACCCCCGGACCTCCCGGCCGGCGGCATGGGCGCGGACCGCGCGTTCGATGCCGGCCGGGTCGCGCCCGCCGTCGGCGATCAGGCGGGCGCGCAGGTCGGCGTCGCTCAGGACGGGTCCGTCGACGGGTTCCGTGCGTCCGACGAGTTCGACATGGCAGCCGGTGAGCGTGGCCAGGGCGCGGGCGATGCGGGCGGTGATGCCGCGCGCGCCGCCGGTGAGGAGCACCACGGAGTCGCGGTCCAGGCCGAGGTCGCGGGCGGTGACGTCGCCGACGGGCAGCGGGGCCGGCCGGGTCCGCCAGACGGCCCGGTGGCCGGCGGTGTGGGTCACCGAGGGCCCGGGGGCGCCGAGTTCGGCGAGCAGGGTCCGCGCCGCCGCCTCCGGCGGCAGTCCGGTGGGCAGGTCGACGGCGACCACGGCGAGACCGGGGTGCTCACGGGAGACCGCGCGGGCCAGGCCGTGCAGGCCGCCGCCGGCGGGTCCGGCGGCGTGGCAGGTGGCCAGCAGCAGGGTGGACACGCCGCCCAGGACCGCCGCGCGCAGCTCGGCGAACCGGCCGGGCAGGACGCCGTCGCCGCCGTCGAGGGCGTCGAGCAGCAGGAGGGCGTCGCAGCCCGCGGGGTCGCTGACGACCTCGGTGCCGTTCTCCTTGAGCCGGGCGGCCAGTACGTCTCCGACCTCGCCGCCGCCGCTGACCACGGCACGGGCGAGGACCGGCGGCGGGCCGACGGGCCGTTCCTCGGCCACGGGTTCGACCACGTGCCGCACGGCGTCCCGCGGACCGACGGTCCGCTCCCCCGCCCCGGCCACCTGGCGGACGGCATCCGTCGGAGCGGCGGACGGCCCTGCGGGCTCCACCCCCGTCACCCGGCCGACAGCGTCCGTCGGGCCGGCGGGCGGGGCAGCGGGCTCTCGTCCGGGCTCCCGGGGGCCGGGGGCGGTGCGGGCGGTGAGCCAGTCGGTCATCGCCCGGATGGTGCGCAGGTCGGCGAGTTCGCCCACGGCTGCCGCGGCCGGGGTGCCGCGGACCAGGGCCGAGGCGATCTCCGTGCGCTTGAGCGAGTCGACGCCCAGGGCGGCTTCCAGGTCCAGGTCCGGGTCGAGCATGGCGGGCGGGTAGCCGGTGCGTGCGGCGACCAGGTCCAGGACGGACGGTGCGGAAGACGCCGCGGGTGCGGCGGTCCCGGTGCCGGTCTCTGTTCCGGTCCCGGTCTTGCCGGGTCGCCGGGGCTCCCCGGCGGCGGACTGTTCGGGGGCCGGGGCGTCCGTGCCGAGGTACCGGAGCATGACCTCCTGCTGCGCGGCCACGATCCGCTGGGTGCCGCGCAGGAACTCGATGACGGTCTCGTCGCGGCCGTCGGGCGTGCCGCCGCCGGTGAGCGTGACGGGCGGTCCGGCCGGCCGCAGCCCGCCGGGAACGGGCGTGCCGTCCGCGGTGCGGACCAGGTGCCCGTCGACGGTCCACCCGGCCGGCGCGGCGGCGGGCTCGTGCGCGGCGACGCGGTCGCCGGTCAGCTCGTCCAGCCGTACCGGGGTTCCGCGGACGGCGAGCGCGGCGAGGGTGCCGAGCAGGTGGGGCAGACCGGGACGGCCGGGAGCCTCCACGGACAGGGCGGTGTGCGGCCGGTCGGCGAGCACCTCGCCGACCAGGCGGGTCAGGACCGTGCCCGGGCCCGCTTCCACGAAGACGCGGACGCCGGCCGCGTACATGTCCTCGATCTGCTCGGCGAACCGCACCGGGCGGGCGAGGGCGTCGGCGAGCAGCGTGCGCATCGCCTCCGGCTCCGTGGGGTACGGCCGGGCGGTGGCGCCCGACCAGACGGGCACCCGGGGCGCGCGGAGGTCCTGGCCGGCCAGTGCGGCGGCGAACACGTCGGCGGCCGGGGCCATCCGGCGGCTGTGGAAGGCCGCCGCGACCGGGAGCCGCTTGGCGGTGTGGCCGGCCTCCCGCAGTACGGTGACGGCCGCGTCGATCCCGGCCGCGGAACCGGCGAGCACCAGTTGTCCGGGGGCGTTGTGGTTGGCCGGGGTGACGTCGTCCGCGAGGCCGTGCCGGGCCAGCACGTCGGCGACCGTGCCGGCGGGCGCGGCGACCGCGGCCATCGCGCCGGGGTCCGTACCCGCCGCGCGGTGCATGGCCTCGGCCCGGGCGCCGCTCAGCGGCAGTACGGCCGACTCGGGGAGGGCGCCGGCGGCGGCGAGGGCGGGCAGTTCGCCGTAGCTGTGGCCGGCGGTCGTGTCGGGTTCGACGCCGCAGGCCCGCAGGAGGTCCAGGGCGGCGAGTCCGCCGAGGCCGAGGGCGGGCTGGGCGAGCCGGGTGTCGACCAGGCGCGGGGGGTCGCCGCCGAAGGTGGCGGGTGGGAAGAGGGCGCCGGCCAGTGCCGGTTCGGCGCGCAGGTACCGGTGCAGGCGCGGGAAGGCGACGAAGAGGTCGGCGAGCATGCCGGGCCGCTGGCTGCCCTGGCCGGGGAAGAGCAGCGCGACGGGCTGCCGGGTGCCGTCCCCCACGTGCACGCCGTGCTCGGGGCGGTCCTCCAGGCGCAGGGCCAGTTCGAGTTGTTCCCGCAGCGCGGCGGTGTCCCCGGTGACGATGGCGACCCTGGTCGGGCCGGTGCCGGTGACAGCGGTCGGGGCGGACGGTCCCGAGGTCCCGTCGGCCAGTCGGCCGGCCAGTTCCCGCAGGGCGGTGCGGACCTCGTCCTCGGTGCCGCGGAAGAGCAGCAGTCCGGCGGACGGTGCGACGGCGGGACCCGCCGGGTCGGGGTGGTGGGCGGTGACGACCGCGTGGTAGTTGACCCCGCCGAAGCCGAACGCGCTGACTCCGGCGACGCGTTCGGTCTCGGCCCAGGGGCGGGCCGCGGTGTCGAAGGCGAAGGGGCTGGTCGCCGGGTCCCAGGCCGCGTTGGGCTCGGTGAGGCGGGTGGGCGGCCGGACGCCGGTGTGCACGGCGAGGACGGCCTTGATCAGCCCGGCCATGCCGGCCGCGCACTTGGCGTGGCCGATGAGGGACTTCACCGAGCCCAGCGAGCACGCTCCGGGCGGGGCGCCGGCCGCGCGGAACACCTCGGTGAGCGTCTCAAGTTCGGTGCGGTCCCCCAGTACCGTGCCGGTGCCGTGCGCCTCGACCAGGCCGACCGCGCGCGGGGACACGCCCGCGAAAGCGTAGGCGCGTTCCAGGGCGCGCCGCTGGCCCTCGGGCCGGGGCGCGGTCAGACCGAGGCCGCGCCCGTCGCTGCCCGCGCCGACCGCCTTGATCACGGCGTAGACGCGGTCGCCGTCGCGTTCGGCGTCCGCGAGCCGCTTCAGCACGAGGCAGGCCACGCCCTCGGCGAGGACGATGCCGTCGGCGGAGGCGTCGAAGGCGCGGCAGCGGCCGGTGGGCGACAGGGCCCGCACGGAGCCGAACAGCAGGTGGTCGTGGAGGCCGTTGTGGGTGTCGACGGCACCGCACAGGACCATGTCGCTGGTTCCGGTGAGGAGTTCCTTGCATGCCTGGTCGAGCGCGGCCAGCGAGGACGCGCAGGCCGCGTCCACGGTGTAGGTGGGGCCGCCGAGGTCCAGCCGGTTGGCGACCCGGCCGGCGATGACGTTGGCGAGGGTGCCGGGGAAGGAGTCCTCGGTCAGCCGGGGCAGTCGGGCGTCCAGTTCCTCCGGAACCGACTCCAGGTGCTGGCCGAGCAGGGAGCGCGCCGCGTACGCGGAGGCGAGGTCGGCCCCCGCCTCCGCGGCGAAGATCACCGAGGTGGTCTCGCGGTCGAACGGGCGCTCCGCGTAGCCGGCGTCGGCCAGCGCCCGGTCGGCGGTGTCCAGGGCGAGCAACTGGGCGGTCTCGATGGCGCCGAGGGAGTTCGGCGGGACGCCGTGGGCGAGCGCGTCGAAGGGCAGGGGCGGCAGGAAACCGCCCCATTTCGACGGCGACTGCTCGCCGGGCGCCGCCTCGGCTCCGGCCCAGTGGCGGTCGGCCGGCCAGCGGTCCGGCGGCACCTCGGTGACCGCGTCGGCACCGGCCAGCACGTTGGCCCAGTACCGTCCGAGGTCCGGGGCACCGGGGAAGGCGCAGGCCATGCCGACGACCGCCACGTCATAGGAACGCGGGCTCATCGGCTCAGCCCCTCCCGGCGCCGGAGAACAGCGGGAAGTAGGTGTCGAGGTCGTCCCGGCGGTACGCCTCGGCCAGTTCGGGGACGCGGGCGAACGGGGTGACCGGGTCGTCGGCGATGTCGGGCAGCCAGCCCGTCTCCTGCTGGGCGTCGCGGATGCGGGCGGCGTCCTGCAGCCGCCAGGCGTGGGTGTGGACGTGGATGTGCCGGCTGATGCACTCGGTGGCGCGCAGGTTCCACAGCCGCATGCCGGTCTTCCAGCCGACGGTGGAGACGACGCCCTCGCGGGCGAGGCTCTTCAGGGTGGCCCGGTGCAGGCCGCCGCCGAGGTTGTCCAGGAAGACGGAGACACCGTGGCCGCCGGAGAGTTCGCCGACGATCTCCAGGAACCGGGCCTCGGAGGCGCGGTAGCGGTCCATGGCGTCGGGGTCGGTGGACTCCTTGGCCCGGAGGTAGTCCAGGTCGGGGAACTCGCGGCGGTCGACGGCGATCGCGCCGGACGCGGCGATCTCCTTCAGCCGGCTCTCCCGACCGGAGACCATCGCCGTGCGGAAGCCCTCACGGCGGGCCAGTTCGAGTTCGGCGAAGACGACCCCGCCGCCCCAGCCCAGGACGAGCGGCTGCTCGTCCCAGGCGTCGTCGACCTGGCTGCGCCAGCACCGGCTGGTGACACGCCAGTTGTCCCACGCGGTGAAGTACCGGGCGAAGGGCGCCCAGCGCTCCAGCGGGTAGCGTCCGTCGGACGGCAGCGGCACCAGCCGGCCGGCGGGGACGACCATGCGCTCGGCCAGCAGTCCGGGCGAACCCGGCGCGTCGTAGGCGCAGATGGTCTCCGCGTAGCCGTTGCGGTCGACCTCGCCGAACGGGATCCACAGGCACTCCTGGCCCTCGCGCAGTCCGCGCACGCCCGAGCCGGGCTTCAGCACGCGGACGACGCCGCAGGTGCCGATGACGATCCGGTCCTCGCCGCGCTGCCGGACGATGTCGACGGGGTTGCGCGCGAGGGCGTGTTCCATGTTGGCCTCCCAGCAGCCCACGAGGGACTCGACGAGTACCTCGTGTTCGCCGGGAGAGGCGACCGGGATGCGGGTGAGGGTCAGCTCGCCGCGCACCGGTCCGCCGGACCTGTCCTGCGGACCTGCGGGCAGCACCCAGGCCTGCACGTTCTCCATCAGTTCCCCCTTGTGTGCGTGCGTGCGGCGCCGGACGTGACTGCCTGCTCACACGTCGCGATCGCCGTCAGCCGGCTGCGCATCGGTGGCGCGATCCGGCCGGGACGGTGATCGGCCCGTCCTGCCGTAGCGATCATGGTGATGCTATCGGACGGCCCATGGCCTTTGACCAGTGCTGTGCGCAACGTCATCGCCCCCACTTGGCCAGCAGATCCGTCAACAGACCTGCGATACGTGTGCGTTCGGGACCGTCGGCGGGCAGGCGTGTGATGGCCTCGTCCAACTGGCCCAGTTCCTCCAGGACCAGGACGGCCGTCGCGGCGTCCTCGTCGTCGAAGGCGGGTGGTTGGGCGTCCGCCGGCGGCGCGAGTTCGGCCAGCAGATGGCGGGCCAGCTCCGTCGGGGTGGGGTGGTCGAAGACCAGCGTCGGCGGCAGCCGCAGCCCGGTGGTGGCGGCGAGCCGGTTGCGCAGCTTCAGCGCCGCGAGGGAGTCGAATCCCTGGTCGAGGAAGCGGTGGTGGGCCGGAACGTCGTCGCGGCCGGCGTGGCCGAGGACCAGCGCGGTCTCGTCCCGGACCAGGTCCACCAGGAACGCCTCCCGCTGTGCGGGCGACCGGCCGGCCAGCTCGCCGGCCACCGTCGGCGCGGAGGTGTCGGCCTGGGCGGCGGCCCGGCGGGCGGGGGCCCGGACGAGGCCGCGCAGCGGTGCGGGCAGTTCGTCGGCCGCGGCGCGCAGCGAACGCAGGTGCAGGGCACCGGCCACCACGAACGGCTCGTCGCCGTGGCAGGCCGCGTCGAACAGCGCGAGGCCCTGGTCCGCGGAGAGCGGGGTCATGCCGTTGACGGCGGCGGGCGCGTCGGCGGCCGTGCCGTGGCCGCTCTTGGCGGCGCGTTCGGCCCACCAGCCCCAGGCCACGGAGGTCGCCGGGAGGCCGTGGGCGCGGCGGTGGCGGGCCAGCGCGTCCAGGAAGGCGTTGCCCGCCGCGTAGTTGCCCTGGCCGAGGCCGCCGAAGGTGCCCGCCACGGAGGAGAACAGCACGAAGGCGGAGAGGTCCAGATGCCGCGTCAGTTCGTGCAGGTGCCAGGCCGCGTCGGCCTTCGGGCGCAGCGCGGTGTCCAGCCGGTCCGGGTCGAGCGCGGCGACCACGCCGTCGTCCAGGACGGAGGCGCTGTGCACCACCGCGGTGAGCGGGTGCTCCTCCGGGACGGCGGCGAGCAGCTCCGCGAGCGCCTTGCGGTCGGCGACGTCGCAGGCCGCGAAGGTGACCGTGGCGCCCGACGCCCGCAGCTCGGCGCCGAGTTCGGCCGCGCCCGGGGCGGCCGGACCGCGCCGGGAGGCGAGGAGCAGGTGCCGGGCCCCGTGGGCGGCGACCAGGTGCCGCGCGATCAGCGCGCCGAGGTCCCCGGAGGCGCCGGTGACCAGGACGGTACCGTCCGGGTGCCACGGCGCCGGGCCGTCCGGCGGGGTGAGCCGGGCCAGCCGTGGCACGGTGGCCTCACCGGCCCGGAGCGCCAGCTGCGGCTCCCCCGTCGCCGGGACGCCGCCCAGCGCACGCCAGGAGCGGGGGTCGTCGTCGATGTCGGCCAGGACGAAGCGGCCGGGGTGCTCCGACTGCGCGGAGCGCACCAGGCCCCAGACCGCGGCGCCGGCGAGGTCGTCCGCCGCACCGGCCGCCGCACCGCGGGTGAGGACCACGAGGGGGACGGCGGCGAACCGGTCGTCGGCGAGCAGGCTCTGCAGGGCCGCCAGGGTGCCGTGCAGCACGGTGCGTGCCTCGGCGGGCGGCTCGGCGGGCGCGCCGACGGCGGTGAGCAGCAGCGCGTCGGGCACCTCGGCCAGGGCGGCCGGGCCGTCCGCGACGTGCACGGTGTGGCCGAGGGTGCGCAGGGTGTCGGCGGCGCCCAGCGGGTCGGCCCCGAGCACGGCCCAGCGGCCGGGCGTGGCGGGCGCGAGCGGCGCCGGCGCCCAGTCCATCCGGAACAGGGAGTCCTTGCCGACCCGTCGGCCGGCTCCCGCCGCGGGCGCGGAGCCGAGCCGGACGGTCTCGGCGGTCAGCACCGGGGCGCCCTCGGGGTCGGCCAGGGTGAGCGCCACGGTGTCCGGACCGGTCCGCTCGGCGCGCATCCGCAGGGTCCGGGCCCCGGTCGCGTGCAGGCGGACCCCCGACCACGCGGTGGGTACGGACGCGTCGTCGAGCAGCGGACGCAGGGCGGCGTCCAGCAGCAGCGGGTGCAGCGGGTACGCGTCGGCCCGTTCGGCGGCGTCGCCGTCGAGTGACACTTCGGCGAAGAGGTCCGCGCCGCGCTGCCAGGCGGCGACCACGGCGGCACCGGCACGGTCGCCATCCGCGGACGGATCCGCCGGCGGCAGCGGTTCGGCTCCGGCCGGCGGCCACTCCGTGAGGTCCTGGCCGGGGGTCGGCCGGGTGACGAGGGTGGCCTCGGCGTGGCGTACCCACGGGCCGTCGGCGGTACGGGTGTGGACGGCGACCGTGCGGGTGCCCGCCGCGTCCGGTGCGCCGACGGTCACCCGGGTGTCGGCGCCGCCGGCCGGGGCCACCAGCGGCTCGTGGACGGTCAGTTCGCCGATGCCCGCGCAGTCGGCGCGGTCGGCCGCGGCCAGGACGAGGTCGACCAGCGCGGCGGCCGGCGCCTCGGCACCCGGCCAGGGGCGCGCGGAGCCGGAGAGCCGCCCGGTCAGCACCAGGGCCCCGTCGGCGAGTTCGACCACGGCGCCGAGCAGCGGGTGTCCGGCGGGGGCCAGGCCGGCGGCCGTCACGTCACCGCTGTCGCCGCCGGGCTCCAGCCAGTGCCGGGTGCGCTGGAAGGCGTACGTCGGCAGGTCGGCCGTACGGGCGCCGGTGCCGTCGAAGGCCGGCCGCCAGTCGACGGTGACGCCGGCCGCGTGGGCCTCGGCGGCGGCGCGCAGGAACCGGTCGCGTCCGCCCTCGTCGCGGCGCAGCGTGGCGAGGACCGTGGCGGCGCCGCCGGTGTCCTCCAGGGTCTCCTGCACGGCGACGGTGAACAGCGGATGCGCGCTGATCTCCAGGAAGGGGCCGTAGCCCTGCTCCCCCAGGGTGCGGACCGCCTGTTCGAACAGGACGGTCCGGCGGGCATTGCGGTACCAGTAGTGGTGGTCGAGTCCGGCGGTGTCGAACAGGTCGCCCGTGACGGTGGAGCAGAACGCCACGGGCGCGGAGCGCGGCGCGGTCGGCGCGAGCGTCTCGATCAGCTGGTCGCGCAGCGCGTCGACGTGTGCGGTGTGGCCCGCACCGACGATCTGGCGGACCCGGCGGACGCGGACGCCCTCGGCTTCCAGGCCGGTCAGGAACTCCTCCAGGGCGTCGAGGTCACCGGCGACGGTGACCGAACGCGGATCGTTGACGGCCGCGATGTCCAGGCGGTCGCCCCACGGCCGCAGCCGCTCGGCCGCCTCGGCGCCGGGCAGCGCCACGGAGGCCATGCCGCCGGTGCCCGCCAGGGTCAGCCACGCCTTGCCGCGGGTGGCGACGATCCGGGCGGCGTCACGCAGGTCGAGGGCGCCCGCGACGTACGCGGCGGCGATCTCGCCCTGGCTGTGGCCGACCACCGCCGACGGCTCCACGCCGTACGAGCGCCACAGCGCGGCCAGCGACACCATCATGGTGAACAGCGCGGGCTGGACCACGTCGACCCGGTGCAGCGGCGGCGCTCCGTCCTCGTCGCGGAGCACGTCGAGCAGGGACCAGTCGATGAACTCGGCGAAGGCGTCGGCGCACTGGAGCACGCTGTCCCGGAACACCGGGAAGTCGTCGAAGAGCTGCCGGGCCATCCCCGGCCACTGGGCCCCGTGTCCGGGGAACACGAACACGACCCGGTCGGCGCCGTCGGCCGCGCCCTCGGCGACCGCGGGATCGGGGGTGCCGGCGGCCACGGCGTCCAGTGCGCGCAGCAGTTCGGCGCGGTCGGTGCCGAGCACGACGGCCCGGTGGTCGAACACGGCCCGGCCGGCCGCGAGGGTCCAGCCGACGTCGGCGGGGCGGACGTCGGGGCGGCCGTCCAGGTGGGTGCGCAGCCGTGCCGCCTGGGCGCGCAGGGCGTCCCGGGTGCGGCCGTGCAGCGGCCACACCACGGGCCGCGCCTCCTCGGGGGCGGCCGGCGGGGCGTCCTCTGCGGGAGCCTGTTCCAGGATCACGTGGGCGTTGGTGCCGGACAGGCCGAACGCCGACACGGCGGCCCGCCGCGGCCGGTCCACGGCCGGCCAGTCCCGGGCCTCGGTCAGCACCGCGACGGCGCCCGTGGTCCAGTCGACCTGCGTGGTGGGCCGGTCCACGTGGAGGGTGGCGGGCAGCAGGCCGTGCCGCAGCGCCTGCACGGTCTTGATCACGCCGGCCGCGCCGGACGCGGCCTGGGAGTGGCCGATGTTGGACTTCACCGAGCCGAGCCAGAGCGGTTCGGTGCGGTCCTGTCCGTAGGTGGCGAGCAGCGCCTGGGCCTCGATCGGGTCGCCGAGGCGGGTGCCGGTGCCATGGGCCTCCACGGCGTCCACGTCGGCGGGCCGCAGTCCGGCGTCGGCGAGCGCCGCGGTGATGACGCGCTGCTGCGCGGGGCCGCTGGGGGCGGTGAGGCCGTTGGAGGCGCCGTCCTGGTTGATCGCCGAGCCGCGCACCAGGGCCAGGACGCGGTGTCCCTGGGCGCGGGCCCGGGAGAGCCGTTCGACCAGCAGCAGTCCGACGCCCTCGGCGAGGCCGGTGCCGTCGGCGGCGTCCGCGAAGGCCTTGCAGCGGCCGTCGCCGGACAGGCCGCGCTGCGCGGAGAAGCCGATCAGCGCGGCCGGGCTGGACATGAGGGCGACGCCGCCCGCGAGGGCCAGGTCGCTCTCGCCGCTGCGCACCGACTGGCAGGCCAGGTGCAGGGCGACCAGGGAGGACGAGCAGGCGGTGTCCACGGTGACGGCCGGGCCCTGGAGGCCGAAGGTGTAGGCGATCCGGCCGGAGATCACGCTCGGTACGTTGCCGGTCAGCAGCTGTCCGTCGGAGCCGCCGGCGCCGGGGCCGCGGCTGGAGGCGTAGTCGCCGACGTTGGCGCCGGCGAAGACGCCGACGCGTCCGCCGCGCAGGCCGGTGGGGTCGATGCCGGCGTGTTCGAACGCCTCCCAGGCGGCTTCCAGGAGGAGCCGCTGCTGGGGGTCGGTGGCGCGGGCCTCCGCCGGGGCGATGCCGAAGAAGGCGGCGTCGAAGCCGGCGGGGTCGGTGAGGAACGCTCCCTGGCGGACGTAGCTGCGGCCCCGTGCGTCGGGGTCGGAGTCGTAGAGCGCGTCGAGGTCCCAGCCGCGGTCGGTGGGCAGGGCGCCCACCGAGTCCTGCCCGGCCGTGACGAGCTGCCACAGTTCGTCCGGGGAGGCGACACCGCCGGCGTACCGGCAGCTGAGGCCGACGATGGCGATCGGGTCGTCCTCGTCGGCGGCGGTGCGGGCGCTGGGGGCGGCGGTGTCCGCTGCGGTGGTCTCGAAGGCCAGCGCGAGCAGGCGGTCCGCGAGCGCGGTGGGCGACGGGTGGTCGAAGACGAGGGTGGCGGGCAGGGACAGGCCGGTGGCCGAGCGGAGCCGGTTGCGCAGCTCGACCGCGGTGATGGAGTCGAAGCCGACGTCCCGGAAGGCGCGGTCGGCGGGGAGCGCCGCGGACGAGTCGTGCCCGAGGACGGCGGCGGCGTGCTCGCGGACCAGCTCGGTGACGGCCCGCCGGCGGCCGGCCTCGGGCAGGGCGCCGAGCCGCTCGCGCAGCGCGGACACCGTGCCGGTGTCGACGGTGGTGGTGCGCAGGACGGCGGCGGCCTCGGGCACGGACTCCAGCAGCGGCCGGCGGCGCGCGGAGCAGAACACGGGGACGAACCGGGTCCAGTCGACCTCGGCGATCACCACGTGGGTCTCGTCGTGGTCGAGTGTCTGCCGCAGACCGGCGACGGCGAGGTCCGGGTCGAGGAACGGCAGGCCCTGCCGGCCGACGCGTTCGGGGTCGACGTCCTCGTTCACCCCGTCCCACTCGTTGACGGCGGCCCAGATGCCCCAGGCGACGGAGGTGGCGGTCAGGCCGCGGGCCCGGCGGTCCTCGGCGAGGGCGTCGAGGTAGGCGTTGGCGGCGGCGTAGGGGGCGTGCAGTCCGCTGCCCCAGACGCCGGCGACCGAGGAGAACAGCACGAAGGCGTCCAGGTCCCGGTCGGCGAAGAGTTCGTCGAGGTGGCGGGCGCCGAGCACCTTGGCGGCCGTCTGGCCGGCGAAGGTGTCGACGGGGGTGTCGGCCAGCGGGCGCAGTTCGAGGGCGGTGGCGGCGTGCAGGACGCTGCGCACCGGGGTGCCGGCCGCGTCCAGATCCTCGACCAGCGCGGCCAGTTCGGCGCGGTCGGTGACGTCGCACACGGGGAAGTGCAGCGCGGTGCCGGTGCCGGCCAGTTCGGCGGTCAGCTCGGCCGCTATCGGGGCGTCGGCGCCGCGGCGGCCGGGCAGCACGATGCGCTCGGCGCCCTGCTCGGCCAGCCAGCGCACGAGGTGGGGGCCGAGGGCGCCGGTGCCGCCGGTGAGCAGGACGGTGCCGGACGGCCGCCAGGGCCGGGGGGCGGGCCGGGTGCCGAGCGGCGCGCGGGTCAGCCGGCGGACGGAGACCCCGGTGGCGCGCAGCGCCGTCTGGTCCTCGTCGCCGCCGCCGGAGAGGAGGGCCGCCAGCCGGCCGGCGGCGCGGTCGTCCCATTCCTCGGGCAGGTCGATCAGGCCGCCCCAGCGGTCGGGGTGTTCCAGTGCGACGACCCGGCCCAGGCCCCAGGTCTGCGCCTGGGCGGGTGCGGTGACACGGTCGGCGGGGCCGGTGGCGACGGCGCCCCGGGTGGCGCACCACAGGGGTGCGGTGGCGCCGGCGTCGCCGAGGGCCTGCACGAGGGGGACGGTCAGGGCCAGTCCGGTGGGCAGGGCGGGGTGTGCGGGGTGCGGGGCGTCGTCCAGGGCGAGCAGGGACAGCACGCCGGCCGGGCGGAGGCCCGCGAGCCGGGCCGCGAGCGTCTCACGGCCGGTGTCGTCGGCGCCGAGGGTGAGCGTGGTGACCTCGGCGCCGTGCTCGGTGAGCGCGGCGGCACACCGCTCGGCGAGGGGGTCGCCGGCCCGGTTCGCGGGTACGACGAGCAGCCACGGTCCGGTCAGCCGGGCGTGGTCGGGGACGGCGAGCCGTTCCCAGGTGACGGTGTAGCGCCAGCCGTCCACGGCGGACTGCTCGCGCAGCAGGCGGCGCCAGCGCGCGAGGGCCGGTACGACGGCGGTGAGCGGGTCGTCGGTGTCGACGCCGAGCGCGCGGGAGAGTTCCTCGGCGTCGGCGCGGTCCACGATGTCCCAGAACCGGCCGTCCCACGGGTCGGTGCCGGTGCTGGCGGCCAGGGCGGCGCGCCGCTGCGGGGTCAGCCAGAAGCGCTCGCGCTGGAAGGCGTAGGTGGGCAGGTCGACCCGGCGGGGCGCGTACGGGGCGAGTTCTGCGGCCCAGTCCACGGGCACTCCGGCGACGGCGGCCTCGGCCAGGGCGGTGCGGAAGCGGAGCAGGTCGCCGTGGTCCCGGCGCAGGGTGGGGATCGCCGCGGCGGGGACGTCCATCGCCTCGGCGGTCTGCTGGACGCCGAGGGTGAGCACGGGGTGCGGGCCGACCTCGATGAACACGCGGTGGCCCTGCTCCAGGGCGCGCCGGGTGGCCGCCTCGAAGCGGACCGGTTCGCGCAGGTTGCGGTACCAGTAGCCGGCGTCGAGCGCGGTGGTGTCGAGGGGTTCCCCGGTGAGGGTGGACAGGAAGGCGACGTCCGCCGGGCGCGGGGCGATGCCGGCGAGGTCGGCCGCGAGGCGGTCGCGGACCTCGGTGACGTGCGGGGAGTGGGAGGCGTAGTCGACGGGGACGCGGCGCACCCGGATGCCCTCGGCCTCCCAGTCGGCCTGGGCCTTGTCGAGGGCGGCCGTCTCTCCGGACACCACGACGGTGGCGGGCCCGTTGACGGCGGCGATGCCGAGGCCGGGCCGGCTGTCGAGCCGGGCGCGGACCTCCGCCTCGGGCAGCGGCACGGACAGCATGCCGCCGCGGCCGGCGAGCGCGAGCAGGGCCTTGGCGCGCAGAGCGACGACCTTCGCGCCGTCCTCCAGGGTGAGGGCGCCGGCGACGCAGGCGGCGGCGATCTCGCCCTGGGAGTGGCCCAGTACGGCGTCGGGCCGTACGCCCGCGGCCCGCCACAGTTCGGCGAGGCTGACCATGACGGCCCACAGCACGGGCTGGACGACGTCGACCCGCTCCAGTGCCTGCGGGGAGCGGATCGCCTCGTCGGGCGACCAGTCCACCCAGGGGGCGAGCGCACGGGCGCATTCCGCCCATCGTGCCGCGAACACCGGGGAGGTCTCCAGCAGCGGGACGGCCATGCCGGCCCACTGGGCGCCCTGGCCGGGGAAGACGAAGGTGATCCGGCGCGCGCCGGCCGCGGCGGTGCCGGTGACGACGGCGGGGCTGGGCCGCCCCTCGGCGAGCGCGGTGAGCCCGTCCAGCAGCCCGGCGCGGTCGTCGGCGAGGACGACGGCCCGGCCGGCCAGCGCGGCTCGTCCGGTGGCGGCGCTGAACGCGACGTCGTGCGGGGCGAGTGCGGGGTGCTGGGTGAGGTGGGCGGCCAGCCGGAGCGCCTGGGCGCGGACGCCGGCCTCGGTCGCGGCGGAGAGGGGGACGGGGAGGGCGGCCGGTACGGGCCGGTCCGCGGCGGCGGCCCGGTCCCCAGCGGGGGTCGGCGTGCCGTCGGCGGTGGTCTGGGTCCGGGCTCCCGCGGGAGCCGGCGTGCCGTCGGCGGTGGCCGGGGTCCGGTCCGTGGTCGGCTCCGCCGCGGTGGGGTGGGCCGCGGGTGCCTGGTCCCCGGTGGTCCGCGGCGCCGCGGGGGTGGTGTCGGGGGCCTGCTCCAGGACGATGTGGGCGTTGGTGCCGCTGATGCCGAACGAGGACACCGCCGCGCGTCGCGGCCTGCCGGTCTCCGGCCAGGCGCGGGTCTCCCGCAGCGGTTCCACGGCGCCGGCGGTCCAGTCGACCTGCGGGGTCGGCTCGGTCAGGTGGGCGGTGCCGGGCAGCACGCCGTGCCGCAGGGCCATGACGGCCTTGATGACACCGGCGACGCCGGCGGCGGCCTGGGTGTGGCCGATGTTGGACTTCACCGAGCCCAGCCGGAGCGGCTCGGCGCGGTCCTGTCCGTAGGTGGCGAGCAGCGCCTGTACCTCGATCGGGTCGCCGAGCGGGGTGCCGGTGCCGTGGCCCTCCACGAGGTCCAGGTCGGCGGGCGTGAGCCGGGCGTCGGCCAGCGCCTGCCGGATGACCCGCTGCTGGGCCGGCCCGTTGGGGGTGGTGAGGCCGCTGCTCGCGCCGTCCTGGTTGACCGCGGAGCCGCGCAGCACGGCGAGGACGGGGTGGCCGAGCCGTTCGGCGTCGCTGAGCCGTTCGACGAGGAGCATGCCGACGCCCTCGGACCAGCCGGTGCCGTCGGCGTCGGCCGAGTAGGACTTGCAGCGTCCGTCGGCGGCGAGACCGCCCTGCCGGGAGAAGTCCACGAACACGGCCGGGGTGGACAGCACGGTCGCGCCGCCCGCCAGGGCCATCGTGCACTCCCCGGCGCGCAGCGCCCGGATCGCGGAGTGCAGCGCGACCAGGGAGGAGGAGCAGGCGGTGTCGACGGTGACGGCGGGGCCCTCCAGGCCCAGCGTGTAGGCGATCCGGCCGCTGGCGACGCTGCCCGCGGTGCCCAGTCCGAGGTAGCCCTCGACGCCCTCGGGCAGGGGGTCGACCCCGGTGCCGTAGTCGTGGTACATCACGCCGGCGTAGACGCCGGTGCGGCTGCCGCGCAACGCGGTGGGGTCGATGCCGGCGCGTTCGACGGCCTCCCAGGCGGTCTCCAGGAGCAGCCGCTGCTGGGGGTCCATGGCGAGCGCCTCGCGGGGGCTGATCCCGAACAGGCCGGGGTCGAACTCGCCCGCGTCGTGCAGGAATCCGCCCTCGCGGGTGTGACTGGTGCCGGAGCGCTCCGGGTCCTCGGCGAAGAGTGCCGCCAGGTCCCAGCCCCGGTCGGTGGGGAAGGCGCCCATGGCGTCCCGGCCGTCGAGGACGAGCCGCCACAGGTCCTCCGGCGAGGTGACGCCACCGGGGTACCGGCAGGCCATGCCGACGATCGCGATCGGCTCGTGCGCCCGGTCCTCCGCGTCGCGCAGCCGCTGCTTGGCGCGGCGCAGGTCGGTGGTCAGGCGCTTGAGCGTCTCCACGACCTTGCGGTCATCGGTCTGTTCCTGGGACAACGCGGTGGCTCCTCGTGCGGTGGTGCGGTCGGTCGTGCGGTCGTTCTCGGTCATCAGAAGTCGTCCAGCTCCCGGTCGGCGAGGTCGAGCAGATCGGCGAGGCTCTCCTCGCCGGTCTCGGCGAGCGGCTCGTCCGGGGCCGGTTCGTCGAGGGTGCGCAGCAGGGCGCGCAGCCGGGTGCGCAGATCCTCGCGCAGCTCGGGGTCGGTGGCGAACTCGGGTGCCGTGGCCTCCAGTTCCGCGAGCGTGCGGGTGCGCAGGGATGCCGCGGTGGGGCGGCCGGGGGCCAGTTCGGCCACCAGGTGGGCCGCGAGCGCGGCGGGCGTGGGGTGATCGAAGATCACCGTGGCGGGCAGCCGCAGCCCCGCCACGGCCCCCAGCCGGTTGCGCAGTTCGACGGACATGAGGGAGTCGAAGCCGAGCTGCTGGAAGCCCCGCTCGCGGTCGACGCCGTCGGCGGTGGCGTGGCCGAGCACGTCGGCGGTGTGCCGCAGCACGACGTCGAGTGCCCGTCGTTCGCGTTCCGCCGGAGGCAGCGCGGCCAGGGTGTCCGCCAGCGGCTCGGCCGGCTCGGGTGCCGTCCGGGCCGGGGCGGGCACCAGCGCCCGCAGGACCGGCGGGAGTTCGGCCGCCCGGGCGCGCAGCCCGGGCAGGTCGAGCCGGGCGGCGAGCGGGGCGACCGGTGCCCCGGCCCGGGCGGCGTCGAGCAGCGCCAGGCCGAGGGGGGCGTCGAGCGGCAGCAGGCCGGCCCGGGAGGCGCGCCGGGTGTCGAGCTGTGCCGCCATGCCGTCGGCCCAGGGGCCCCAGGCGATCGACACGGCGGGCAGCCCGGCGGCCCGGCGGTGTGCCGCGAGGGCGTCCAGGAACGCGTTGGCGGCGGCGTAGTTGGCCTGTCCGGGGGCACCGAGGAGTCCCGCCGCGGACGAGAACAGCACGAACGCGTCCAGGTCGCCGGTGAGTTCGTGCAGGTGCCAGGCGGCGTCCGCCTTGGGCCGCAGGACGGTGTCGAGCCGGTCCGGGGTGAGCGCCGCGACGACACCGTCGTCGAGGACTCCCGCGGCGTGCACGACGGCCGTCACGGGGTGCTCGGGGTCGACGTCCGCCAGGAGCGCGGACAGCGCGTCCCGGTCGGCGACGTCGCAGGCCGCGAAGCGGACCTCGGCGCCGGCCGCGGCGAGTTCCGCGGCCAGCTCGGGCTGCTGTCCTCGCCGGCTGACCAGGAGCAGCCGCCGGGCGCCGTGCGCGGCGACCAGGTGCCGGGCGACCAGAGCGCCGAGGCTGCCGGTGGCCCCGGTGACCAGCACCGTGCCGCGCGCGCCCAGCGGGGCGGCGGGTACGGCGGGGTCGGCGGGGGTGGCACGGACCAGGCGGGCGGCGCGCACGGCGCCGCCGCGGATGGCCAGTTGCGGCTCGTCCGTCGCCAGGGCGGCGGGCAGCGCGGCCAGGGACGCCGGGTCGTCGTCCACGTCGACCAGGACGAACCGGCCGGGGTGCTCGGACTGTGTCGCGCGCACCAGGCCCCAGACGGCGGCACCGGCCAGGTCGGGCCGCTCCCCGGCGAGTGCGACCGCGCCGCGGGTGAGCACGACCAGGCGGGCGGCGGACTGGTCCGCCGCCACCCAGGTCCGGACGAGGTCGAGGGTGTCGCGCAGGGCGACCCGGACGGCCTGGGGCACGTCGGTCCCGGTCGGGGCGGGCAGGTCCGCGAGCACGACGTCCGTGTCGTCCGGCACCGTGGCGAGGTCCTTGACCGTCTCGGTGTCCGCCCCGAGTGCGGCGGTCAGCGCGGCGTCGGCGGGGGCGAGCACCGCCCGGCGCCCGGCGGGCCGCGGGGCTGCCGGGACGGGGACGGACACCCAGTCCAGGTCGAACAGCGCCTCGGTGGCGGCCGGCGCGCTGCGCAGGTCCTCCGGGGCGATGGCGCGCAGGCGCAGCGCCGCGACGTCGATCACGGGGCGGCCCTCGTCGTCCGTGGCGCGCAGCGACAGCCCGCCGCTTCCGTCCGGGGTGATCCGGACCCGCAGGGAGCGGGCGCCGGCGGTGTGTACGTGGACGTCGTTCCAGGTGAACGGTACGCCCGCGACGCCGAGGCCGCCGATGCCGGCCGCGTGCAGGGCCGTGTCGAGCAGCGCCGGGTGCACGCCGAAGCCCGCCGGGTCGGTGCCCGGTGCGGGGCCGACCTCGGCGAACACCTCGGCCGTCGGGCCGTCTCCGCGCCGCCAGACCGCGCGCAGGGCGCGGAAGGCGGGGCCGTAGCCGAGTCCGGCGGCGGCCAGTTCGTCGTAGTGGCCGGCCTGCGGCAGTGGTTCGGCGTCCTGCGGCGGCCAGGGCAGCGGGTCGGTGCCGGGAGCCGGGGCGGCCGGGGCGAGTACGCCGGTGGCGTGCCGCGTCCACTCCTGGCCGTCGTCGGCGCGGGCGGACACGGTGACCGGCCGCTCGCCGTCGGCGGCGGTGCCGACGTGCACCTGGACCAGTACGGAGCCGTCCGCGGGCAGCACGAGCGGTGCGGCCAGGGTGAGTTCCCGTACCCGGGGCAGGCCGACGCGGTCGCCCGCCGCGCGGGCGAGTTCCACGAAGGCCGTGCCCGGCAGCAGGACGGTGTCCAGGACGGTGTGGTCGGCCAGCCAGGGGTGGGTGGCCGTGTCCAGCCGGCCGGTGAGCAGCATCCCGTCGGGCGAGTCGACGGCTGCCCCGAGCAGCGGGTGGCCGGCGGTGGCGAGCCCGGCGGCGGAGAGGTCGCCGGTGCGGGGCGCGGACTCCAGCCAGTAACGGGTCCGCTGGAAGGCGGTCGTCGGCAGTTCGACGGCCCGGGCTCCGGTGCCCGCGAAGAAGGCCGGCCAGTCCACCGCCGTGCCCCGGTCGTGCAGGGCACCGAGTGCGGCGGCCACGGCGGGGGCCTCCGGGCGTCCGGCGCGCAGCGTCGGCACGGCCACGGCGGTGTCCGGCAGCAGCGGAGCGGCCATCGCGGTGAGCACGCCGTCCGGGCCGAGTTCCACGACGGTGTCGGCGCCGGCCTCGCCGAGGGCGCGGACGCCGTCGGCGAACCGCACGGTGTCCCGTACGTGCCGGACCCAGTAGCCGGGGGTGCACAGTTCGTCGCCGGCGAGGGTGCCGGTCAGCGTGGACACCAGCGGGATCTTCGGCGCCCGGAACTCCACGTCGGCCAGGGCGGCCGCGAAGTCCGCGAGCATGGGCTCCATCAGCGGCGAGTGGAAGGCGTGCGACACCTTCAGCTCCCGGGTGCGGCGGCCGCGCTCGGCCCAGAGCGCGGCGGTGGCCAGCACCGCGTCCCGTGCTCCGGAGACGACCACCGACCGGGGGCCGTTGACCGCGGCGAGGACCGCACCGTCGGCCAGTTCGGCGGCCACCTCCTCCTCGGGCGCCTCGATGGCGGCCATCGCGCCGCCGGCCGGCAGGGCGGCCATGAGCCGGCTGCGTGCGGCGACGACGCGCACGGCGTCGGGCAGCGACCACACGCCCGCCAGATGGGCGGCGGCCAGCTCGCCGACGGAGTGGCCGAGCAGCAGGCCGGGGACCACGCCCCAGGACTCGAAGAGCCGTCCGAGGGCGACTTCCAGCGCGAACAGCGCGGGCTGCGCGTACCCGGTGTCGTCGAGACCGTCGCCGGTGGCGACGACCTCGCGCAGCGGTCGGTCGAGGACCGTGTCGAACGCGGCGCACACCTCGGTGTACGCGGCGGCGAACGCGGGCTGCGCGGCGGCGAGTTCCTCGCCGGTGCCGGGGCGCTGGGCGCCCTGCCCGGTGAACAGGAACGCGGTGTGCCCGCTGCCGGCCACCGTGGCCGGGCCCGGTTCGGCCAGACCGGCCAGCAGTTCCTCCCGGGTCGCGGCCACGACGCTGACCCGCCGCTCCAGGCGGGCCCGGCCGGTGGCCGCCGAGTAGGCGACGTCCAGCGGGACCAGGCCGGGGTCGGCGGTCAGTGCCGCGGCGAGCCGGTCGGCCTGCGCCCGCAGTCCCGCGTCGGTACGCGCCGACAGCGGCACCGGGACGGGTACGGCGGTCCGCTCGGCGGTCCCGGCCGGCTGGTCGGCGTGTTCCAGCACCACGTGGGCGTTGGTGCCGGACAGTCCGAAGGAGGACACGGCGGCCCGGCGGGGCCGGTCCGTGCGCGGCCACTCCCGCTCCTCGGTGAGGAGTTCCACGGCGCCCGAGGCCCAGTCGATGTGCGGGGACGGCTCGTCGGCGTGCAGGGTGCGCGGGAGCGTCCCGTGCCGCATCGCCTGCACCATCTTGATCACACCGGCCACGCCGGCGGCGGCCTGGGTGTGCCCGATGTTGGACTTCACCGAGCCCAGCCACAGCGGCTCGTCCCGCTCCTGACCGTAGGCGGCGAGCAGGGCCTCCACCTCGATCGGGTCGCCGAGCGAGGTGCCGGTGCCGTGGCCCTCCACGGCGTCAACGTCCGACGGCCGCAGGCCGGCGTCGGCCAGGGCCTGCCGGATCACCCGCTGCTGCGACGGCCCGTTGGGCGCGGTGAGCCCGTTGGACGCGCCGTCCTGGTTGACGGCGGTGCCGCGGATGACGGCGAGCACCCGGTGCCCGTTGCGGCGGGCGTCGGAGAGCCGTTCGACGAGGAGCATGCCGACGCCCTCGGACCAGCCGGTGCCGTCCGCGTCGGCCGAGTAGGACTTGCAGCGTCCGTCGGTGGCGAGGCCGCGCTGCCGGGAGAAGTCGACGAAGACACCCGGGGTGGCCATCACGGTGACGCCGCCGGCCAGGGCCAGGTCGCTCTCGCCGGAGCGCAGCGACCGGACGGCCCAGTGCAGGGCGACCAGCGAGGAGGAGCACGCGGTGTCGACGGTGACGGCCTGGCCCTCCAGGCCGAGGGCGTAGGCGATCCGGCCGGAGGCGATGCTGCCGGAGTTGCCGGTGCCCAGGTAGCCCTCGACTCCGTCGGGGAGGACGTCCACGCGGGCCGCGTAGTCGTGGTACATCACGCCCGCGTACACGCCGGTCCGGCTGCCGCGCAGCGAGGCCGGGTCGATCCCGGCGCGCTCGATCGCCTCCCAGGACGCCTCCAGCAGCAGCCGCTGCTGCGGGTCCATGGCCAGCGCCTCGCGCGGGCTGATCCCGAAGAAGTCGGCGTCGAACTCTCCGGCCTCGTGCAGGAATCCGCCTTCGCGGGTGTGGCTGGTGCCGGGCCGCTCGGGGTCGTCGGCGAACAGGGCCCGCAGGTCCCAGCCGCGGTCGGTGGGGAACCCGGAGATCGCGTCGCGGCCGTCGGCGACGGCGCGCCACAGCTCGTCCGGCGAGGTGATGTCACCGGGGTAGCGGCAGGCCATGCCGACGATCGCGATCGGCTCGTCCGCCGGTACGGCGGTGGGGGCGGCCTGCGCCGGGCCGGCCGTGTCGCCGAGGACGCGTTCGAGCAGGTGCGCGGCCAGTCCGGCCGGCGTGGGGTAGTCGAACACCGCGGTGGTGCCGAGGCGCAGTCCGGTCGCCGTGGTGAGCCGGTTGCGCAGTTCGACGGCGGTGAGCGAGTCGAAGCCCAGGTCGAGGAAGGCCCGGTCCGCGGCGACGGCACCGGCGGACGCGTGGCCCAGCACGGCCGCCGCCTGCTCACGGACCCACTCGACGGCGGCTCGTTCGCGTTCGGCGGGCGACAGCCCGGTGAACCGGTCGGCCCACTCCGCGCCCCGCGTGGTCCCCTCGGCGACCGCTCGCCGGGCCGGCCGCCCGACGAGCCCCTGGAACAGGGGCGGCAGCGAGTGCGCCGCGCGCAGTGCGGGCAGGTCCCACAGCGCGGCGACGGCCAGCGCGTCCGTACCTCGGACGGCCTCGTCGAAGAGGGCGAGCCCGTCCTCGGTGCCGAGGGTCCGGGTACCGGACCGGCTGATGCGGGCGAGGTCCGCCCGGCGGAGCCCGGTGGTCATGCCGTCGGTCCAGGGACCCCAGGCGATGGAGGTGCCCGCCAGTCCCCGCGCCCGCCGGTGCTCGGCGAGCGCGTCCAGCGCGGCGTTCGCCGCCGCGTACCCGCCCTGGCCCGCGGCGCCGACGACGCCCGCGAGCGAGGAGAACAGCACGAAGGCGCGCAGGTCCAGACCGGCCGTCAGCTCGTGCAGGTGCCAGGCACCGTCGACCTTCGCCCTCAGGACGCCGTCGATCCGCTCGGGGGTCAGCGCCTCGACGGTGCCGTCGTCCAGCACACCCGCCGCGTGCACGACGCCGGTCGGCGCATGGGCCGCGACCAGGCGTCCCAGCGCATCGCGGTCGGACACGTCACAGGCCACCACGTCCACGACGGCGCCCGCCTCGCCCAGTTCGGCGACGAGGTCCTCGGCGCCTCCCCCGCGGCTCGCCAGCACCAGCCGCCGCACACCGTGCTCGGCGACCAGGTGCCGGGCCACCACTCGGCCCAGCGCACCCGTGCCACCCGTCACCAGCACCACGTCGTCGGCACCGAACGGCACATCGCCGTCCGTGCGGTCGGCCGCACGCGTCAGGCGCGGTGCCAGCAGCCGCTCGCCGCGTACGGCGATCTGCGGCTCGCCGGTGCGGGTGGCCGACGCGGCCACCGAGTCCGGGACGTCGTCGTCCGGTGCCAGGTCGGCGAGGACGAACCGGCCGGGGTGCTCGGACTGGGCGGAGCGCACCAGCCCCCACACCGCGGCGGCCACCGGGTCCGGTGCCTCGTCCGGCAGCGCAGCGACGGCGCCCCGGGTGACGAGGACCAGGCGCTCGGGCCGGTCGTCGGTCAGCCATTCCTGGAGCCGGGCCAGGGCGGCGGCGACGGCGGCCCGTACCTCGGCGACGAGGTCGCCGCCGGCGGTACGACCGGCCACGGGGACGACGGTGACGTCGTCGGCGGCGCGGTCGTCCACCGGTACCACGGGAACCCACTCGACGCGGTGGGGGCGTGCGCCCGCCGTCGCGCGGAGGGCGCGCGCGTCGCCGACGGGCCGCAGCCGGACGCCTTCGATCTCGGCCACGGGCTGTCCGCCGGAATCGGCCGCGGTCAGTGCGATCCCGCCGTTCTCGGCCCGGAGCCGGACACGCAGCGTCCTGGCGCCCACGGCGTGGATCCGTGCGCCGGTCCACGCGAAGGGCAGCTGGCCGTCCGCCCAGTCCTCGACCAGGTCGGCGCAGCCCAGGGCGTGCAGGGCCGCGTCGAGCAGCGCCGGGTGCAGGCCGTAGCCGGCGACGGAGGCCGTGTCGTCCGGGAGGGCGATGTCGGCGTAGACGGCACCTTCGTGCGTCCACGCGGCCCGCAGACCGCGGAAGAGGGGACCGTACGCGAAGCCGGTGGCGGCCAGGTCGTCGTACAGGCCGTCCACGGACACGGGTTCGGCGCCCCGGGGCGGCCACTCGGTCAACGCCTCGGCGGCGGGGCCGGTTTCGGGCGCCAGCACGCCGATCGCGTGCTGCGTCCAGGCGGCCTCGTCGTCCTCGGGCCGTGAGTAGATGCCGACCTGGCGGCGGCCGTCGGACTCGGTCGCCTCGACGGTGACCTGCAGGCGCACCGAGCCGTGTGCCGGCAGGGCCAGCGGGGCCTGCAGCGCGAGGTCGTCGACCCGGGGGCAGCCGACGTGTTCGCCGGCCGTGAGGGCGAGGTCGAGGAACGCCGTGCCCGGCAGCAGGGCCGGGCCCAGGATGGCGTGGTCGGCGAGCCACGGGTGCGTGCTCAGCGACACGCTCCCGGTGAACGCCACCGCGTCCGTGCCCGGCAGTTCGACGCCGGCGCCGAGCAGGGGGTGCCCGGTGGCCGTGAGACCGACGCCCGCCAGGCCGGCGGGGCCGGCCACGGGCGGAGCGAGCCAGAAGCGTTCGCGCTGGAACGCGTAGGTGGGCAGGTCGACACGGCGGGCACCGGGACCGAAGAAGCCGGCCCAGTCGACGTCCACCCCGTGGGCGTGCAGCACACCCAGCGCCGTCACCACGGCCTGCGCGGCCGGCTTGCCCGCCCGCTGCGCGGGAACACACACCGCGCCCTCGACCGACTCCGCCACCGGACCCGACAACACCGCGTCCGGCGCCAACTCCACGAAGACCCCGGCCCCCGCCGCCACCACGGCGTCGGCGAAACGGACGGTCTCACGGACATTGCGCACCCAGTAACCCGGCTCGCACACCTCCTCCGACACCACCGCACCGGTCACCGTCGACAC
>NZ_JBVJYH010000011.1:0-290484 GCF_055600785.1 Streptomyces sp. NPDC038200
TCCTCGGCGGTGCCGATCAGCGGGCGCTCGGCCTCGGCCAGGGCGGCGGCGGGCACGCCGGCCAGCTGCTCCTCGGACGCCTTCTCCTCGCCCTCGACGGTCTTGCCGCCACCCGCGAGCAGGTAGGGCGCCTTGGCGTGGGCGTTGTCGCGCAGCGACATGATCAGCAGCTTCGGGGAGAGCGGCTTGCCGGTGTTCCAGGCGGGGCACTGCGACTGGCAGCGGCCGCACTCGGTGCAGGTGGAGAAGTCCAGCAGGCCCTTCCAGGAGAACTGCTCGACCTGGGAGACGCCGAAGACGTCGTCCTCGCCCGGGTCCTCGAAGTTGATCGGCTTGCCGCCGGAGGTCATCGGGAGCAGCGCGCCGAGGGAGGTCCCACCGTCGGCGTTGCGCTTGAACCAGATGTTCGGGAAGGCGAGGAAGCGGTGCCAGGCCACGCCCATGTCGGTCTTCAGGGCGACCGTGATCATCCAGATGAAGGAGGTCGCGATCTTCAGGCCGGCGAAGAAGTAGGTGAGGTTCTGGAGCGTGGAGACGTCCATGTCCCGCAGCCAGGCGACGACCGGGTACGAGATGAAGAAGGAGGCCTCGTAGCCGTCCACGTGGTGCTGGGCGCCTTCGAGGGCGTGCAGCATGAAGATGCAGACGCCGACGATGAGGATGACGGCCTCGACGAAGTACGCCTGGCCGAAGTTGGAGCCGGCGAAGCGGGACTTGCGGCCCGGCTTGTTCGGCTTGCTCAGCTGGCGGATGACGATCAGGACGAGGATGCCGAGCGCCGTCATCGTGCCGAGGAACTCGACGAAGACGTTGTACGGCGCCCAGTCGCCGATGACCGGCAGGAGCCAGTCCGCCTGGAACAGCTGTCCGATGGCGTTGACGATCGTCAGCAGCAGGGAGAAGAAGCCCACCGCCACGAACCAGTGCGCGACGCCGACGATGCCCCAGCGGTTCATCCGGGTGTGGCCGAGGAACTCCCGGGCCACGGTGATGGTGCGCTGTGTGGGATCGTTGGTCCGCGTACCGGCCGGCACCGGCTGGCCCAGCCGCATGAAGTTGTAGATCTGCAGGAGGGCGCGGCCGAACAGTGCCACGCCGACCACGATCAGGACCAGCGACACGATGATCGCGGCGAGTTGCATTGGGGCTCCTGAGGCGGCCTCGGTCTGAACGAGCTGTCTGAGCTGATCGACATTACTAAGCGGTAACTTATGTAGTCCGTCTGAGACTACCCCCATCTTCCGTCGGGATGCAGCCGGGCGCGGGGTGATCTGGATCGCTGAGGGTGGCCTGTGTCGCCCATCTGCAGGCAATCAGATCGTGTTATTCGTACCGAATTGATACTTTCGCCCCTACCTTAGAGCCGTGCTCTACGGGATCGCCGCCGCCACCGCCGCCCTCCTCCTCGCCGCCGTGCTCGCGGCGGCGCTCCGGCTGCCCGCCCTGAGAGCCGGAATCCTCGACCGGCGCCGGCAGCGACCCCTGCCGCTCCTCGGCGGCCTAGCCGTCGTGGTCGTCACCTGCCTGGTCGCGGGCATGGGGGAGTGGACCCGGGTCGCCCCGCTCGGGGAGGGCGTCGGGCGCCTGCTGGTGGTCGCCGCCGGGGTCGCCGGTCTCGGGCTGGTGGCCGACGTGTGGCGGCTTCGCGCGCGCGTGCTCGTCACCGGTACGGCCGTGGCCGCCGCCTGGGTGGTGCCGTACGACGAGACGGGCGTGCCGGGCGGGCTGCTGGCCGTCGGCTGGATCGTCGTCGCCACGCTCGCCTTCAAGGGGCTCGACCACGCCGACGGGCTGGCCGGGACGGTCGGTGTGGTCACCGCCTTCGGTGCGGGGGCCTGTGCCGCCGCCGAGGTGATGGACGGGCTGGCCGTGCTGCTGAGCGTGGTCGCCGCCGCCCTCACCGGCTTCCTGATGCACAACTGGCACCCCGCGCGGGTCGGCCTGGGCGCCTGCGGCTCGCTGTTCACCGGGTTCGTGCTCTCCTCCGCCGTCGTCTTCACGCGCGCGGGGTACGCGATCGGGCCGAGCGCGGCGGTGGTGTTCTGTCTCGGTGCCGTCGCCGTCGCCGACGCCCTGCTCGTGGTCCTCGCCCGGGGGCTGGCCCGGCGTCCGCTGCTCAGGCGCGGGCCGGACCATCTGGCGCACCGGATGCGCCGGCTCGGACTCACTCCGCAGGGGGCGGTCGTCCTGCTGGGGGCGGCCTCCTTTTCCTCGGTGCTGGTGGGGGTACTGGTGCACGCGGGGTGGACCGGGGACGGTGCCGCGCTCTGGGTGGCGGGGGCGGTAGTGGCCGTCGTGGTCGTTCTCGTACTCCTTCGGATGCCTGTCCAGCAGTCCCGTCGTATGACATCCACGCAGGTCAGCGCGTCGTTGCGTGTAAGGAACGGATAAGAGTTGAGTCTGCCTGGCTCAGGTCTGTTGACCCGGAGCCTCTCCTCGTGCACACTTGAGCCTGTTCCACTCAAGTCAGCTGGAGGAATCAAAAATGGCACGTGCGGTCGGCATCGACCTGGGCACGACTAACTCCGTCGTCAGCGTTCTGGAGGGCGGCGAGCCCACCGTCATCACCAACGCCGAGGGTGCCCGGACCACGCCGTCCGTCGTCGCCTTTGCGAAGAACGGTGAGGTGCTCGTCGGCGAGGTCGCCAAGCGCCAGGCGGTCACGAACGTGGACCGGACCATCCGCTCGGTGAAGCGCCACATGGGCACCGACTGGAAGATCCAGCTCGACGGCAAGGACTTCAACCCGCAGCAGATCTCCGCGTTCATCCTGCAGAAGCTGAAGCGGGACGCCGAGGCCTACCTGGGCGAGAAGGTCACGGACGCGGTCATCACCGTCCCGGCCTACTTCAACGACTCCGAGCGTCAGGCCACCAAGGAGGCCGGCGAGATCGCCGGTCTGAACGTCCTGCGCATCGTCAACGAGCCCACCGCGGCGGCGCTCGCCTACGGCCTCGACAAGGACGACCAGACGATCCTCGTCTTCGACCTCGGTGGCGGCACCTTCGACGTGTCCCTCCTGGAGATCGGCGACGGCGTCGTCGAGGTGAAGGCCACCAACGGTGACAACCACCTCGGTGGTGACGACTGGGACCAGCGCGTCGTGGACTACCTGGTCAAGCAGTTCCAGTCCGGTCACGGCGTGGACCTGAGCAAGGACAAGATGGCCCTCCAGCGCCTCCGTGAGGCCGCCGAGAAGGCCAAGATCGAGCTGTCCTCGTCCAGCGAGACCTCGATCAACCTGCCCTACATCACCGCGTCCGCCGAGGGCCCGCTGCACCTGGACGAGAAGCTCACCCGCGCCCAGTTCCAGCAGCTGACGGCCGACCTGCTGGAGCGCTGCAAGACGCCGTTCCACAACGTCATCAAGGACGCCGGCATCGCCCTCGGCGAGATCGACCACGTCGTCCTCGTCGGCGGCTCCACCCGTATGCCCGCCGTCGCCGAACTGGTCAAGGAGCTGACCGGCGGCAAGGAGGCCAACAAGGGTGTGAACCCGGACGAGGTCGTCGCCATCGGCGCCTCGCTCCAGGCCGGTGTCCTCAAGGGCGAGGTCAAGGACGTCCTGCTGCTCGACGTCACCCCGCTGTCCCTCGGTATCGAGACCAAGGGCGGCATCATGACCAAGCTGATCGAGCGCAACACCACGATCCCGACCAAGCGCTCCGAGATCTTCACGACGGCCGAGGACAACCAGCCGTCCGTGCAGATCCAGGTCTACCAGGGCGAGCGCGAGATCGCGGCCTACAACAAGAAGCTCGGCATGTTCGAGCTGACCGGTCTGCCGCCGGCGCCGCGCGGCGTCCCGCAGATCGAGGTCTCCTTCGACATCGACGCCAACGGCATCATGCACGTCACGGCGAAGGACCTCGGCACCGGCAAGGAGCAGAAGATGACCGTCACCGGCGGCTCCTCGCTGCCGAAGGACGAGGTCGACCGCATGCGCGAGGAGGCCGAGCGCTACGCGGAGGAGGACCACAAGCGCCGCGAGGCCGCCGAGTCCCGCAACCAGGGCGAGCAGCTCGTCTACCAGACCGAGAAGTTCCTCAAGGACAACGAGGACAAGGTCCCCGGCGAGATCAAGACCGAGGTCGAGGCCGCCGTCGCCGAGCTGAAGGAAACGCTCAAGGGCGAGGACACCGCCGAGATCCGCACCGCCACCGAGAAGGTCGCGGCCGTCTCGCAGAAGCTGGGCCAGGCCCTGTACGCCGACGCCCAGGGCGCGCAGGCCGCCGGCGGTGCCACCGCCGGTGCCGGTGAGGCCAAGGCCGACGACGACGTCGTCGACGCCGAGATCGTGGACGACGAGCGCAAGGACGGTGCCGCGTGACGGAGGAGACCCCGGGCTTTGACGAGAAGCCCGACGTCCCCTCCGGCGCCACCTCCGACGACGCCGAGCCGAAGGCCGCCCCCGAGGAGGGGGCGGCCCCGGCCGGGGACGCGAACGAAAGTGCCGGTCTGGTCGCCCAGCTGGACCAGGTGCGCACGGCGCTGAACGAGCGCACGCTGGACCTCCAGCGACTCCAGGCCGAGTACCAGAACTACCGCCGCCGCGTCGAACGCGACCGGGTCGCGGTCCGGGAGATCGCCATCGCGAACCTCCTGACCGAGCTGCTGCCCGTGCTCGACGACATCGGCCGCGCGCGCGAACACGGCGAACTGGTCGGCGGCTTCAAGTCGGTGGCCGAGTCGCTGGAGACCGTCGCGGCCAAGATGGGCCTGCAGCAGTTCGGCAAGGAGGGCGAGCCCTTCGACCCGACCATCCACGAGGCCCTGATGCACAGCTACGCGCCGGACGTCACCGAGACGACCTGCGTGGCGATCCTGCAGCCCGGGTATCGCATCGGCGAGCGCACCATCCGCCCCGCGCGGGTGGCCGTCGCCGAACCGCAGCCCGGCGCGCAGACGGTCAAGGCCGAAGGCGCCGAAGAGGGCGCGGAGGCCGACGACAAGGAGAACGGTGGCCCGGAGGAGGGCTGACGTAGACACCGGACGGAAGGAGGGGCGTCGAGGATGAGCACCAAGGACTTCATCGAGAAGGACTACTACAAGGTCCTCGGCGTCCCCAAGGACGCCACCGAGGCCGAGATCAAGAAGGCGTACCGGAAGCTCGCCCGCGAGTTCCACCCGGACGCCAACAAGGGCAACACCAAGGCCGAGGAGCGCTTCAAGGAGATCTCCGAGGCGAACGACATCCTCGGCGACCCCAAGAAGCGCAAGGAGTACGACGAGGCACGCGCCCTGTTCGGCAACGGCGGCTTCCGCCCCGGGCCGGGCGCCGGCGGCGGCTCCTTCAACTTCGACCTGGGCGATCTCTTCGGAGGCAACGCCCAGAGCGGAGGAGGCTTCGGCGGCGGTATAGGTGACGTCTTCGGGGGCCTGTTCAACCGGGGCGGTGCCACCGGCACGCGTACCCAGCCCCGGCGGGGCCAGGACGTCGAGTCCGAGGTCACCCTGAGCTTCACGGAGGCCATCGAGGGCGCCACGGTGCCCCTGCGGATGTCCTCCCAGGCGCCCTGCAAGGCCTGTTCCGGCACCGGCGACAAGAACGGCACGCCGCGCGTGTGCCAGACCTGCGTCGGCACCGGTCAGGTCGCGCGGGGGTCCGGCGGTGGCTTCTCGCTCACCGACCCCTGCCCCGAGTGCAAGGGGCGCGGCCTGATCGCCGAGCACCCCTGCCTGGACTGCAAGGGCAGCGGGCGCGCCAAGTCGTCCCGGACCATGCAGGTCCGCATCCCCGCGGGGGTGACGGACGGCCAGCGCATCCGGCTGCGCGGCAAGGGCGCGCCCGGCGAGCGGGGCGGCCCGGCCGGCGACCTGTACGTGGTCGTCCACGTCGGGGAGCACCCGGTGTTCGGACGCAAGGACGACAACCTCACCGTCACCGTCCCGGTGACGTTCGACGAGGCGGCTCTCGGCGGCGAGGTACGGGTGCCGACCCTCGGTGGCCCGGCCGTCACCTTGAAGCTGCCGCCCGGCACCCCGAACGGCCGGACCATGCGGGCACGGGGCAAGGGCGCGGTCCGCAAGGACGGCACCCGCGGCGATCTGCTGGTCACCGTCGAGGTACGTGTCCCCACGGACCTGTCGGGGAAGGCTCGTGACGCACTGGAGGCGTATCGCGAGGCGACCGCGGGGGAGGACCCGCGGGCGGAGCTGTTCGAGGCCGCGAAGGGAGCCTGAGAGTGATGGACGGCCGTCGACGAAACCCGTATGAACTGACCGAGGAGACCCCGGTCTACGTCATCTCGGTGGCGGCCCAGCTCTCCGGACTCCACCCGCAGACGCTGCGCCAGTACGACCGCCTGGGCCTGGTCTCCCCGGACCGCACCGCGGGCCGGGGCCGCCGCTACTCGGCCCGTGACATCGAACTGCTCCGCCAGGTGCAGCAGTTGTCGCAGGACGAGGGCATCAACCTGGCCGGCATCAAGCGCATCATCGAACTGGAGAACCAGGTCGCCGCGCTCCAGTCCCGGGTCGCGGAGATGGAGGCGGCCCTGGACGGCGCGGCGGCGGCGATGCGGCAGCGCGAGGCCGCCGTGCACGCCTCCTACCGGCGCGACCTGGTCCCGTACCAGGAGGTCCAGCAGACCAGCGCGCTGGTGGTGTGGCGGCCGAAGCGGCAGCAGCAGGACTGACCCGCACCGTGTGCGGAAGAGGGGCCCGGATCTCCGGGCCCCTCTCCGTTTCTCCCGGAGCACCGTCCTTCCGGAGCCCCTTGCCTCCCGGGTCCTCGCCTCCCGGGCCCCCGCCTCCCGCTCAGGGTGCCGTCGACGCCCAGTCGCCGCCGGGCGCGGACTCGGTGCCGTCCGCGAGGAGAGCGGTCACCCGGTAGAAGTGGGTGGTGCCCTTCCGGGCGCCGCCGTCCTCGTAGGACGTCCCGGTGGTGGTCGCCAGCCTCTCGTACGCCCCGGTGCCGGGGTTCCAGCGGTAGACCTGGTAGCCGGTGGCGTCGGGCACCGTGTTCCAGCTCAGCGCGACCGGGCCCGTGCCGTCGCGGCCGGTGGTCGCGTCCAGCCGGACCGGCGAGTCCTCGGGCGTCGCCACGCTCGGCGTCATGTCCAGCTCGGTGGCGGCCACGGCCTCGCCCGGGCCGTTCCACTTGTTCGCCGAGTTGTCGTCGTCGTCCACGGCGTCGATGTAGAAGCAGACGTCGTCGCCGTCCGGGAGCGTGGTGTAGTCGTAGGACGTCTTCTCGGGCGACAGGTAGTCGACCGTGCCGCCGTAGCAGGCCCGGTCGTCCTCCTCGCCGACCACCTCGCCCCGGTTGACCGTGTAGTACCGCAGGTCCGTGGCGGCGCTCTGGTCCCAGACCAGATGGAAGCCGTACTCGGTCGGGGTGACCTTCAGGCCGGTGACGAGCGCCGGCGGGTCGTTGTCCCAGATCCTGCCCCGCTGCGGCGCGGACCGGGCGGACTCGTTGCCGGCCGCGTCGAGGGCCGAGACCCGGTAGTAGTAGGTGACGCTCTCGGCGGCCGAGGCGTCCAGGAAGGACGGCTCGGGCGTGCTGCCCGTCGCGGAGTACGTGCCGTTCTCGCTCGCCGCCCGGAAGACCCGGTACGACACCGCGTCCGGCACCGCGTCCCAGGCGAGCCGGAGCCCGCCCGTGCCGCCCTCCGGGGTCACCTCGCCGCTCGCCTTCGTGACGACGGGCACGGCGGGGGCGATCCGGTCGACGGTGGTGACCGGCTGGTCCGCCGTGCCGGCCGACTCGTTGCCGGACCGGTCGACGGCGCGGACCTCGTAGTAGTACGTCTCGCCGGACCGCGGCAGCGTGGTGTCGGTGTACGAGGTGACGGTGCGGGTCGCGAGCGGCTCGGCGTCGAACGGCCTGCCCTTCGGGCGCCGGTAGACGCGGTACCCGGCGACGTCCATCTCCTTGTTCTTCGCCCAGCTCAGCCCGGTCCGGCCGGTCGCCTTGTCGTACGCCGCCGACACCCCGGCGGGCACCAGGGGCTTGACCTTGTCGACGTCGGCGCCGGTGCGCGGGGCGTAGCCGAAGCGGACGTTCGCGGCGCCCGTCCAGTTGACGTAGTCGACCCGCAGGGTGTGCCTGCCCGAGGGGACGGTGACGTTCACCGACGTGGACTGCGTACGGGAGACGTTCTTCCACAGGTCGATCTTGCGGGTGCCGTCGAGGTACACCCGGATGCCGTCCTGGGCGGTCGCGCTGAGGGCGAAGGGGCCGCCGGAGCCGAAGTCGCGGGTGACGGTCCAGCGGACGCCGAAGTTGTCCTTCGGCAGCCCGGACGCGGGCGCGCCGGTGCCCCACTCCTCGACGACGCCGGTGTCGCAGTCGGTCTTCTTCGGGGTGCCCGAGAAGGTGGTGTTCGCGAAGAACTGCCGGGTATAGACCGGTGAGGCACAGTTCGGGGCGGCGGACGCGGCGGGGGCGACCGCGCCGAGCAGGGCGCCGGAGGCGGCGAGTACGACGGCCGTCGCGGTCGTACGTCTGGCTGGGTTCATTCGTTCCTCTGATCGAGTCGGTGCGCGACCCCGGGGCCGCGATGATCACGACTCGTGGTGAACCGGGTTGGTTGTACGGATCTTTGCCGACTCCATGAACTCCCTTTGGATGAACGGCCCGTAAAGAACCTTTGCAGAGGTTTCGCGCGACCTTCACAGAGGCAGCTGAGCGTGGTGTTGCGGACTCGTTAAGTGATTCTTCTTGACGCCGGGTGTGGCCTCCGCGTTGTCTTTTCAGACACCTGGGTCGTATAGCAACACCCACGTCCGGAACGCACCTGAAGTGAGCCCTCGAATGCGTCGTATCGCCTTGTCCGTGGCCGCGTCCACGATGACCCTCTCGCTCGCCGGCTGTGGCGTGCTGAACGCGACGGGGGACGGCGCGAGCGCGAGCCCGACCAAGGGTGACGACATCACCGTGGGCCTGCTGCTGCCGGAGAAGGCCAACACCCGCTACGACAAGTTCGACTACCCCATCATCAAGAAGAAGGTGGCCGAACTCACCAACAAGCGGGGAAAGGTCGAGTACGCCAACGCCGACGCGAGCGTCGCCCGGCAGTCCGAGCAGCTGCAGAACATGATCGACGGCAAGGTCGACGTCATCCTGCTCGACGCCGTGGACGCGCACGCCATCGCCGGCGAGGTGAAGAAGGCCAAGGACGCGGGCATACCGGTCATCGCCTACGACCGGCTCGCCGAGGGGCCGATCGACGCCTACATCTCCTTCGACAACGAACTCGTCGGCGAGGTGCAGGGCCGTACCCTCCTGGGGGCCCTGGGCTCGGACGTCGACACCTCCGACAAGATCGTCATGGTGAACGGCTCGCCCACCGACCCGAACGCCAGGCAGTTCAAGGAGGGCGCGCTCTCCGAGCTGAACGGCAAGGTGACGATCGCCGAGAGCTACGACACCGAGAAGTGGAAGCCGGAGATCGCCGAGGCCAACATGGCCAAGGCGATCGCGGAGATCGGCAAGAGCAACATCGCGGGCGTCTACTCCGCCAACGACGGCATGGCGGGCGGCGTCATCAAGGCGCTGAAGGCGGCCGGCGTCACCGCTCTGCCCCCGATCACCGGCCAGGACGCCGAGCTGGACGGCGTGCAGCGCATCGTGAGCGGCGAGCAGTACATGAGCGTCTACAAGTCCTACCCGGACGAGGCCGAGGCCGCCGCGCAGATGGCCGTCACCAAGATCCAGGGCAAGGACATCCAGTTCGACGCCCTCACCCAGGACCGGGTGGACAGCCCCAGCGAGAAGGACATCCCGTCCAAGCTGGTCCAGGTGACCGCGCTGACCAAGAGGAACATCGAGGACACGGTCGTCGCGGACGGCATCTACACCCTCGACGAGATCTGCACCGCCAAGTACAAGGCGGCCTGCGCGGCGATCGGCCTCAAGTAGCCCCGCCGCCCCCAGGGGTGACGGAGCGGCCCCGGCCGGGGCCGCTCCGGGTGCCGGCGGCACCCGGGGGAGGCGACACCCGTGATGCCGCGGAGGGCGCCCCCGCCTCCGCCGCCGGCTTGGTGCACGGCGAGGGGCGGAGTGCGGGCGAAACCCGGGCACAGCGGGCGTTTTCGGCTGCCGTAGTGGGGAGAGCCGTGTTGCGGACCCGGTCGACGCCGCGCATAGTTGCGCTGCGGAAGTGGCAGCACACCGGGGGTGGAATGGGCGATGGCCGGGCGCGGGGCGGAGGAGCATCCTCACGGTGCCGACCGGCTGTGCGGGGCCGGGGATCGGGTGTACTCCCGTGCCGTACGCCGGGGACGGGTGCCGCGCACGGATGCCGAGCCGGTGCCCTGCCTGCTGGAGCTGGCCCTGCTGCACCCGGACCCCGACGACATGGACTGGCTGGTGCCCACCTCCCCGCAGGAGGTGATGACCCGGCTGCTGCGCGGGGTCTACGACGAGGTCAGCGCGAGTCAGCGGCGGGTGGGGTCGGCGGTGGCCGCCTTCGAGTGGTACGCGGGCCTGGGCCGGCAGCCGGACGCGCCGGACGCGCCGGCCGAGGGCAGCGCCATCCGGGTCCTGGACGGGCTCTCCCGCATCCAGGCCGCGATGGACGAGGCGACCGAGGCGTGCACCACCGAGGTGCTCACCGTGCAGCCCGGCGGCATCCGGCGGGAGGCGGAACTCACCGAGGGCCTGCACCGGGCGCTGGCGTTGCGCGGTCGGGGCGTGCGCATGCGCGACCTCTACACGCACGTGGCCCGGCACGGCCAGGGGCTGCTCAACTACCTGGAGCTGATGGGTGACACGGTGGAGGCCCGCACCCTGGACGAGGTCATCGACCGGCTCATCCTCTTCGACCGCACGGTGGCCTTCATCCCCGCCAACAACGACCGCACGATGGCCCTGGAACTGCGCCACCCGGCGCTGGTGGAATACCTGCTGACGGTCTTCGAGCGCCTCTGGCGTCTCGCCATCCCGCTCACCGCGCCCCTCCCCGACACCGGCATCGAGGGCATCTCGCACCGCGAGCAGTCCATCGCCGCGCTGCTCGCCGAGGGCCACCAGGACGCGGTGATCGCCGAGCGCCTCGGCATCAGCGTCCGCACCTGCCGGGCGCACATCGCCCGCCTGTCGGAGACCCTGGGCGCGGCCAGCCGCACCCAGCTGGGCGTCCGCATCGCCCAGGTGGGCCTGGACGGCCACCACCGGCCGACCGGCCCGGCCCGGCCCGGTCTCCTGGTCGAGGAGCCCTGAGCGGGCGAGGAGGCAACCGGGCCGCGCCCGGCTGTCGCTGCTGGGGGGCGGCGGCCGGCCCGGCGATGCGCGGCCGTGCGGTACGGACGTTCACGCCGTCCGTTCCCGACTCGCCCGGCGCCTCAGTGCTCCCGGGTCAGGATGCCGGACTGCGCTATGAGGAAGCCGAGTTGGGCGCGGCTGCCGCTGCCGAGGGCGGTGGCCAGCTTGGCGATGTGGGCACGGCAGGTGCGCACGTTCATGCCCAGGCGGCGGGCGATGGCCTCGTCGACGTGGCCTTCGACGAGGAGTTTGGCGATGGAGTGCTGGATCTCCGTGATGCCGTCGGGGGCCGTCTCGTAGGGGGCGCCGGCGGTCAGCGGGACCGCTCGGCCCCACATGAACTCGAACACCTTGATCAGGTAGCGGACGAGACCCGGGTGGCGCAGTTCCAGGGCGACCTGCTGGTCGTCCCGGACGGGCAGGAAGGCAACGGCCTCGTCGCAGATGATGAGTCGCTCGACCAGCTCGTCGATCGTGCGGTACTCCACCTTGCCGTTGGCGAGCTGAGCCACGTAGGCGAGCTTCTCGGGGTTGTGCCGCGCGGTGTGCTGGTACAGCGTCCGGATCCGTACACCGCGCTCGATGAGCGGCCTGTCGCGTTCGAGCCCCCGGAGAAGGCTGCGTTCGGAGTAGCGGTCGCTCGGCTGGACCGTGAGCACCTCGGTCTGGCACAGGGTCGTCGCCATGTTCAGCGCCGCGTTGATGCGCTCCCCGCCCTCCAATACCGTGATGGAGTCGGTGGTTGCCGCCATGTGGCTGCTCAGCGCCATGAACGGCTCGAAGACATCGGCCAGCTGGATCGACAACCGCCTGCGCTCGGTGATCTCCCGCTCTATGGGGTTGAGCCGTTGTGCCAGAGCTACGGGGGCGGGGACGGGACGCAACCATTCCGGATCGTCGGGATCCGGGTGCAGGAGGGCGAACTCCAACAGACAAGGAGCGCGTTCCGCCTCTGTACGAGCGATGCGCCCGGCTCGTAGAGCATCTGCGTAGAGGCGGCCACCTTCCTCACACATCTCGGTCACCGCATGGGGATGTACGACTTTAGTCCGATTCGTTGCCAAATCTCCACCCCCCAGGGTCCTGAACATGCAGGAACATGATGCATTGATTATGTGGCCACGACACGCCCGAATGAGCCATCGTCGTACCGACGGGGGAAGAGGGGACCTTCAAGTGAGGACGAAGCCGACTATGGGCAAGAGACTGCTTCGCTCGATACTTGTCGCCGCCTTCACCGTTGTTGCGGCCGCAGGAGCGCTGGGCGGCCTGGCGAGTGAGAACGGCGATGTTCGAGCGGACACCAGCTGGCCGGCGGTGACCGCGACCACCGTGGCAGCTTTGGATACCAGTTGGCCTGTGCATCCCAAGGACGGCGTGAGGAGCTGACGTGACTACCCCGCCCGACGACCGTTCCTTCCGTCGCGAAATGGCCACCGCGTACCGTTCCGGCTGGCACTTCATCGACCTGGTGACCGCCATCCCCCACAGCGGTGACTCGTTGATGGTGACCGTGTTCGGCGAGCCGGTGGTCGTCACCCGGGACGACGACGAGGACGTACGGGCGTACCGGTGTCTGCGCAAGCCGCGCGGTGCGCCGCAGCCGGTGCGGTGTGCCATCCGGTACGGAATGATCTTTGTGAACCTGGACCAGCGGGACCACCGGCTCGTCGAGCCGGCGGAGTCCGACCTGAGGACCATCTCGGCCACCCCCCGCAGTGCCTGACGCGATTCCCCCGTCGTAACAGATCGCTCAGGTGCTTCCCCCCGCAGCGGCGTCACCGTGACCTGAACACGGTGACGCCGCTGCAGTTTTGCGGGGACATTTCCAGGTATAGGCCGACTTTCACGGTGGCTGGACATGTTCACCCGTGCCCCAGTGCCCGTTCGACCTGGATCTCGATCACCACGCGAGCCGGATTCGGGCCCGGCGTCCGTTCGTAGCGCTCGGCGTAGCGCCGCACCGCCTCCGCCACCCGCTCCGGCTCGGTCCGCACCCGCGCCCGCCCCTCCAGTGTCGCCCAGCGCCGGCCGGCCACCTGGCACACCGCCACCCGGGCGCCCTCGGGGCCGGCCGCTGCCACGTGCCGGGCCTTCGCGCTCGTGCCGCTCGTGATCACCCGGGCCAGCCGCGCCTCGGCGTCGTACGTCACCCCCACCGGCACCACGTGCGGGCTGCCGTCGGGCCTGAGGGTCGTCAGGGTGCACAGATGCCGCTCGCGCCAGAAGGCGAGGTAGGGCTCGTCGGGGGAAGCCGGGTCCACGGAGTGCCTCGTCATGCGTCGCAACCTAGCGCCGGAGAAGCCCCCGGTGAACCTTGAGTGGAATAGACTCAACTTTGTGTACGCTAGCTAAGTCAGCAGTGGACCGTGGACGAGGAGGAGAACGGACGACGTGGACGCCGAGCTGACCAACCGGAGCCGGGACGCGATCAACGCGGCGAGCAATCGCGCCGTGACCGAGGGGCACCCGGACCTCACCCCCGCTCACCTGCTGCTGGCTCTGCTCCAGGGGCAGGACAACGAGAACATCACCGACCTGTTCGCCGCCGTCGAGGCCGACCAGGCCGCCGTGCGTGCCGGCACGGAGCGCATCCTCGCCGGCCTGCCCAGCGTCACCGGTTCCACCGTCGCGCCGCCGCAGCCCAGCCGTGAGCTGCTGGCCGTGATCGCGGACGCCGGTGAACGCGCGAAGGAACTCGGCGACGACTACCTGTCCACCGAGCACCTGCTGATCGGTGTCGCCGCCAAGGGCGGTGCCGTCGGCGAGCTGCTCGCCGCGCAGGGCGCCGAGGCGAAGAAGCTGCTGGAGGCCTTCAAGAAGGCCAGGGGAGGACGCCGCGTGACCACCGCCGACCCGGAGGGCCAGTACAAGGCCCTGGAGAAGTTCGGCACCGACTTCACCGCCGCGGCCCGCGAGGGCCGGCTGGACCCGGTCATCGGGCGGGACCAGGAGATCCGGCGGGTCGTGCAGGTGCTGAGCCGGAGGACGAAGAACAACCCCGTCCTCATCGGCGAGCCCGGTGTGGGCAAGACCGCCGTCGTGGAGGGGCTCGCCCAGCGGATCGTGAAGGGGGACGTGCCGGAGTCGCTGAAGGACAAGCGGCTCGTCTCGCTCGATCTCGGGGCCATGGTCGCCGGGGCGAAGTACCGCGGCGAGTTCGAGGAGCGGCTGAAGGCCGTCCTCGCCGAGATCAAGGAATCCGACGGGCAGATCATCACCTTCATCGACGAGCTGCACACCGTCGTCGGAGCCGGGGCCGGCGGTGATTCCGCCATGGACGCGGGCAACATGCTCAAGCCCATGCTGGCCCGTGGCGAGCTGCGCATGGTGGGCGCCACCACGCTGGACGAGTACCGGGAGCGGATCGAGAAGGACCCGGCGCTGGAGCGGCGGTTCCAGCAGGTGCTGGTCGCCGAGCCCACGGTGGAGGACACCATCGCCATCCTGCGCGGGCTCAAGGGCCGCTACGAGGCCCATCACAAGGTGCAGATCGCCGACAGCGCGCTGGTGGCCGCCGCGACCCTGTCCGACCGGTACATCACCTCCCGCTTCCTCCCCGACAAGGCCATCGACCTGGTGGACGAGGCCGCCTCCCGCCTCCGCATGGAGATCGACTCCTCGCCCGTGGAGATCGACGAACTCCAGCGTGCCGTCGACCGGCTGAAGATGGAGGAGCTGGCGATCGGCAAGGAGACCGACCCGGCCTCCCTCGCCCGGCTGGAGAAGCTGCGCCGCGACCTCGCCGACAAGGAGGAGGAGCTGCGCGGGCTGACCGCCCGCTGGGAGAAGGAGAAGCAGTCCCTCAACCGGGTCGGTGAGCTGAAGGAGCGGCTGGACGACCTGCGCGGTCAGGCCGAACGCGCCCAGCGCGACGGCGACTTCGACACCGCGGCGAAGCTGCTCTACGGCGAGATCCCGCAGCTGGAGAAGGAGCTGGAGGCCGCCTCCGAGGCCGAGGAGGAGGTCGCCCGGGACACCATGGTCAAGGAGGAGGTCGGCTCCGACGACATCGCCGACGTGGTCGCCGCCTGGACCGGCATCCCGGCCGGCCGGCTGCTGGAGGGCGAGACGCAGAAGCTGCTGCGGATGGAGGAGGAGCTGGGCCGGCGGCTCATCGGGCAGAGCGAGGCCGTGCAGGCCGTGAGCGACGCCGTGCGGCGGTCGCGGGCCGGGATCTCCGACCCCGACCGGCCCACCGGGTCGTTCCTCTTCCTCGGCCCGACCGGTGTCGGCAAGACCGAACTCGCCAAGGCGCTCGCGGAATTCCTCTTCGACGACGAGCGGGCCATGGTCCGCATCGACATGTCGGAGTACGGCGAGAAGCACAGCGTGGCCCGGCTCGTCGGCGCGCCCCCCGGCTACATCGGGTACGAGGAGGGCGGCCAGCTGACCGAGGCGGTGCGGCGGCGCCCGTACACCGTGGTGCTGCTGGACGAGGTGGAGAAGGCCCACCCGGAGGTCTTCGACATCCTGCTCCAGGTGCTGGACGACGGCCGGCTGACGGACGGCCAGGGCCGTACGGTCGACTTCCGCAACACCATCCTGGTGCTCACCTCCAACCTGGGCAGCCAGTACCTGGTGGACCCGGTGCTGGGCGAGGCGGAGAAGAAGGAGCAGGTGCTGGAGGTCGTCCGGACCTCCTTCAAGCCGGAGTTCCTCAACCGGCTGGACGACCTGGTGGTCTTCTCGGCGCTGACCAAGCCCGAGCTGGAGCGGATCGCCGGGCTGCAGATCGCCCGGCTGGCCAAGCGGCTGGCCGAGCGCAGGCTCACGCTGGACGTCACACCGCAGGCACTGGCCTGGCTGGCGGAGGAGGGCCTGGACCCGGCCTACGGCGCCCGGCCGCTGCGCCGCCTGGTGCAGACCGCCATCGGCGACCGGCTCGCCAAGGAGATCCTGTCCGGCGAGATCAAGGACGGCGACACGGTCCGCGTGGACCGCTTCGGCGAGGGCCTGCTGGTCGGCCCCGCCACCGGCAAGACGCTCTGAACCGGGACTCCGCCGGCACCCCGTGACGGGACCGGCGGGCCGGTACGACCGGCGGGACCGGCCGCCCCGGGGACCGGCGGGACGCGAGGGGCATGACGGACACGGCCGGGGTGCCGGTGACGTACGGCGGTCACCGGCACCCCGGCCGTCCGCGTGCCGCCCCGGCGCGGTGACGGGACCGGCGCCGGGGCGGGGCGGCCTACGCGGGACCGGCCAGCAGCGCGCGGGCGGCGGTCAAATAGCCCGCCTGGAACCGGCTGTCGGCACCCAGCTCCTGGAACAGGTCCGCGATGTGCTTGCGGCAGGTGCGCAGGGAGATGCCGAGCCTGCGGGCGATCACCTCGTCCTTGAGCCCCTCGCTCAGCAGCCGCAGGATGCGCCGGCGCAGCTCGTCGACGGCGATCCGGGACTGCTCCGGCTCACCGAACGGCATGGCGAGGTTCCAGGCACGGTCGAACGCGGTGCACAGGAACGCCAGCGCGGCGGGGGCCCGCAGCACCGCGGCACCGCCCGCCCGCTGATGGTGCGGGACGAAGGCGATCCGGCGGTCGAAGACGATCACGCGGCCGAACAGCTCGGCCATCGTCCGCACCTCGGCGCCCGCGGCCACCACCCGCTCCACATAGGCCTGGGTGGGCGTGTGCCGCCGGGCCGAGTGCTGGTAGAGCGTGCGCATCCGGACGCCCCGGCGCAGCAGCGCCGTGTCCCGGGCGACCGCCTGCTCCAGCTCCACCGTCGGCCGGCCGCCGCCCGGCTGACAGGTGATCATCTCGAACTCGCACTCCGTGCTGGCCTGTTCCAGCAGCGCGATGACATCACCGAGCGAGTCGACCATCTCCACGCTGTCGGTGCGCGGCGCCGGACGCGGGTCGTACTCCGCGGCCAGCGCGTCCAGCGAGTCGCGTCGCGCGTCCAGCTCGACGAGCCGCCGGCGCAGCTCGGACTCGGCTTTCGCCATCCGGGCGGCGGCCATATGCGGATGCACCGTGCGCCACCAGGCGCCGTACTCTCCCATTTCTTGAAGATGTTCCGAGCCGGGCGCTCGGTTCACCAGGTGGAATTCTTCCAGGGCGCCGATCGCGGTCTCGGTGGCGGCCTCGGTCAGACCCAGGGCGGACGCTGCCTCGGACAGCGTGAAAAAAGCCTGGGAACTGCCCCAGCGATAAAGCCGGATATGGTCCGGCGCGAGCTGGTGGAAGAGCAGTGAAGGGCTGCTATCAAGGATTTTGTCCAATTCTTCCCCCCTGCAGTTTCCTGTCTGCATCATCATGCGGGACGGCGCCCCTGGACTGCCACGGGGACGTGATTACAACATCGTGAAACGACCGTCCGTGCGGTCGGTCCTTGGAGCCAGCGTGTCGAATCGGGGGGTTCTTTCCATGGTGAAGTACAGGTTTGCCCCATTTGTGTTCCCGGTCGTCGCCGAGTCCGCCGCCATCGGCGCGCGCACGGCCGGCGACAGCGGTTGGGGCTAGGAATCCGGCGGATTCCTGGATTCCCCCCACCTCACCCGTCACGGACTGTGGAGAAAGCCCCATGAATCAACTCGGCATCACCCCCGAAATCACCACGGAAAGTGTCCGACAGCTGTTCGCCGACGTCCTGGGCACCGAAATACGGGCCGACCTGTCCTTCCTCGCCCAGGGCGGTGACTCGTTCCACGCGGTGCTCGTTGTCGATCATGTCGAGCAGCTCTGGGGAATCGAGGCGGACTTCACCGCCGTCCTCCAGTCGACGCCCGCCGAATTGGCGCTGCTGCTCGGCGCGGCGGCCGGCACGTCATGACCCGGCCGCCGCGCCCCTCGGTCGCCGCCGGCCCGGCCCGCCCCGTCCCGGCCGGCGCCACCGCCCACCAGGCGGTGCTGCGGCAGGCCGTCCGGACCCCGCGGGCCACCGCCCTGCGCGGTCCGGGCGGCATGCGGCTGTCCTACGCCGAGCTGACCGCGCGGGCCGGAGCCGTCCGTGACCTGCTGGCGGACGCCGGGGTCCGGCCCCGCACGATCGTCCCGGTGGCCGCCACGGCCGGCGCCGACTTCGTCGTCGCCGCCCTCGGGGTCCTGCTGGCCGGCGCCGCCTACGCCGCGGTCGACCCGGCATGGCCGGCGGCCCGGCTGCGCGGGGTGGTCGAGGACGTACACGCCGGGGTGATCCTCGACGCGGCCGGCGGCACGGCCCTGCCGGCGGGCGCGGCGGACGCCGTACGGGTGGTGCGGATGCCCGAGCCGGGGGCCGTGCGGACCGGGGCGGTCCGGCCGGACCCCGCGGAGGTGCGGGCCGACGACCCCGCCTGCGTCTTCTTCACCTCCGGCTCCACCGGCCGGCCCAAGGGCGTCGTCGTCCCGCACCGCGCCTTCGTCCGCACCTTCGTCGACGGCGGCTACGCGGAGTTCGGGCCCGGCACGGTCATGCCGCTGCTCGCCGCGCCGTACTGGGACGCGGGCGCGATGGAGGTGTTCGGGCCGCTCATGAACGGCGGGACCTGCGTCGTCCCCGACGAGCCGCTGGTCACCCCGGACGCGCTGCGGGCCCTCGTCACCGAGCACGGGGCCGACACCCTGTGGCTCACCAGCTCGCTGGTCAACCTGATCGTGGACGAGGACCCGGGCGCCTTCACCGGCCTGCGGCATCTGATGTGCGGCGGCGAACGGCTCTCCCCGCCGCACCTCGCGGCCCTCCTCGACCGGCACCCCGGGCTGCGCGTCACCAACGGCTACGGGCCCGTGGAGTCCATGGTCTTCGTCAGCACGCACGACCTCCGCCCCGCCGACACCCACCGCCCCGACGGCATCCCGGTCGGCCGGCCGCTGCGCGGCACCCTGCTCGCCGTCGTCGACCCCGGCACGCTGCGGCCGGTGCCCCACGGCACCGAGGGCGAGCTGTGGGTCGCGGGCGACGGGCTCGCGCTCGGCTATCTGAACCGGCCCGAGGAGGACGCCCGCCGCTTCGCCCGCCTCGCCCTGCCCGGACACGGCACGGTCCGCGCGTACGCCACCGGCGACCGCGTCCGCATGGACGACACGGGCCTGCTGTCGTACGTGGGGCGCGCCGACCGCCAGTTCAAGATCCGCGGGTACCGGGTGGAGCCGGGCGAGGCGGAGCGCCGCATCGCCGCGTTCCCCGGTGTCCGGCACGCCTTCCTGGTGCCGCTGCGCGACGCGCACGGCACGGTCACCGGCACGGTCTGCGCCTATGCCGGCGAGAACGGGGCGTCCGTACCGGAGGAGACGCTGCGCCGGACGGCCGCCGAGACCCTCCCGGCCTACCTGCGCCCGGACCGCTACCTCCACCTCCACCCCGTCCCGCTGGGCCCCACCGGCAAGGCGGATCTGCGGGCGGTGGAGGAGTGGGCACGGGCCCGGCACGCGGCGGACTCCGCGGCGCAGGCGGACGCGGACCCGGCGACGGGCACACCCGCCCTGCGCGAGGTCCGCGCCATCCTCGGCACGGCCCGCCTCACCGGCACCGACGACCTGCTGACCGCGGGCGCCACCTCCCTGCACGCCCTGCGCATCGCCACCCGCCTGAGCCGCCTCCTCGGCACCCGCCTGACGGCCAAGGACGTCTACGACCACCCGACCGTCACGGCCCTGGAGGAACTCGCCGCGGCGACGCGCGGGAGCACGGCGCCCGCAGCGGGAAGCGGGGCGGCAGCGGGGAGCGGGGAACTGTCGGCCGGTGAACGGCGGTTCTGGCTCGCCGCGCGGATCGCGCCCGGGGCCGACGGGCATGTCGTGGTCGGGCGGATCGCCGTCGACGGGCCCGTGGAGCCGGAGCGGCTGCGGCGGGCCCTCGCCGCCGTCGCCACCGCGCACCCGGCGCTGCGCACCACGTTCCCCCGGCACGCGGGCCGGCCCCGGCGGGCGGTGGCCGCGCGGCCGGCCCCGCCACCGCTGCTCCTGCGCACGGACCACGGCGGCGCACCCGGTGCCGCCGAGCACGAGCTGACCCGGGAACTCCTCGCACTCGTCCGGGACCTGGAGACCGGGCCGCTGTTCGCCGCCGGGCTGCTCGACGCGGGCGGCGGGCGCGGGCTGCTGCTCGTCGCCGTACACCACATCGTGTACGACGGGCGGTCCGAGGAGGTGCTGGTCGCCGACCTGGCCGCCGCCTACGCGGGCCGCACCCCCGCGCCCGCCCCGGCGCCGCCCACCGCCGGCCCCCGCGAGGGCGCCGACGAGGCGCGCGCGTTCTGGCGCGGCAGGCTCGCCGGACTCACCGCGCCCGACTGGCCCGGCGGCACGGTGCTGCCGCCGCGGGAGCTGCTGTCCCGGCCGCTCGTCACGCATCCGGTACGGGTCGACGCGGCGACGGTCGGCCGGCTGCGGCAGGAGGCCGCCCGGTCCCGGCACCCCGTGCTCGTACCCCTGCTCGCCGCCTGGTGGCGGGCGCTGGCCAAGCTCGGCGGGCAGGGCGACCTGGCCGTCGGCACGATCGTGGAGGACCGCCCGGCCGGCCACGAGCGCACCGTCGGCTACTTCGCCAACGGCCTGCCCGTCCGGATCACCGCCGACCCCACGCTGGACACCCCCGCCCTGCTCGCGCTGGTCCGCGAACGGCTGCTGGAGGTCTTCGCGCACACCGCGCTCGGCACCGACGAGATCGCCCCGCTGGCCCCCCGCCCGCCCGCCGGCCGGACCCCGCTCTACCAGAACCTGCTGGTGCTCCAGCGGACACCGGAGCCCGCCCCGGCGGCCGGCCCGGTCCTCACCCCGCTGCCCGCGCCCGCACTCGGCGCACAGACCGAGCTGACCTGCGAACTCTGGGACGACGGAGCGACGTTCACCGGAGCCGTCACGGCCCCGGAGGGCCTGGTGCCCGCCTCCACGCTCGCCGAGGCCGCCGCCCTGTTCACCGCCGCGCTCACCGATCTGGCCGGCCCCCACGCCGTACCCCCCGCCCGCGTACCCGAGGACCTGACATGACCGACCACTCCGCCGGCCCGCTCTCCTGGACCCAGGAGCGGATCTGGTTCGAGGAGCAGCTGCGCCCCGGCGACACCGCCTACCACATGCCGGTCACCCTGCGGGTGCGCGGCCCGCTCGACCTCGCCGCGCTGCGCCGGGCCGTCGGCACCCTGGTGGCCCGGCACGACGCCCTGCGCACCGTCTTCCGCACCGTGGACGGCGAGCCCCGGCAGCAGGTGCTGGACACCGTGACCGTCCCCGTCCGCACCCAGGACGTGCGCGCCACGGCCGACCCGGAGGACGCCGCGCACGCCGTGCTGCGCCGCGCCGCCCGCGAGCCCTTCGACCTGGCGCACGGCCCGCTGCTGCGGGTCCTCGCCGTGCGCTACGCCGACGACGGACACCTGCTCCTGCTGTCGGCCCATCACCTGATCGCGGACGGCCAGTCCTTCGCGGTCCTCTTCGCCGAACTGTCGCTGCTCTGCGCCGACCCCGCCGCCCGGCTCCCGCTCCCGCGGCAGAGCTTCGCCGAGGCCGTGCGCGCCGAGCGCGAGCGCTACGGCGAGGCCGCGGCGGACGAGCTGGTGGCCTGGTGGCGCGAGCACCTGGCCGGGGTGCCGCGGGTGCTGGACCTGCCCGCCGACCGCCCCCGGCCCGCCGTACGCGGCCACCGGGGCGCGAGCCGCAGGCTGGAGCTGGACCCCGCGGCCGGGCAGGCGGTGCGCGAGCTGGGCCGCGCGCACGAGGCCACGCCGTTCATGACCCTGCTGACGGCGTTCGGCGTGGTGCTGGCCCGGCAGACCGGCCAGGACCGGCTGATCGTCGGCACCCCGGCCGCCACCCGGGGAGCGGGCAGCCGGGACGTCGTCGGCTGCTTCCTGAACACCCTGCCGCTGAAGGTGGACCTCGGCGGCGACGCCGACGGCGCCCCGCCCTTCGCGGACCTGCTCGCCCGGGTCCGCGCGGACGCCCTCGCGGCCTTCGCCCGCCAGCGCGTGCCGTTCGGGCGGCTGGTCGCCGACCTCGCCCCGGAGCGCGACCTGTCCCGCGGCCGGCTGGTGCAGGTGTTCTTCAACCTGCTGCCGCCCGCCGCGGCCCCCGAACTGCCCGGCTGCACGGTCACGCAGCTGCCGTTCGGGGACGTCGACAACAAGTTCGACCTCACGCTGTACGCCGCGGCCCGCCCCGACGGCGGCTACGAACTGGAGGCGGTGTACGACGCCGGCCTGTACGAGCCCGAGCGCGTCGACGAACTGCTGCACCAGGTCCGCGCGGTGCTGGCGCAGGCGGCGGCCGACCCCGGCCGGTCCGCCGACGCGTTCGACCTGGCCGGCGCCCGGTCCGCCGCGCTGCTGCCCGACCCGGCCGCGCGCCTCGACTCCGTCGCGCCCGAGCCGCTCGCCGACCGGCTCGCCAAGCACGCCGCGACCACCCCGGACGCGCCCGCCCTGATCGGCGGCGGCCGGGTGTGGACGTACGCCGAGACCGAGCGCGACACCGCCCGGCTGGCCCGGCAGCTGGCCGAGCACGGGGTGCGGCCCGGGGACGTGGTGGCCGTGCACGCCGGCCGGCACCCGGCCACCGTCCTCGGACTGCTCGCCGTCCTGCGGGCCGGCGCGTCCTTCGCCGTGCTGGAGGCCGGCTACCCGGAGGACACCCTGCGCACCCGCGCGGCGGCCCTCGCCCCGCGCGCCTGGCTCGCCTGCGCCCCCGGCCACCCGCTGCCCGCCTTCGCCGACGGCCCCGTCCTGCACGTCGGCCCCGACACGGACCAGGCCACCGCCCACCCCGCCCCCACGGCGGCCGGGCACCCGGACGGACACTCCGACGCCGGCCCCGCCGAAAGGCACCCCGGCGCCCGTCCCGCCGGCGGCCTGCTCGACGGCGTCCCCCTGCCCGCCCCCGGCCCCGACGACGACGCCTACGTCGCCTTCACCTCCGGCACCACCGGGCGGCCCCGCCGGATCATCGGCACGCACCGGCCGCTCGGGCACTTCCTGGACTGGTACACCCGCACCTTCGACCTCGGACCCGGCGACCGCTTCGCGGTCCTCTCCGGCCTCGGGCACGACCCGTTCCTGCGGGACGTCCTCGCCCCGCTGTGGGCGGGGGCCGCCGCCGTCTTCCCCGACGCCGACGTACGCGACACCGCCGCCCTCGCCGGCTGGCTCGCCGAGGCCGCGCCCACCGTCGTCCACCTCACCCCGGCGCTCGGCCGCGCCCTCGCCGACCAGGCGGCCCAGACCGGCACCGAGTGGCCCGCGCTGCGGCTGGCCGGCTTCGGCGGCGACACCCTCACCGGGCGGACCCTGCGCGCCTGGGCCCGCCTCGCCCCCGGCGCCGACCTGCTGAACCTGTACGGCGCCACCGAGACCCCGCAGGCCGTCTCCGTGCACGTCGCCCACCGCGCGGGCGACCCCGCCGACACCGCTCCGGCCGGTGCCGTCCCGCTCGGGCCGGGCATCGAGGGCGTCCAGCTGCTCGTGCTCGCCGGCGACCGCCCCGCCGGGCTCGGCGAGATCGGCGAACTCGTCGTCCGCACCCCGTACCTGGCGCGGTACGCCGAGGACGGCGCCGGCGACGGATACCGGCCCGACCCGTTCCCCGGCCGCCCCGGCGACCGCGTCTACCGCACCGGCGACCTCGCCCGGCTGCGCCCCGACGGGCTGCTGGAGCCGCTCGGCCGGGCCGACGAGCAGATCAAGGTGCGCGGCTTCCGGGTGGAGCCCGCGGAGACCGAGGCGGCGCTGGACGCGCTGGACACGGTGGCGCAGAGCGCCGTACTGGCCGTGCCCGACGAGGACGACGGACACCGGCTGGTGGCCTTCCTCGCCACCGGCGGCGAACGCCCCGACCTCGCCGAGGTCCGCGCCGCGCTGGTCCGGCGGCTCCCCGAACACCAGGTGCCCTCCGCGTACGTCGTGCTGGACGCCCTGCCGCTCACCGCCAACGGGAAGACCGACCGGGCCGCCCTGCGACTCCTGGCACACCGGGCGGAGGCCGCCACCGGCGGCTACACCGCCCCGCAGGGACCCGTGCAGGAACGGCTCGCCGCCCAGTGGCGGGCGGTGCTCGGCCGCGAACGCGTCGGCGCCGACGACGACTTCTTCGCCCTCGGCGGGCACTCGCTGCTGCTCACCCGGCTGCTGGCCCGCATCCGCCGGGCGTTCCCCGGCCCGGCCGCCGAACGGCTCACCCTCCAGGACCTGTTCGCCCGGCCGACCGTGGCCGCGCTCGCCGGACTCCTCGACGCCGGTGAGGAGGCGGACGGTCCGGACGACCTCCCGCGCACCGACCCCGCCGCACCGGCACCGCTGTCCTGGACGCAGGAACGCCTCTGGCTGGAGGAGCAGTTGCGGCCCGGGGACGCGGCCTACAACATGCCGCTCGTGCTGCGGCTGCACGGCCCGCTCGACCGGTCCGCGCTCCAGCGGGCCGTGGACACCGTGGTGGCCCGGCACGCCGTCCTGCGCACGGTCGTCGAACCCGCCCCCGACGGCTCCCCGCGCCAGCGGGCCCTGCCCGGCGCCCGGGTCCCTCTCCGGTTCGCGGACCTGACCGGCCGGCCGGACCCGCGGGCGGCCGGGGTCGCCGCGGCGATGGCGAGCGTCAAGGAACCCTTCGACCTCACGCACGGCCCGCTGCTGCGCGCGGCGCTGTACCGGACCGGCACCGACGAGCACGTCCTGGCCCTGACCGCGCACCACGTCGTCTTCGACGGCTGGTCCTTCGGGGTGCTGCTGCGCGAGCTGTCCGCCGCCTACACCGGCGCGGAACTCCCTCCCCGAGAGCTGGAGTTCGCGGACGTCGCGCGCTGGGAACGCGCCGAGCTGGACGGCCCCGCGCTGGACGGGCTGGTCGACTGGTGGCGCGGCCACCTCGACGGCGCGCCCCGCGTGCTGGAGCTGCCCACCGACCGGCCGCGCCCCGCGGTCAGCGCCCACCGGGGCGCCCGCCGCCGGCTCACCGTGGACGCGGCCACCTCCGCCGCGCTGCGCGAACTGGCCCGCGGGCACGGCGCCACCCTGTTCATGACGCTGCTGTCGGCGTACGCGATCGTGCTGTCCCGGTGGAGCGGGCAGGAGCGGCTGCTGGTCGGCACCCCCGTCGCCAACCGGCCGCGCGCCGAGTTCGAGGACCTGCTCGGCTGCTTCCTCAACACCCTGCCGCTCCGCGTCGACCTCGACGGCGACCCGGCCTTCGCGGAACTGCTGGGCCGGGTCCGGGACACCGCCCTGGACGCCTTCGCCCACCAGCGGGTGCCGTTCGGGCGGCTGGTGAGCGAGCTGGCCCCGGAACGGGACCTGTCGCGCGGCCCGCTGGTACAGGTGCTGTTCGCGCTCCAGAACGTCGAACTGGGCACCCTCGACGTGCCCGGGGTGACCGGTGAACTGGTGGAGGTGTCGGCCGCCAACAGCCAGTTCGACCTCAACCTGCGGATGATCGACACCGGCCGGGAGCTGGTGGGCTGGCTCGACTACGACGTGGAGCTGTTCGACGCGGCCACCGTCGAACGGTTCGTGGAGCACTTCACCAACGTGCTCACCGCCGTCGCCGCCGACCCCGCCGGCGCCGTGCCCCTGCTGGACCCGCTCGGCCCCGCCGAGCGCGCCCGGCTCCTGACCGGCTGGAACGACACCCGCGTCGACTGGCCCGCGGACGACACCCTGACCGGGCTGCTCGCCGAGGCCGCCGCCCGGCACGCGGACGCGCCCGCCGTGCGGTTCGCCGGGCACGAGCTGTCGTACGCCGCGCTGCACCGCCGGGCCGCCGCCCTCGCGCACCGGCTGCGCGGCCTCGGCGTCGGCCCCGACACCGTGGTCGGCGTCCACCTGGAGCGCTCGACGGAGCTGATGGTGGCCCTGCTCGCCGTGCTCAAGGCGGGCGGCGCCTATCTGCCGCTGGACCCCGGATACCCGCGCGAGCGGCTGGCGTTCATGCTCGCCGACGCCGGCGCGCCGGTGCTGCTCACCCATCCCGGCACGGGCGCGTCGCTCGCCGCCGACGGCGTCACCGTGGTGGCCGTGGACGAGCACGCCGAGCACGCCGGAGACGGGTTCCCCGGCACCGATCCTGCGCCCCTCACCGGCCCCGACCACCTGGCGTACGTCATCTACACCTCCGGTTCCACCGGGCGCCCCAAGGGCGTGCAGGTGCCGCACCGGGGCATCGTCAACCGGCTGCGCTGGATGCAGGACGCCTACCGGCTGACCGGCGCCGACACCGTCCTGCAGAAGACGCCGATCAGTTTCGACGTGTCGGTGTGGGAGCTGTTCTGGCCGCTGCTGACCGGGGCCCGGCTGGTGCTCGCCGCGCCCGGCGGGCACCGGGACCCGGCACACCTCGCCCGGCTGGTCCGGGACGAGCGGGTCACCGTCTGCCACTTCGTGCCGCCCATGCTGGACACCTTCCTCGGCTCCGGCCGGGCCGTGGACTGCGGCTCGCTGCGGCTGGTGGTGTGCAGCGGCGAGGCGCTCCCGGCCGACCTGGCGCGCCGCTTCCACCAGGCCCTGCCCGGCGCCGCGCTGGAGAACCTGTACGGGCCGACCGAGGCGTCCGTCGACGTCACCCGCTGGTCCTCCCGGCCGGACTGGGCGGGCGCGGCCGTGCCCATCGGCACACCGATCGCCAACACCCGCACCTACGTCCTGGACGCCCGGCTGCGGCCCGCCCCCGTCGGCGTGCCGGGCGAGCTGTACCTGGGCGGGGTGCAGCTGGCCCGCGGCTACGGCGGGCGGCCCGCGCTGACCGCCGACCGGTTCGTGCCCGACCCGTTCGGGCCGCCCGGCGCCCGCCTGTACCGCACCGGCGACATCGCCCGCTGGCACGCCGAGGGCCATGTCGAGTACCTGGGCCGGGCCGACCACCAGGTGAAGGTGCGCGGCTTCCGCATCGAACTCGGCGAGATCGAGGCGGCCCTGCTGACCCTGCCCGGCGTGGGGCAGGCGGTGGCCGTGGTCCGCGAGGACCGGCCGGGCGACCGCAGGATCGTCGCCTATCTGACCGCGAGCGGCGGCACGGGAACCGCGCCGGGCGTGCCCGAACTGCGGTCCCGGCTCGGGGAACGGCTGCCCGAGCACATGGTGCCCAGCGCCTTCGTCGTCCTCGACGCGCTGCCGCTGAGCCCCAACGGCAAGGTGGACCGGGCGGCGCTGCCCGCCCCCGACCGCTCGGCCGTCACCGCCGCCGCCCATGTCGCGCCGCGCACGCCCGAGGAGGAACTGCTGGCCGGGCTGTGGCAGCGGGTCCTCGGCCAGGACCGGGTGGGGGTGCGGGACAACTTCTTCGAGATCGGCGGGGACTCCATGCACGCCGTGCGGATCGTGGGCCTGGCCCGCGAGGCGGGGCACGACATCCCGCTCCAGCAGCTGTTCACCAGCCAGACCGTCGAGGACCTCGCCCGCTGGCTCGCCGACCGCGCCGACGAGGGCCCCGCCCGGCAGGAGGTCGCCGCGTTCGGCCTGCTGTCCCCGGAGGACCTCGCCCGCCTGCGGTCCTGACAAGCCCGTACCGGGGCCGACTCCATCCCCCCGGACCCGGCCCCGGTACGCCCAGCCTCGCGCCCGCCCGCCGCCCCGACGCCCGCACCCCGGAAGGAACCCCGTGCCCAGCCACGACGCCAGCACCCCCGCCGCCGACATCGTCGACGCCTACCCGCTGACCCTGCTCCAGTCCGGCATGCTGTTCCACAGCCACGCCGACGGCGACACCCCCACCTACCACGACATCTCCGCCATCCGGCTCTCCGGCCGCTTCGACGAGACCGCGCTGCGCGCCTCGCTGGCCGCGGTGATCGAGCGCGCCGACATCCTGCGCAGCTCCTTCGACCTGACCCGGTTCAGCACCCCGATGCAGCTGGTGCACTCCGCCGTCGAGACCCCGCTGACCGTGGAGGATTTGCGCGGCCTCGACACGGCCGAGCAGGACCGGCGCGTGGCCGCGTGGACCGAACGGGAGAAGGCCACCGCGTTCGTGCTGACCCGGGCCCCGCTGCTCACCCTGCACGTGCACGTCTTCGCCGACGACGACTTCCGGCTCAACCTGAGCTTCCACCACGCGATCCTGGACGGCTGGAGCCTGTCCCTGGTCACCAGCGCGCTGATCACCGGCTACGACGCCCGGCTGGCCGGCCGCCCCGACCCGGCGACCGCCCCGGCCACCCGCTTCCGCGACTACCTGGCGCTGGAACAGCAGGCCCTGGCCAGCGAGGAGTCCCGCGCCTACTGGGCCGGCCTGCTGGAGGACACCGACTTCACCGGCCTGCCCCGCACGGAGGACGCCGCCCTGTCCCCGGTCCGCGAGGCCCGCGTGCACGAGGTCCCGCTGCCCGAGAGGCTCGGCGAGCGGCTGCGCGCGGTGGCCGCCGAGGCGCGGGTGCCGGTGAAGGCGGTGATGTTCGCCGCGCACGCCCGCGTGCTCTCCCTGCTGTCCGGCCGCGGCCGGGTCGTCACCGGCCTGGTCGGCAACGGCCGCCCGGAGACCGCCGACGGCGACCAGATCGTCGGCCTGTTCCTCAACACGCTCCCGCTCGTCGTGGACGTCACCGGCGCCAGCTGGATCGAGCTGGCCCAGCGCATCCACGCCGCCGAGTCCGGCGCCCTGCCGCACCGCCGCTACCCGCTGGCCCGGATGCTCCAGGACCTGCGCCGGCCGCAGTTCTTCGAGACCGTCGTCGACCACCGCAGCTTCCGCAGCTACGACATGGCGCTGGACGAGGTGGCCGTCACCGGCGGCGAGTTCTTCGAGCAGACCAACTTCCCGTTCACCGCGAACTTCGGCACCGACCCGGTCACCGGCGAGGTCCGGCTGCGCGTCAACTACGACGCCGCCGAGTTCACCGACGCCTGGGTCACCACCGTCGGCGGCTACTACGCCGAGGCGCTCGGCGCGCTCACCGCCGACCCGCACGCGGCCGTGCACACCACCGCGCTGCTGCCCACCGCCGACCTGCACCGGCTGCTCACCGAGTGGAACGACACCGCGGCCGGCTGGGACCTGGACCGCACCCTGCCCGAGCTGCTCGCCGAGCGGGCCGCCAAACACCCCGACCGCACCGCCGTCCGCTTCGGCGACACCGCCCTCACCTACGGCGAGTTCAACGCCTGGGCCAACCGGCTCGCGCACCACCTGCGCGAACTCGGCGTCGGCCCGGACACCTTGGTCGGCGTCCACCTGGAACGCTCGGCCGAGCTGATCGTGGCGCTGGTCGCGGTGCTGAAGGCGGGCGGCGCCTATGTGCCGCTGGACCCCGGCTACCCGCGCGAACGCCTGGAGTACATGCTCGCCGACGCCCGCGTCCCGGTCCTGCTCACCGGCGCCGGCCTGGCCCCGCCCGCCGCGCCCGAGGGCACGGTCGTCCTGGAGGTCGACCGCGCCGTCGCCGCCGGCCGGCCCGAGACCGACCCGCTGCCCCAGGCCGGCCCGGAGCACCTGGCGTACACCATCTACACCTCCGGCTCCACCGGCCGCCCCAAGGGCGTGCAGATCCCGCACCGGGCCCTGCTCAACCTGCTGTTCTCCTTCGGCCGCGACCTCGAACTCACCGAGGACGACCGGCTGCTGGCGGTCACCTCGCTCTCCTTCGACATCGCCGCCCTGGAGGTGTACCTGCCGCTGCTGACCGGCGCCGAACTGATCGTCGCCCCCGACATCGCCGTGGACGGACCCCGGCTGCGCGAGGCCGTCGAGCGCTCCGGCGCCACCGTCGTCCAGGCCACCCCGTCCAGCTGGCGGCTGCTGATCGAGGCCGGCCTCGGCGGCGACGAGCGGCTGCGGGTGATCTCCGGCGGCGAGGCGCTGCCCGAGGACCTCGCGCGGGAGCTGACGGCCCGCTTCCCGGTGGTGTGGAACGCCTACGGCCCCACCGAGACCACCATCTGGTCCGCCCTGGACCGGGTCCGCGCCGACGAGCCGGTCACCCTGGGCCGCCCGATCGCCGGCACCCGCGTCTACGTCCTCGACGCCTCCTACGCCCCCGTGCCCGAGGGCGTGCCCGGCGACCTGTACATCGCCGGTGACGGGCTGGCCCGCGGCTACTCCCGGCGCGGCGACCTCACCGCCGACCGCTTCCTGCCCGACCCCTACGCCCCCGCGGCGGGCGCCCGCATGTACCGCACCGGCGACGTGGCGCGGTGGCTGCCCGACGGCCGCCTGGAGTTCCTCGGCCGCTCCGACCACCAGGTCAAGGTGCGCGGCTTCCGGATCGAACTCGGCGAGATCGAGACCGTGCTGGCCCGGCACCCCGCGGTCGGCCGGGTCGTGGTGATGGCCCGCCGGGACCAGCCCGGCGACGCCCGCCTCGCCGCCTACCTCACCCCCGAGGGCGACACCGCGCCGGCCGCGGCCGAACTGCGCGAACTGGCCGCCGGCGCGCTGCCCGACTACATGGTGCCCAGCGCCTTCGTCGTCCTGGACGCCTTCCCGCTCACCCCCAACGGCAAGGTCGACCGGCTCGCGCTGCCCGCGCCCGGCCGCGAGGAGACCACCGCCGGCGTCTTCGTCGCGCCCCGCACCCCCGTGGAGGAGGCCATCGCCGCGATCTGGCGGGACGTCCTCGGCGTCCCGGAGGTCGGCGTCACCGACGCCTTCCTCGACCTCGGCGGCAACTCGATCTCCGCGCTGCGGGTCATCCTGCGGCTGCCGGAGATCACCGACGTGGAGGTGCCGGTGGCCGCGCTGTTCGAGGGCGGCACCATCGAGCGGCTCGCGGAGATCGTCACCGGGGAGCGCCGGCAGGCCGCGTCCACGCTGGTGCCGCTGCGCTCCACCGGCACCAAGGCGCCGTTCTTCCTGGTCCACCCGCTCGGCGGCAGCGTCTTCTGCTACTCGGAACTGGTGGGCGTCCTCGACCCCGAGCGCCCGCTGTACGCCTTCCAGGCCCCGGAGTACGCCGGCCCCGACGTGCCCCGCCCGGACAGCGTCGAGGAGATCGCGGCGCTGTACCTGTCCGAGGTGCGCACGGTCCAGCCCGAGGGCCCGTACTTCCTCGGCGGCTGGTGCATGGGCGGCATGGTCTCCTACGAGATGGCCCGCCAGCTGGAGGCCGCCGGCGAGGAGGTCGGCATGCTGACGATCATCAGCGCCAGCATCGACGACCCGGTCCCGCCCCGCTACGCCACCAGCGAGTCCGCCGCCATCCTCGGCGCGTTCGCCGGCCGGCTCGACGTCACCGAGGCCGAACTGGAGGCCCTCGACCCCGAGGAGCGGCTCGCCCACGTCGTCCGGCTCACCCAGGGCACCACCGACGAGCGCGCCGACGCCCGCTCGGTGGAGGACCTGCGCCGCCTGGTGCAGCTGTACACGCGGCACGCCCGCGCCCTGCTCACCTACCGGGACACCCCGCGCGAGCCGCTGCGCGGCGACGCGGTGCTGGTCCGCGCCGAGACCGAGCTGTTCGAGGGCTGGCACATGGGCTGGCAGCCCCGGGTCGGCGGCACCCTGCTGATCGACGAGTCGCCCGGCGACCACTTCAGCATGCTCGAACAGCCCAACGTCCCCGAGGTCGCGCGCCGCCTGGAGGACGCGGCCGACGGCCGGCCGCGCGGTGTCGTCGCCGCGTCCTGACCCATCGAAACCCCTGCGTAGGAGCACCTCATGACGGACGCCGTGACGGCCGGCGAGAAGGCCGACGAGACGGTCGGCGACCCGGCCGACGAGAGGGCCGGCGACCCGGCCGGCGAGAGGGCCGGCGAGACGGTCGGGGAAGCGGTCGTGAAGGCCGGGGAAGCGGTCGCCGAGACGGTCGGCGCCACGGGCGTCTCGCCGGCCGCCGCCCCGGCCGGGGCGACACCCGGGGAGCCGGCCGAGGCGACCGCGGGGGAGTCCGCTGCCGCGGACGCCCCCAGCGTGTGGCGCAACGCCGACTTCACCCGGCTGTGGACCGGCCAGACCGCCTCCCTGTTCGCCGCCCAGGTCAGCGAACTCGCCCTGCCGCTGGTCGCGGTGCTGGCCCTGTCCGCGGGCTCCGCCCAGGTCGGCCTGCTCACCTCGGTGGTCAAACTGCCGTACCTGCTGGTCTCGTTGTTCGCGGGCGTGCTCGTGGACCGGGTCCGGCGGCGGAACATCCTCATCGCCACCGACCTCGGCCGCGCCCTCGTGCTGTCCGTGGTGCCGGTCCTGTACTGGACGGACCGGCTCGGCATCAGCTGGCTGTACGTCCTCGGCTTCTTCGCCGGCTGCGGCAGCGTGCTGTTCGACGTGGCCGGGCAGGCCTATCTGCCCCGGCTGGTCGAGCGCGAGCAGCTCACCCGGGCCAACTCCGCGCTCGGCGCCAGCCAGTCCGCGGCCACCATCGGCGGGCCCGCGCTCGGCGGTGTGCTCGTGCAGTGGCTGACCGCACCGGTGGCCGTGCTGGCGGGCGCCGTGTCGTACCTGGTCTCGGCGGTGACGGTGGCGAGCATCCGGCACCGGGAGGACGGCGCGGAGCACGCCGGGAGCGCGACGCCCGCGGGGACGCTGCGCGAGGTGTGGGCGGGTCTGCGGTTCGTCTTCGGCAACGAACCACTGCGGGCCATGACGGTCATGGCGTCGATCTTCAACCTGTCGTTCACGGCACTTGAGGTCGCCTTCGTCCAGTTCATGCCCCGCACGCTGGGCCTGTCGGCCGGTGAGATCGGCCTGGTGATGGCCGCGCTCGGCCCCGGCTTCCTGGTCGGCGCGGCCTTCGCGGGCCGGCTGCCGCAGCGCTTCGGCTACGGCCGCACGATGCTGGCCACCGCGGCCGTCGCCAACCTCGTCATGCTCGGCATCTCCACCGTGCACGGCTCCGGAGTCCTGGCCGTCGGCACCCTGATGCTGATCAACTTCCTGTTCGCGTCCTTCGGCGTCGCCAACAACGTCACCGTGCTCAGCATCCGGCAGACCCTCACCCCCGACTCGCTCCAGGGCCGGGTCGCCGCCACCAACCGCTTCGTCGCCATGGGCATCGCGCCCGTCGGCGCCCTCGCCGGCGGTTTCCTCGGCAGCGCGGTGGGCCTGCGCGGCACCGTCCTGATCACCGCGATCGGCCTGTCCTCCGCGCTGGTCCCGCTCGCCCTGTCCTCGCTGGCCCGGATCCGCTTCGACCTCCCGGAGCAGATCGTCCTTTCCCCGCAGAGCCCGTCGCAGAGTCCGTCGCAGAGCCCCTCGCAGAGCAAGGAAGACGCCTGATGTCCCAGCCGTACGACACCCCCGACACCGCCGGCGCCGAGCCGCGCCACCTCGTCGTCGTCAACCACGAGGAGCAGTACTCGGTGTGGCCGGCCCTGCTGCCCGTGCCCGACGGCTGGCGGACCACCGGCTTCGCGGGCACCCGCGAAGAGGCGCTCGCGCACATCGAGACCGTCTGGACCGACCTGCGCCCGCTCAGCGTGCGCTGACCGCCCCGCACCCACGCACGGAAGGCCCCGCAATGGACTTCAGCCTCTTCTACTTCGCCGACGGCAGCGGCGGCGACGGCAGCGGCGGCGGACGCTACGACCTGCTGCTCGAAGGCGCCAAGTACGCCGACACGCACGGCTTCTCCGCCGTGTGGACGCCCGAACGGCACTTCCACCCCTTCGGCGGGCTGTACCCGAACCCGTCGGTGACCGGTGCCGCCGTCGCCACCGTCACCGAGCGGGTCGCGATCCGCGCCGGCAGCGTGGTCGCCCCGCTGCACCACCCGCTGCGCATCGCCGAGGAGTGGGCGGTCGTCGACAACCTCTCCGGCGGCCGGGTCGGCCTGTCCCTGGCCTCCGGCTGGAACGCGGTCGACTTCGCGCTGCGCCCCGAGGGCTACGCGGGCCGCAAGGACGCCGTCCTCGACACCCTGGAGCAGGTGCGGGCGCTGTGGCGGGGCGAGCCGCTGTCCGTCACCGACGGCGCCGGAAACCCGGCCGAGGTGCGGGTCTTCCCGCAGCCCGTGCAGCCCGAGCTGCCGGTGTGGGTGACCAGCGCGGGCGGCCCGGAGACGTTCCGGGCCGCGGGCCGGGCCGGGGCCGGGGTGCTCACCCATCTGCTCGGCCAGGACTTCGACCAGCTCGCCGAGAAGATCGCCCTGTACCGCAAGGAACTCGCCGCCCGCCCCGGCCACGACGGCCGCCCCGGCCATGTGGCGCTGATGCTGCACACCTATCTGGGGGAGGACCCGGAGCAGGTGAAGGAGACGGTCCGCGAGCCGTTCACCGCGTACCTGAAGAGTTCCTTCGGGCTCATCGCCCGCTCCGCGGGCAGCATCCTGTCCGGCTTCGACCCCGACAAGCTGCGCGAGTCCGACATCGACTTCCTGGTCCGGCGGTCCTTCGACACCTACTACACGACCAGCGGCCTGTTCGGCACGGTCACGCAGGCCGCGGCCGTGGTGGAGCGGGCGCGCGCGGCCGGGGTGGACGAACTGGCCTGCCTGATCGACTTCGGCGTCGGGAAGGACCGGGTCCTGGCCGGCCTGGAGCACCTGAACGAGCTGCGTGAGGCGACCGCGTGACGGCGGCCGCCACCGCGGAACGCACCGCGCTGTTCCGGCGCACGGCGAGCCGGTTCCCGACCGGGGTGACCGTGGTGACCACGGTCACGGACGGCGAGCCGTACGGCATGACCGCCAACGCCTTCCTGACCCTGTCCCTCGACCCCCTGCTGGTCGCGGTCGGCGTCGGCGTCGGCTCCCGCGCCTTCGAACGGGTGCCGGCCGCCGGCCGGTTCGCGGTGACGGTGCTCGGCGACCGGCAGACGGCCACCGCCCGCCGGTTCGCCGACCCCGCGCGTCCCGCCGGGACCGCCGCGTTCGCCGCCGACCCGTGGACGCCGGGACCGGCGACCGGCTGCCCGGTGCTGACCGACGGCGTCGGATTCTTCGACTGCTCCGTCGAGGCCGTGCACCCGGCGGGCGACCACGTCCTGGTCGTCGGCCGGGCCGAGGCCTTCGGCCCGCTCGACGGCGTCCGGCCGCTGGTCTTCGCCGAGGGTGCCTTCGCCGCCCCCGACCCCTCCTTCCGCCCGCCCGCACTCCCCGGAGCACACCCATGAGTACGACGTCCACGCCGAAGGCGGCCATCGCCCGGGACCCGAGCGCCTCGCGCGGCCCGGCCCGCCCCGTGCCGCACGCCGTGCGCGGCGGCACCCTGCGCATCCTGCGCGACGCCGACTACGACCACCTCGACCCGCAGCGCATCCAGACCCTCCAGGCCACCGCGCTCGGCCACCTGCTGTACCGCACGCTGACGATGTTCGCCGAGGACGGGCGGGGCGGCTGGCAGCTGGTCGGCGACCTCGCCGAGCACCCCGGCCGGGACGTCGACGGCGACGGCCGCACCTGGGAGTTCACCCTCAAGGAGGGCCTGCGCTACGAGGACGGCCGCCCGATCACCGCCGCCGACGTCGCCCACGGCATCGCCCGTTCCTTCGAGGAGTCCCTGTCCGGCGGACCCGGCCACCTCCAGGAGTGGCTGGGCGCGGCCGGCCCCTACGCGGGCCCCTTCACCGACGGCACCGACGAGGTGCCCGGCCTGACCGTGCCCGACGCGCGCACCCTGGTCTTCCGCTTCCCCGAGCCGCGCCCCGACCTGCCGTTCGCCGCGGCCCTGGTGACCACCGTGCCGGTGCCCCGGGACGCCGACACCGGCGAGAGCTACGGCAAGGCCCCGCTCGCCTCCGGCCCGTACCGGATCGCCGCCCACCGGCCCGGCGAGCTGCTGGTGCTGGAACGCAACCCGCACTGGGACCCCGCCACCGACGCCGTACGCCACGACCACCCGGACCGCGTCGAGATCGAACTGGCCGTCGGGGCCGGCGAGCAGAACCTGCGGGCCCGCGCCGGCGAGGGCGCCGACGCCTTCGCCGTCGCCGAGAACAACGCCCCCGAGGACGTCGCCGCGCTGCTGGCCGACGATCCCGCGCTCGCCCCCCGGCTGCGCCGCGACCCCACCCCGCTCGTCTGGTACCTGGCGATCAACACGGCCCGGGTGACGGACGTCGAGGTCCGCCGGGAGATCGCCCGCGCCCTGGACAAGGCGGCGCTGCGCGACGCCATGACGGGCGCCACCGGCGGCGAAGTCACCCACACCATCCTCTCCCCGGCCACCCTCGGTCACCGCCCCTACCCCGACCCGCACGCGGGCGGCCCGCGCGGCCTGCCCGCCGACCGGTACGAGCACACCCTGCGCCTGCTCAGCCGGGACGGCGCCTACTTCACCGCCGGTGCGCGGGCGGTGCAGCGCTCGCTGGAGGCGGCCGGCTTCCGGGTGGAGATCACCGAGATCGAACGGCCCCGGCACAACGCGGCCGTCCTCACCCGCGGTCACGAACACGACCTGTACCTGATGTGCCAGGCCGCCGACTGGCCCGGCGCCGCCACCCTGCTCACCGGTTTCGACGGCAGCACCCTGCGCCCCACCGGCAACGCCAACTACACCTATCTGGACGACCCCGGCGTCAACGCCGAGATCGCCCGGCTGTCCGCGCTGCCCGCCGACCGGGCCGCCGAGGGCTGGGCCGCCCTGGACGAGCGGCTGACCCGCGACCACGTCCCCCTCGTGCCGGTCTTCTCCTACGTGCACCTGGCGGTCTCCGGACCCCGGGTGGGCGGCGTGTTCACCTCGTCGTTCCTCGGCACGCCCGTCTACTACGACGCCTACGTCACCCCCGGCCCGGAGGACACCGCCGCCGAGGAGGACAGCGACCGTGGCTGACCGCCCCACCCTCTACGAACGGTTCGCCGCCTCCGCCGCCGCCCACCCCGCGCGGACCGCGCTGGAGACCGGCGGCCGGGTGCTGGACTACGCGGCCCTGCGCCGGCTCGCCGAGCACACCGCCGCCCGGCTGCTCGACGCCCTCGGCGGCCGGCGCCCCGAGCGCGTCGGCGTCCTCGCCGGCCGCTCGGTCGCCGCCTACGCCTCCTACCTGGCCGCGCAGCGGCTGGGCGCGGCGGCCGTACCGCTCGGCCCCGACGTCGCCCCGGCCCGGCTGGCCACCATCGCGGACCGGGCCGCGCTGGACGCGGTGCTCGCCGGCCCCGACGCGGCCGGCCCGGCGGAGGCGGCCGGTTTCGGCTGCCCGGTCCTGCCGTTCACCGAGCCGGCGCCCGAGGCCCCGGACGCCGGGCTGCCACCGTACGAGCCGCGCCCCGACGCGGTCGCGTACATCGTCTTCACCTCCGGCTCCACCGGCACCCCCAAGGGCGTCCCGGTGCTGCAGAGCAACGCGGCGGCGCTGCTCGACCACGCCCTCGACCGGTACGGCTTCGGCCCGGACAGCCGGGTCTCGCAGACCTTCGACCTCACCTTCGACCCCACCGCGTGGGACATGTTCACCGCCTGGAGCGCGGGCGCGGCGCTGGTCGTCCCGGGCCGCGCGGACCTGGCCCGGCCGGCCCGCTTCGTCCGCGAGCGGCGGATCACCCACTGGTTCTCCGTGCCCTCGGTGATCACCTACGGCCGCCGGCTGCGCGACCTCGTCCCCGGCGCCATGCCGGAGCTGCGCTGGACCCTGTTCGGCGGCGAACCCCTCACCCTGGAGCAGGCCGCCGTCTGGCGCTCCGCCGCCCCCGCGAGCATCCTGGAGAACCTCTACGGCCCCACCGAGGTCACCGTCGCCTGCACCCAGTACCGGCTGCCCGCCGACCCCGCGGACTGGCCGGCCACCGCCAACGGCACGGTGCCCATCGGCGCGCCCTATCCGCACCTGGACGCCCTGGTGCTGGACGAGGACGGCCACCCGGCCGAGGAGGGCGAGCTGTGCCTGCGCGGCTCGCAGCGCTTCCCCGGCTATCTGGACCCGGCCGAGAACCCGGGCCGCTTCGTCCGCTTCGACGGCCGGCGGGGCACGGTCCACCAGGAGGGCACCCCGCCCGGCCCGGACCTGTACTACCGCACCGGCGACCGGGTCCGGCGCGGCCCCGACGGGAACCTGCTGCACCTGGGCCGACTGGACCAGCAGGTGAAGATCAGCGGCCACCGGATCGAGCTGGGGGACGTGGAGGCCGCCCTGCGCTCGGTCCTGCGGGAGACGGACGGGGTCGCCGAGGCCGTGGTGACCGTGCGGACGGCGGAGGGCGCCGAACCGGTCCTGGCCGCCGCCTACACCGGCACCCCGCAGGACCCCCTGGAACTGCGCGCCCGGCTGGCGGACCGGCTGCCCGCCTACATGCTGCCGCGGTCCTTCACCCACTTGGACGCGTTCCCGCTGAACGCCAACCGCAAGACCGACCGCAGGGCGGTGGCCGCCCGGCTGTCGGCTCAGGGCTGACCGGCGGGTCAGGGGTTGCCATCCCCCGCCCCTCCTGGGGGAGGATGGCGGCATCCGCATGAAGGGAAAAACACGGTGAGCATCGACCCGTCCTCGATTCCGAACTTCGGGGGCCAGCCCGAACCGCAGCCCCAAGGACCGGCGGGCCCCGTCCTCCCGGATCAGGACCTGGTGAAGCAGCTTCTCGACCAGATGGAGCTGAAGTACGTCGTCGACGAGGAGGGTGACCTCGCCGCGCCGTGGGAGCAGTTCCGCACGTACTTCATGTTCCGCGGAGAGGACGAACAAGCGATCTTCTCGGTGCGGACCTTCTACGACCGCCCCCACAAGATCGACGAGAAGCCGCAGCTTCTGGAGGCCATCGACGACTGGAACCGCCGCACCCTGTGGCCCAAGGTGTACACCCACACCCATGACGACGGCACCGTCCGTCTGATCGGCGAGGCCCAGATGCTGATCGGCACGGGCGTCGACATCAACCACTTCGTCTCCTCCACGGTGAGCTGGGTGCGAGCCGCGATCGAGTTCGACAAGTGGCTGATCGAACGACTCGGCCTGGAGGAGGAGGTCGACGGGGCGGGCGCCCCGCACCCCGACGGCGACCAGCCCGAGGGCGACGGCGAGTAGCCGACAGACCCGGGTCCGGGGGCCACGGCCCCCGGACCCCGCTCACGCACCCCTTCCGCCGGTCCCGCCCGTTCTTCTCACGAGAACCCGGTCGGCGGCTCATGACGCGTGCGGCGCTCCCCGGCGATCCCCGGGGCGCGAGTTGAGTACGCGTACTCAGGACCTCCCGAAGCCGCGTCGTTAGCCTCAACTGCCGCAGAACACGATGCGTTGGCGTGCACGCCGCATCGCCGTCACGAGCAGGGGGAGGGAAGCGCCGATGGCGTGGGACGAGTGGGAACAGCTCGAAGCGGGTGCGGCTCAGCGGGCGCGAGATTCGTACAGCCTTGGGGGACCCCCGAGGTGATGACACCGCGTAACCCGGCGAGGAAGCGGCACCGACGGGCGTCCGTGGGCCTTGGCGCCGCCGCGGTCGCTGTCTCCCTCCTCGCGGCAGGGTGCTCCAAGACGGTGCATCACACCGGACACTCACCCTCCTCCGGCTCGCGGACGGCCTCCGGGCACCCCACGCTGGACGTGGACAAGGCCCGTGAACAGGCGAAGGCCGTCTCCAGCGCGATCGACGAGATGATCGACATGCCCACGGCCAAGGTCACGGAACCGGGTCCCTACATCGCGACGTGTGCCGAGGACCCCGAGCATCTCTACAAGACCGCTCATCCCTGGTCGGTCTACGGCGTCTCCGAGGACGCGCTGAAGGCGGGCTTCCGACGGCTGCGGGAGGAACTGCCGAGGAAGGGGTGGGAGATCGTCGCATACGGCCCCGACCACAGCAAGGCCAAGTCACTCGCGCTCACCGCGAACTCGCAGAAGGACCGCTTCTCGGTGCACGCCGTGCTCATGGTGTCCACGCCGACCCATCCGCACGAGAAGGATCCGCTGCTCTCGGTCGACGTGGTCTCCGGCTGCTGGCGCGCCCCCGAGGGCACGGATCTCCACACCCAGTACTGACCACGAAGCCCCGTGACGCCGAACGCCAGGCCGGGGACCGGACATCAGCCCAGGCGCCGCAGCCGACCGGCCGCTTCCTGGAGTACGTCGTCCCTCTTGCAGAAGGTGAACCGGACCTGACTGCGGCCGGCGTCCGGGTCGTCGTAGAACACGGAGTTGGGGATGGCGACGACACCGCAGCGTTCGGGCAGTGCTCGGCAGAAGGCGTAGGCGTCCTTCTCGCCGAAGGGGGTGGTGTCGGTGGTGATGAAGTACGTGCCCTGGGGCTCGTAGACCTCGAACCCGGCCGCGCGCAGGCCGTTGCCGAGCAGGTCGCGCTTGCGGCGGAGATCGGCGCGGAGGTCGCCGAAATAGGAGTCCGGCAGGCGCAGCGCCTCGGCGATGGCGTACTGGAAGGGACCCGAGCTGACGTAGGTGAGGTACTGCTTGGCCGTCCGGACGGCGGAGACGAGCGGGCCGTTCGCCGTGACCCAGCCGACCTTCCATCCGGTGAAGGAGAAGGTCTTGCCCGCCGAGCTGATCGTGACCGTGCGCTCGCGCATACCGGGCAGGGCCGCGAGGGGGCGATGAGCGCCCTCGTAGACGAGGTGCTCGTACACCTCGTCGGTGACGACGAGCAGGTCGTGCTCGACCGCGAGCGCGGCGATGGCGTTCTGCTCCTCGGCGGTGAGGACCATCCCGGTCGGGTTGTGCGGGGTGTTGAGGAGAAGGAGGCGCGTGCGCGGATTGATCTTGGCGCGCAGCTCGTCCAGGTCCGGGCGGAAGGACGGGGCGCGCAGAGTGAGCGGTACGCGCTTCGCGCCGGCCATCGCGATGCAGGCGGCGTAGGAGTCGTAGAAGGGCTCGAACGCGATGACCTCGTCGCCCGGCTCCAGAAGCGCCAGCATGGTGGCGGCGATCGCCTCGGTCGCGCCGGCGGTGACCAGGACCTCGGTGTCGGGGTCGAAGGGGAGGCCGTAGAAGCGCTGTTGGTGGTCGGAGATCGCGGCGCGCAGTTCCGGGACACCGGGGCCGGGCGGGTACTGGTTTCCCTTGCCGTCCCGCAGGGCGCGGACGGCGGCCTCCCTGATCTCCTCGGGGCCGTCGGTGTCGGGGAAGCCCTGCCCCAGGTTGATCGCGCCCGTCGCGGCCGCCAGCGCCGACATCTCGGCGAAGATCGTCGTCCCGAGTCCGTCCAGCCTTCGGTTCAGCAGTGGCCTGGTGTTCATGTCTCCACCGTTCTCACTCGGGTACCGGTCGATGCTCCGGGGACCATCCTGACTCATGGCCGGCCGTGACCTCGCGTGGTGCGGGAACCGCAGGGGGCGAGAGGGGACGGGCTCTTCGCCGGGCTCCGCCGCGTGCTCCGGGAGGACGCCGGCCCCTGCCCGGGATGCCGCGAAGGAGCGCGGCCTCCGGGTCGTACGGTGTCGCGCTCGAGGAGAGCGGCTGCGCCGTCCGGGAAGAGCCCGGCCCGCGGCCGGCCCGGCAGGCTCCCGACGGCCGGAGTTTTTCCTGTCTGCGCAGGTCAGGGGCCAGTTTCGGTGACGCACCCTCAGAAGTTCCTCAACTCTGCTTTGGGGCTTCGCCGGGCCGGGCATCCCCCCGGCACCGCGCGAGACGCGGAACCAAGGCGAGGCGCCCACGGGGGGCCGCTTCGGGGGAACGGAAGGAGGGTGACGCCATGAGTGACACCGCGATCGAAGGCATCATCCTGGCGTTGGCCGTGGTCGTGATCGCAGGGTGGAGTGGGGCCCGGCGCAACCGGAACGCCCGGCTGTCGCTCAGCAAGGGCGGCAGCAGGCGGAACCGGTCGTACCGCTCGTCGTCCTCGTCGTCCTCGTCGTCCTCGTCGTCCGCGGCTTCCGCGGGCGACGGAGGCGCGAGCTGGTGGGTCGGCGGGGGCGACTCGGGCTCGTCGGGCGGCCACGGCGGCGGCCACGGCGGGGGGCACCACGGGGGCCACTCCTGCGGGGGGCACTCCTGCGGCGGGGGATCGTCCTGCGGCGGGGGTTCGTCGTGCGGCGGCGGGGGCGGATGCGGGGGAGGCAGCTGACACGGGGCAGCTGAGCTTCCGGAACAGGGGGAACCGCATCCGGGCCGCGCACGGCCCAGCGCCCGTCGGAGACCACATCCGGCGGGCGCTCGGCGCGACCGGGCCCGCGCCCGGCGCACGCCGTAGTTGAACAGTTGAGCTGTGTAGCCCTCTGAGGGATGGAAACCCCACGAAGTTGGGTAAAAACCCTGTTGCGGTGCCACTGTTCATGATTCCCTCTACTTCGCCAACGCAGCCCCCTCGGACGTCCTGACGACTCCCCACCCCGGCCGGGCCGGCTGGGCTGACATGGCCGATCTCCCCCTCGTTTGCGTGTTAGCGGAGCCGATCCATGCTCACGACCCTGAACACCTCCTACACCGATACGCGCGCTGCCGATCTCGCCTGGGCCCTGGGGCGCGAGCCGCTGCCCGCGCTGGCCACCCTCGATCTCGCGCTCGCCGGCGCGAAGCTGCAGTTACGGCTGCTCGGCGCGTCCCACCAGGTGCTCCTGGAGGAGGAGCGCGGCAACTGTTCGGAGACGGTCGCGTGCATCCCCGGCTCCAGCACCCCGCTGCCGCTGGGCGTCGCCAAGCGGGTCGGCGACTGGGAGTACGAGTTCGCCGCCCGCGTGGAGGCGCTCACCCCCGGTTCGTTCGCGGGCCGCGCCCAGGAACTGCTCGCGCTGGTCTCCGACCATCCGCACGGCCTCGCCGGTGTCTTCCCCGGCAGCCCGCACGCCTTCACCGCGATGCTGGCCCAGCGGCACGAGGGCCAGGTGCACTGGCGCACCTGGCACGCCTATCCGCAGGACGGCCAGCTGGTGGCCACCCGGACCCGGGTCGGCGTGCGGGCACGGGTGGCACAGCCGGCCGATCCCCCCACCGCGACATAAACCCGCTCAACGTCAACTGCCCCCAGATCCACACGTGTGGGTGACGAAGCGTGCCGAGTGCGTGACGTAACGTCGCATCGTGATCGAATCGCACGCCCCCGCGCCCCCGGGGGCTCCGCCCTCCTGGACAGGCCCCGCCCGGCTGCCCGTCCGGCCCGGCACCGGGCGGTTCCTGGTCCTGGTGTGCGTCTTCGTCTGCGCGGCCTGCGGACTCGTGTACGAACTCGAACTGGTCGCGTTCGCCTCGTACTTGATCGGGGACTCGGTCACCCAGGCTTCGGTGGTGCTGTCCGTGATGGTGTTCGCGATGGGCATCGGCTCCCTCGGCGCCAAGCGGCTGCGCTGGCACGCGGCGGCCGGTTTCGGCGCGGTCGAGTCCGCCCTCGCGCTGATCGGCGGATGCAGCGCCATGGCCCTGTACGCCGTGTTCGCCTGGACCGCCGGCTGGGGCGGGATGTGGACCGACGGGCCGCGCTGCCTGCTGGTCGCCTTCTCCCTCGCCATCGGCCTGCTCATCGGCGCCGAGGTCCCGCTGCTGATGGAGCTGATCCAGCGCATCCGCCGGCAGGACGCGGGCGGCGCGGTGGCCGACCTGTTCGCCGCGGACTACGTGGGCGCCCTGGTCGGCGGCCTCGCCTTTCCCTTCCTCCTCCTGCCGTTCCTGGGCCAGTTGACCGGCGCGCTGCTGACCGGCACGGTCAACGTGGTCGCGGGCGGCGCCCTGGTCCTCGGCCTCTTCCGCCGCGACCTCACCCGACGGGCCCGCTGGACCCTCCTGCTCACCGGTCTCGCCGTCCTCGCCGTCCTCGCCTCCGCCGCCGCCCTCGCCGGCGACTTCGAACGGGCCGCCCGGCACGCCGTCTACGGCACGGACGTACGGGTGGCCGTGCAGACCGACGTCCAGGAGGTCGTCCTGGCCGGCGGCACCCGCGGCCGGCCCCTCGACCTCTTCCTCGACGGCCGTCTCCGCGTCGGCGGCCGGGACGACCGCCGCTACCACGAGGCCCTGGTCGCCCCGGCCCTGACCGGACCGCACGCGCGCGTCCTGATCCTCGGCGGCGGCGACGGCCTGGCCGCCCGCGAGGTGCTGCGGCACCGCGGGGTGCGCCGTGTCGACGTCGTCGAACTCGATCCCGGGCTGGTCCGGCTGGCCCGCCGCGACCCCGGCCTGTCCGCCGCCAACGAGCACGCCCTCGCCGACCCGCGGGTCCGCGTCGGCACCGCCGACGCGCTGGCCTGGCTGCGTCGGGAGCCAGGCCGGCGGTACGACGTGGTGATCGCCGACCTCCCCGACCCCGGCATCACCGCCAGCACCAAGCTGTACTCCCAGGAGTTCTACGGCCTGACCCGCCGGGTCCTCGCCCCGGGCGGTCGCCTGGTGGTGCACGCCGGCCCCGTCACCACCCGCCCCCGCGCCTTCTGGACCGTCGCGGCGACCCTGCGCGCGGCGGGCCTGGCCGTCTCGCCCTACCGGGTGCTCGGCCACGACTCCGGCTTCGCGACCGGCCCCGACCGCTCGGCCGGCGCCCCTCGCGCCCCGCACGACTGGGGCTTCCTGCTGGCGGCCCCGGCCCGCACCCCGCCGCCCCTGCGGCTGGGCCCCGACCGCCCGCGCACCCTCACCCAGCCCGAGCTGACGGTGGACGGCGCGGCGGCGCGGCGCACCCGGATCGGGGGGCTGCCGCCGTCGACGCTGGTGCATCCGCGGTACTGAGGGTTCCGCCGACCGTTCCGAGCGCGACGGCGGAGCCTGCGGGGCGAGCGTTCCGGCCCGAGTCTCCCGGCCGAGTCGCGTGGGCGGGCCTCTCGGCCGAGGCGGGTGGGCGGGCCTCTCGGCCGAGGCGGGTGGCCGGGCGGGCAAACGGGGGTCCGGGGGTGGAGCCCTCCGCACGGCAGGGTGAGTATCGGCCGCGACTGGGTAGGCTCCCGCACCATGGAGCACCAGGTCTTCGTCCCGGCCCCCGCCGACAGGCTCGCCGCGGCACTGGCCGACCAGTCCCGCGTCGCCCGAGCCGTCCCCGGCCTGCAACAGGACGCCGGTGCCGCACCCGTCACCGGCCGGCTGAAGCTGCGCGTCGGCGGACACTCCGTCACCTATCGGGGAACGGCCCGGGTGACCCCCCACGAGGACGGCACCTTCGCCGTCGACGCCGAAGCCACCGAGGCCCGCGGCACCGGCACCGTCCGGCTCGCCCTCACCCTGCGCCTCACGGACACCGACGGCGGCTGCACCGTCACCGCCGAGGGCACGGCGGACACGTCCGGCCGGATCACGGAACTGCCGGCGGAGGCGGTGACCGCGACCGCGACCAGGCTGCTGCACCGATTTCTGGAGAGCCTGGCGGCAGGAGGCGGCGAGCGGGCCGGGGAAGAACGGGAGACCGGGCGCCCGCAGCCCCCGGCCACCGGAGCCGACCGCACCGGGCCCGCCCACGCCTCCGTCTTCGACACCGAGGTCCCCCCGCCCTCCCTGGACCCGGACGCGGACGACGACAGCGCCGACACCGGCGGCACCGGCACCGGGGCCGCCGCGGGCGCCGAGCACGCCGAACGGTTCTCCGGGGACTTCGCCGACACCGGCGAACCACCCGCCGAGGCCGCGCACGCACGCCGCACGATGATCGGCCGCAGCGCCGAGGAGGTCGACCACGCCCCGCCGCGCGGCCGTTACGCCCCCGTGCCGGCCCCCCAGACCGTCGTCGGGAGCCCGGCCCTGCGCTGGGCGGCCCCGGCGGCGGCCCTGGCCGTGGCGTCGGCGATCGTCGTCGGCAGGGCACTGCGCAAACGCCGCTGAGCGGAGGCGGCCCCCGGAGGCCCGGGGGCGGTGGCCGAAACACGGCACCACCGGGGACGCGACCGGCCCCACCCGCCCGGACGCGGGGCGGTGGCCGAAACACGGCACCACCGCGGACCCGACCGGCCCCACGCGCCCCGCGGGCGCCCACGGCCGCACCCGTACCCCAGTAGTGTCGTCCCGTGAGCAACGAAGACATCACGCTGACAGCAGGCGACGCCGAGGTGCGCGTCAGCCCCGGCAACGGCGGCCGGATCAGCGGCCTCAAGGTCGGCTCCCTCGAACTGCTGCGGCAGGGGCCGCGCTTCGGCTGCTTCCCGATGGTGCCCTGGTGCGGCAGGATCCGGGACGGCCGCTTCCTGGACGGCGGCACCGTCCGCCAGATGCCGCTCAACTCCCCGCCGCACGCCATCCACGGCACCGCACGCGACGGCGCCTGGCGCACCGCGCGCGTCACGGCGGACGAGGCGGTGATCACGTGCGAGCTGACCGACCCCTGGCCGCACCCCGGCCGGGTCACCCAGAGCGTCACGCTCGCCGAGGACGGCCTGACGCTGACGATGGCCGTGGAGGCGTACGACGACTCCTTCCCGGCGCAGCTCGGCTGGCACCCGTGGTTCCACCGCACCCTCGACGGCGCCGACGTCCGGCTGGACTTCGAGGCCGCCTGGCAGGAGGAGCGCGGCGCCGACCATCTGCCCACCGGCAACCGCATCGACCCGCTGCCCGGCCCCTGGGACGACTGCTTCGGCATGCCCGGCGGGGTCGACGTCACCCTCACCTGGCCCGGACGGCTGGAGCTGAAGGTGGCGAGCCGCGAGGAGTGGGTGGTGGTCTACGACGAGCAGGACGAGGCCGTCTGCGTCGAACCGCAGACCGGCCCGCCCAACGGCCTGAACACCTCGCCGCGCCTGGTCACCCCGCTCGAACCGCTGGAGGCGACGACCACCTGGAGCTGGCGGCGCCCTTAAGCTGACTGCCATGACGGACGTACGCGGCGCGCTGCTGCAGCAGATCAAGGACAAGGCCGTGGTGCACGGCAAGGTGACCCTGTCGTCGGGCAAGGAAGCCGACTACTACATCGACCTCCGCCGGATCACGCTGGACGGCGAGGCCGCCCCGCTGGTCGGTCAGGTCATGCTCGACCTGGTCGCCGAGCTGGACTTCGAGGCCGTCGGCGGTCTGACCCTGGGCGCCGACCCGGTGGCCACGGCGATGCTGCACGCGTCCGCCGCGCGCGGGAAGGTCCTCGACGCGTTCGTCGTCCGCAAGCAGGGCAAGGCGCACGGCCTGCAGCGCCGTATCGAGGGCGCCGAGGTCAAGGGCCGCCGCGTGCTGGCCGTCGAGGACACCTCCACCACCGGCGGTTCCGTGCTGACCGCCGTGGAGGCGCTGCGCGAGGCCGGCGCGGAGGTCGTCGCCGTCGCCACGATCGTCGACCGGGACACGGGCGCGGCCGAGGCGATCGCCGAGCAGGCGGGGGTGCCGTACCTCTTCGCCTTCTCGAAGGATGAACTGGGTCTGGACTGACACGCCTCTTTGACCTGGACTTGGCGGGGGCGTGGACCAGCGCCCCATGTCTGGAAAGATGGGGACGACGATGACGTCACCCCCAAGGTCTAGGTCAGGGCCGTAACGCAGCACGTCAACCCGCACACTCAAGGAGCGGACACATGCCCATCGCAACCCCCGAGGTCTACAACGAGATGCTCGACCGGGCGAAGGCAGGCAAGTTCGCCTACCCGGCCATCAACGTCACCTCGAGCCAGACCCTGAACGCGGCCCTGCGCGGCTTCGCGGAGGCGGAGAGCGACGGCATCGTCCAGATCTCGACCGGCGGTGCCGAGTTCCTCGGCGGCCAGTACAGCAAGGACATGGTGACCGGCGCGGTCGCGCTCGCCGAGTACGCGCACATCATCGCCGAGAAGTACCCGGTCAACATCGCCCTGCACACCGACCACTGCCCGAAGGACAAGCTCGACGGGTACGTGCGTCCGCTGCTCGCGCTCTCCAAGAAGCGCGTCGAGGCGGGTCTCGGCCCGCTGTTCCAGTCCCACATGTGGGACGGTTCGGCCGAGACCCTCGCCGACAACCTGGAGATCGCGAAGGAGCTGCTGGAGCAGGCCCGCGCCGCGAAGATCATCCTCGAGGTCGAGATCACCCCGACCGGCGGCGAGGAGGACGGTGTCTCCCACGAGATCAACGACGAGCTGTACACCACCGTCGACGACGCGATCCGCACCGCCGAGGCCCTGGGCCTGGGCGAGAAGGGCCGCTACCTGCTGGCCGCCTCCTTCGGCAACGTGCACGGCGTGTACAAGCCGGGCAACGTCGTCCTCCGCCCGGAGCTGCTGAAGCAGCTGAGCGACGGTGTCGCCGCCAAGTTCGGCAAGGCCTCCCCGTTCGACTTCGTCTTCCACGGCGGCTCCGGCTCCACAGAGCAGGAGATCCAGACCGCGCTGGAGAACGGCGTGGTGAAGATGAACCTGGACACCGACACCCAGTACGCGTTCACCCGCCCGGTCGCCGGTCACATGTTCGCCAACTACGACGGCGTCCTGAAGGTCGACGGCGAGGTCGGCAACAAGAAGGCCTACGACCCGCGCACCTGGGGCAAGCTGGCCGAGGCGAGCATGGCCGAGCGTGTCGTGCAGGCCACGCAGAACCTGCGCTCGGCGGGCAACAAGATCAAGTAAGGGGTTCGTCCCCACGGGGCCCGGCGGCTGTCCATGCCGTCGGGCCCGCTGTATACCTGGGGGCATGCCCGACGTCCGGCTGGCCTCGTCCCAGGGCAGGTGGATCCTGCTCACCACGGTCCTCGGCTCCAGCATGGCCATGCTGGACTCCACGGTGGTCAACGTCGCCCTGCCGCGCATCGGCCGCGACCTGGACGCGAGCCTGTCCGCCCTCCAGTGGACGGTCAACGCGTACATGGTGACGCTGGCCGGCCTGATCCTGCTGGGCGGCTCGCTCGGCGACCGCTACGGCCGCCGGAAGGTGTTCGTCGTCGGGGTGGTCTGGTTCGCCACCGCCTCCCTGTTCTGCGGCCTGGCCCCCACCTCCGGCGTCCTCGTCGCCGCCCGGGCCCTCCAGGGCGTCGGCGGCGCCCTCCTCACCCCCGGTTCGCTCGCCCTGATCCAGGCGTCCTTCCACCCCGACGACCGCAGCCGGGCAGTCGGCCTGTGGTCCGGCTTCGGCGGGATCGGCGCCGCCGTCGGCCCGTTCCTCGGCGGCTGGCTGGTGTCCGGTCCCGGCTGGCGCTGGGTGTTCCTGCTGAACGTGCCGCTGGCGCTGCTGTGCGTGCCGGTGGCGCTCCGGCACGTGCCGGAGTCCGCCGACGACCGCGCCCACGGCCGTTTCGACGTCCTCGGCGCCGCCCTGGGCGCCCTGGCCCTCGCCCTCCTGACGTACGCGCTCATCGAGGCCCGGTCCGGCGCCGTGGCGGTGACGGTGAGCGCGGTGGCGGGCCTCGCGGCGGCGGTGGGCTTCGTGCACGTCGAGAGGCACCGCGCCGACCCCATGCTCCCGCCCGGCATCTTCGCCTCGCGCCAGTTCACGGCGGTCAACCTGGTCACCCTGTGCGTGTACGCGGCCTTCGGCGGTTTCTTCTTCCTCACCGCGCTCCAGCTCCAGGTGGTGGCGGGCTACTCGCCCCTCGCGGCCGGTACGGCCCTGCTGCCCACCACGGCCCTGATGCTGCTGTTCTCCTCCCGCTCGGGCGCCCTGGCGGACCGTACGGGCCCGCGGCTGCCGCTGACCGTGGGCCCGCTGCTCTGTGCGGCGGCGATGCTGCTCATGCTGCGGGTGGGGGAGGACGCGGACTACGTCAGCGACGTCCTTCCGGCCGTCCTCGTGATGGGCGCCGGCATGGTCGTCCTGGTCGCCCCCCTGACCGCCACGGTCCTCGCCTCCGTCGACACCGCCCGGGCGGGCCTGGCCAGCGGCATCAACAACGCGGCGGCCCGCGCGGCGGGCCTGGTGGCGGTGGCGGCCCTGCCCCTGCTGGCGGGGATGGGCCCCGAGGCCTACCGCTCGCCCACGGCCTTCGACGCGGCCTTCGACCGGGCCATGCCGATCTGCGCGGGCGTCCTCGTGGCCGGCGCGGCCCTGGCCTTCACCCTGGTGCGCCGGCCGGCCCCGGGCTGTCTGCGCCCCGAGTGCAGACAGCACGGCTGCGTGACGGCTCCGCCGCTGGAGGCGGGACGCTCCGGCCGCGAACCGGCGTGACCCCGAACCGGCGTGACCTTGAACAGCGTGACCGCGATCCGGCGTGACCGCGATCCGGCGTGACGGCGGGGTGCGGACGTGCGGGCGTGCCGGTGCCCCGCCCGTGCCCCGCCCACCCCGCGCCGCCCGCCATGCCCATGCGCGAGACTGAACCCATGACGATTCACGAGAACCTCCTCGGCGGCCCGCCCCCCACCCACCTCCCCGACGAGCCGGAGCCGCGCCGGCTGCTGGCCGAGGGCACCGCGCCGGCGGACGTCGCCGCCCAGTACCCCACCTCCTCGCTCGCCTGGGCCCAGCTGGCCGACGATGCGTTCGAGCGGGACTCGGTCGTGGAGTCGTACGCCTACGCCCGGACGGGCTACCACCGCGGCCTGGACGCCCTGCGCCGCAACGGCTGGAAGGGCCACGGCCCGGTGCCCTGGGAGCACGAGCCGAACCGCGGCTTCCTGCGCGCCCTGCACGCCCTCGCCCGCGCCGCCCAGGCGATCGGCGAGCAGGAGGAGTACGAGCGCTGCTCGCAGTTCCTGAAGGACTCCTCGCCGACGGCGGCCCAGACCCTCGGCTGACCCGCACGGGAGTCACGGATGTGGCCCGTCTGGCAGCAGGCGGGCCTTGCCGTACCCGGGGGGAATGCGGAGGATGCGGGGTGGGGACCGGGGCCCCCGTGCCGGCATCGGCAGGGGCGGACCGCTACCCGGAGTAACACAGGAGACAGCGATGTCCCAACAGGCTCACCCCCCTTACGAGGCCGCTGAGCCCGAGACCCCGAACCTGGATTTCGCGGGGACGACGCCGTACGAGGACTACGTCAGGGCGGACGTCCTCACCCATCTCCAGCACACCCTCTCCGACGACCCCGGAGAGATGGTCTTCCTGGTGACCACCCAGGTCATGGAGCTGTGGTTCACGGTGATCGTGCACGAGTGGGAGACGGCCGCCCGGGCGCTCCGCTCGGACGACGTGCCGACCGCGATCGCCGCGCTGAAGCGCTCCGTGCGTGAGCTGGAGGCGCTGAACGCCTCCTGGAAGCCGCTCGGCCAGCTGACTCCGGCCCAGTTCAACTCGTACCGCTCCGCCCTCGGCGAGGGCTCCGGATTCCAGTCCGCGATGTACCGCCGCCTGGAGTTCCTGCTCGGCGAGAAGTCCGCGTCCATGCTGGTACCGCACCGCGGCGCCCCGCGCGCCCACGCGGAACTGGAGAAGGCGCTGCACGAGCCGAGCCTCTACGACGAGGTGGTACGGCTCCTCGCACGCCGCGGCCACGCCGTCCCCGCCTCCGTGCTGCGCCGGGACGTCACGCAGCGGTACGAGCACTCGGAGGCCGTCGAGGCGGCCTGGACGGAGATCTACTCCGGCGACCAGAACGCCGAACTCGCCCGCCTCGGCGAGGCGTTGAGCGACGTGGCCGAGCTGGTGTGGCGCTGGCGCAACGACCACCTGGTCGCCACCCGGCGCGCGATGGGCGCCAAGACCGGCACGGGCGGTTCCGCCGGGGTGGCCTGGCTGGAGAAGCGCGCCCGCAAGAACGTCTTCCCGGAGCTGTGGACGGCGAGGTCGCATGTCTGAGCTGCTGCTGCGCGCCGAGAAACTGGACGCGGCCGACGAACTGGCGCACCTGCGGGAGCGCTTCGTCCTCGACCCGGTGTCCGACCGGACCGGTGACACGGCGGGGGTCTACCTGGACGGCAATTCCCTGGGCGCCCTCCCCGCGAACGTCGCCGACCGGGTGGCGGATGTCGTCCGCCGCCAGTGGGGCGAGCTGCGCATCCGCTCCTGGGAGGAGAGCGGCTGGTGGACGGCGCCCGAGCGGATCGGCGACCGGATCGCCCCGCTGGTCGGCGCGGCGCCCGGCCAGATCGTCGTCGGCGACTCGACGAGCGTCAACGTCTTCAAGGCACTCGTGGCGGCGGTCCGCATGGCGGGCGACGGCCGGGACGAACTCCTGGTGGACGCGACGACCTTCCCCACGGACGGCTACATCGCCGAGTCGGCGGCCCGGCTGACCGGGCGCACCCTGCGCGCGGTCACCCCGGCCGAGGTGCCGGACGCGCTGAGCGACCGCACGGCCGCGGTGCTGCTCAACCACGTCGACTACCGCACCGGCCGGCTGCACGACCTCCCGGCGCTCACCGCCGCGATCCACGCCCGCGGCGCCCTCGCGGTCTGGGACCTCTGCCACAGCGCGGGCGCCCTGCCGGTGGGTCTGGACGAGCACGGCGTGGACCTGGCGGTCGGCTGCACCTACAAGTACCTCAACGGCGGCCCGGGTTCGCCGGCGTACCTGTACGTGCGCGCGGAGTGGCAGGACCGCTTCGACTCGCCGCTGCCCGGCTGGAACTCGCACGCCGAGCCGTTCGGCATGAGTCCGTCCTACGCCCCGGCACCGGGCGCCCTGCGCGGCCGGGTCGGCACGCCGGACATCCTCTCCCTGCTGGCCCTGGAAGCCGCCCTCGACGTCTGGGACGGGGTGTCCGTCGAGGCGGTCCGCGCCAAGTCCCTCGCGCTGACGGACTTCTTCCTGGAGTGCGTCGGGGCGTACACCGAGCCGGGCCGGGTGGAGTGCGTGACCCCCGAGCGGCACGAGGAGCGGGGCAGCCAGATCGCCCTGCGCTGCCCGGACGCGGGCGAGGTGATGAAGCGGCTCATCGCCCGGGGCGTGGTGGGCGACTTCCGTCACCCCGACGTCCTCCGCTTCGGTTTCACCCCGCTCTACGTGGGCTTCCGGGACGTGGAACGGGCGGCCCGGGTACTGCGGGACGAGCTGGCCTAGCACCGGTGCGGGGTCCGCTCACCCGGACCCCGCACCGAGCAGCCCTCCCGCCCCCCGCCCACGCCCCTCCCGCCCGCCGCCCGCGCCCTGGCGCGGCCCTCCCATGACCATCTCGCGGCGCCCGGATGCCCTTTCGCGGCGCTCAAGCGGCCTCTCGCCGCCCCTCCCGAACCCTTTCGCGGCCCCTCCCGGGCCCTCCCGCGGCCCCCGGAACCGATTTCCCTCACCGTGCGTGACAACCCCGTGTCCCCGCACGTCACCGGCCTGATACCGTCCCCGCCAACGGCCGACCCGCCACCTGGTCAGCCAACTCCCCCGGGGCCGAAGGCCTGAGGTACCCCCATCATCGCTGAGAGGTTGGAGCATGCCGGACGACGCCGCCGCTGCCCGCGCCGCCGCCGAAGAGGAGTCGGCCTTCTCGCACCCCCCGGTCGACCCCGACGTCACCGCCTCCTACGGTGACCACCCCGACCAGGTGATCGACTTCTACGCTCCCCGCCCCGGCCCGGAGTCCGCGGCTCCCGCCACTCCCGCCCCGCTGGTCGTCGTGCTGCACGGCGGCGCGTGGCGCGCCCGCTACGACCGCCGCCACATCACGCCCTTCGCGGACTTCCTGGCCCGCCGGGGCTTCGCGGTGGCCAACGTCGAGTACAGACGGGGTGGCGAGCCGCTCATCCCGGGACAGCAGGCGGGGCGGACCGAGGAGGGGGAGGGCGTGCCGCCCGCCGGGCGCTGGCCCGACACCCTCGACGACGTCGCGGCGGCCCTGGACGCCCTTCCCGCGCTGGTCCAGGAGGTACTCCCACAGGCGGACCCCCGCCGTACGGTGCTGACCGGACACTCGGCGGGCGGCCACCTGGCCCTGTGGGCGGCGGCCCGGCACGTCCTCCCGCCGGACGCCGCCTGGCGCACCGACCGCCCGGCGCCGCTGCGCGGTGTCGTCGCGCTCGCCCCGATCGCGGACTTCGAGGTGGCGGAGAAGCTGGACGTCTGCGGGCACGCGTCGTTGCAGTTCCTCGGCGGGCAGGACGGATTCGCCGAGCGCCGCCCGTACGCCGACCCGGTGCTGCTCCTGCCGACCGGCATCGCCACGACGCTCGTGCAGGGCCGTGGCGACCTGGTGGTGCCGCAGCAGGTGGCCGAGTCGTACGCGGAGGCCGCGGCGAAGGCGGGCGAGGTGGCCGGCCTGACGCTGCTGGAGGACGTCGGCCACTTCCCGCTGATCGACCCCGCGGCGGACGCCTGCGCGGTGGTGGCGGAGGAGATCGCCCAACTGGCCTGGTGACAGGCGGAGTCGGCCCGCCGTGCGGCGGACCCCGTGATACCCGTAATACCTGAGAGCTACCCGCCGGAACAGCTCCCTGGCGGGACGCCGACGACACCCCCGGCTCCATAACGTCCTTTCAGCCGCCCCCACTTCCGGGGCCACCTGAAAGGACCCCGCCCATGGGCCGCCCCCACCCCACCCCCACCCCTCCCCACCACCTCCCGCCGACACCACCGCCCCCCAAGACACCCCTGAAGCACCCACCCACGGGGTCGAACTGCACCGGGGCGGGCTCGGAGGGTGTGTGCGTGGGTTCGTGCCGTGCGGGGGTGGGCTCGAAGGGCGTACGCGGGGGTTCGTGCTGGGCGGGGGCGGGCTTGGAGGCTGTGCGCGCGGGTTCGTGCTGTTCCGGGGTGGGGCCGGAGGGTGTGTCGGCGGGGTCGTGCTGCACCGGGGTGGGCTCGAAGGGCGTACGCGGGGGTTCGTGCTGTGCGGGGGTGGGCTTGGAGGGTGTGCGCGCGGGTTCGTGCTGTGCGGGGGTGGGCTCGAAGGGTGTGCGCGCGGGTTCGTGCTGTGCGGGGGTGGGGCCGGAGGGTGGGTCGGCGGGGTGGTCCTGTGCCGGGGTGGGGCCGGGGGGTGGGGCTGCGGGGGTGTGCTCTGCCGAGGGGGGCGTGGGTGTTCTGCTCGCGGGGGCGCGGCATGACGAGTCGTCCTTCGCCGCCGTCCCGCGGCCGCCGACGGCGGACGCGCCCCACGGGGGCCACCCGCACCCGACGACGAGAGCCGCACGGGTGGTGCGGGTGGGAAACCGGACCCGGCCGGAGGCCGGGCGGCCCCCCACCGCCCCGCCCCCGAGCCGGCACCGACCTCTCCGCGCACTGCTCTCCACCCTCCTCGTCGCCGCCCTGGTCGTCCCCCTGACCGCCCTCGCCCGCCTCCCCGTCCCCGCCCCGCCCCCCGCCACCCTCGCCCCCCTCACCCCGTCCACCCTCCACTCCACCTACGCGGCCAACCGGGCCAACGCCACGGCGGCGGCCCGCACGGCCGCCGCCCACGCCGCCCCGCACCGCGCCGCCGCCGACCGCGCCCTGGCCACCCCGTCCCGGCACCTCCTCGCCTTCGACGGCCGAGGCACGGGCCGGGCCACCGAGGTCCTCGGCGACCTCGCCCACGCCCGCCACATCGCCGTCCTGGTCCCCGGCTCGGACACCACCCTGGACACGTACACCCGTTTCCACCGGGCCGCCGCGGCCCTGTACACGGACCTCACCCACCGCGCCGCCCCCGGCACTCCCGTCGCCGTCATCGCCTGGCTCGGCTACGAGACCCCGGCCACGGTCAGCACCACGGTGACCACCCCCGCCCGCGCCGACGAGGCCGCCCCCCGCCTGCGCGCCTTCGTGCGCCGGCTGCACGCGGCGGCCCCCGCCGGCGCCCACGTCTCCCTGCTCTGCCACTCCTACGGCTCGGTGGTCTGCGGCCGCGCCGCCCCCGGCCTGGCCGCGGACGACCTCGCCCTGATCGGCAGCCCCGGCACCGGCGCGGACTCCGTCGCCGCCCTGCACACCCACGCCCGGGTCTGGGCGGCCCGCGGCAGCGCCGACTGGGTGGAGCACGTCCCGCACGTCCGCGCCGCCCTCTTCGGCACCACCGTCGGCTTCGGCGCCGACCCCGTCTCCGCCGGCTTCGGCGCCCGGGTCTTCGACGCGGCCGACGCCGACCACAGCGGCTACTTCACCCCGGGCTCGGCCTCCCTCGCCAACCTCGCCCGGATCACCCTCCGCGAGACCCCGGAGGTGACCCATGGCTGAGCCGGCCCCGCGTACCGGTGTCCCGCGCACCCGCGCCCCGCGTACCCGCGCCCCGCGTACCGGTGTCCCGCGCACCCGCGCCCCGCGCCGCGCACTGCGCGCGATCCGGCGGGGCGCCCACCGGATCGACGCCGCCACCCCCGCCTCCCGCGACCGCGCGGCCGACGCCCTGCGGGCCTTCGCGATCCTCGGGGTGGTCCTCGGGCACTGGCTGGTCACCGCCCTGGTCGTGGAGGACGGCACCCTGCACCCGGCGAGCCCGCTGCGGTACCTGCCCCGGCTGGCCCCGGTCTCCTGGCTGCTCCAGACCCTGGCCGTGTTCTTCCTGGTCGGCGGGTACGCGGCGACCCGAGGTCTGGCCGCGTCCCGCGAGCGCGGCGACTCCTACACCGACTGGCTGCGCACCCGTCTGACCCGCCTGCTCCGCCCGGTCGCCGCCCTCCTGGGCCTGTGGACGGTGGCCGTCGCGGCCCTGCTGCTCGCCGGCGCGCCCCTGCCCACGATCCACACCCTGTGGAAACTGGCGCTGTCCCCCCTGTGGTTCCTGCTGGTCTTCGCCGTGCTGACGGCCGTCACCCCGCTCGTCGCCCGCCTCAACCCCCTGTGGCCGTTCGCCGTCGTCCTGCACGTGGACCTGTTCCGCTTCGGCCTGCACCTCGGCCCGTCCTGGGTGTCCTGGTCCAACCTGGCCGCCGGCTGGCTGGTCCCCTACACCCTGGGCGCCGCCTGGGCCCGGGGCGAGCTGCACAGCCGCCGCTCGGCCTGGGCCCTCCTCCTCGGCGGTACGGCGGCCACGGCGGTCCTCGTCGGCTGCGCGGGCTACCCGGCGTCCATGGTCGGCGTCCCCGGCAGCGCGGTCTCCGACCTGGACCCGCCGACTCTGGCGGCCGTCACGTTCGGTCTGGCCCAGTGCGGTCTGGCACTCCTGCTGCGCGACCGGCTGCGCCGTGCGACGGCCCGCCCGCTCGCCTGGGCGGCCGTGGTCCTCGTCGACGTCTCCGCGATGACGGTCTACCTCTGGCACCAGACGGCGATGACGGTCACCACGGTCACCGCCCTCACCGCCGGCCGGCTCCCCGGGCTGCACACAGCGCCCGACGGCCTCGGCTGGGTGGCGGCCCGGCTGCTCTGGTTCCCGGCGTTCGCCCTGGCGCTGGCGGTGTGCTGGGCCGCGTTCCACTCCTTCGAGCAGCGGCGCGACCGGCGTACCCCCGGCACCGGTACCGGCGGGAGACGGTCACGGGTGGTCCGCTCGCACCGGACCGCGGACGCGGAGCCCGGGCGGGCGGCCCGCCGTGTTGTCTAGGGTGGTGCGCGTGACGGAAACGGGGGGCCGCCAGGCGTTCAGGCAGCTCACGGGCCGGGCCCGACGCTGGTTGCGGGTGCTGCGCGAGGACCTGTGGGTCTTCGGGCCGGATCCGCTGCCCGCCCTCGCGCGGCTGCGCCGGCTGCCGCACGTCCTGCTGGGGCTGACAGCGGTCGGGGTCACGTTCGGCGCCGTGGCAGAGCTGGCGGGCGAGGCGCACGTGCGCTCCGGGCCGGCCTTCGTGATCGGCCTCGCGCAGGGCGGCGCGGTCGTCCTCGCGCTGTGGCGTCCCGTTCCCGGCTGGTGGCTGTCCATGGCGGGGACCGTGGCGGGAGCCGTCGCGGTCCGCGAGTGGACGTACCCGGCGGCCGGGGAGACGTTCACCTGGCCCTGGAGCGCGGCCGGCATCATCGCGCACCTGCTCGTCCTGCTGCTGCTCGCGCTGCGCGTGCGCACCCGGGTGGCGGTCGAGGCACTGGGCCTGACCGCGCTGGTCACCTGGCTCCTGGAGGGGGTGTGGGGCGGGCGGAGCCACGACCCGACCGGTGTCCTCGCGGTGGTGCTGTCCGCGGTGGTCGTGCTGCTCGGCACCGCCCTGCGCGGCCGCCGGGAGGCGCGTGCCGAACTGGTCGAGCAGGCCACCCTCACCGCCGAGGAGCGCGGTCGCCGCACCGTGCTGGAGGAACGCAACCGGATCGCCCGCGAGCTGCACGACGTGGTCGCCCACCACATGTCGGTCATCTCCATCCAGGCCCAGGTGACCCCTCATCTGGTGGAGAACCCGTCCGAGGAGCTGCTGGAGAACCTGGCCGGGATCCGCGACAACGCGCTGGAGGCCCTCACCGAGCTGCGCCGGGTGCTCGGTGTGCTGCGTTCCGAGAACCCCGACGACCCGTACGGGCTGGGCGGTCCGGGCACCGGAGCGGCCCCGCACGCTCCGCAGCCCACGCTCGACCGGCTCGACGCGCTGATCGAGAACACCCGCGCCGCGGGGCTGGACGTCACCGCGGAGGTGGTGGGCGCGGCACGGCCGTACGCTCCGGGCGTGGAGCTGTCGGCGTACCGGATCGTGCAGGAGGCGCTGAGCAACGCCCTGCGGCACGCGCCGGGATCCCGGGTGCGTGTGGAGGTCGGGCACTTCCCGAACGGCCTGCACCTGGACGTGGTCAACTCGCCCCCGCGGCACCCCGTTCCGCCCTCTCCGGGAGCCGGGCACGGGCTGCTCGGTATGCGGGAGCGCGCGGCGATGCTCGGCGGTCATGTCGTCGCGGCCAGAACCTCGGGCGGCGGATTCCACGTGACGGCCTTCCTCCCCGGCGGCACCGGCCCGACGTTGTCCGGGACTTCGCCCGCCCCCGCGTCCGGTACGTCCGGGACCGCGCCCGGTCCCGCGTCCCCGCCTTCGTCCGACCGGCGTCCGACAGGAGAACACACCCCATGACGAGCGGTACCGGCAGCATCCGGGTACTCATCGCCGACGATCAGCAGATGGTCCGGCAGGGCTTCACCGTGCTGCTGAACACCCAGCCCGGCATCGAGGTGATCGGGCAGGCGGTGGACGGCCGGGACGCGATCGCGCGGACCGCCGAACTGCTCCCGGACGTGGTGCTGATGGACATCCGGATGCCGGAACTGGGCGGCATCGAGGCGACCCGCCGGATCACCGAGGACCACTTCGCCGTCAAGGTGCTGGTGCTGACCACGTTCGACCTGGACGAGTACGTGTACGACGCGCTGCGGGCGGGGGCCTCCGGCTTTCTGCTGAAGGACGCCTCCGCGGACAAGCTGGCCGAGGCGGTGCGGGTCGTGGCCGCGGGCGACGCCCTGCTGGCCCCCGGTGTCACCCGGCGGCTCATCGCGGAGTTCGCCCGGCTGGACGGCAGCGGCCGGGCCCCGCTCAAGCGGCGCGTCGGCGACCTCACGGAGCGGGAGACCGAGGTGCTGGCGCTGATCGCCCAGGGCCTGTCGAACGCGGAGATCGCCGAGCGGCTGGTCGTCGCCGAGCAGACCGTGAAGACACACGTGGGCCGGATCCTGGTGAAGCTGGGCCTGCGCGACCGCACCCAGGCGGCCGTCTTCGCCTACGAGTCCGGCCTGGTCCGCCCCGCAGGCCGCTGACCCGACGCGGACCGGGACGCCGGCCCCGCCGCACGCGTAGTACCTGAGAGGGAGGGCCGAGGACCCCTCTCCAAGGGGACGACCGCGCCCCCCGCCCGCGCCTACCGTTCTCCACGTGACCGAGACGACCCACACGCAGACGACCCCGCCGGGCCCGGCCGGCCGGCCGCGCAGCCCGGAGTTCCGGCTGGCCGCGGACGCCCTGCGCGGGCTGCGGCAGGACCTGTTCCACGACGCCTTCGCCTACCGTCCGCTGCCCCGTGCGGCGGCGGACGGCCCCCTCGTCCGCCGCCTCCCCGACCGTATGCGGGCCCAGGCCGCCTGGACCCCGCACGCGCTGGTGGCCGCCGCCGGCGTGGTGGCGATGCTCGCCAACGCGGCGAGCTTCTCCGAGGGCCAGGTGACGCAGCTGATGTGCCCGTTGCTGGCACTGGCCCCGGTGCTGCTGACCCTCGCCCGTCCGGTGGGCGCGTTCTGGCTGTCGCTCGCGGCGACCGCGGTCACCTCGGCGGTCGGCGACAGCTGGCACCCCTGGCCGTGGCTGCCCGGCAGCTTCATCTCCCACCTGGTGGTGCTCACGGTCGTGGCGCTGCGCACCCGCCCGCGCACCGCGGCCTGGATGTGGCTGCTGACGGCGGCGTACGGGGTGTGGACCGTGACCGCCTTCGGTGCCACCCACTACGACGTCGACGCCGCCCCGATGATCGTGCTGTCCGCGCTGATCCTGCTGGCCGTCACCGTCCGGCAGACCCGCCGGGAGGCCCGGCAGGAGGTGAGCGCCCAGCAGACGGTGACCGAGCACGAGCGCTCGCGCCGCACCCTGCTGGAGGAGCGCACGACGATCGCCCGGGAGCTGCACGACGTGGTCGCCCACCACATGTCGGTGGTCGCGATCCAGGCGGAGGCCGCGCCGTACCGGGTGGAGAACCCGCCGCCGGAGCTGGAGAAGGCGTTCGCCACCATCCGGGAGAACGCGGTGGCGGCCCTGACCGAACTGCGCCGGGTCCTCGGCGTGGTCCGGGCCGAGGACTACGAGGCCCCGGACGCCCCGCAGCCCACGCTGGCCGATCTGGACGGACTGCTCGCCAATGTGCGCGAGGCCGGCCTGACGGTGGAGAAGGCGGTGACCGGAGCGGTGCGGGAGCTGCCGCAGGGCGTGGAGCTGTCGGCGTACCGGATCGTGCAGGAGGCCCTGAGCAACACCCTGCGGCACGCCCCCGGCGCGGGCGCCCGGGTCGAGATCGGGTACGTCCTCGGCGGGCTGGGCCTGCGCATAGTCAACGGCCCGCCGCCGGCCCCGGACCGGGTGAAGCCCTCGCCCGGTGCCGGACACGGCATCACGGGCATGCGGGAGCGCGTGTCGATGCTGAACGGCGACATGACGGCGGGCCCCGGGGCCGACGGGGGGTACGAGGTGACGGTGTTCCTGCCGGTGCCCGCGGCGGACACGGCGATCGAGGGCACGGCATGACGATCCGCGTGCTGATCGCGGACGACCAGATGATGGTCCGCGAGGGCTTCTCGGTGCTGCTGAACGCGATGCCGGGCATCGAGGTCGTCGGCGAGGCCGTCAACGGCCGGGAGGCGGTCGAGCGGGTGCGGGAACTCTCCCCGGACGTCGTCCTGATGGACATCCGGATGCCGGAGCTGAACGGCATCGAGGCGACCCGGGAGATCGTGGCCGCGGACGAGACGGCCAAGGTGCTGGTGCTGACCACGTTCGACCTGGACGAGTACGTGTACCAGGCCCTGCGCGCGGGAGCCTCCGGCTTCCTCCTCAAGGACGCCTCCGCCCGTCAACTGGCCGACGGCGTCCGGGTGGTGGCCTCCGGTGAAGCCCTGCTCGCGCCCTCGGTCACCAAGCGCCTGATCACGGAGTTCTCGCGGCTGTCCGAGTCGCCGCGGCTGATGCCGTCGGCCCAGGCGGCGTACGGCGAACTCACGGAACGCGAGACGGAGGTCCTGGTCCTCATCGCGCAGGGCCTGTCCAACGCGGAGATCGCCGGGCGGCTGGTGGTGGCGGAGTCGACCATCAAGACCCATGTGAGCCGTGTCCTGGTGAAACTGGGCCTGCGCGACCGCACCCAGGCGGCGGTGTTCGCCTACGAGGCCCGGCTGGTCACCCCGGGCTGACCCGGCGGCCGGTCCGGGCGCGAGGACCCCTGGTCACGCCCCGGGGTGAGGCGTTAGCGTCCCCGCATGGCAGGCCCCACCGACCTCGCGTTCGACCCCTGGGACCCGGCGTTCGTCGCCGACCCCTACCCGGCCTACGCGCGGCTGCGGGCGCGGGGACGGGTGATCCGGTACGAGCCGACCGACCAGTGGCTGGTCCCGCGGCACGCGGACGTCTCGGCCCTGCTGCGCGACCGCCGGCTGGGCCGGACGTATCGGCACCGGTTCACGCACGAGGAGTTCGGCCGCACCCCGCCCCCGCCGGAGCAGGAGCCCTTCCACACCCTCAACGACCACGGGATGCTCGACCTGGAGCCGCCGGACCACACCCGGATCCGGCGCCTGGTGTCGAAGGCGTTCACCCCGCGCACGGTGGAGCGGCTCCGGCCGTATGTGCACGGGCTGGCCGGCGACCTGGTGGCCGCCCTCGTCCGGGAGGGCGGCGGCGATCTGCTGACGGACGTGGCGGAGCCGCTGCCGGTGGCGGTGATCGCCGAGATGCTCGGCATCCCCGAGGCGGACCGGGCACAGCTGCGCCCCTGGTCGGCGGACATCTGCGGGATGTACGAGCTGAACCCGTCCGAGGAGACGGCGGCGAAGGCGGTCAGGGCGTCCGTGGAGTTCTCCGGCTGTCTGCGCGAGCTGATCGCGGCCCGCCGCAAAAAGCCCGGGGAGGACCTGATCTCGGGGCTGATCGCGGCCCACGACGAGGGCGACCGCCTCACCGAGCAGGAGATGATCTCCACGGCGGTCCTGCTCCTCAACGCGGGCCACGAGGCCACCGTCAACGCCACGGTGAACGGCTGGTGGGCCCTGTTCCGCAACCCCGCCCAGCTGGCGGCCCTGCGCGCCGACCACACCCTGGTCCCGTCCGCGATCGAGGAGCTGATGCGCTACGACACCCCGCTCCAGCTCTTCGAACGCTGGGTGCTGGAGGACATCGAGATCGACGGCACGACGATCCCGCGGGGCGCGGAGATCGCGATGCTCTTCGGCTCCGCCAACCACGACCCGTCCGTCTTCACCGCCCCGGACCGGCTGGACCTCACCCGCGGGGACAACCCGCACATCTCCTTCAGCGCCGGCATCCACTACTGCATCGGAGCACCGCTGGCCCGCCTCGAACTGGCCGCCTCCATGACCGCGTTGCTGGAGAAGGCGCCGACGCTGAGCCTGGCGGCGGAGCCGGAGCGGAAGCCGAACTTCGTGATCCGGGGACTGGCGGGGCTGCGCGTCGAGGTGGTCTGAGCGCCCGGGGCCGCCTGGGCCGGCCGAGGGCGTCCGGGGCCCCCGGGCGGGCGTCACCGTTCCTTCGTCTCCTCCAGCACCGTCCGCCCCAGCAGCGCGTACCGCTCGGGAGAGCGCCTCTTCAGGTACTGGGCGCAGGCCACGCCGGTCGCCGCGACCAGGGCCACCAGCCACGGGGTCGCCTTCAGCACCAGCGAGCCGGACTCCGGCCCGGCCGCCACGCCCATGTTGGACACCAGCAGCACGACGACCGCGAGCATCGCGATCCCGCCCAGCAGGGGGGCGGTGAAGGTGCGGAACCAGTGCCGGCTCTCGGGGTGGTGGGAGCGGAAGTAGGCCAGCACCGCGAAGGAGCACACGGCCTGGACGACGAGGATCGCCATGGTGCCGAGGATGGCGAGCAGGACGTACGTCCCGGTGTAGGGATCCTTGCCCGCGGCCCAGAACGCGCCGACCAGCACCGCGCTGACGGCGGTCTGCACCAGGCCGGCGATGTGCGGGGAGCCGTGCCGGGCGTGGGTCCGCCCGACGGTGTCGCGCAGCGACGGCAGGACGCCCTCCCGGCCGAGGGCGTACAGGTAGCGGGCGGCGCAGTTGTGGAAGGCCATGCCGCAGGCCAGCGAGCCGGTGATCATCAGCCACTGCATGACGTCGACCGCCCAGTGGCCGACGTAGCGTTCGGTGGGGACGAAGAACATCGCCAGCGGGTTGGCGGAGGAGGCGGCCCTGACGGCCTCCGCCTCGCCGTTGCCGGTGATGGCCATCCAGGAGACGAGGACGTAGAAGACGCCCACGCCGAGCACGCTGATCATCGTCGCCTTGGGGATGATCTTCTTCGGGTCGCGGGACTCCTCGCCGTACATCGCCGTCGACTCGAAGCCGACCCAGGACCAGAAGGCGAAGAAGAGCCCGAGGCCGGCGGAGGTGCCCTTGAAGGCGTTGACGGGGTCGACCGGCGCGAAGGTGAAACCGTGCGGCCCGCCGCCGTGGAGGGCGACGGACACCGCCATCGCCGCGAGCACGGTGACCTCGGTGGCCAGCAGCGCCACCAGCAGCTTCTCGGCGACGCTGACCCCGAACCAGGTGCCCATGGCGTTGATCGCGAGCATCAGGGCCGCGAAGGCCCACCAGGGCACGTGCAGCCCCGTCTGGTCCGTGAGCGTCGTCGTCGCGAAGGTCGAGAAGATCCCGATCAGCGCCGGTTCGAAGACGACGTACGCGAAGGTGGCGAGCAGTCCGGAGGCCAGTCCGACGGTCCGTCCGAGACCGTAGGAGATGAATCCGTAGAACGCGCCGGTGGATGTGATGTGCTTGGCCATCGACGTGAAACCCACGGAAAAGATTGCCAGGACGACCATTGCCACGAGATAGCTCGCGGGTGCCCCGACGCCGTTGCCGGACGACACCATGAAGGGCACGTTGCCGGTCATCGCGGTGATCGGCGCGGCGGTGGCGACGGCCATGAAGACCACGCCCAGCAGCCCCACGGCGTTGGGCTTCAGCCGATGAACCGTTTCTTCTTCGCCCGTGCCCGTCGCCGGTGCGACACCCTCGTCCACAGCCATCGGGTGGCCCCTTCCCTGTCCTGTCCGCGGGTCCTGATGGAGCAGGATGGTGGACGGGGCGGGGGTGCGGGAAGGGGTCGGCGCGGTTAAATATTTGTCACGAGACCTTTAGGGGGCGTCCTGGGCGTCCTGGGCGTGCCGTGGGGCAGGGGCAGGGGCAGGGGTGTGGGGGTGCCGTGCGGCTCACCGGCCGGGGGGCAGCACGAGCCCCCAGGCCCCCTCCAGCACCCGCCAGGTGCGTCTGCGCACCGGGCCCGACACCGCCGCGTCCGCCCGGTAGCGGAAGTCCGCGCCCGTGACCGTCACCGTGCGACCGGAAGCCAGCAGCGGGGTCGCCTCCGCGCCCACCGACAGGGGGCGCACCTCCACCGTGGCCAGTCCGTCCGCCCCCGGCGTCACCGACACCGCCTCCACCGGCTGGTCCAGGTCGATCACCGTCGCCCCGTCCACCTCCACCCGGAGCCGGGACGCGCCGGGGGAGGGCACGGCGGGCAGCGGGGCGGGCCGGACGGCCAGGGTGCGCACCAGGGAGCGGTACCAGGGCCGGACCGAGGAGACCGGCACCGGCTCGGCGGCGGCCGCCCGCACCGGCGCCGGCGGAATGCCCAGCGCCCCCAGCACCACCCCGTCGCTGTCGTCGACCAGCAGGTCCAGCCGTCGCTCGGCGCCGTCCAGGACCGCCCGCGCCGCCGCCACCGCGCCCCGGGGCACCCCGAGCGACTCGGCGAGCGCGGTGTCCCCCACCGGCACCACCGACAGCGCACATCCGGTCAGCTCCCGCTGCCGGTGCAGCAGGGTGACGGCCCGCACCAGGGCCAGGCCGTCCCCGACCACGACCGGCCGCCTGGCCCCCCTGCGGCCCAGTGCGCGGGCGAATTCCTCGGGCCCCTCCGGGAGACACACCTTGGCCGCCGCACCCGCGCTGAGCACGTCTTTCGCGATCCGTACGGCCTCTCCGTCGGTCTGCCGTGCCGCCGGATCGATGATCACCAGCAGCTGATCGGACGTCGCGAAAGTCGCCACCTCGGTCCTGCCTCGCTTCCTCGGGTAGCATCTTTGTGCAAGAGCCCCTTGCGCTATTGCGCCAGGGGCTTCGTCTATTCCGGGGCATCCGGTCCGACGGTTGTGCGACCGACGACGGTCGCGGTGGTACGCGGCGGTGAACCTTACGCCCACGCCCCCGACCTTGGACATGCCCCGCCCGGAAGGGGTGTACGCGCGTGCCCGCACTTGTGCTGCTCGGTGCTCAGTGGGGTGACGAAGGCAAGGGAAAGGCGACGGACCTGCTTGGCGGCTCCGTCGACTACGTGGTGCGTTACCAGGGTGGTAACAACGCCGGCCACACGGTGGTCGTGGGCGATCAGAAGTACGCCCTGCACCTTCTCCCTTCCGGAATCCTGTCTCCCGGCTGCACGCCGGTCATCGGCAACGGTGTCGTCGTCGACCCGTCGGTCCTGCTCTCCGAGCTGAGCGGTCTGAACGAGCGCGGCGTCGACACGTCCAAGCTCCTGATCAGCGGTAACGCGCACATCATCACGCCGTACAACGTGACCGTCGACAAGGTGACGGAACGCTTCCTCGGCAAGCGCAAGATCGGCACCACCGGCCGCGGCATCGGCCCGACCTACGCCGACAAGATCAACCGCGTGGGCATCCGGGTCCAGGACCTCTACGACGAGTCGATCCTCCACCAGAAGGTGGAGGCGGCCCTCGACGTCAAGAACCAGGTCCTCACCAAGCTCTACAACCGGCGCGCCATCACCGCCGACCAGGTGGTCGAGGAGCTGCTGGGCTACGCCGAGCAGATCAAGCCGTACGTCGCCGACACGGTCCTGATCCTCAACCAGGCCCTGGAGGACGACAAGGTCGTCCTCTTCGAGGGCGGCCAGGGCACCCTCCTGGACATCGACCACGGCACGTACCCCTTCGTCACCTCCTCGAACCCGACCGCGGGCGGCGCCTGCACCGGCGCCGGCGTGGGCCCGACGAAGATCAGCCGGGTCATCGGCATCCTCAAGGCGTACACGACCCGCGTCGGCGCCGGCCCGTTCCCCACGGAACTCTTCGACGAGGACGGCGAGGCGCTGCGCCGCATCGGCGGCGAGCGGGGCGTGACCACCGGCCGTGACCGCCGCTGCGGCTGGTTCGACGCGGTCATCGCCCGCTACGCGACCCGGGTGAACGGCCTGACCGACTTCTTCCTCACCAAGCTGGACGTGCTGACCGGCTGGGAGCAGATCCCGGTCTGCGTGGCGTACGAGATCGACGGCAAGCGCGTCGAGGAGCTGCCGTACTCCCAGACCGACTTCCACCACGCGAAGCCGGTCTACGAGACGCTGCCCGGCTGGTCCGAGGACATCACCAAGGCGAAGTCCTTCTCCGACCTCCCGAAGAACGCCCAGAACTACGTGAAGGCGCTGGAGGAGATGTCCGGCGCCCCGATCTCCGCGATCGGCGTGGGCCCGGGCCGGGACGAGACGATCGAGATCAACTCGTTCCTGTAGGCATCTCGCGGGACCGCCCGCCGTTCCGCCCCTCGGGCGTGAGCGGCGGGCGGTTCGTCGTCTCCGGCGGCCGGCCGTTCCCGTGGTCGGCCGTCCCCGGCGGCCGGCCGTTCCCGGTGGACAATGGACGCATGGGCGTCCACCGGAGCGCGGTGTGCCGGGGACCGTACGGCGGTGAGGGGCACCAGGCCGACGGCACGGACTGCGCCGACCCGGCCGTCTTCGAGGTCGCCCGGCACAACAGGCCGCCCCTGTTCGTGTGCCCGGTGCACCTCGGCCCCTCCCTGCTCCTGGCGAGCGGGGTGCTGTGGCCTCCGGTGATCCACCTCATCGCCCGGGCGTCCGATCCGCGTCCCCCGTGACCCGCGGCCCTGACGGGCGGACCCGGCTCAGCTGAACACGATCATCGAGCCCTGCGCCAGCGAGCGGGTCGCCGCCGCGTGCAGGCCCAGCCAGACATGGCGTTCGCGGGCGAAGGGGCTGGGGTCGTAGGGGGCCGGCACGGCCGGTTCCTCCAGTTCGGTGGGGGCCGTCGGAGGGGCCGGGGGCGCCGGGGGGTTGGCCGGGTCGATGCCGATCGACGGTGCCACGTACTGGAGTTCCCGGAGCAGGCTCTGCGCCGAGCCCAACGGCCCGCCGCCCGCGAGGAGTTCCTCGTTCGACAGCGGGTGCGGGAAGTCCACCGGGACGTACGCGCCCGCGTGGTCGTAGTGCCAGACCAGGTGGGACTGCTGGGCCGTGGACTCGAACATCTCCAGCAGTTGCTCGTAGTCGCCGCCCAGCTCGTCCACCGGGGTCACCGGCAGGCCGCAGAGCTGGAGCAGGTACACCCGGCGCAGGAAGTGCAGGGCGTCGTAGTCGAAGCCGGCGACGGGGGCGACGTCACCGGACAGACCCGGCATGTACTGGTACACCGGCACCGGAGGCAGGCCGGCCTCGGCCAATGCCTTGTTGTACTGCGCGAGTTCCTCGGCGAAGGGATTGTCCGGGGTGTGGCACAACACGTCCACGAGCGGTACCAGCCACAGGTCACAGGCCAAAAGAGGGCTCCTCGCATCGGCAGGCGCGTGGTCACGCACGGCAGCAGGTGGTCAGGGAAGGGTAGTCGGTGGGGCCCCGGGGCGGCTCCCCCCGTACGGCCCGTATCGGTCACCTACCCGTTGGCCAGGTGTTCCAGCAGCGCCAGCGAATGGGCGTTGGCATCGGCGACGATCGCCCGGGCGCTCTCGGCCTCGCGGCGGGCCAGCGCGTCGACCAGGTCGCCGTGCCCGGCCCACAGCCGGCCACGCAGGTCGGGCAGGCGGAGCAGGTGCTGCACCACGCAGACCCAGGAGCGGACCCGCAGCCGGTGCAGGAAGTCGGCGAGATGCGGGTTGCCGAACAGGGCGCTCAGCTCGCGCCAGAAGCGGAGGTCGTAGCCGATGAGGACGGTGAGGTCACCGGCCGCCGCGGCCCGCTGGGCCTCCTCCCCGCGTCGGCGCACGGTGGTCAGCGCGGCGGTCGTGCGGGGATCACCGGGCGGGGTGCCGAAGGCGGGATGGCCGGCGGTGAGGGCCTGGAACATGCCGTCGGTGACCAGGCTGCGGGCCTCGATCATGCTGCGGTAGTCGGTGACCGAGTACTCGGGCACGCGGAAGCCCCGGTGCTGGTCGGCCTCCAGGATGCCCTGCGCGGACAGGTCGACCAGCGCCTCGCGGACGGGGGTGGCGGAGACGCCGTACTGGTCGGCGATCTCCTTGACGGTGAACGCCCGGCCCGGGCGCAGCCGCCCCGCCAGCACCTCGTCACGGAGCGCGTCCGCGATCTGCTGGCGCAGGGTGCTGCGCGTCACGGTGCCGTTGCCGGGCATGGTCCGTGCCTCTCCTCACGCGTCCGGGTGACGTACTCGTACAGACTCTCGATCTACGCGAGTCCCACTTGCTTACGAGCACGTCACCTTACGCGTTCGGCTCGGTCGGGCGGCAGCCGTCGTTCCGCTACGTTCCGTCGTCTTCCACGGGACGTGTCACACGGTGTACTCGTCCGCGACGGTCAGCGCGGCGTCGAGCGCGGCCAGGCCCTCCTTCAGCTCGGCCTCGGTCGCGTTGCACGGCGGGACGACGTGCGTGCGGTTCATGTTCACGAAGGGCCACAGGCCGTGCTTCTTGGCGGCGGCGGCGAAGGCGGCCATCGGCGCGTTCGCCTCGCCGGCCGCGTTGTACGGCACCAGCGGCTCGCGGGTCTCCCGGCTGCGCACCAGGTCCAGCGCCCAGAACATGCCGGTGCCGCGCACCTCGCCGACGCTCGGGTGCCGCTCGGCCAGCGTGGCGAGGCCGGGGCCGACGACGGTCTCGCCGAGCCGCTTGGCGTTCTCGACCACGCCCTCCTCCGCCATCACGTTGATCGTGGCGACGGCGGCGGCGCAGGCCAGCGGGTGGCCGGAGTAGGTGAGGCCGCCGGGGTACGGCCGCTTGCCGAAGGTCTCCGCGATCTTCCCGGAGATGGCCACACCGCCGAGCGGCACGTAACCGGAGTTCACGCCCTTGGCGAAGGTCATCAGGTCCGGGACGACGCCGAACAGGTCGGCCGCGAACCACTCGCCGGTCCGGCCGAAGCCGGCCATGACCTCGTCCAGGACGAAGACGATCCCGTGCCGGTCGCAGATCTCGCGGACACCGGCCAGGTAGCCGGGCGGCGGAAGCATGATGCCGGCCGTGCCCGGGACGGTCTCCAGGACGATCGCCGCGATCGTCCCCGGTCCCTCGAAGGCGATCGTCGTCTCCAGGTGCTCCAGCGCCCGGGCGCACTCCTGCTCCTCGGTCTCCGCGTAGAAGCGGGAGCGGTAGAGGAACGGCGCCCAGAAGTGGACGACACCGGCGCTGCCGCTGTCGGAGGCCCAGCGGCGCGGGTCGCCGGTGATGTTCACGGCCTGCTGGGTGCCGCCGTGGTACGAGCGGTACGCCGAGAGCACCTTCGGGCGGCCCGTGTGCAGCCGGGCCATGCGCACCGCGTGCTCGACGGCGTCGGCGCCGCCGTTGGTGAAGAAGATCTTGTCCAGGTCGCCGGGGGTCCGCTCGGCGATCAGCCGGGCCGCCTCCGAGCGCGCCTCGACGGCGAACGCGGGCGCGAAGGTCGTCATCTTCGCGGCCTGCTCCTGGATCGCGGCGACGACCTTCGGGTGCTGGTAGCCGATGTTGGTGAAGACGAGCCCGCTGGTGAAGTCCAGGTACCGGTTGCCGTCGTAGTCCCAGAAGTACGACCCCTCGGCGCCGGCGACGGCGAGCGGGTCGATGAGGTCCTGGGCGGACCAGGAGTGGAACACGTGCGCACGGTCGGCGGCCTTCACCGCGGCGCCGGTCTCGGGGCTGAGCTGAGGGGTCATGCGGGCGAGGGTAAATGTCCGCGATGCGGAAGCGACATCGGCGTCTTGTTCCGTGGACGGGGGGAATCCGCGACAGGTTGTCGACGGGCGGCTCCGGGCGGCCGGAGGCGCGGGCGGACGCGCGGGCGGCCTGTTACGGAACCGTAGACACCGGCCGGGGACCCCCGGTCCTACCACCGCACTATTCTCGGTCGTTGCATACCTATGGGGGGAAGGCGGCGCGGGGATGGAGAAGCGGGGACCGGGGGACCTGGGGGTGCCCCCGGCCGGAGGCCGGGGCCAGATCGGGGCCTACCGGCTGCTGGCACGGCTCGGCGCGGGCGGGATGGGGCACGTCTATCTGGCCCGGTCGGACCGGGGGCGGACCGTCGCCGTGAAGCTCGTCCGCGAGGAACTGGCCGAGCAGGAGCAGTTCCGGGCGCGGTTCCGGCAGGAGGTGCAGGCCGCGCGGCGGGTCGGCGGGTACTGGACCGCGCCCGTGCTGGACGCGGACACCGAGGCGGCCGTGCCCTGGGTGGCGACCGGGTACGTGGCCGGGCCGAGCCTCCAGCAGGTCGTCGGACACGACCACGGGGCGCTGCCCGAGCGGTCGGTACGGATCCTGGCGGCGGGCCTCGCGCACGCGCTGAAGGACATCCACGCGGCCGGGATCGTGCACCGGGACCTCAAGCCGTCCAACGTGCTCGTGACCATCGACGGACCCCGGGTGATCGACTTCGGGATCGCGCGGGCCCGGGAGACGGCGACCGGGGGCGGCGAGGAGGGGCTCACCCGGACCGGATCGCTCGTCGGATCGCCCGGGTTCATGGCGCCCGAGCAGGTGCGGGGCGAGCGGATCACACCCGCGTGCGACGTGTTCTGCCTCGGGTCCGTGCTCGCCTACGCGGCGACCGGGGCGCTGCCCTTCGGGGCCGCCGACAGCGGTGCCCACGCGCTGATGTTCCGGATCGCCCAGGAGGAGCCGGATCTGACGGGGGTGCCGGAGGGCATCGCCGACCTGGTGCGGGACTGCCTGCGGAAGGACCCGGCGGCCCGGCCCTCGCTGGACGCGATCCTGGAGCGGACCGGGGTGGAGGACACCGTGGCCGAGGGGCGGTCCCGGGATCCCTGGCTGCCGAGTTCGCTGGTCGCGCAGCTGGGGCGGCACGCCGTGCGGCTGCTGGAGGTGGAGGATCCGGAGCGGGGGGCGGGTGCTTCGCCGGGTGCGGAGGGCGCCGGGGCCCAAGGGTCCGCCGGAGGTGCGGGTGCCGGTGGGGCGGTCGCGGGAGCCGGCGGGTCGCCCGAGCACGCCGCTGTCTCCGACGGCGGGCCGGGCGGAGCCGACGACCGGCTGCCCACCGTCGCCGCCGCCCAGCCTCCGCCGCCCGGCATGCCACCGGTGCCGCCCGGGTTCGGGGCGGCGCCCTACGCGGCCCCGCATTCCCATCAGCATCCGCCGTCCCCGCAGCAGCCGCAGTCCCCGCAGTCCCCGCAGCCCCCGCAGCCCCCGCAGTATGGGCCGTCTCCTCAGCAGCCGCAGTCCCCGCAGTACGCGCCGTCCCCTCAGCATCCGCCGTCCCCTCAGCACCCGCAGTTCCCTCAGCCGCCGGTGCAGCACGCCGCCTACGGCTCTCCGCGGCAGCCCGGGGCCGCGCCCTGGGGCGGGGGACAGCCGGCGTACAACCCCTATGCCGACGCAGGACTCGGTGCCACCCCGCCGTACGGGCCGTCGACCGTGGGTGTGCCGGCGGAGCCGGAGCGGCGCAACGGGCGGTCCACCGCGCTGCTCGTCGTGATCGCCCTGGTCGTCGCGCTGGGCGCGGGCGGCTCGGTGTACGCGCTGATGAAGAACGGCAACGGTACCGACGACCAGGGCGGCACGGTCGTCCCGGGGCCCACCGCCGCCTCCGGTTCGCCGGCCGGTTCCGGTGAGCCCACCCCGACCGGCTCGGCGCCGTCCCCGTCCGCGTCCACCACCGGGGCCGGGGCGGTCCCGGACGCCTATCTGGGCACCTGGCGGACGACGATCGACAACGCGGGCGGGTCCAACAGCCGCGAACTGACCATCCGGCAGGGCGAGGTGGGGGACACCGTGCTCACGCTGGTCGCGGACGGGCCGACCGAGGGCGGCGGGTCGTACCACTGCGTCTTCGAGGCGACCCTCGCCGAACGGCCCGGCGGCGACGGGCCGTTGCGGATCGGGCCGTCCACCGTCTCCAGCGGTGAACCCGCTTCCTCCTGCACCCCGGGCGAGTCCACCGAGGTCACGCTGCTGCCGGACGGGCGACTGAAGCGGGCGAAGGCGAGCGGCGGGGAGAGCCTGACGTACAGCAAGGAGTGACCGGGGGTGGACGCCGGCGGGGATGAATCCGTGCGCGCGGCCGGTCGGCCGCGTGCGGGTGCGACCGATCCGCCGCCCGGTCCGCCTACCGCGGCTCCGGCGGGCGCTGCCGCGGCATGTTCGGCCTGGACCCGTTCGCCGGCGGCAGCGGGAACCGGCCCCCCGGACCGCCCGACTCCTGCCGCGGTACCGACGGCACCGCCGTCTGGATGCCCAGCGGTGCCGAACCCGTGCGGAACTCCACCATCCAGTCGGTCGTCTCCGTGCGGACCAGTTCCGTGACGTCCTCCGAGAAGCGCCGCAGCACCGACAGGCACCGCTCGGCCGCCTCGCTCGCCGTGCCCTCCGCCGGCCCGAGCACCTCCCGGACGCTCTCCGACGCCCAGTCGAACTGCAACGCCTGGAGCCGCCGGTGCACCGCCTGGGCGGTGGCCACGTCCCTTATCCAGCCCGACGTGACGCCGAAGAACCGGTCGATGCCGACGCAGGCGACCGCGAGCAGCAGCGCCAGACAACCCCAGGGCGCCACCCCGCCGACGGCCCCCGTCAGATCCAGCAGGGGCAGCGCCGCCCCGGCCACCGCCCCGGCCGCCGCCCCGGTCCGCAGCACGCGCGCCCCGCGCCGCTTCCACACACGGTCCCGCAGATACCAGGCGGCCGTCTCCAGCGCCCGGCGCTCCACCCACCGGTACAGCTCGTCCAGCCGTTCGGCGGGCTCGCCCCAGTCCCCGAGCGGAAAGGCCCGCCCGGTCAGATCGCCCGGCCGCAGCCCGGCCGCGCCCTCGCCCCGCCCGTCCTGAGGCGGACCCTCGGGCTGCATCTCCGGCTGACCCACCCGGCACTCCCTACTGATCACGACCGGTCACGTTGCGTGACATTCCATGACGACGCGCGGTCACCTTCCTACCGCCCAATGGGTGGCGGAGAGAGAGCTTTCCCGGCTTTTCCGCCCAGAAGAGGGCCTTGATCAGGTATAGGGCTGTCGAAGTTCTCACTCGAAAGAGTGGCGGGGCAGTGGCCGCGTGGACCACGTAGGCTCATTGACGACGAAGAAAAAAACGTCGGAGGACGCGGTCGGAGACGGCGGCCGACGCCGACGCGGAAAACGGCGAGGAGCTGATCGTGATCCCCGGTGGCCAGCCCAACATGCAGCAGTTGCTCCAGCAGGCGCAGAAGATGCAGCAGGACCTGCAGCGGGCGCAGGAGGAACTGGCGAACACGGAGGTCGACGGGCAGGCGGGCGGCGGTCTGGTGAAGGCCACCGTCACCGGCTCCGGTGAGCTGCGCGGGCTGAAGATCGACCCGAAGGCGGTGGACCCGGAGGACACCGAGACCCTCGCCGACCTGATCGTGGCGGCCGTCCAGGCGGCCAACGAGAACGCGCAGGCGCTCCAGCAGCAGAAGCTCGGCCCGCTGGCCCAGGGGCTGGGCGGCGGCAGCGGCATCCCGGGTCTGCCGTTCTGACGCATCCGCCTTCCGGGCGGAGGCGGAAGACAACTACGGTACGTACCGAAAGGTCTCCAGGAAGGGCAGTCCGTTGTACGAAGGCGTGGTCCAGGACCTCATCGACGAGTTGGGGCGGCTGCCCGGCGTCGGTCCCAAGAGCGCGCAGCGGATCGCCTTCCACATCCTGCAGGCCGAGCCGACGGACGTGAAGCGGCTCGCGCACGCTCTCCTGGAGGTGAAGGCGAAGGTCCGCTTCTGCGCGACCTGCGGCAACGTCGCGCAGGAGGAGCTGTGCGGCATCTGCCGTGATCCGCGCCGCGACTCCTCGGTGATCTGTGTGGTGGAGGAACCGAAGGACGTCGTCGCGATCGAGCGGACCCGTGAGTTCCGGGGCCGCTACCACGTGCTCGGCGGCGCGATCAGCCCGATCGAGGGCGTGGGACCCGACGACCTGCGTATACGAGAACTTCTCGCGCGGTTGGCCGACGGGACGGTCACGGAACTGATCCTGGCCACGGATCCGAATCTGGAAGGCGAGGCCACGGCGACGTACCTCGCCCGCATGATCAAGCCCATGGGCCTGAAGGTCACCCGCCTGGCCAGCGGCCTCCCGGTGGGTGGCGACCTGGAATACGCGGACGAGGTCACCCTCGGCCGCGCCTTCGAGGGGAGACGACTCCTAGATGTCTGACGCCACGCTGCACGCCTCGTCGCAGAACCCGGACGACTTCGCGGTCCAGGTCGCGGACCAGGTCGAGAGCTTCCTGGTGGCCGTCACGGAGGTGGCGAGGGGCGACGAGCCCGGCTCGACGGTCCCCTTCCTCCTCCTCGAGGTCTCCCAGCTCCTGCTGGCCGGCGGCCGGCTGGGCGCCCACGAGGACATCGTCCCCGACGAGCGCTACGAGCCCGACCCGGGGCCGGAGCCGGACCTGGACGAGCTGCGGGAGAACTTCGCCCGGCTGCTGGAGCCCGTCGACGTCTACTCCGAGGTCTTCGACCCGTACGAGCCGCGCAAGGCTCCCGTGCCGGCCCGGATCTCCGACGACCTCGCCGACATCATCACCGACCTCCGGCACGGCATGGTCCACTACCGCGCCGGCCGCACCACCGAGGCCCTGTGGTGGTGGCAGTTCTCCTACTTCTCCAACTGGGGCCCGACCGCGTCCGCGGTGCTGCGCGCCCTCCAGTCCGTCCTCATCCACGTCCGCCTCAACCAGCCCCTGGAGGAGCTGGACGGCCTCGACACCGACCAGGCCGCCATGGGCGACGAGACCCTGGAGTTCGAGGCGGGCCGGGTGATGGCGGAGGAGATCGGCGCCCCGCTGGGGATCCGTCCGGGCGAGTAGCCCGGGCCGCCGCTCAGCCGGCCGCCCTCCCTCACCGTCCCGCGGCAGGCGGCCGTCGGCCGTGGCCGGTGTGACCCGGGGCACTATCCGCGTGGCACGGCGAAGGCTGGGCAGGTGCCGGACGCGGGCGTCCGATCGCACCGGCCGATGTCTCACCATGCGGGAGCAGGGTGGTGGAATTCGGACGCTCGTTAGACTGAGCCGACATAAACGAACCGAGCGAGGAGCGCACGTGGGCCTTGTCGTGCAGAAGTACGGAGGCTCCTCCGTAGCCGATGCCGAGGGCATCAAGCGCGTCGCCAAGCGGATCGTGGAAGCGAAGAAGAACGGCAACCAGGTTGTCGTCGTCGTTTCCGCGATGGGCGACACGACGGACGAGCTGATCGATCTCGCCGAGCAGGTGTCGCCGATGCCTGCCGGCCGGGAGTTCGACATGCTGCTGACCGCCGGAGAGCGGATCTCCATGGCCCTGCTGGCCATGGCGATCAAAAACCTGGGCCACGAGGCCCAGTCCTTCACCGGCAGCCAGGCAGGCGTCATCACCGACTCGGTCCACAACAAAGCCCGGATCATCGACGTCACGCCGGGCCGCATCCGCGAGTCGCTGGACAAGGGCAACATCGCGATCGTCGCCGGTTTCCAGGGCGTCAGCGCCGACAAGAAGGACATCACCACGCTGGGGCGCGGTGGCTCCGACACGACGGCCGTGGCGCTCGCCGCCGCGCTCGACGCCGAGGTCTGCGAGATCTACACCGACGTCGACGGCGTGTTCACCGCCGACCCGCGCGTGGTGAAGAAGGCGAAGAAGATCGACTGGATCTCCTTCGAGGACATGCTGGAGCTCGCGGCCTCCGGCTCCAAGGTGCTGCTCCACCGCTGCGTGGAGTACGCCCGCCGCTACAACATCCCGATCCACGTCCGGTCCAGCTTCAGCGGGCTGCAGGGCACGTGGGTCAGCAGTGAGCCGATTGGGGACCAGAAGGTGGAGCAGGCCATCATCTCCGGTGTCGCGCACGACACCTCCGAGGCCAAGATCACGGTCGTCGGTGTGCCGGACAAGCCGGGCGAGGCCGCCGCGATCTTCCGGACCATCGCCGATGCCGAGATCAACATCGACATGGTCGTGCAGAACGTGTCCGCCGCCTCCACCGGCCTGACGGACATCTCCTTCACCCTGCCGAAGACCGAGGGCCGCAAGGCCATCGACGCGCTGGAGAAGAACCGGTCCGGCATCGGCTTCGACTCGCTGCGCTACGACGACCAGATCGGCAAGATCTCGCTGGTCGGCGCCGGCATGAAGACCAACCCGGGCGTCACCGCCTCCTTCTTCGAGGCGCTGAGCAACGCGAGCGTGAACATCGAGCTGATCTCCACCTCGGAGATCCGCATCTCGGTCGTCACCCGCGCCGACGACGTGCCCGAGGCCGTCCGTGCCGTGCACACCGCCTTCGGGCTCGACTCCGACACCGACGAGGCCGTCGTCTACGGAGGCACGGGCCGCTGATGGCACCGACCGGCAAGCCGACGCTCGCGGTCGTGGGAGCGACCGGGGCCGTCGGCACGGTCATGCTCCAGATCCTGTCGCAGCGCGCGGACGTCTGGGGCGAGATCCGTCTGATCGCCTCCCCCCGCTCGGCCGGCCGCAAGCTGGCCGTGCGCGGGGAGGAGGTCGAGGTGGTGGCGCTGACGGAGGACGCCTTCGCCGGCGTCGACATCGCGCTGTTCGACGTCCCGGACGAGGTCGCCGCCGCGTGGGCGCCCGTGGCCGCCGCGCGCGGCGCCGTCGTGGTCGACAACTCCGGCGCCTTCCGGATGGACCCGGACGTGCCGCTCGTCGTGCCCGAGGTCAATCCCCACGCGGTGCGGTTCCGCCCCCGCGGGATCGTCGCCAACCCCAACTGCACGACCCTGACGATGATCGTCGCCCTGGGCGCGCTGCACGCCGAGTTCGGGCTGCGCGAGCTGGTGGTGTCGTCGTACCAGGCGGTGAGCGGGGCCGGGCGGGCCGGTGTGGACGCGCTGCGGGCCCAGCTGTCGCTCGTGGCCGGCACCGAGCTGGGGACCAAGCCGGGGGACGTGCGGCGGGCCGTGGGGGACGACACGGGGCCGTTCCCGGAGCCGGTCGCGCTGAACGTCGTGCCGTGGGCCGGGTCGCTGCGGGAGGACGGCTGGTCGTCGGAGGAGATGAAGGTCCGCGACGAGTCCCGGAAGATCCTCGGCCTGCCGAAGCTGCCGGTCGCCGTGACCTGCGTGCGGGTGCCGGTGATCACCACGCACTCGCTGACCGTGCACGCCCGCTTCCAGCGCGAGGTCGGTGTCGACGGCGCCCGCGAGATCCTCGCCACCGCGCCGGGCGTGGTGCTGTGCGACGACCCGGCCGCCGGCGAGTTCCCCACCCCCGCCGACGTGGTGGGCACCGACCCCACCTGGGTGGGCCGGGTGCGGCGGGCCCTGGACGACCCGACCGCCCTGGAGCTCTTCGTGTGCGGCGACAACCTGCGCAAGGGCGCCGCGCTGAACTGCGCGCAGCTCGCCGAGCTGATCGCGGCGGAGAATGCCGCCCGCCCCTAGCCACTTTGGTAGAAGTTTGTAGGATCCATGTAAGCAGTGTGCCGAGAGCATGGTCCAATCCACTTGAACCGTTCCCTCTTGGCAGCAGAGGATTTCTCTCCCCGCCTTCCGCAACCGTACGGAGGCGGGGAGCGTCTTTGCGGTCACCCTTTGAGGGACCTGGGGACGTGATGATCCTGGCGTGGGGACGCCGTGATCGGGGCGTGGGGACGCCCGTTCAAATGGGACATAAGGGAAGAGCGGGGCGCATGACGGCACTTGAGGCACCGTCGGTTGTCGCACATGTGACGTCCGGCACGTACAACCCCCGAGGGGGGAAACGTGTCCAACTGGCGTGGCAGAGGTTCTCGAACTCAGTGTGGCCCGCAGCGGAACGGCCCTGCGGCCCCGCGCGGCGCTCCGGCCCCGCGCGTCCGGCGGCATGCCGGTGATCGCCCCCATGCCCGCAGCGCGGCCCGCCCGCATTCCCAGTCAGCGTGACGGCGCCGAGGAGACCGCGGGCGCCGCGGTCACCGAGGCCGCCGGGACGACCGTCGACCATCTCACCGAGACCTACCGGGCGCACTACCGCTCGCTGCTCGGTCTCGCCGCGCTGCTCCTCGACGACACCGCCTCCTGCGAGGACGTCGTCCAGGAGGCCTTCATCCGGGTCCACTCGGCCCGCAAACGCGTCCGCGACCCCGAGAAGACCCTCGCCTACCTGCGGCAGACGGTCGTCAACCTCTCCCGGTCCACGCTGCGCCGCCGCATCCTCGGCCTGAAGCTGCTCTCCAAGCCGATGCCCGACATGGCGAGCGCGGAAGAGGGCGCCTACGACAGCCTGGAGCGCCGGGACCTCATCAAGGCGATGAAGGGCCTCCAGCGCCGCCAGCGCGAGGTCCTCGTGCTGCGCTACTTCGCGGACATGACCGAGGCCCAGGTCGCCCAGACGCTCGGCATATCGCTGGGCTCGGTGAAGGCGTACGGCTCGCGGGGCATCGCCGCGCTGCGGGTGGCCATGGAGCAGCCGGCATGAGCGATCACGCCGAAGGGGGCGATTCCCATGACGGTCACTCCCAAGAGCGCCACTCCCACGAACGTCATGAGCCCTACGCCTGGCACGAGCCGACGAGGCGCCACGGGCAAGAGCACACGCCATCGCACGCTGGGAACGGAACTGTGAACCACGGCCCCGACGACAAGGGCCCCGAGGGGCTCGGCCCGGGTATCGACGGGCTCGACGGGCTCGACACGGACGAGCTGGCCCTGCGCCGCCTGCTGCACTCGGCGGTCGACGACATCACGCCGCGCACCGGCACCCTGGACCATCTGCGCCGGGCCGTCCCCGTGCGCCGCGCCCGCAAGCGGCAGGCCGTGGTCGGCATGGCCGCGGCGGCCCTGTTCATCGGCACCGCGATCCCCGCCCTCGTGCACGTCTCCCGGGCCGGCGGCTCCGACCCCAACACCGCCATGGCCGGCCAGTCCTCCCAGGCCCAGGGCGGCACCGGCCAGGGCAAGGACAAGGGGACCGCCAAGGGCGGCAAGGACAAGGACGCCCCCAGTACGTCGGTCAAGCCCGGCAAGGAACCCGGCAAGAGCGGCGAGAAGGACCACAAGGGCGGCACCAGCGGCGGCTCCGCCGGTGGCGTCAACCCCTCCGCCACGCCGGTCATGGGCACCCCGCTGTGCACGGCGGCCCAGCTGGGCTCCGCCACCGGCACGGTGAACGCCCCCGACTCCGCGGGGGTCGTCTACGGCGTCTTCCGCGTCACCAACACCTCCGGCACCGCCTGCACGGTCTCCGCCCCGGGCGGCGTCACGCCCACGGCCCAGGGCGCCGCCGACCCCACCAAGATCGTCTCCGCCCGGCATGTGGCCGGGGACGCGGCGACCTCGCTGCCCGACCCGTCCCTGGAGGTCACCTCCCTGGTCCTGCAGCCCGGCGCGGCCTACGAGGAGAAGTTCGCCTTCGTGCCCTCGGAGACCTGTCCCACCACCGGCGGCGGCGACCCGGGCGGCTCCGACACCGGTGGGCCCACGCCGGACCCCACGCCCACCCAGGACCCGGGTGTCGCCGGCGGTTCGACCGACACCGGCAGCACGGCGGCGGGCACGACCACCCAGCTGGTCACCGAGGACGGCACGGCCGACGGCAGTGTCGCGGTGACCCACACGGCGCAGGGTGGCGCCCCGTCGGCGACGGCGACCGTCCCGGGGGCGTGCGCGGGGACGCTCTACTACACCGGGCTGCTGGCGGGGGCGTAGCGTTCCCGCGGCGGCACCGCGGCGAGCGACGCCGCCCCGCGCCGCGGGCGGGCGGCCCCGCCCGCGACCCGGCGCGGGTCAGCCGCTCGGGACCGGTTCCCGCTCCGGCTCCTCCGGGACCAGGCCCAGTGCGGCGTCCCGCTGGAACTCCGTCTCACGCCGGAGCAACCGGAACCACATGAACACCACGAACCCCGCGAACACGAACCACTCGCCGGTGTAACCGAGGTTCTGGAACGCCTTGAGATCCAGCCCCGTACCGTCCGGCGCGCTCGCGGGGACGGCCTTCATCCCGGCGTCGCCCTTGTCCAGCGTCACCCACGCGTCGTACAGCCGGTACGGCACCAGGTTGACCAGCGAGGCCGAGCTGATCGCCGCCGTCTGCCCGGCCGGCAGCCCGCCCTGCGCGCTGACCCCGTTGTTCCCCGGGGTCTCGGACGCCTGCAGCGCGCCGGTGACGGTGACCTCGCCGGCCGGTGGGGCGGGAGCCTTGGCGGCGTCCGCCGTACCCGGCAGCCAGCCCCGCACCACGGGCAGCGCCCGGCCGGAGTCGGTGCGCAGCAGGCCGAGCACGTAGAAGCCGCGCCGGCCGTCGAGTTCCCGTCCGGGCACCAGCAGCTGTTTGCCGTACCGTCCGCTCGCGGTGACCCGCCGCCCCGACGTGTTCTTGTCGACGGGGAGCATCGCCGCCAGTGGGCGCGCGGCCTCGTCACGGCCGGACGCGGCCTGTTCGGTCGCGGCGTGATGATCCTGCACCCGGTCCTCGAACCGGCTCAGCTGCCAGGACCCCATGAAGATGCAGAAGGGGATGGCGAGCAGCACGAAGACGTTGATGCCCCACCAGCGGGGAGTCAGCAGAAACCGGTACACGCCCTCCACGGTACGGCGCCCGGCCCGGCGGCCGGGCCGCGGGGCGGCCGTCGCCCGCCCCTGCCCCGGAGCGGGCGCATCGGCGGAGTTATCCACAGGCTGGGCGTACCCGCCCGCCAATTGTCGGCGCGGCCAGGCAGTATGGGCGCATGACTGGGGCCATGAGTGAGAGCAGGACGCCGGACACACCGGACATGCCGGACTGGGAGAGGCGGTTCCGCGCGCCGCGGGTGTCGCTGCCCGACTGGGCGGAGGACGCACCGGACCGCTCCCTGTTCGTGTCGAACGCGACGGGGACGTACGAGCTGTACGCGTGGGACCGTGCGACGGGCGCGCAGCGGCAGGCGACGGACCGGCCGAACGGCACGACGGACGGCGTGCTCTCCCCGGACGGCGCGTGGATCTGGTGGTTCGACGACAAGGACGGCGACGAGTTCGGGATCTGGCGCCGCCAGCCCTTCGCGGGCGGACCGGACGAGCCGGCGGTGCCCGGCCTCGACCCGTCCTACCCGGCCGGTCTGGCCCTGTCCCGCGACGGCCGCACGGCGGTCGTCGGCCGTTCCACGGACGAGGACGGCACGACGATCCACCTGGCCGGCGCGGGCACGGACACGGTGGAGATCTACCGGCACCGCGAGTCGGCGGGCGTCGGCGACCTCTCGCACGACGGCTCCCTGATCGCCGTCGAGCACACCGAGCACGGGGACGCCATGCACGCGGCCCTGCGGGTGCTCCGCCCGGACGGCACGACGGTCGCCGAGCTGGACGACACCAAGGGCGGCACCGAGGAACTGGGCCTGGAGGTGCTGGGCTTCGCCCCGGTCGACGGCGACACCCGGCTGCTCATCGGCCACCAGCGCCGGGGCCGCTGGGAGCCCCTGGTGTGGGACGTGGCGACGGGCGAGGAGACGGACCTGGCCCTGGACCTGCCCGGTGACGTCAGCGCCGAGTGGTACCCGGACGGCTCGGCCCTGCTCGTCGTGCACGGCTTCGAGGCCCGCAGCGAACTGTTCCGGTACGACCTGGCGGCCCGCGAGCTGACCCGCATCCCCACCCCGCCCGGCACGGTCTCCGGCGCGACGGCCCGCCCCGACGGCAGCGTGGAGTACCTGTGGTCGTCGGCCGCCGAGCCCCCGGCGGTGCGCTCCACGACCGGCGCGGTGGTGCTGGACCCGCCCGGCATGGCCTGCCCGCCGTCGGTGGTCGTGGAGGACGCCTGGGTGGAGGGCCCCGGCGGCCGCATCCACGCCCTGGTCCAGCGGCCGGCGGGCGCCACCGGCCCCCTGCCCACCGTCTTCGACCTGCACGGCGGCCCGACCTGGCACGACAGCGACTCCTTCGCGGCGGGCCCGGCCGCCTGGGTCGACCACGGGTACGCGGTGGTCCGCGTCAACTACCGCGGCTCCACCGGCTACGGCCGCGCCTGGACCGACGCCCTCAAGCACCGGGTCGGCCTGATCGAGCTGGAGGACGTGGCCGCGGTGCGCGACTGGGCGGTCTCCTCCGGCCTCGCCGACCCCGCCCGGCTGATCCTGACCGGCGCCTCCTGGGGCGGGTACCTCACCCTGCTCGGTGTCGGCACCCAGCCGGACGCCTGGGCGCTGGGCATCGCGGTGGTGCCCGTCGCGGACTACGTCACGGCGTACCACGACGAGATGGAGTCCCTGAAGGCCATGGACCGCACCCTGCTGGGCGGCACCCCGGAGGAGGTCCCGGAGCGCTTCGAGGCGTCCTCCCCGCTGACCTACGTCGACCGGGTCAAGGCCCCGGTCTACATCTCGGCGGGCGTCAACGACCCCCGCTGCCCGATCCGCCAGATCGACAACTACGTCAAGAGGCTGGAGGCCCGGGGCGCGATCCACGAGGTGTACCGGTACGACGCGGGGCACGGCTCACTGGTGGTGGACGAGCGCATCAAGCAGGTGCGACTGGAGCTGGAGTTCGCGGAGCGGCACCTGGTCGTCTGAGGCGCCTTCGGTCACCGCAGCTCCGCGAGCCCGCGGCGGGTGGCGGCGACCACCACCCGGTCCCCCTTCTCCAGCACATGGCCGGCAGGGGTGCCGGTGCGCCCCAGCAACGCCAGCACCCGCCAGGCGCCGGCCCGGAACGCCTCCTGGACGGTGCGTCCCTCCAACTGGGGATGCCCGTCCACGTCGACCGCGGCGAACAGCAGCACCCTCCGCTCCACGGCGACGGCACCGAGCACCTGCCGCCCCAGCATCGCCCCGGCGAACGCGGGTGCGGCCAGGTGGGTGACGCTCCGGCTCCGGGTCAGCGCCTGCGGGTAGGCGGCCCGGAGGGTGCGGTACACGGCGGTGGCGAAGTCGTCGTCGTACAGCCGGAGCACCACCCGCAGATCGGGCCGCAGGGTCCGCGCGTACAGCACGGCCTCCAGGTTGGTGGTGTCGGCACTGGTCAACGCGAGCAGGGTCTGGGCCCGGTGGATCTGGGCGGCCTCCAGGACGCCTTCCTGGGTGACGTCCCCGAGCACCACCGGCACCCGCAGCCGGCGGGCGGCGGCGAGCCCCCGCGCCTCCGGGTCGGACTCGACGCACACCACGGGGATGTTCAGCTCCCGCAGCCGGGCCAGCACCCGCGTGCCGATCTTGCCGAGTCCGAGCAGCACCACATGCCCGTTCAGGCCGCGCGGCGGCTTGCGCAGGGCGGAGGCGGTCCGGAAGGTGCCGAACGCCTCCAGCGCGGCGGCCAGCAGCACCGGCAGGAGCAGCAACCCGACGAGCGCGGAGAGGAGTTGCAGGAGCTGCCGGCCCAGGGGCTCCTCGAGGGCCGGGTCGTCGATCGCGAACAGGTCGAGGAGGGTGACGTAGCAGGCCCGCAGCGGATGGATGCCGGTCACCAGCCACAGCGCGACGGCGAGTGCGACCACGCACCCGACCAGACCGGCCAGGGACCAGCGCAGTCGGCGGGAGAACAGCGAGCCGAGCGACGGTATGCCGGCCAGTGCGCGGCCCGGTGCGGCGGACTCCGTGCCGGGCGCGGCGGAGACGTGTTCCAGCACCACGGCCTGCCGTCCGGCGGCCCGCCGTACCTCCTCGTCGTCGGGGAGCAGCCGTGGCTGCTGTTCCGCACCGCCGTCCGGGCCGTGGCCGTCGGCCGGGTCGCCGCCCGACAGCAGGGCCAGGGTGCACAGTCCGGCGCCGGGGCCGGACCCGTCCGCCGGCAGCGGCCGTTCCACGGCCCGCAGCAGCAGCCCCTCGGCCTGCACGACCCTGCTGGTGCCGGTGACGGCGGTGGCGGCCAGCGCGGGCGCGGCGGTGTCCGCGTCGGACAGCACGGTCGTGGAGGCCTCACCGTCGACGCCGGCCGTGCCGTCCCCCTCGTCCCCGGCGGCCAGCGCGGCGGCCTGGTCGAGGAGTTCCTCGATGTGCTGGCCCAACCGCCGGTTGTAGAGCCGCAGGACGAGCCGCAGCCGGGGGTTGAGCCGGCGGGCGGTCAGCGCGGCCCGGATGTTGGTCTCGTCGTCGTCGTACACGAGGGCCAGCGCGGCGGCCCGCGCCACCCCGGCCTCGGCGAGCACCGCCTCGGACGGCTCGGCGGCCTCCAACGGCTCCTCGGGATCGGTGCGCTGACCGGGGTTCGGGCCGGAGGGCGGCCCGGCCCCGCCGGACCGGCCGCCCACCGCGGCGCTGACCATCCGGTCGAACAGCGCCGCCGACGCGGCGCGGGCCCGCCCGACCACCGGAGGCCGGGCGGTGCGCCCGTTCGGCGGCACGACCAGGGTGACCTGTTCGCCGTAGACCCCGCGCAACTCGGCGGCCAGCCGGTGCGCGAGCCCGTCGTCGCCGCACACCACCATGTGCGCCGGCGGGGCCCCCGGCCCCCCTTGATACGGAACGCTCGCCACAAGGGAAAAGAGTGCCCCAAGGAGATGCGTGGTTCCAGCAACGGCTGAACGCCCGCGCCCGGGACCGCGTACGGATGGGGAGGGAGAGCAGCAGCCGGAGGTAACCGCCCGTGGCCATCACCGAAGACGCCCCGCCCGGCACGGACGCCCGCCGTCCCGAGCCCCCGCCGGACGCCCCGGGGCGGCGGCTCAGCTCCCCGCTCGTGCTGGTGCTGACGCTGCTGCTCGCGGTGCTTGCCCAGTCCCCGATCCGGGGGGCCCTCGGCACTCCGGCGATGCAGAGCTGGATGACGGTGTTCGTGGCGGTGACCGTCCAGGCGCTGCCCTTCCTGGTGCTCGGCGTGCTGCTGTCGGCGGCGATCGCGGTGTTCGTCCCGGCGTCGTTCTTCGCCCGCGCCCTGCCGCGCCGCCCCGCCCTGGCCGTGCCGGTGGCGGGGATCGCGGGCGCGGTGCTGCCGGGCTGCGAGTGCGCGTCGGTGCCGGTGGCGGGCGCCCTGGTCCGCCGGGGCGTGACCCCGGCCGCCGCCCTCGCCTTCCTGCTCTCCGCGCCCGCGATCAACCCGGTGGTGCTGACCGCCACCGCCGTCGCCTTCCCCGGGCACCCGGAGATGGTCCTGGGCCGGTTCGCCGCGAGCCTGCTGGTGGCCTGCGCGATGGGCTGGCTGTGGCAGCGGCTGGGCCGGACCGACTGGCTGCGCCCGCCGGCCCACGGAGCGCACGAGGGCGCCACGAAGGGGGAGGCGTTCTGGGGCGCGGTCCGGCACGACGTCATGCACGCCGGCGGTTTCCTGGTGCTCGGCGCGATGGCCGCGGCCACGCTGAAGGCGGCGGTCCCGGCGGACTGGCTGGGCACGGCGGCCGGCCTCCCCCTGGTCTCGGTGCTCGCGCTCGCCGTGCTCGCCGTCCTGCTGTCGATCTGCTCGGAGGCGGACGCGTTCGTCGCGGCCTCCCTCACCCAGTTCTCCCCGACGGCCAAGCTGGTGTTCCTGGTGGTGGGCCCGATGATCGACCTCAAGCTGTTCGCGATGCAGGCCGGCACCTTCGGCCGTGCCTTCGCGCTCCGGTTCGCCCCCGCCACCTTCGCGCTGGCGATCGCGGGCGCCGTCCTGACCGGGGCGGTGCTCCTGTGAACCGTCAGGCCCAGGCGGCCGTGCTGTTCCTGCTCGGCGGGGCCCTGCTGCACGCGGGCGCCACCGACCTCGCGCTGCGCTATGTGAAGGCGGACCTGCGCCCGCTGCTGATGGCCTCGGGCGCGGTGCTGGTCGCGGCCGCCGTGGCGACGGCCTGGTACGCGCGCAAGCGTCCCGCTGCCGGCCACTCCCACCCCGAGCCGCGTATCTCCTGGCTCCTCGTGCTGCCCCTGCTCGCCCTCATCCTCATCGCCCCGCCCGCCCTCGGCTCCTACAGCGCCCTGCGCTCCGGTACGGCGCTGCAGAAGCCGTACGCCCTCGCCCCGCTGCCCGGCGGCGACCCGGTCCCCCTCTCCGTGGTCGACTACGCCTCCCGCGCGGCCTACGACCACGGCCGCTCCCTGCACGGCCGGCCGGTCCGGGTCACGGGCTTCCTCGCGCTGGACCACGCGGGCCGGCCCTACCTGGTCCGCATGGCCCTCAACTGCTGTGCCGCGGACGCCCAGCCGGTGAAGATCGCGCTGACCGGCGAGCTGCCGCCGGTCCTCCGCCCGGACGCCTGGCTGGAGGTCACCGGCACCTACACCCCCCGGCTGACCCGCGACCCGGTCAACGACGGCCCGATCCCGTATCTGCGGGTCACCTCGGCCCGCCCGGTCCCGGTGCCGCACGACCCGTACGACGAGACCTGGAACAACTGAGCCCGCCGACCGCCCCCGACCGCCCGCCCGGCGGCACGGCCGCGGGGCCGCACGGCCCCCGCGCCCTTGAGGGCGCCTACGCCTTCGGCCAGTCGAAGCGGTCGAGGTCCCTGAGCCACGCCTGCGCGTTGCCGTCCGACGGGGCGCGCCAGTCGCCGCGCGGGGAGAGGGAGCCGCCCGCCGAGACCTTCGGCCCGTTCGGCATGGCCGAGCGCTTGAACTGCGAGAACGCGAAGAAGCGGCGGCAGAACACCTCCAGCCAGTGCCGGATCTCGGCCAGGTCGTACGCCACCCGCTTGGCCTCCGGGAAGCCGGGCGGCCAGGCACCGGCGTCCGGGTCGTGCCAGGCGTGCCAGGCCAGGAAGGCGATCTTCGAGGGCCGGAAGCCGTAGCGCAGCACCTGGAAGAGGGTGAAGTCGTGCAGCGCGTACGGGCCGATCTTCGACTCGGTGGACTGCATCTCCTCGCCGGGCACCAGCTCCGGGCTGATCTCGGTGTCCAGGATCGCGGCCAGGATCTCGCCGGTCTCCTCGTCGAACTGCTCGCTGCTGATGACCCAGCGGATCAGGTGCTGGATCAGCGTCTTCGGCACGCCGGAGTTGACGTTGTAGTGGCTCATCTGGTCGCCGACGCCGTACGTGGACCAGCCGAGCGCCAGCTCGGAGAGGTCGCCGGTGCCGAGGACGATGCCGCCGCGCTGGTTGGCGAGCCGGAACAGGTAGTCGGTGCGCAGGCCCGCCTGGACGTTCTCGAAGGTGACGTCGTACACCGGCTCGCCGGCGGCGAAGGGGTGGTCGATCTCCTTCAGCATCAGCCGCGCGGTCGGCGTGATGTCCAGCTCGGCCGCGGTGACGCCGAGCGCCCGCATCAGCCGGTGGGCGTTGTCCTTGGTGTGGTCGCTGGTGGCGAAGCCGGGCAGGGTGAAGGCCAGGATGTCGCTGCGCGGCCGGCCCGCGCGGTCCATCGCGCGGGCGGCGACGATCAGCGCGTGCGTGGAGTCGAGACCGCCGGAGACCCCGATGACGACCTTGGGGCCGCCGATCGCCGCGAGCCGCTGCTGGAGCCCGGCGACCTGGATGTTGTAGGCCTCGTAGCAGTCCAGGGCGAGCCGGTCGGGGTCGGCGGGCACGAACGGGAACCGCTCGACGCGCCGCCGCAGGCCGAGGTCGGTGAGCGGCGGGTCCAGCTCGAACGACACCGTCCGGAAGTCACCGGTGCGCGCGCCGTGCGCGCGGCGGTTGTCGTCGAAGGTGCCCATCCGGTGCCGTTCCTGCCGCAGCAGGTCGAGATCGACGTCGGCCACCGCGTACTGGTCGCCGAGCGGGAAGCGGTCGGTCTCGGCCAGCAGCACCCCGTTCTCGTAGATCATGGTCTGTCCGTCCCAGGACAGGTCGGTGGTGGACTCGCCGAGACCGGCCGCCGCGTAGACGTACGCGGCCAGGCAGCGGGAGGACGCCGAGCGGCACAGCAGCTCGCGGTCCTCGGCACGGCCGACCGTGATCGGGCTGCCCGAGAGGTTGACCAGCACGGTCGCACCGGCGAGGGCGGCCTCGGCGCTCGGCGGCACCGGCACCCACATGTCCTCGCAGATCTCCGTGTGCAGCACGAGTCCGGGCACGTCCTCCGCCGCGAACAGCAGGTCCACCCCGAACGGCACCTCCGCGCCCGCGACGCGGATGGTCCCGCCCCGCTCGTCGTGGCCGTCGGCGATCTGCCGGCGCTCGTAGAACTCCCGGTAGTTCGGCGGGTACGACTTCGGTACGACACCGAGGACGCGGCCCCGGTGCACGAGCACGGCGCAGTTGTAGATCCGGTGGCGGTGGCGCAGCGGTGCGCCGACGACCAGCACCGGCAGCAGGTCCGCCGAGCCGGCCACGACCGTCCCGACCGCCTCCTCGACCCGGTCGAGGAGCGCGTCCTGGAGCAGCAGGTCCTCGATCGAGTAGCCGCACAGGCCCAGCTCGGGGAAGACGGCGACGGCGACGCCCTCGTCCGCGCACGCACGGGCCTGGCGCAGGACCGCTTCGGCGTTGGCGTGCGGGTCGGCGATGACGGTGTGGCCCGTGCACGCGGCGACGCGCGCGAAGCCATGCTGATAGATCGACCAGAAGTTCAACGGACTTCCCTCACGACGCCACGGACCCCACAGACGAACACATCTCCTACAGGGGAAGCCTAGATCTTCCCGCTCCGGATCTCCGCCCCGCCCGTCCCGTCGGGCGGCCCCGACCTGTGCGTTCCCGCGCGCTGAAACCGTTCCCGGCTCGCTGAAACCGGGCTGAAGCCGCTCTGAACCGGCCCGGTCGCATGCTCTGCGGCATGACGACGACAGACCACGAACCCGCGATCGCGGCCACCGGGCTGCGCAAGGCCTACGGGGACAAGACCGTCCTCGACGGCATCGACATCCAGGTACCGGCCGGCACGGTCTTCTCCCTCCTCGGGCCGAACGGCGCCGGCAAGACCACGGCGGTCAACATCCTGTCGACCCTGATCTCCGCCGACGCCGGCGTGGCACGGATCGCCGGGCACGACCTCGCCACCGAGGCCCACGCGGTCCGGTCGGTCATCGGGGTCACCGGCCAGTTCTCCGCCGTGGACGGCCTGATCACCGGCGAGGAGAACATGCTGCTGATGGCCGACCTGCACCATCTCTCCCGCGGGGAGGGACGGCGGGTCGTGGCCGGTCTGCTGGAGCGCTTCGACCTGGTCGAGGCCGCGAAGAAGCCCGCCTCCACCTACTCGGGCGGCATGAAGCGCCGGCTCGACATCGCCATGACCCTGGTGGGCGACCCGCGGATCATCTTCCTCGACGAGCCGACCACCGGCCTCGACCCCCGCTCCCGCCACACCATGTGGCAGATCATCCGCGAACTGGTCTCCGGCGGCACGACCGTCTTCCTCACCACCCAGTACCTGGAGGAGGCCGACGAGCTGGCCGACCGCATCGCGGTGCTCAACGGCGGCAAGCTGGTCGCCCAGGGCAGCGCGGAGGAGCTGAAGCGGCTCGTGCCCGGCGGCCACGTACGGCTGCGGTTCTCCGACCCGGAGGCGTACGAACGCGCGGCCACCGCACTGCGCGAGGTCACCCGGGACGACCAGGCGCTCACCCTGCAGATCCCCAGCGACGGAAGCCAGCGCGAACTGCGCGCCATCCTCGACTGGCTCGACGCCGCCGGCATCGAGGCCGACGAACTCTCCGTGCACACCCCGGACCTGGACGACGTCTTCTTCGCCCTGACCGGCAGTTCCGTACCCGCGCAGTCCACCCAGCCCGCTCGGCCCGCCCCGTCCACCGACAAGGAGACCGCCCGATGAGCACCGCCGGCCACGCCTTCCGCGACAACCTCACCATGCTCCGGCGCAACCTCCTGCACGCGCGCCGCTACCCCTCCCTCACCCTCAACATCATGCTCACCCCGGTCATGTTGCTGCTGCTGTTCGTCTACGTCTTCGGCAACGTGATGAGCGCCGGCATCAACGGCGGTCACGCGGACCGTGCCGACTACGTCTCCTACATCGTCCCCGGCATCCTCCTCATGACCGTGGGCATGACCGCGCTCGGCACGGCGGTGTCCGTGGCCACCGACATGACCGAGGGCATCATGGCCCGGTTCCGCACCATGGCGATCTCCCGCGCCTCCGTGCTGATCGGCCACGTGACCGGCAACGTGATCCAGACGATGCTCGCTCTGGTGGGGATCCTGGGCATCGGCCTGGCCATCGGCTTCCGGCCCGACGCGACGCCGGTGGAGTGGCTCGCGGCGGCCGGACTGATGACGCTGGTCAGCCTCGCGCTGACCTGGATCGCGGTCGGCATGGGCCTGGCCAGCCCCAACGCCGAGGGCGCCAGCAACATGGGACTGCCGCTGACGATGCTGCCGCTGCTGTCCAGCGCGTTCGTCCCGGTGGACGCCATGCCGGGCTGGTTCCGCTGGTTCGCCGAGTACCAGCCCTTCTCGCCCGCCATCGAGACCCTGCGCGGACTGCTGCTGGGCACCGGGATCGGGGTGAAGAACGCGGTGCTGGCCGTCGCCTGGTGCGTGGGGCTCTCGCTGCTCGGATACCTGTGGTCCAAGGCCCAGTTCAACCGGGAGCCCCAGCGGTGACACCGGGGGGCGAGCGGCACCCGGCCGGCACCCGCGAGCGCCCCTCAGCCGGCCGCCCCCGCCGCCAGCTCGCGCAACACCTCCACCCGCAGCTCCTCCTGCCCCAGGGCGGCGTACCGCGACCTCGCGTCGGCGTACGCCGCCCCGTCGGCGTTCTCGGCCGCCTCCCGGGACCGGCTCAGGGACAGGGTGGGGAACCCCCGCACCACCGGCATCCGCTCCGCGAGCGCCACCAGCCGTACGGCCCCCGCGGCGCCCCGGGCCAGACCGGTGAAACCGAGCGCCAGCAGCACCGTGCCGTACACCGGCAGGTCCACCGGAGCGCCGCCCGCCCGGACACCGGACGGCATCCCGAGCAGCCGCTCCCGCAGCTCCTCGGCGAGCCAGGTCACCGGCTCCAGCCGACCGGCCTGCGCGTGCGCCGCCAGCGCGGCCGACCGCACCTCCAGCGACCACGGCTCCACGAACGGGTCACCGGGATGCAGCCGGCCGTCCTGCTGTATCTGCTCCACCGCCCGGCGCCACAGCCCGAGCCCGACCTCGGTCAGCCCGCGGGCCAGCGCTATCTCCGCGCGGGACGGCAGATCGGAGGAGAAGACCCGGGCGGCCTCCGGCGGCTGCTCCAGCGCCGCGAGCCCCAGCCAGTACTCCGCCTCCTCGACGTCCCCGCGCTGCAGACAGGCCAGCACCAGCCCCCAGCGCACCCCCACCGAGTCCGACAGTTCCCCGAACCTGCCGAACTCGCCGAGGGCGTCCAGCGCGGCCCGCAGATGGTCGTACGCCTCCGCGCCCCGCTCGGACTGGAGGCACAGCTCGCTGATCCGGCCGTGGCTGAGCAGCGTCGTGGCCGGATTGCCGAGCGACGCCAGCGAGCGGAGCATCCGGCGGGCGTAGGCCAGCGCACGCTCCGGGTCGTTCCGGGACTCCCACACATAGCTCGCCACACAGGCCGCGACCCCCGCCAGCAGCGGCTCGTCGGACTCGCACAGCTCTTCCAGCCGTGCGTAGTGCGGCGGACGCAGCTCCGGGACGGCGCACAGCACGATCGACAGCGCGCGCAGCAGGGTGTCCGGCGGCGCGGGCGGCAGCCGGCGCAGGACGACCAACTGCCGTACGGCGTGCGGCCCGTGCCCCATGAACAGGCTCGCCGCGCACACGGCCGCCGCGCTGCGGACCGTCTCCACGTCCTCGGGGCTGTCGGGAGCCGGGCGGAACCGGGACAGCGGGCCGCCGGTCTCGGCGGTGAGGGCGGCCAGCCGGATGACGTTGGAGTCGGTGGCCCACAGGGAGGCCAGGACGGCGGTGAGCGCGGCCGTGCCCGGCCCGTCCTCGCGGGCCAGCGCGTACCGCAGCGCCAGGACGAGGTTGTCCTGCTCGACCCGGATGCGCAGCCAGGCGGGTACCGGGTCGCTGCCGAACAGCACGTCGTGGTGGGCGCGGCCGAACTCCCGCGCCCAGGAGAGGAACAGGTCGGTGACCGCTTCCTCCTCACCGGCCTCGGCACGCTTCGCGGCACCGAACTCCCGCAGCGTCTCCAGCATGTGGAAACGCACCCCGCTCGGGCTGTCGCCCACCTTGACGAGCGACTGCCCGGCCAGCTGCTCCAGCAGCTCCAGCGCGTCCCCGGTGTCGCCGAGGACGTACTGCGCCGCGTCCTCGGTGAAGCCGCCGGGGAACACGGACAGCGCGCGCAGGGCCGCCTGTCCGTCGGGTTCCAGCAGGTTCCAGCTCCAGTCGACGACGGCCCGCAGGGTGCGGTGCCGCTCGGGCGCGTCCCGGGCGCCGCCGCGCAGCAGCGCGAACCGGTCCCGCAGCCGGCGGGAGATGTCGGCCACGGACAGCACCCGGACCCGGGCCGCGGCCAGCTCCACGGCGAGCGGCAGCCCGTCCAGGTGCCGGCAGATCTCGGCGACCGGCCCCGCGGGCAGCTCCGCACCGGGCCGGGCGGCCCGCGCCCGCTGCAGGAAGAGCTCCACCGAGGTCGCCTGGGACAGCTCCGGCAGGGCGTACACGGCCTCCGAGGTCAGGCCCAGCGGGGCCCGGCTGGTGGTCAGCACCCGCAGCTCCCGGGAGCGCGACACCAGGGCCTGGACGAGGGCCGCCGCGCCCGCTATGACGTGCTCGCAGTTGTCCAGCACCAGCAGCGCGGGACCGGCGCCCAGCGCGGCGACGATCCCGCTCACCGAGTCGGCGCCGCCGGGGAACGGCCGGCTCTCCCCGGCGCCGACCGCGGAGGCCACCTCGCCGGGCACGTCGTCGTCGGTGGTGACACCGGTCAGGGTGACGAAGTGCACCACGGACTGCTCGGCCGCCCGGCTCACCGCGTGGGAGAGGCGGGTCTTGCCCAGCCCCCCGGGGCCCACCACGGTCACCACCCGGGCCTCGCGCAGCATCGCGGTCACGGCGGCGAGGTCGGCGTCCCGGCCCAGCAAGGGGTTCGGCTCGTGCGGCACACCGTGGCGGACCGGCGCCGCGTCCGCGTTCAGCAACTCCTGGTACACGGACCTGAGACGGGGGCCGGGGTCGGTCCCCAGATCCTCCCGGAGCCGGCGGCGGTAGGTGTCGTACCGGGTCAGTGCCGCGGCCCGGCCCGCGGTGGCGGCCTCGCAGCGCAGCAGCTCCGCCAGCAGCTCCTCGTCCCGCGGCAGCTCCTTCGCCAGCTCGGCCAGGGGGGCCGCGGCCTCCTCCCGCCGCCCCAGCCGGGCGAGCGCGAGCGCCCGGGACCGCACCAGCGCGCGGTACGCCCGCACCCGCCCGGCCCGCAGCGCGACCACCGGATCGTGCAGCTCCGCACCGGCTCCGGCGCCCACGTTCCCGTCCCACAGCGCCAGCCCCGCCTCGGCCCGCGCGAGCGCACCCTCGTGATCCCCGGCCCGCGCCCGCTCGGCGCTCGCCGCCTCGTGCAGCGGCAGCGCGGAACTGTCGACCTGTGTCTCGTCCAGCGCCAGCCGGTAGCCGACCGGTGTGCTCACGATCAGCTCGGCGCCCAGCTGCGACCGCAGCCGCGACACGAGGATCTGCACCGCCTTGCCCGGCCGTTCGGGCAGTTCCTCCGCCCACAGCCCCTCCACGAGCCGGCTCGTGCTGCAACCGGTGCGCAGATCCTCCGCCAGCAGCGCCAGGAGTCCGCGCAGCCGCGGCGCGGTGATCTCCCGTCCGCGGCAGGCGACTCGGGGCAGCAGGGTCAACTCGGTCGTCACGGGCTGAAGACTAGCCAGCGGACCCCCGACCGCGAACCGCCCCGCACGCACGCATGGGGCGCCTGACGGCCGTGCGTACGGCGGCTGTTGGCCGCGCGGGGCGTCCGGTGGTTGTGCGTGGAGGGGGGAGTGGAGGGACGAGGGGTGTGCGGCCGTCGTCTCACGCCTCCGGTGGCGCGGCCTCGCACTCGCGCTCCAGGAGCCCGGTGTCCAGCCGCAGCCCCAGCGCGTTGCGGCGGTGCAGGGCCGTCAGCGCGGCGTGCAGCGGGGACGGCGGCACCGCGAGCACGGGACAGCAGGCGTGGGCGAGGCAGTAGCGGCTGACCGACGGCCACAGCGCCCGGCGCAGCACGCCCCGCCCGCCGGCGCCGACGACGAGCACGTCGTCCGTCCGGCCGGCGGTCCGCACCAGAGCCGGTCCGGGGCTGCCCCGGACGACGAGAGCCTGTCCCGGCAGTCCGGTGTCCGTGCCGCCGAACCCGTCGGCCAGCGCCCGGAGCAGCCTCTCCCGGGCCAGCCGCTCCCACTCGCCGACCAGCACGGTCGCGGCCGGGGACCGGCGCGCGGCGAGATCCCCGCCGGGCGGCTCCCAGGCCAGCACCGGCCACAGCTCCGCGCCACGGCGCCGGGCCTCGTCGGCGGCCCGCGCCAGGGCGGTGAGGCTGCCCGGGGAGCCGCTCACACCGACCAGGACGCGGGGGGCTGCGGGCGGACGGGGCTCGGACATCGGATCCTCCTCGGAGTCGCGTCCATCCCACCTCCGTCGGGCCCGTTCCCACAGCGGGTACGCCCGTTCTTGGCACGCCTCTGACACCCCGTCCGGTCCCCACCCTCCGGTCCCCGCCCTTCGGTCCCCGTCCTTCGGTCCCCCCCTCCGGTCCTCCCCTCCGGTCCCCGTCCGCCAGGTCCTGCCCGGCCCCCGCCCTCCACTTCCGCCCGGTCCTTCTCCGCCAGGTCCCGCCCGGCCCTCGCTCTCGACGTCCGCCCGCTGCCCGTCCACCAGGTCCCGCCGGTCCGGTCCCCGCCCGCCCCGTCCGTCAGTAACCCGTCAAGGCCCCCGGGGCACCGTCGGCGTACCGTCCGTGCCGCCCCCCGGGGCGCCGTCAGTGACCCGTCAAGGTCCGCCGGGTCACCGTCAGCGTCCCGTCAGGAGGTGTCCGGCGTCCGGGGGAAGCGGGCATAACGTCGACGGCGAGCCCCGGCCCGCCTCCCCGCCGCCGGGGCGTCCCAGACCACTCCACTCCTGCCTTCCGGGAGGCACCCCATGGCAGAACTCCGCTACGGCGACGATTCCGAGCCCTCCGATCGGTTCCCGGCCGGACCCCTGTACGTCCCGGTCCGGCCGGGTCCTTCCGGGTGCGCGGCCCGGCTCTTCCGCACCCCGCTCGGCGACCGCACCGCCGTGGGCTTCACCTCCGCGCGCCGGCTGGCCGCCACCCTCGGCCCCGGCCAGTCCTGCGTCCGGCTCGCCGAGCCCGCGCTGCGCGCGCTGACCGCACCGCTCGGCGTCACCACCGTCACGGTCGACCCGCAGTTCACCGCCCCGGCTCCCGCACGCGTCACCTCGGGCACCCCGGTCACCCCCGACACCCCGGTCGCCCCGGTCACCTCCATCCCCTCGGTCACCCCGGTCGCGGTGCCGACCGTGCCCGAGATCCCCGCGCTGCGGACCGCCTGAGAGGGGCAGTCACGATGACCACGGTCCACGAACCCACCACCAGCGCGGCCGACCTGTCGGTGTGGCCCGCCTCCACCACCGAACCCCTGCGCGGCGCCCTCGCGGTGGGCGGCGTCCCGCTCGCCGAGGTCGCCGACCGCTTCGGCACCCCCGTCTACGTCATGGACGAAGCCGAGGTCCGCGACCGCTGCCGCACCTACCGGGACGCCTTCCCCGACGCCGAAGTCCTCTACGCCGCCAAGGCGTTCCTGTGCCGCGCGATGGCCCACTGGATGGACGAGGAGGGCCTCGGCCTGGACGTCTGCTCCGCCGGCGAACTCGAACTCGCCGTCACCACCGGCTTCCCGCCCGAGCGGATCGTGCTGCACGGCAACGCCAAGTCCCCCCGCGACCTCGACACCGCCCTGCGCCTGGGCGTCGGCCGGATCGTCATCGACAGCCCCGCCGAGATCGCCCGGCTGGCCGCCGCCGTCGGCCCCGAGGGCCATCAGAAGGTCATGGTGCGGGTGGTGCCCGGCATCAGCGCGGGCGGCCACGAGAAGATCCGCACCGGCACCGACGACCAGAAGTTCGGCCTGTCCATCGCCGACGGCTACGCCCAGCACGCCATCACCCGCATACTCGACCAGCCGCAGCTCGAACTGACCGGCCTGCACTGCCATCTGGGCTCGCAGATCACCGGCGTCAAGCCGTACCTGGTCGCCGTGCGCCGCCTCGTCGGCCTGATGGCCCGGCTGTACGAGCAGCACGGCCTGGTCCTGCGCGAACTCGACCTCGGCGGCGGCCACGGCATCGCCTACCGCCCCGGCGAGGAGGCCCTGGACCTCACCGCGCTGGCCCGCAAGGTCCGCGCCGAGCTGGCGGAGGCCTGCGCGACGGCCGGCCTCCCGGTCCCGCGCCTGATCATCGAACCGGGGCGGGCCATCGCCGGCCCGGCGGGCATCGCCGTCTACCGGGTGCTGTCCGTGAAGCACACCGGCGAGCACGTCTTCGTGGCCGTCGACGGCGGCATGAGCGACAACCCGCGCCCCGCCCTGTACGGAGTCCGGTACGCGCCCCGGCTGATCGGCCGCCACAGCAGCGCGGCCCCCGCCCGGGTGACCGTGGTGGGCCGGCACTGCGAGGCGGGCGACGTCCTGGCCGCCGACGTGGCCCTGCCGGCCGACGTACGCCCCGGTGACCTGCTCGCCGTCCCCGTGGCCGGCGCCTACCACCTGTCCATGGCCTCCGGCTACAACCTGGTCGGCCGGCCGCCCGTGGTCGCCGTACGCGACGGACTCGCCCGCCTCCTGGTGCGCCGCGAGTCCCTGGCGGACATCCGCAGCCGCGACGTGGGCCTGTAGTTCCTGCCGCCCTCCGCCTGCGGCTCCCCTCGCCCCCGCCGGCAGGTCCCGCCGCCCTCCGTGACCCCCGGGCGGGCCGGTCTTCCCTCACCCACACCGACCGACCCGCCCGGGCGCATCAGCAGGCACGTCCGCGCCCGGCGCAGCAGACTGGGGTCCGACCGCCCGACCGGCCCCGACGAGGTCCCGATGGTCTATGGCCTGGCACGCCGCGAGCTGCGACCGAAAGTCCCCCTGCGCCCCGGCGAGGGCGAGAAGCACCGTCTGACGAGCCTGGAGGGGCTGGCCGCGCTCTCCCTGGACGCGCTCAGCTCGGTGGCCTACGGTCCCGAGGCGATCGTGCTGGCACTGGTGGCCGCCGGGACCGGCGCCCTGACCGCGACCCTGCCCGTCACCCTGGCGATCGTCCTCCTCCTCGCCGCGCTGGTCGTCTCCTACGGTCAGGTCATCGCCGTACACCCGGACGGCGGAGGCGCCTACGCCGTCGCCAAGAAGGACCTCGGACCGACCTCCAGTCTGCTCGCCGCGGCCAGCCTGGTCGTCGACTACGTCCTCACCGTGGCCGTCAGCCTGGCCGCCGGAGCCGACGCGCTCGCCTCCGCCTTCCCCGCCCTCGCCCACGACAAGCTGCCGGTGTGCCTGGCGGGCCTCGCCCTGCTGACGGCGGTGAACCTGCGCGGCATCACCGAGAGCGCCCGGGTGCTCATGCTGCCCACGGCGCTGTTCCTCGTGGCGATCCTGGGCGTCGTCGTCGTGGACCTGCTCCGCTCGCACCCGGCGGCGGTGGTCGGCACGGACCGCTCCTTCCCCGCGCACGAGTCCCTCGGCCTGCTCCTGCTGCTCAAGGCGTTCTCCGCCGGCTGCTCGGCCCTGACGGGCGTCGAGGCGATCGCCAACGCCGTACCGGCCTTCCGCACCCCGCGTGTGAAGCGCGCCCAGCGCACGGAACTGATGCTCGGCGGGCTGCTCGGCGCGATGCTGATCGGTCTGGCGGTCCTGATCCGCCGCGACCGGGTGGCCCCGCGCGGCGACGTCACCGTCCTGGCCCAGCTGACGGCGGGCGCCTTCGGCACGGGCTGGCCGTACTACGCCACCAACCTCGTCGTCACGCTGGTCCTGGGCCTCGCGGCGAACACCAGCTTCGGCGGCCTGCCGGTGCTGATGAGCCTGCTGGCCCGTGACCACCGCCTGCCCCATCTGTTCGGCCTGCGCGCCGAACGCCCCGTCTACCGCTACGGCGTGGCCGCCCTGGCCCTGCTGGCCGCGTTCCTGCTCGTCACGAGCGACGCCGACACCCACCGGCTGATCCCGCTGTTCGCGATCGGTGTCTTCATCGGCTTCACGCTCAGCCAGCTGGGTCTCGTCCGGCACTGGAGGCGCGAGCGGCCGGCCGGCTGGCGGCGCCGCGCGCTGATCAACGGCACCGGGGCGCTGCTCACCACCCTGGCCGGCGTCATCCTCCTCGCCACCAAGTTCCTGGAGGGCGCCTGGGTGGTCGTGGTGGCGGTCCCCCTCCTCATGCTCCTGTTCGCCCGCATCCAGCGCTACTACACGGCCGTCGGCGAGGAACTCGGCCTGGGACGCATCCCCGCCCCGCCCGACCGCCGCTCGGCCAGCCTGGTCATCGTCCCCCTGGGCGAGGTCAGCAAGCTCGCGCGGTACGCCATCGGCGCCGCCCTGGCCCTGGGCGACGAGGTCGTGGCGGTGGCCGTCCACGCCGACCCCGACAAACAGCGCGCCCTGCGGGAGGCGTGGGACCGCTGGAACCCGGGCGTACGCCTGGACCTGATCGACAGCCCGCACCACTCCCTGGTCCAGCCGGTCGTCGACTACGTCCGACGCGCCGCCCGGGAGGGCCGCCAGATCGCCGTTCTCATCCCCGAGGTGGAACCGCGCCACCGCCGCTACGAGATCCTCCAGAACCAGCGCGGCCTGCTCCTCGCCACGGTGCTGCGCGCCCGCACCGACGTGGTGGTGTGCATGCTGCCGTACCGCCTCGGCCTGTGAGACGACCGCGCCCCCCGCGAGGGCCGGGTGGCCCTGGGGGGCCGGAACGGCAAAAGATCAACCTGTGCTCGTTTGCCGTCGCAGGAATTGATTGAACATTTGTTCCCGTAAGGGCGGTCGTCGGTCATTCTGTGCTGCGAAGCGAGGAAACAGGCCACATACCGTTCCACCTGTTTGCCGACGGGGGACTCGGCGGCAGCATGGTCACCCTTGAACGACGCAACGCGCCGCGGAGTGGGATCGTCGGGGGTGCTGGTGAATCACGCGTGGCCGCCGTCCACCTTTCTCGGCCGGTTGCGGGATACGACACGCGAGGAACTGCTCGGGATGGGCACGCCGATCGCCTATCCGCCCCATCGGGCGCTGTTGCAGCAGGGGGACGAGAGCCGGCACGTCCTCCTGATCACCAAGGGTGTGGTGAAGGTCGTCGCCAGCGCCGAAAGCGGTTACGACATGCTGCTCGCCGTCCGGATAGCGGGCGACCTGGTCGGCGAGATGGCGGCCTTCGAGGAGCGCCCCCGGTCCGGCACGGTGGTCGCGTGCAGTGACGTGCTGGCACGGATCGTCCAGGTGGGGGCGTTGGAAGCCTTTCTCACCCGCCACCCGGACGCCATGCGGGCCATCCTCCACATGCTGTGCGCCCGGTTGCGCTGGGCCAACCGGCGCCGGATCGATTTCCAGGCGTACGACTCGCTGACCCGGCTGGCCCGGGTCCTGGCCGAGCTGAGCCAGGCATACGCCCAGCCCGTGCCGGACGGCGACGGCAGGCGGTGCGACCTCGGCGTGACGCTGACCCAGAAGGAACTCGCGTCGCTTGCGGGCCTTGCCCTCAACACGGCCGAAAAGAGTCTGGCCGCTCTGACAGCCAGGGGACTGGTGGAACGCAGTTACCGCAACATAACCATCTGTGACGTTCCGAAACTGCTGGAATTCGCCAAAGTCGTTGCCGACAACCCGTATTGATACGGGATCACTTCACTCGCTCTCTCCTAGCCTCTCGATCAGCACTTCATGGGCGGTGTGCCCATGGCCTGCTCAGAGAGGAATGATCGGGTGGTTGAGTGGTCCGGGTTCCGTCACTGCGCCTTCATAGCGGTCGACGCACAGGCCTATGGCAGCAGGAACGACCGTAGGCAGTCCGACATCCAGCACGACCTGCCGCGGCTCCTCGACCGTGCCGCCCGGGGCGCCGGGCTGGACCGCGCGCAGTGGCAGATCCAGCGCAAGGGGGACGAGCAGCTCGCGGTCCGGCCGCTGGACGGCACCGAGCCGCGGCTGGTGGACGACTACGTCCGTCATCTCGTCGCCGAGCTGCGCGAGTACAACGCCCAACGGGTCCCCGGGGCGCGGATGCGGCTGCGGGCCGTCATCCACCAGGGACTGGCGGAGCTGGCCGAAAACGGCTTCGCCGGTTCGGCCGTGGTGGCGACGGCGCGTCTGCTGGGCGCGCGTCAGCTGTACGACGCCCTGACCGCGCACCCCGACGCCGACCTGGTGCTGCTGCTGTCCGACGAAGTCTTCCGGTCCACGGTGGCGGGCGGCCACACGACCCTGTCCGCCGAGGACTTCACCCCCGTCACCGTCCAGGTGAAGGAGTACGAGGCCACGGCCTGGCTGAGCGTCCCCGTGCGCGGCGCACCGGTCCCCGCCTCACAGGAGCCCGGAACCGCGGAGAAGGGGAAGCCCGCGGCTCCGGTATCGGGGGAGCCCGCGGCGGACCGGCACGCTCCGGCCGCCGCGGGCACAGCCGCCGGCCAGACGGGGTTCAGCAACGAATACCGGGCCGACCGGATCAACGTCACCAACGTCGCGGGCCCCGTGGACGCCCGGGGTGCCGTCTTCGGCTTCGGGAGCGCCGGTGGCTGACGTCGTGGACCCGGACGACGGGCCGGTACCGCCCGTCGCCCCCTTCGAGGACGTCGAGCCGCCCGCGCCGGTAGTCACCGGCGCTGCGCCGCAGACCGGGGAGGAGGCCCACGGCGCGGACCTCGGACCCGACGCGCCGTTCGAGCGGCGTAAGGAGCGGCACGAGCAGGAAGCGGACGAGCAGGGCTACGAGGACCTCCGGCTGGTCCACCAGCTCGTCAACAACAACTTCTACGGTGTCGTCGACGCCTCCGGGGCGGCGTTCGGCTTCGGCGCCGGCTCCTCCCCGGGACTCGCTCCCGGCACCATCGAGCCGACGGACACGGATCGGGCCCTGCGGTTCTACGTCCCGCCACGGCCCTGCTTCGACGAGGCGCTCGCCGAACTGCGCGAGAACGCCCTCGTGGTCCTGACCGGCCGGCACAACTGCGGCCGGGGCACGGGCGCGCTCGCCTTGCTCAGGAAGCTCCTGGGAAAGGAGACCGGACTGCGCAGCCTGTCGCCGGCCAACGCACTCGCCGAGCTGGCCGCTTCCCGGGACCTCAAGCCGGGGCAGGGGTACGTCATCTTCGACTACGTCGGCGAGCTGCACCCCGAGTCCGTGCAGGCGTACGAGATCGGGCGGCTGAGCGAGGAACTCCGCCGCAAGGGGTCCTACCTGGTGATCACGGCAGGTGGCACGGCCGACCGCCGGCTGGCACTGCGGGATCACTGCGTGCCGTGGCAGGCCCCGGATCCCGTGGAACTGTTCGAACACTGCCGGGAGAAGCTCACGACCGCCCGCCTCGCACCGGACACCGAGAAGGAACTGCTGGAGCGGATCGGCGAGCAGCGGCGGCCCGCGGACGTCGTCGCCGCGGCCGTGGCCCTGTCCCGGGAGGGCGCGGAGGCGGCCCTGGACACCCTGCGAGACCGGCACCGGGAGGCGGTCCAGGAGTGGTTCCGCAAGCAGCCGTCCGCGGACGATCTGCTTCCGCTCGCTGCCCTGGCCTTTCTGGAGGGCATCCCGGAGCGGACGTTCGAGAAGGAGTGCGCCGCGCTCGCCGTTCATGTGCGCAACTGGGAGCAGAGCGGGGAGGCGCCGGCCGCGGAGGTGGACGGCTCGGCCGGTTCACCCTTGCACGGCGCGGTGGCCGACCAGTCCCGGGCCCGGTGGCGAGAGCGGGCGGTGGGGCTCGTCACGACCGAGTACCGGCCCGGCCCGGGCCGGGACGCCGGCCGCAGCGAGCGACGCCTGGTCTTCACCTCGCCGCGCATCCGCGAACTCGTCATCGCGGAGCTGCACGAACTGTACGGCTACGGCCTCTGGTACCCGCTGCGGCAGTGGCTGGGCGAGCTGGCCCTGCGGGGCGACCTGGACACCCGGACAGAGGTGGCCCGAGGGGTCGCGCTCCTGGCCCGCTACGCGCTGGTCGAGGTCGACGAGAACCTGTTGACGGTGTGGTCCGACGGCATCACCAGCCAGCGGGTGACCGCCGCGCTCACGCTCCAGTTCATGTGCGACGTCGAACACCTCGCCCCGCAGGCCCTGAACACCGTCCAGAGCTGGGTGGACAACCGCGGTGCCGGGCGCGCGGTGACGGCGGCCATGGCACTGACGGGGCGCCTGGGCTCGCTCTACCGCCTGCAGGCGCTCAACTGGCTGTGGTTCCTGACGAACCGGGGCGAACGGGTGGCGTTCTCGGCCCGTCGCTCCCTGGTCCTGCTGCTGCAGACCGCCGAACCCGACTCCGAGCGTGTCGTGTTCATCCTCCGGTACGTCAGGACCGTGATCGCGCACGCGGAGCCGCGCTCCCGAGAGCGGGCGATCGTGCTGAGGACCGCCGTCCAGCTCCTGGAAGCCCCCCGACTGGAGACTCCCGAACCCGTCACGGCGGCACTGCTGCGCACCGTGCCGGACAGCGTCCGCCACCTCGGGTCCCTGTGGGCGGACGTGCTGCACACCAGCAACCGGAGCCGGGCGCTCAGCGCGCTGTGCCGGACGCTGGTGCAACTGCGGGACGACCCGTCCGTCACCGACGCCGTACGTGAACTCGGCGAGGCCATGCGCAAGGGCATGAGCCCGAGCCAGTGGACAGCGCTGCGCCGCCACCTGTCCGTCGCTCTCAAGCACCCCGACTACGCGATCCCCGGAGCCGGCCGGCTGGCACACGTGCTCCTCGGATCACTGCGCGGCCGGCCGTCCGGGGACGCCCACCGCACCACCACGTCTTTCCTGTCCACCACCCCCCTCACCTCTGGTACCCCCCTCCCCTCTGGCAAAGGAGGCCGAAGCAAGTGAACTACCCGGTCATAGCCGAGCACATCCTGGCCACGGTCCAGGGCACCTGGTGGTCTCGGCGCCGCCGCCGCGACGACGTACCGGCGCTGCCGCCCGGCGCGGTCCACGTCTTCCGGGTCGGCGGGAACTACCGCACGTTCCCCGAGGGCATGGTGTTCGACCCGTCCCACCCTGACGTGCTCGACGCCTCCTCGGTCAGCCTGGTCGACACCCGGGCGCGGCTGGTCGACGTGGAGCGCCCGCTGCCGTCGGTGAGCGAGGCGGACAACTTCACGCTGCGAGCGTCCTTCAGCTGCCAGGTGACCGACCCGACCGTCGTCGCCCGGCAGGGCATCATCGACGTCACCGTCCCCCTGCGCGCCTACCTGATGGGTGACAGCGACCTGCCGAGGGTGAGCGCCGGGCACCGCGTGGAGGAGATCAACGCGGTGCGCGTCGAGGCAGGCCACCGTATGACCGCCTACAGCGCGATCGTGCCGCCGCGTGTCGCGGGCATGAGCGTGGAGTTCGTGAGCGCCGAAGTGCACGCGTCGGACGACCTGCGGGACTGGGAACAGAAGCTGCGCGACGAGCGGCGCTTCTGGGAACTCCAGCGGGGACAGCGCGACTTCGAGACCCAGGACGCACTGCGGATCGCGGAACTGCTCTCCCAGGGTTCGGACCACGTGGACGCCTTCGGTATCGCTCGCAAAGAGATCGACGTCACCGAGGTGGCGTCTCGTATCCACAGGATCACCGAGGAGGAGTCGGCCCGCCGCCACGAGGCGGAGACGACCGAGCGGGCCCACACACAGTCGCTGGCGACGGCGGACGCGCAGATGCGCCGTGACATGCTGCTGACGCTGCTGCGGCAGATGGCCGGCAGCGAGTACGTCGACTACCAGCAGGTCCTGGAACAGTTCCTGCGAGAGACGGGCGGCCAGAGCGCACCCGGCATCGGAGCCGCCGACACCGCCCGGATGGTCGAGCCGGGACACGCACCCCCTGGCCGCACGGCAGCGGGACGGGACGGCACGCGCGACCCGCGCGGTGGGTTCGTCAAGGACGAGGACGATCTCGTTGACTGACTTCCTGACGAACCCCGTGACGACCACGGCCTTCGGCACGGCGGACGGCCAAGGAACCCGCGACGGTGCCGGCGTCGGCACGGCAAACGGTCACGCGGCGTCCCGCGGCACGGATGCCTTCCGCCCCCGCACGACGGAGGCCCCCTCCACTCGCGGTACCACGGCCGGCAGGCCGTCTCCCGGCACCGCCGGTGAGGGAACGCCGGCCCCCGCCCGCACCACCCGTAGCCCCTTCGGCTTCGGTCCCGGCTTCGACGCCGCACGACGTCTGCGAGCCCTGACCGGCGTCGACGAGGAGCTGCTGGCCAGGATCCGGTATGAACGGAGCAAGTACACGGCCCTCGGCGGGGTGGTGCTCGGCACGTCCGTCATCGCGGCGTTCTCCATGTGGAACTTCGCCACCGAGGCGCTCGGCAGGGTGTCCTTCGTGGCTTCGGTACCGACGGTCATCTGGATGCTGTTCGTGCTCAACCTCGACCGCTGGCTGGTCACACCGCAGCCGAACGCGCGACGGCGGGTCGGTCCTCTGCTCACCCGTCTGCTGATCGCCCTGCTGCTCGGTGCCGTGATCGCCGAGCCGCTGGTGCTGCGTGTCTTCCAGACGGCCATCGAGGAACACGTCGCGGACGAACGCACGGACGTCATCGACCGGTTGCGCACCCAGCTGGTCCGCTGCAACCCCGTACCCACCGCGACGCAGGCCGTCACCCCTGACGGCTGCGACAGGACGTACGTCCTCTCCTTCCGTGCCACCCCAGGAGAACGGGTGGAGGAACTGGCCTCCCTGCGCTCGGACGCCGCCGCCCTGCAGAAGCGGGTGGACAAGGACACCGCCAGGCTGGAGACCCTCGATGCCGAGGTTCGGGACGAGTGCCGCCGACTGATCCGCATCGCCGCCACCGGCCTGTATCAGCGGACGTCCGAATGCCTGCGGCTGCGCGACACGGCGAAGGACTACCGGACCACCCACCGCACGAGCGAGAACGAGAAGCGACTCGCCGGCATGAACACCCGCATCTCGAAGATCGAGGCCGGGCTGACCTCGTCCCGAGGTGCGTTCCTCGAGGCCCGGGCCGACGGCATCGAGCAGCGGCTGGACCGGGAACGCGCCAAGCAGAAGGAAGTCGGTGTCCTGGAACGGATGCGGGCACTCGACGAACTCGCGAGCGGGAACCCGGTGCTGTTCGTGGGCATCTGGCTGGTCCGGCTGCTGTTCGTCCTCCTCGATGTGCTCCCCGTGCTGGTGAAGTACCTGAGCGGCGAGACCGCGTACGACCGGATGCTCACCGGTGAGAGCAACAGCGCGGTCAAGATCCACGGCGAGGAGGTTCGACTTGCCGAGCGCCGGGCCATGGCGGAGCTGGAGATCGCACAGGACGCCATCGAACAGAAGGTCCGGCGTCATCGCGCCGAGTCGGAGGCGGGGTTCCGGGAACACACGGCCGCAATGAACATCCGGGTCCGGCAGGCGGTGAACGCGCTGGAGGACGAGATCCGCCGCTCGTCGGCGGTCTGAGACGACGGCACCGCGCCAGGAACACAGCACCACGGCCGCCCCACACCCCGGGGCGGCCGCCAGGCACTGACGGATCGGAGGCGGAAGCATGACGACACCCGGAGGCGAAGCCGGCACGGCCCCGGACACCGGCAGGGCAACCGACCGCGGCGCACAACTCGCCAGAGTCCTGCTGGCCGAGGCCCGTGAGGAAGTCGCCAAAGCCGACAGCAAGGCCGGGCTCGTACTGGCGTCCCTGGGGGCCGCGCTGACTGCTCTGCTCGGCGCGATGGGCAGCGGCATCATCGCCCCGCGACACTATCCGGTCGTTCCGCAGATCCTCCTCTGGGCGGGCTGCGCAGCCTGTGTACCGGCACTCGTGCTGCTGGGCCTGGCCGTGACACCGCGGCTCGGCAACCCCCACCACTCCCGCACGCACTACTTCGGCGACGCGAGGCTGGCGATGTCGGTCGCGCACCTGGAGGTCGCGGTCCGCCGTACCGACCCGGTGTCCCGTGACCTCGCCCAGCTGGCGACCCTGTCTCAGATCACCTGGACCAAGTACCGCTGCATACGCCACGCACTGACCTGGACCGCGGCTTTCACCACGCTCACCCTGCTGGGCATCGTGACGGGAGCGGCGACCTGACAGCCTTCCGCGGAACGAAGGACCGTCCCGCCCACGGAATCGGGTATCGCACAGGCCCGGGCGAAGGTCCTCGCCGCGTGTACGGATCGGCGGGCGCCTCGGGTGGCGTGCCGCGTCCTCCCTCACCCCCGGCCCCTGCCGCTTAGCGCGAACATGCCGCCGAGGTGGTGCTGATGGCGGCTCCCAGGCATGGCCGCAAGCCGTAGACGGGGAAGCGGCGCAGGACCGGCATCCGGTCGGAGCCGCCACTTCGCACCCCCGACACCACGTTCGCACGCGTCCTGGATACGCTCGTCGCCATGCAGCTGTCCGACCCATTCGAGTAAATCGGCCAAACGATTGATATTCAGGGCATCACGGTGATTTCGCGAATAAACGGCAGGGAGGCGTCCGCCGCGTGGCGTCGACAGCGCGCGATGCTGTGGACCGCGGCTGGTGCGGTGACGCTCGCGTTCCTCGTCGCGCTGGAGATCGCCGCACGCCACTACGGCCAACCGGGGCCGATCACCGACCAGGTGGAGTCCCTGGTCTTCCCCTCGAAATCGGGCCCGCTGTACGGCGGCATGGCGCTGACCATGGTGGTGCTCACCTGGCGGCAGCGGTTCGTCGCGGTCGGCGCCGCGCTCGGGATCGACGCCCTCTTCCTACTGGTGCGATGGACCTTCGACATCAGGATGGACGAAGGCCGGTTCTTCGGCAGCGGCGCGTTGTGGGTGATGCTGGGCTGCGCGTTCATCGCCGTCCGACGCCGCACCGGCGAGGAACGCGTCCTGCTGCTCAAGGGCGTCGGACTGGGCCTGCTGCTGGTGGCCGGCCGCAAGATCGGCGACACCTGGCTGCTCATCACGTCGAAGTCCCGCCCGACGGTGCTCGACCAGTACGTGGCGACCGCCGACCAGGCACTGGGCAACCCCTCGTGGCTGGTGGGCCGGCTGGTCGAGGCCACCAGCCCGTTCGGCCCCCGACTCCTCCACCTGGTCTACGGGCAGCTCGCGGTGGCCGCGATCGTCGTCGCGCTGTACCAACTGCGCGACGTGGCGGTCGAACGCCGCTTCCCGCGCCACCATCTGGTCCGCACGTTCCTGGCGATCGGCCTCCTCGGACCGGCCATCTACATGATCTTCCCGGTGGTCGGACCGGTCTTCGCCTACGGCCCGGGTGCCTCCGGCACCGGCGGCGTGGAGTGGGCGGCGGCCAACCTCTGGCCGCACACGCCCCCACCGATCACCACCCCGCACCCCATGCCGTACGACGGGATCACCCCCCGGAACTGCATGCCCAGCCTGCACACGGCGTGGGCCACCGCGATCTTCATCCACACCCGCAGAGGTCCGCGGGCTCTGCGCCACGCGGGTACGTTCTGGCTGATCGCCACGCTCACCGCGACGCTGGGCTTCGGTTACCACTACGGCACGGATCTCGTCGCCGGCGTGGTGTTCGCGCTCACCGTCGAGACGGCACTGCGCATGCTCGACCGCGGCCGGGACCGGCAGGGGATCCAGCTGATCGGATACGGCACGACGGTCTTCGCCGCGCTCCTGGTCTCGTACCGCTATCTGCCGTCGCAGATGGCCGCACACCCCTGGGTGTTCGGCCCACTCCTCATTCTGCTGATGGCCTCGGTGATCTACGGCTACCTGCGGGCGGCCAGGCTGTGGGATCCGGTGACCGCCGCGACGCCGCAACTGCAACCGCAACCCGAACCTGCCTGAGCCGCGCCCAGGGCAGGCCGCCGTCGAGCGCTGCCCCCACCGCCGGACCGTCAGGGCCGCGGCGAGGATCCCTCCCGCTCGACGACCGTGCCGGAAACCACTCGGCCGCTCGTACCGGTCGCGGCCTGGGCCGAGTCCTGCTCCTTGAGAGCCTTGGACTCGCTCTTGAATATCCGGGCCGCCTTGCCCGCCGACCGCGTCAGCTCGGGCAGCTTCTTGATCCCGAGGACCACGGCGACGACTACGAGGATCACGCCCAGCTCACTCAAGCCGAACATCAGGTCTGCCCTCCGCGCGAGAATCTACAGGGTTGTAGAAGTGTCTCCCGGAACGTGATCACCCGACAAGTCCGCCTCCCGGCCGGTGCGGCCGGAGAGCGCACTGTCGTCGCAGCCACCGTCGTCCGTGGAGCTAGGCGGCCCTGGCCCGCGCCGCACGCATGCCCGGGGCGGACTCCTGTACGTCCTCGAACAGCAAGGTCTCGTCCTGCCCGAAGTCAGGAGCCTGGAAGGGGTTCGTCGCCGGAGGCGGTGACGCTGCGGTGGAGCAGCGGGGTTGCCCGTCCGGGGCGGAGAACAGTGGCGTCAGGTCGATGGGAGGTCTCTCCTTAGTGACAGGCCCCTGAAGGGGCCTGGTGTGCCGTGACCGGGCACAGCGGTTCTACAGCTTGGTCATCTTGGCGTACGGGCTCAAGATCCGCATCTGCGCCGAGCCGAAATCCACGAGGGCCGCGATCCCGTCCTCGATGCCGATGACCCGGCCGAGGCCGTACACGTCATGGGTGACCTGATCGCCGACGGCGAAGTGCTTGGGGGGCGGTGCGACCGGGGCCTTGAAGGGGCTGGTGGGCAAGTGACGCTTCGGCGCAGCGGGCTTTGTCATGACTCAGTATGAGCCTACGCGCCCCCCACTTGCTGTGGCCGTCGGCACAGATCCTTAAGGAAGCAACAGCGCCACGCCACTGACCTGGGACTTCGGTCTCCGACGCGACAAAAATAGACCGCATGTCTCCTTCGCCGTGGGGCCGAGCGCGCTCTTCCGCGGCGCACGCCTGGCCAGATCGGACGATGACGCATGGGCGATGCCGCATCGATGGCTGCGGTGAAGGGTCTCGGTGACTGCCCGTGCGATGCACGAATTGGCCCATAAGGGGGACCGGGGTCGAAGCCGAGGAGATCGAGTTCGTCGACGAACCGAGGAAGCCGGCCGCATCGAGCCCAGGGGGACCGAGGACATCAACGGAGGCACGTGGAGGCGACCGTCTCTCGCTGAGGGAGGTCGCCGATGAAGTACGTCACGGCGGTTTGGGACGATGGCGGGTTCTTCGTGGACCCGACCGCCTATCTGGCGGAGCTGCCGAGTCTGGGTGCCGGCCTGCCCCCGGGCGCCCTGTTCTTCGCCACCGACCCCGGTCACTACGACATCGCGGGCGCCACCCGCTGTGTGAAGGACCTGGAACTGGCCGGGGTCCACCTCGCGACCGACAAGAGCGGCGGGCTGGTCCTGGACTTCGCGCCGAACAAGTTCAAGCACGACGCCGGCCTGCGCATCAGCTACTCGGGCGTGACGCACTTCTCCATCGACTACGAACACTCCATCGACTGGATGAGCGTCGACACCGTGCTCCTCGACGAGATCCTCCCCGGCGAGGACGGCGGTTGCGAGCACGAGATCGCGCTCACCGACGCGTCGATCACCGTCCGGTGCGAGGATCTGCGGGCCGTGTGGGGAGACGCGAGCTGAGGCCAGGCCCGGCTACGCTCCCCGTGTGACCGCCGTCGAACCGACCGACCCGCAGAACGAACTGGAGAAGGGGCGGGTGTCCCTCTGGCTCGATCCTGACGACCTTCGGTGGCTGTCCCGCCATTGCTGCTGTCCTCCGGACGCGTCCGAGGAAGAGCGCGACCGCTGCGGGCGCATCCGCTTCCGGGCGGGTGCGGCACTCCACAAGCACGGCCGTGAGCACTGAGGACGGGTACGTGGCCCATCTGGCCGCCTTGACCGAGCCAGGCCGCTCACATGCATCGGAGGCCCATTCACGCTCACGTGAACGGGCCTGCGAGTGAGGGGTGGTTTCGGGGAGAGGGATGACGCAACGCCGGAACCGCCCCAGCCGTATTGACGTGCAGGTACGGGGGAGTGCCTGGGATGTCGTCCCGGATCGGCCCATGACCGCACAGGTCGACGGATGGATGCGAGTACGGACCACATGGATGCAATCCACGATGACGTGGCGGAGTTCGCGTTACTGCTGACACGTATGAAGGAACGCACGGACCGCAGTTACGCGGCGCTGGCCCGCCGTCTGGACATGAATGCCTCCACGCTGCACCGCTACTGCGCCGGAGACGCGGTCCCCTTGGACTTCACCGGGATCGAGCGGTTCGCCGCACTCTGCGGAGCCTCCGCCGAGGAGCGCGTGGAGTTGCACCGCCGCTGGATCCTGGCCGTCGCGGCACGGCAACGACCACGCCGTTCCGCTGCCCGACGGGCACCGGCGCCCCGCGACACCACGAGCGCCGCGGCATCGGCCGCATCCGCGAGCCACAGCAACCCAGCAGACGAGGCACCCGAGCCGACCCCGCCGACCGACCCGTGCCCGGGGCCGATCTCGCCGGCCGACCCGCGCCCAGAGCCGACCCCACCGACCGATCCGCACGCGAAGCCGATCTCGCCGACCGCCCGGCGGCCCCACGCCGGGCGCCCCCGACGGCGGCCCGTGCGATCGACGGCACTGGCGGCCACGCTCGCCGTCGCGCTGGCCGGCCTCGCCTCATCCGCTGCCGGACCCACCTCCCCCGGCGGTGAACCGTCGGCCTCCGCCCGCACCACACCGGAACTCTCGGCGCCGGCCACGCACAGCGGCAGCCCGCAGGAGAACCGGGCGAGCGCCGACCCGGTCCCGCCCCCGGCCCCGCTCACCTGGACGGCCAACTCCCACCTCTGGCGACCCGAATGCGACCACGACTACGTCATCGCCAAGCCACCGCAGCAGGTCCCACCGCCGCCGGCCCCGCAGGACGCCGCGGCGTGGGCCGCGTCCCTGGGGGCGGTGCACGGGCGCACCACCCATCTGCGGATCACGGTGCAGGGACGCGGCTCCGCCGCCGTCATCCTGGAGGCGCTGCATGTGCGCGTGGTCAACCGCACCACCCCCGCCCCCCGCCGAGGCATCGCCTACTCCATGTACGAAGGCTGCGGCGCCATCCTCATCCCCCGCCACTTCTCCGTGAACCTCGACGCGCACCGACCCCTGGCCCGTGCGATCCCTGGCAACGACCCGGACAGACCGGACCCCGCGGTCGACTTCCCCTACCAGGTGTCCCTGCGGGAGCCGGAGGTCCTGCTGCTCTCCGCGCGCACCGGCTCCTGCACCTGCGACTGGTACGTCGACCTCGACTGGTCCTCACAGGGCCGGACCGGCACGGTGCGCATTGACGACCACGGCCGCCCGTTCCGCACCACCACCATCGAGGGGCTACCGCACTACTGGTACCGCAATCCCTCCGGCTGGGTCCCCATGCCCACCTCCGTCGACGAGACCGAGACCGGCGACTGACGAAGCAACAGGCCGCACAGCCCGTCCGACAGCGGGACCGGGGGCGGCGGGGCCCCCGCCGCCCCTGGTCCCGCCGTCGGCGGGATCCGGACCGAACCGGGCCGGGGCTGTTCCCCGCACGCACGATCCGGCGGATTCAGCACGTGGAGCTGCTGGAGATCCTTATTCCGTTGACGCTGTAGGCGTTGCCGAACACGGTTTGGGTGTTCGGCTCAAGGCATATCGAGCCCCCGCTCTGGAGCCGCAGGTACACCACGTCGTCGTTCCGGGTGTTCAGGACTCCGTAGTGCGGCCGGGGGGTGACCGCCTGATAGCCACTGGTGACGTCCTTGTACTTCGAGATCGGCCTGCCTGCGAGCAGGGCATCGGCGTCCACGTAGAAGCAGACGTAGGGGTACGGGCAGCCCTGGGTGGGGGACTCCGCGTGGGCTGCGGATGCGCCAGTCATGGACATGGTTACGACGGCCACGCTCACCCCCGCGAAGCTTGCGAGCCTCCGGATGACGGACTTCATCAGACCTCCGAGAATTCTGTGGATTTTTCGATTCTGTCGACGAGCGGTGAGGGCCAGGCCAGGCAGGAGCATGGCCGGGGCGCACACGTGCGGCCGCCGCGAACTCCCCACGCTCCAGGCGAATCCGGGATCGGCCCGGATCTCGGCCGAGGAAGCGGTCCCGAAGGAAGTGCGTCACTTCGACATGATGAAATCCAGGGCGAAGCCGGGAGAAGTCGTCCAGTAGGTGACCCGCTGAAAGTCGTTGGCGTACAACGTCTCGACGGGCATGGGGACATCGATCGGCTTGCCCGCGCTGCTGCCGGGCTTGCGCCCCTGGAGGCTGAGGGTGATGCTCTTCGCCTCGTACTCGTCCATGGGGCCGTTGACGAGCAGACCGGCATACGCCTCCGCACCCGGAGCGAGGGTGACGGGGACCCCCGGGTTCGGGTCGCTCTCCTCGATCACGCGGGCCGTGCTCTTGCCGGCACCGAGCCGCACGAGGGGGTAGCGGTAGAGGTCGCACTTCTTGTCGCCGGTGTTCTGGACGGTGAGGAGGAGGTGCCTGGCGTCCTCGCTGTCCGCGGGCTCCTTCGCGGCGGAGACCCCGAGGACCTCCTGGGAGCAGGGGGCGACGGTGCCCTTGTCGCCACTGCCGCCCGAGCGGTGCGTCACCGCACCCTCGGCCTTCCCGCCGACCGTCAGCGGCCCGGTGGCGGAGGCCTGTGCCGACAGACCACACCCGAGCGCCAGGACGAGACCCGCGGCCACGGCCACACGGCGGCCCGTAAGGGAGGACTTCACGTTCATATGCGTGTTCCTTCTCTGATCGGTATGAGGTCGCACGGGTCCGCGGTCCGGCACCGCGGACCAAGGTGCGTGCCGGGCCGCCGCAGCCACACACCACCCGCCCCTCCCCGGACCGGGCCAAAGAATGGGGTGTCCCAGGGGCGGGTGCTGGTGGGTGGGGTGTCGTGGGGCTGCCGGGCGGTCGGCCGCTTCAGCCGGTGCGACATCCGTAGCATCGGGTGCCTCGTGGGCCGGGGACAACGGCTGCCGCCCAACCTGCAACGGTGGAACGATCCCACCCCGGCCACCTGCGGAAACAGGGAAACCTGGGATGCCTGTCCGGGATGGGGGACGTCCCTGCGTCCGGCGCGCGGACGGCCGACGTCCGGCGCGACCTTCAAGCCATTGCGCGCAGGCCGGCCTGACACCCGGGTGAACGCCACGGGAGCTCCGGCAGTACATGCCGGAGGGCGCCCGTCAGGATCACCGTCGGCCCGTCCCTGACACAGCCGGACGCCCCATGCTGCAAGGAGGCCGAGCGAAAGACGGAACGCAGGCCGAACGCACCGAATTCTTCTGGGATGACACCAGGCTGGCGGAGCAGACCGGCCCGGACGGCAAGGTGACCACCTGGGACTACGAGCCCGGCACCCACCGGCCGATCGCCCAGACTGATCACCGGCGATCAACTGTCGGACGCGATGCCTCATTCCTCGCCCGGCTGGTCGAGGAGTCGGCACCCGGCCATGTGGCCGTGTTCCAGGCGGTCGTGACGGATCCCGTCGGCATGCCCACCGAACTGGTCACCGCCGAGGGCGAGATGACATGGCAGAGCCGGACCACTCTGTGGGGCACCTCCCTCGCCGGCCCGGTCGAGTCTTCTTCCGCCGTTTGCCCACTGCGGTTCCCGGGCCAGTACGCCGACGCCGAAACCGGCCTGCACTACACCTACTTCCGCTACTACGACCCCGAGACAGCTTGCTACCTCAGCCAGGATCCCCTGGGCCTGAAGCCGGCCCCCAGCCCCTCGGCATACGTCCGCCATCCCGGCACCTGGTCGGACCCCCTGGCTCTGTACGGCTGTGAGCTGGAGGACCTCGGGGGCGGCTGGTACCGCTCGCCCGAAGGTTTGGACTACGGTCCGGGTTCGGCCGAGGGGCACCGCATCACTCACGTCATGCAGCACACCAGGGAGAACCCCGCGAAGCCCGCTCACGGAGTTTTCGACACGGGTAACCAGGGCGTGCCGGAAACGGTCGACGAGGCATGGAACCGGCGCGCCATGGCGGTGTCGGTCAACCAGCAGGGCGCTCGTACCACCTACATCGTGCCGATGGGCCGACAGGTGGGTTACAACCCGGGAGAGGAATAAGTTTCGATCACCGTCGAACACGGCAACGAAGTGATCACGGCCTTCCCGAGGAGCTGGAACTGATGGACCGGGTCGCCTGCGCGCACTGCGGCCAGGACTGGCCGCGCTGTTACGAGCGAAAGGACACGGGGCAGAGGTTCTTCCTCTGCCCGGAGTGCGAGTCCGTCTGGGAACTGGAGGACGACCTCCACGAGGACACGGACATGTATTTGAGCGAGTACCTGCTGACCGGGGACCCCGTAAAGGACTGGGAGATCATCGCTCCCTGCGGCTGAGGAGGCCGACGGTGTGTCGGCTCGGGGACCGAAACCGGATCACCGCTTTCCTTCCGATAGGTGAAGAGGTAGATCCCGTGATCACTGTGCGATTCACCGTACGGTCCGGCCAGGGTGACGCCGACGGGTCCGATCTGGGTGACATGGCCGTCTCCGGGACCTGACCTCGGCACAGCCGACTCGGTCGGGCACGTCCCGGATCAGGGCACGACGATCTACCCAGCCGTCGTCCGGAGGAACCGGCGAGCCTGGTCATGGATATCGACGGTGTGCGGTTTACCTGCTGCTTCTTCGACATCGAAGAGATCGAGTTCACCTTCGATCCGTCGGCTTCGCCCAGGCGTCGTGCGTCTGCTGATACGACCCGCCGACGCGAGGTCTGCTCGCACGGTGAGCCGGCAAGGGGCCAGCGCTCCTTGCCGGCTGCGGGACCACTTGAAGCCCGGACACGGGGATGGTGGCCTCTCGGGAGAGGCGTAGGAAATGGCCGCCCGCCTCAGGAGCCACCTCGCGCTACGGCGCGCTTCACTCGCGCGTGTGCCAGACGCTTCCCGTGATGCGCCCGGCGCCGCCTCCGGGGCAGAGGAATGGGAGCCGCCCGGGAGCTGGATTTTGAAGTCGGCTCCCCAATGGCTCCTAGATTGACCCCGAAACCACTCAGGGGCCCGACCCGCCAAGCGGATCAGGCCCCTGACTGGTACTACGGCGTCGGGGTGGCGGGATTTGGACCCACGACCTCTTCGTCCCGAAGCAACTTGGGTGGGGAGGCTGCCTTGGGCTGATGTGCCCCACACCTGCGCTGATGGTCCGCAGACGTTCGCGCTCGTCCGCCAAAGTTCGCCGGCGTTGTCACGCAGTTAGACACTCACCCCGCGACTCCGACTCACTTCTTGCGGTGCTTGCTCGCCCTCTTCTTTAGCTCGGCTTGGCCACGCTTCGTCCAGTCACCTTGGTGGAGGTAGCAACGCGACGTGCCCTTCATCGTCCTGTTGCGGCAGCTGCCTCGATCCGTCGGCCAACCACACTTGCCCTGCTTCCACTCACCCACGGTCCTTCCCCCTCCCGCTGGTCCGTCTTGAGTTCGGGCATCCAGCCTGGAGCACTTTTCCTAGGCAGGGCAGGGCGCATGGCCGATGACATCAGGCGACCTGGGCGCACGCCGGTCAGCACGTCGAACCTCACAGGTCTGCTACTGACCACCGCTTTAGGAGAGAGGCTGGGTGATCTTGCGCCTGAACTGCGACTTCTCTGGCCAAGGCCGCAGGCGGGTACGCGACCGCGGGTCACCGGTGCTGACCGTGGCTGACCCCTGCATCTGGCACGGTTGTGGCACGAACCACAGCCGACGACAGGCAGCTACGACAGGGGCGCGCCGACGGACTACGCGCGCGTGTGCCTCGCTGCTCCCCGTCGGCCTCAGCCACGATGCCGGCGCCGTTTTCTAGACCCGCGGTGTCATCGAGCAAGGGCTGCCGAGACGAGGGCTGCGGGGGAGAAAACTCCTGCACGCCGCACTCGCCTCTCTGGGACCCTTGATCGGAACCAGCACCGGGGAGGGGAAGCCGCGTGATTATCTTGGATACCAACATCCTTTGGGGCATGTCGCTGCGAGATAGCAGCGCTGAGCTGCTGCGTGCGATCAGTGCGTCCAACGTGGAGCGTGTGGCCGTACCGGGGCTCGTGATGGAGGAGCTGGCAGCGAAGCAGGCGCTGGCTTACCAGGAGAAGTACGAAGCGGCAGATAAAGCTCTGCGAGACCTTAAGCGGGCCACGCCATGGGGTGGCGTGCAAGGACCCGGAAAACATGACCTTGAGCGAGTGCGCGCGCACTGGCGGCAAGAGTATGGACACCTCGTGGACATCCTCCCGATGAAGGAGGGCGCCTACCGCGAGGGCGCCTACCGCGAGGCTAACCAGATCGCCCCCTGCAGAACTGTCCGCAGCAACGGCAAGAACTACAAGATCGGCGCACGCGACGCAGCAATCTGGCTGACCGCCATCGACTACGCCGAGAACCACGACGACGAGTTGGTTTACTTCGTTAGCGGGAATACGACCGACTTCGGAGATGGAACGTATTTGCCGGACGCGATGTTCGGCGACATCGTCAACTTCGCGGACCGGTTCGAGGTCCTGACGTCTTTGGACGAGGTGATCTCAAGGTTCACGAAGCCAGCCGAGGCCGATGCCGAACAGGTGGAGGATGTCCTTCGTACACCCAGCAGCTTGGCGGCAGTTACGGAGTACGCGGCGTCTACGACGGCGTTCACGCACCCGTTCATGTGCAACACGGCTCCTCACCGTAGTGCCGGCATAGGATCCGACTCCATCGCGGACCAGTGGCTTGGCCCTCCGTCAGTCGCACTCGACTCCGTGCGGGACGTCAGCGCCCACCGCATCGGCAGCCACGTGTGGTGCACGGCTACGGTTCGATGGTTGCTCCACGGCTTCGGGGCGCTCTACCGCTCACCGGACTACGCCGTAATCGGCGTAGCGTGGGAAACGCGAGTGCTCCTCTCTCCCACGGATGCTGAGCCTAAGCTCACGTTCCTTCGTCATACAGGGCCGAGGCTTCTGCGCCCTGACGACGTTGCCCGCCTTCCCTCTCTCTGGGCGGAGGTATCGGACTCGGAAGCCGGCGAACCTGGGCCGGAGAAATCGGAACTTCTGCTGCAACTACTGGCCAGCGATGCAGGCGCGCGCAGTTTGCGGGAGTTGCAGCTCAAGCGCTGGATGTGGGACTGGCACACCACCTGGCGAGGCCAGGGCCGCCATAACCCCTCCGCAGAGTGAAGGGTGCCCTGCCGCTAGTGCGGCAGGGCTTGTACGGCAAGGCGTTGCAGACAGTTCGGCGGACGTGAATGAGCGCAGAGCGAGGAATGCCGCCAGCGTGCACAGCCTTTCGGTCACGCCCGGCCAAGCGTGGTGCCACGGGCCAATCAACCCGAATACGGCGGGTGCACTGCCACAGTCGGTGCGAATCCGCTGACATCGACGTCGCCGTCAGTGGTTGCCGTGCCCGGGGCACCGCCGCACCGACTGGCGTCACCCCCAGCGAGCTGGTGCTCTGCTTTTGCTGCAGCGTCCACGGCACCGGAGGGCCCTTGAGTCTGATGCAATGCCGCTGGTCGGGCCTCGCGGATGCTCAGTTTTCTAGGAGTCGTCCACAGGTAGTCTACGGAAGCCCGACCACTGCTTTAGGTCACCCTTCGTAAGGGCCTAGGAAGCGCGAGCCGTTTAGGTGAATCAGATGACCAGGATTGTCCGATACCCATGCCTCAGTCTCCCAAGCGAGCTCGGGGAGCCACTGGCGCATCGCCTCACGGTTTTCGAAGCAATTTACAAAAACAAGCCCCGCTACAGGGGTCGCAAAAAGTTCTCGTAGGGTACGGTGGCGCTCGTCATCGAACGGACCCTTGCTTTTTACAGCTTCCATAAGGAAGAGCCACTTACGTGCTTCGTCGTGAAGGACGAGATCTGGCATTCGCCCATGGGGATCGAAAGTTAGCCCAAGCGTCTGCTCGAAGATCCTTTTCTCGAAGAGGGTGTGCTTCCCTCGGGTGTCCCCGAGGTAGAGCACTTTCGCGCCGGGCGCAAAACGCGGCACAAACTCCTCGACCATTTTTTTCAGCAACGGATTTTGCCCAGCGGGAGAGAGTAGGAACTCACCCCCGTCAGGAAGATCAACAGAGATCATCGCGGCGTGGAGGGCTTCCGCTCGCGCTCTAACTGCCTCCGATGCTTTATCAAGAAAGTTCATAAGAGTGTTCTCGAAAGCGTCCGTGCCATACGACCGGACTGCTTGAACTGCCTCATCGGACAGGCAATACTCGTTCAGCTGCGAGTTTGTGGCGATATTCAAGTTATCTGGGTTGAGGATCGCGAATCCGTTATCGACCCACTGGCGTAGGGTCTTCTTACGGAAATCTTCCCGGCTACCGGTGGCGTAAGGCTTGGCCCAATGCGCGCCAGACCAGTCCATTATCTTCTGCACGCCAAGACGCGGGGTGGTCGAGTCGGCCCAGTGGTCTCCAGGCTTCAGGCCGGCAAGAGCGAGCAGCGTCACGGCGCTACGGACGTTGTGTCGCTGTGCGTCGAACCCGAAGTTTTTCAGCAGCGCCCGTGCGGTGTCGATGGCCGCTATCGTGTCGTCGATGTCGTTGCTGGTGGTCACGCGGTGGAGTCTGGCATCTCCGAGAAGAGTTTGGCTACCACGGCATCCAACGCCTCCTGGTCGGGCAGGCCGTCGGGCGCAGTCTTGGCGAGAAGAATTAGGTCCTCGCGGGAGGGGAACGGGAGTCGGCGTAGGTCGCCCGCGTTGACCTGAGTGTGGCCCGAGAATGCTCGGAAGTAATGATCCAATACAGTCGAGTTTAGCCAAAGCATGAGACCGCGGGCGAGGTTCCTCTCAAGCGGTTTATTTGATTCATGTAGATAGTTCGTCTTGTTATCGAATGCGACCTTACTGGGCCCATCCCAAAGAGCAGCAATGACGCGTCGGCGGTCCTCCTTCGCAGTTTGACGCTTCACGACAACATACGGACCTTGAGGGAGGAGTTGGCGGATTGCAGCGTCGTCGACGGCGATGAATCCCTGGGGTTTCCTCGCGTTCGCTTGCGGCCATTCGACCCCACCGGAACGAACGTTCGACTGGTAAATCATTGGAGTGACGCCGGGGATACTAAGATTATCGGTCAGGTATTGGCGGTTTCGAAAATCGACTACCTTTCCCGTACTGACGCCGATGCCGAGGTCGGCCAGAGTGAATCTCGCTGCCGAGGGGACCGATACACCGTCGGCGAAGTGTACGATTTTTTCATCGTCTTCAGCTTGGACGATCGTGGAGAATGGCACGGAGCGCTTGATAGGCTCTTCCCCGTGCGCAATCGATTTCGAGAGGATCACATTGGAAACTTGAGGCCTCAAAGTAAAGGCAACAATGACGTTTTCCTGCTTTACTTTCGTATCCGCGAATACCTTGGTGCGGCTTTCGAATTCGTGGAGCACGTCAAGACTGGCGGTCGACAATAGCCAACGGCGGAATAGACGATAATAGGGCCCGCTTGCCCATGAGCGGGGAACGATAAAAACTCCCTGCCCGTCCTTCTTAAGTGAAGCGACTGCCCGCGCCCAGAAGGCAACGTAGACGTTTGGAGTGTCGACGGCGCGCGCTGCCGTTGCAAGCCTTGTGGGCGAATCTGAGGCGAGCTTTCCGTATGGCGGATTGGCGATCACGAGGTCGAACGGACCGTCCAATTTGGCACCTTCGCCAAGCAGGTAGTCACCCTGGACCAGGTCGTAGGAGATACCGTAGGCGGCCTGGCACTCCTCGAGAGTGGCGCGCAGGTAAGGCGTGAGGAAAGGGTCGGTTTCCACGGCCACGACGTGCACCGCAACGTCGGGGCGCTCGGTATGCAGTCGATCGACGATGGCGGCGCTCAGAGACCCCGTACCAGCTCCTGGATCGAGTACTCGGACCGTGCCACTGAGGTCGTCGACTCGAAGCATTGAAGCCATCAGCGTGGCCGCTTCCACGGGAGTGAAGAACTGCCCTAGCACCGCTTGCGTACTCGGGTCTAGTTCGCCGAGAGCAGCTTGGCGCCGGGTCTCAGTGTTGGCGATCGGATCCACGCAGAGAGACTAACGGCTCAAGCACGGTGCCTGAGCCCTCAGCTTGGGAAGCCGAGGCGATCTAGAGCTTGCCGCGGAGCTGACCTGCGTCGGCAGGACGTCGCCCGACTGTGACACATCCGCTGCTTCCCCGGTGTTCCCCATGGTTCCCCGCACGATCTGGCACGCGTGTGGCACGACTACTTGGTTGGGGCAGGCAGCCCTGGGCGCCAGGCGCTTAGAAGATGCGGGCAAAACCTTGGACCTTCCGCATGGTCGGCATCGTGGCCGTGACCGACTGCCGGTGGCCACCGCCGTCCGCCGTCGTTGCCGTCAGCACTGCCGTTGACGCGTACGGCTCGGAGGCGTCCAGTGGTGCGGCCTGCACTCGGCTGCCGATGGGTGCCTCCGACATGCCCGCTCGAACCTCAGCCGACGACAGCCAGCCACGACGGAGAGTGCGCCGACCACGGGCGGGTGTGTCTCGCGGTACCACGGGCGGCATCAGCCACGCTGTCGGGTCTGTCGTCGACCAGAGCACCTAACGCCGGCAGACCCGTACGGATAGTGCGGGGTCGTTTCCTTGTAGAGCGCTGGGGTGGACCTGTTGCGCGTCGGCGTTTACCCGTGAGTACTCGCTGCATCTAGCGCGGGTAGCGCTAACCCCGACTCCTTCATTCGAACTTCTATGACGGAGGCTGGGCTCACCGACCTCAGTCAGCCGTAGTCACCTGCTGCGAGAGTCTGCAATCCCCTGCCTTGTCGGTCACTGCGGCGCTAGGATGCCGCCGTGGCAGACGAAGAGACGAGTGAAGTCCGAAGCTTCGAAGACTCGGGCGAGCGCGGAATATTCGATGGGTTCTCAGGCTACACGACCCCAACTGAAGATGACTGGAAGCGTGTTCTGAGTGATGGGCTGATAGTTGTAGACACTAATGTCCTGCTGAACCTCTATCGGTACAACCAGGATGCACGGAGCTCTCTTCTAGCTACACTGCAGGCATTTAATACGCGCCTTTGGGTGCCGCATCAGGTAATGGACGAGTTTTGGCGCAATCGCGAGAGTGCCCTTGAGGATCCAGAAAGGCAGCTTCAGCAGTCCATCTCTGCTCTCAGGTCCGGCCTAGAGAAGCCCATTTCTGATTTGCGTCACTGGGTAAACCGAGTCTCCTTGGATCGGCCAAGCGCAATCGAGCTTGAATCGAAACTGACGAACGCGCTCGAAGATGTAATCGGCAGCATGGAGGCCGTGGTTGACAGTAGCGGAACTGAGATGGAGGCTGATACGTCAAAAGATGCAGTAGTAGCAAATCTTACCGCCCTGCTGCAAGGAAAAGTCGGCGAACCTCTCGACATGGAGGATCACGAGGCTGCGATAATCGAAGGAAAGCGACGCATTGAGAAAGAGGTGCCACCCGGTTATAAGGACAAAAAGAAACAATCGCGAGGCGATGATACGGAGGTGGGTGACTATCTTGTATGGCTTCAACTGATACGTGAGGCAAAACAGAGAGCCAAAGATGTTCTTTTGGTGACCGGCGATACAAAGGAAGACTGGTGGCGCACTCGAAACCGGATCCCTTTGGGGCCTCGTAACGAACTCGCCGAAGAGCTGCTCCGAGAGGCTGGCGTCCGGCTATACATGCTGAAGCCGGATCGTCTACTTACCTACGCCCGAGACTTCCTGCATGTCGCCGTTAGCGAGGACTCGGTGCAAAACGTGGAAATGGTAAGCGCTCAGTCGGAAACCGACGAACTGTTTCAGCATTTGGGGCGATTGGCGGAATCGAATGCCGCCCATGCTGTCGTCAGCACCTGGGTTGAGGTTGAAAAGGCGCTGCGAAGAATGTACCCGAACGATTCATTGCAGCATCGCCGGACCACGGCGATGCACGTGATCGGGGAGTTGGCGAACCAAGGGCTCATCTCTCAAGAAATGGCGCGATCCGCCAAAGAGTTGAATCAAATTAGAAATCTCACCGCACATACAGGGGAGTCAGATCTAACGCGAGAAGGCGCGCTTGCGTTCGTTTCTGCGGCCAAAAATCTCATAGAAGCTTTGGCTGTGGCGTCCACTCCTGCAGCGCAAGGGTTGCGGCTTGAGCAAGCAGTAATTGAGCTAATTCGCACCGCCGGATTCAATATCACATCTGCGGATCTTATGCCTGACCGAGGTTACAGTTTTCGTGTTGCGCATCGATCCCGGCCGGAGTCGTTCGTTGCGATCCAGGTTAAGTATTATTCGAGCGGTCTGTTCAGTGTAAAGGATCTCCAGCGGCAGCAAAAGGAACTATCCTTGATATCAGGCGATGTGACCTCCATGCTTGTGGTGACTAATGCCGCCCTTGCGGGTCCCGTGCAAGAATTCAATGCCTCCGCAATTGGCGAAAGCCCATTCGCACTGGGAGGGCGTCGGTATATGGAGGTTGTGCAGTGGAGAAACTCGGAAGATGATCACCTCGTGGTGCGCGCTCTGATGAGGGCAATGATTTAAAGATCAATGCGTCCAGGTGATGACTGTGGTGGGCGCGGCACGGGCGCCGGCCGGGCTGGAGCGGGGCGGAGACAGGAGCGCAGGCGCGGCCGGGGGCCGGGCCGCGCGCGGGGAGCGGAGCGAGCCGCCTTGAACCAGTAGAGAAAGTTTGAATCATGCTCGGGTTGCTGATCGTTGTGGCTGGCAGTACCGGCGCCTGTCGACTAGTGGTGTAGAACCCTGGGCATGGGGAGTGAGCGGCGGGAGCTGATGAAGTCGCTGGGAGCGCGTCTTCGTGTGCTTCGTGCGAAGGCAGGTGTGACCGGTGCTGTGCTGGCGCAGCGTGCCGGTGTGGGGCAGCCGACCGTGTCCAAGGTCGAGACCGGTCGTATGGTTCCCAGCCTGGACGTGCTCGACAGGCTGTCCCGGGCTCTCGGCTTGGACGAGTCGACCAGTCGCGAGCTACGTGACCTCCTGGCCGCCGTAATGGCAGCCACCGACTCTGGTTCGACCGCGGATGACTCAACGGGGGCCGGTGCGACGGTTGATGAAGCGGTCCGGTCCGCGCGGCTGGTGCGCTCCTTCCAGTGCGTCGTCCTGCCGGCCATGTTGCAGAGCGCGGAGTACGCCCGGCACGTCTTCGAGAGTGCACCCCGGTCGACGCCCGAGGCTATTGGTCGGGCTGTCGCCGCCCGCGTGGACCGGCAGAGCGTGTTGTACGAGCCGGGGCGTGAATCGGTGTTCGTGCTCACGGAGGCCGTGTTGCGGACCTGGCCGGGCACCCCGGCACTGATGCTCGCTCAGTTGGACCGGCTCCTAGCCGTCGAGAGTCTGAGCACGGTACGGCTCGGGGTCATCCCCTGGCGCCGCCCTGTGCCGGTTTTGCCGCGCCATGGCTTCACCCTGTGTGACCAGGGGGCGGTCGTAGTCGAGACGTTCGACAGCGAACGCGTGTCCAACGATGCCGCAGAACTGGCCGCCTACCAGGAGACCTTCGCTCGCTTCGAGCGTGCTGCGGTCTTCGGCGATGAGGTGCGGGAGCTGCTGTTGCGCTTGATGAAGGAGTTCCGCGACTTGGGAGACACCCTCACCCCTTAGAGGAATAATTCCTCAAGATGCCTAGCTGATGTCATGTGATGGGAATACTCTGCCGTTGCGCTGTCTAGTCCCCTAGACGAACGGAGGAGTCCCATGCTCATCAAGTGGTGCCGTGCCTTCCCTGGCCTGCCGGAAGAGGTGCCTCACGCCCGACACTTCGTCGCCTCCCTGCTGACCGATCGTGGGCCGGTGGAAGACGCCGTGCTTGTCGTGAGTGAGCTGGCGACCAACGCCCTGCGGCACACGCGAAGCGGCTCCGCCGGTGGCTCCTTCTTCGTAGTCGTCGGGCTCAGTGACGATCTCGTGCGGATCGAAGTGGTCGACCAAGGCGGCGAACTCGTGCCTCATCTGTGCCACGCCACCAGCCGTGAAGAGGGGGGCCGCGGGCTGCGACTCATCGCGGCCTTCTCCAAGAACTGGGGTTACACGGTCCGGCCCGACGGGCGTTCCGTGTGGGCCGAGCTGGCGCGAGCGAGTGCGTGAACGCGTCAGCTCTCATGAGTTCGGTGGGCCCCTTCGCTGGTGGTGACGAGTGAGTCCGCGGGGTGTGCCTCGGCGGAGGTCCCGTTTTTATGTGATCGGAGTGCGTTCCGGGCGGCGCCTGCCGCCCATACCGTCTAGGGCCCTAGACTCCTGGGTACTGCTGCTGGGAGGTGAGGTCATGTCGGACGAACTGCAACGGATCATGGCGATTGACGATCCGTATCTGCTCCTGCGCGAGGTCACGACCCGGTTGGCGGACGCACAGCAGGAGGTGACCGAGTTGGCCCGCCTTCGCCGGCGGGTGGTGCAAGACCTGCATGCGCAAGGGCTGTCGTACGCACAGATCGCCGCAAAGGCGGGCCTGAGCCGCGGCCGGATCCACCAGATCCGGCACACCGGCCCTGCGCCGGAAGGGGCCTTCCTCGGTCGGGGTGCCGTCACTGTTGCCACACCGCTGCGGCGCGACGACGAGCGCGGTCGCACGGTCGTCGCCGTGGATGACGTCAGTTCCGGCAAGCGGCTGGAGGAGCTGGCGCGGACGTACGGGCTCGACGTCACCTCGGAGCACGTGCCGGTGAGTGGTGAGATCGACCTCAACCGCGACGGTCTGATCGTCGTCTGCGGTCCGCGCATGTCCCAGGCGATGTGGGACACGTATGCCCAGGACCCCGTGTTGCAGTGGCAGCGTGCGGAAGACGGGCCTTGGACGGTGGTGGACCGGCAGACCGGTACCGTGCACCGCTCCGGTCAGGACAGCGATCCGGCCCGGCCGTACGACGTCGGATACCTCGGCCGCCTCTCGCGCCCGGATGGAAACGGCTCGCTGCTCGCCATTGCCGGTATCCACACCCAGGGTTCCCTCGGTGTCGTGCAGATGCTCGCTAACGACCTGAACACTCTGTGGGGGCAGGTCGGCGATCACCAGTTCTCCACGCTGGTGGGTGTCGAGTACGACCCGGAGACCAGCGAACCGCAGTCCGTAGAACTGCTCTGCCCCCTGTACCGGCACGATGAGGAAGCGGCGGCGTGAGAATCGACCTCGCCACGCTGTCGGCCGACCCCGGTCGCGAAAACGAGGACTTCGCCGCCGCCGCTCCTGGCGCGGCCGTACTGCTCGACGGTGCCGGCGTCGCCGGGGCCGAGACCGGGTGCACACACGGGGTCGCCTGGTTCTCCGGGACGTTGGGCGGCCTGCTGTTGCGCAGCATCACCGCGCACCCCGCCCGGTCCCTCGCCGAGTGCCTCGCCGACTCGATTCGCCTCGTCCGATCCCTGCACGAGGACAGCTGCGACCTGGCTTATCGAGCCAGTCCGACCAGTACCGTCGTCGCCACGCGGGTCGGCCTCGGGGAACTGGAATACCTCGTCCTCGGTGACTCCTCCCTGCTCCTGGCGGACAAGGGCGACGGCGCGACTATCATCACCGACCGGCGCCTGGACGAGGTCGGCAAGCGGCTACGCGGACCGGTTGACGCACTGCCGACCGGCACACCCGAGCACTCCGCCGCACTCGCCGAGTATCGGGACGCCTTGACGGGGCTCCGTAACCGGCCGGACGGCTTCTGGATCGCCGGCCCCGACCCGCAGGCTGCCGAGCATGCCCTGACAGGGACGGTGCCCCTCGATTCGCTGGCGTCGGTGACGCTGCTGAGCGATGGGGCAACGCGACTTGTCGACCGCTTCGAACTCGCAGACTGGGAAGAGACGTTGGCTGTCCTGAGTACCTGCGGGCCGGATGAATTGATTCGCCGTGTTCGCGAGGCCGAGGACGGTGACCTGCACGGTCGTCGCTGGCCGCGTGGGAAGGCACACGACGACGCGACCGTCCTTCACTGGGCCTTGCTGTAGCGCGTTAGCACGAGCAGCAGCCACCCCGTATACCCCCCTAGACAGTTGATGGGTCGTCCACTACCTTTGCTGTCGACCCCCCTAGACAGTTGGGCGGTCGCCCCCTGGGTTGTCTAGGGGGGTATTCAGTCCGTTCGGCGTCGATGTCGAGGGCGCCAGACAACTCAGTGAGGTACTGATGCGAGTCATTCCCGTAGACACCTCGGCCGCCACGCTGCTCGTCACCAAGCTGCCCGAGGTGAAGGTCAGGGACCGGCAGACGGGCGAGGTCGCCGTGGACCCGGTGACCAATCAGCGGCTCATGACGCTGGAGCTGGTGTTCATCGCGGCCGGCGGTTCGGACATGATCAAGGTCACCGTCCCGGAGCAGGGCATCGGGGACGGTCTGGTCATGGGAGCGCCGGTCATCCTGTCGGGACTGGTGGCCCGGCCCTGGGAGAGCGAGTTCGGTGGGCGGACCCGTCACGGCATCGCCTATCGGGCCGACGCCGTCATGGTCAACGCGCCGGTCGGGGCGCAGGGTTGATCGCTATGGCCGACACAGTGCGAGTGCTGTTACCGGTCCTGCTGGTCCTGGTCGTGCTCCTGGTGGTGCGTCGCCGCATGCCGGTGGTGTTCTGGTGGCTGGTCGGATATCCGATCGTCGCGCTGCGCTTGCTCATCTCGTACCGGGCGACGATGGACGCGTGTGGCCTGACGGTCCCGGCCTCGGCCGTCCGCCGGGCCACTGCCCGGATGATGGGACGGCAGGCGGCGCCCGTACCGCCCCGGCGGACGTTCCCACTGCCGACCGGGTCCGGCCTCGTGATGCGGCTGCGTATGGCGACAGGACAGGCACCCGAGGACTTCACTGCCTCGGCCGATCGGCTGCGGCACGCCTGGGGAGCCCATGCCGTGTACGTGCGCCCCACGAAACCGGGATGGCTCGAAGTGCGGCTGGTCGGCTGGGACGTGCTCGCCGAGGTACGCCCCGCCCGCCGTCGGGTGTCGGCCGGCCCCCTCTGTCTGCCCTTGGCCCTACGAGAGGACGGCCGTTGGCACGTACGCGACTTCCGCGCCGTGCCGCACGAACTGATCCTGGGCGCTACACAGTCCGGCAAGTCCGTGTACCTGCGCAACCTGCTGTGCGGACTGGCCCGGCAACGGGTCGTGCTCGTCGGCATCGACTGCAAATGGGGCGTTGAACTGGCTCCATTTGCACCCCGGTTGTCAGCGCTCGCCGACGACCCGGACCGCGCGAACGAACTCCTGGACGTGTTGGTGGAAGAGATGGAGGCACGGTTCCGACTCATCGGCCTCAGTGGCGGGGCTGGTCCGGACACCGTCCTCACCTCGGACGTGTGGGGGCTGCCGGAAACGGTGCGGCCGGTGCCGGTCGTGGTCGTCGTCGACGAGGTGGCGGAACTCTTCCTCGCCGCGAACAAGGATGACGAGAAGCGGCGGGACGCCATGGTCACCAAGCTCATCCGCCTCGCCCAGCTCGGCCGTGCGGCCGGTATCTACCTTGAAGTCTGTGGGCAGCGCTTCGGAGCCGAACTCGGCAAGGGCGCGACCATGCTGCGAGCTCAGCTGACCGGCCGCGTCTGCCACCGCGTCAACGACGAAGCCTCGGCGAACATGGCGCTGGCCGACATCTCGCCTGAGGCTGCGCTGGCCGCCACTTCCATCCCTGCCGAACGGCCTGGTATCGCGGTCGTCGGCGACTCCTCCGGTGGCTGGTCCCGCGTCCGCTCGCCCCATCTCACCCTCGCCGACGCGGCGGTCGTCTGCCGCGACACCTCGGCCCTGGTCCCGGAACTGCCCCGGCTCGACTCCTTCCGGCCCGCCGTTGCCGTCGAATCCGCCGGACCGTCTTCCGCCACCGCTGTCGCGCCCACCGCGCGTCCGGTGACCGAGTAGCCCGCTCCATCACCTCACGGCCGGCGTGACCGCCTCGCGCCATGTCCCTACCCCTCCCATGCCCAAAGCAGGAAGGAACCGGAGCCGATGCGTGCCCACCTGGTCCGCGTGGACGCCGTTGTCGTCCAAGCAGTCATCGCGGGCGCCCTGTCCTTCTCCCACCTGCACGACCTCGCCGCGGCGGCCGGACAGGGCGGCTGGAAGGCTTGGGCCTATCCCGTCAGCGTGGACCTGCTGCTCGTCGCCGCTTGGCGACGGATGCGCCAGTTGCAGCGAGCGGGGCAGGTAGCCGGCAGCCCGCGGCTGTGGTTCTTGGTGGCACTGGCCGCATCTCTCGGCGCCAACGTCGCCACCGCCGGGCTCCTCGACCTGGACCACGTCCCCGCGTCGCTCCGCGTCGTCGTCGCGGGCTGGCCCGCCATCGCCTTCTTCGGCGGCACCCTCCTGGCCCACACACCGCACGGCCAAGACACGTCGGCGGTCCCGGAAGCGCCCGCGGCTGACCCTCCCCAGGGCCAGGCCAGCTCACCGGCCGCCGTCGATGCTCCCGTGCCGGATGCACTACCGGCACCGGCTCCCGAGCCCGCCGCCCCTGAGCCGGAAACCGTCCCGGCTCCGCCGCCCAGCTCCGCCGTGGCGCTGCCTCCCGTCCTCATCGACCGTGTCCGGGCCCTGGTCGACGAACACCGCTTGGCCACCGGCCGCCCCGCCGACCCCGACGCCGTCCGCGCCCGGCTCGGCCTGCCCCCGTCCATGACCGCCTCCGTCGCCGCCCACCTGTGAGAGGAGCACCGCCATGAACCGCCGTTTCCGCAACGTCCGCCGTATCGGCCCCGTGAACGTGGCCTCCTACGTCGATCGGGGCAGGCATCGCCACCTGGCCGCCTGCACCGCGCCCCGCTGCGACTTCTCGGCCGAGTACGACTCCCGCGCCGCCGCCGAACTCGCCGCCCGCACCCACCGCTGCTCGGCCTGACAGGAGACCACCCCATGGACGTTCCGCTCTGGCTCGCCCTGCTCGTCGTCGGCGTCCTCGGCGTCAAGCTCATCCGCCCGCCCTGGTGGCTCATCGCCGTACTCCTCCTCGGCGGCTACCTCCTCGCCGACAGCCAGCTGGCCCCCGTCATCAACTCCCTCGTCAAGTAGCCCGCGAAAGGAGATCCCTCATGTTCCGGCCGAAGATCCCGACCATGCCGCAGCCGACTGGCCTGGTCACCCGTTCCACCGCCATCGAGCCGGCCACGGTCACCCCGGCCCCCTCAGCCACGCCGCCGGCCTCCCCGGCTCCAGCCGCACCTCGCCCGGCCGTCCAGCTCACCCCCGCCACCGTTCTCGCCCTGGTCGGCGGTGGCACCGCCGTGGTCCTGGTCGTCGGTGCCGTCCTCGTCTCCATGCTCCTCGCCGTCGCACTGACCGCCACCTCGGTCGCCGTCTGTGCCGTCGTCACCCGCTCTCTGCTCACCCGCCGCTGAATCGACGGCTGCTTCCGTCCGGCTTGCCGTTGCTGTCTAGCCCCCTCGACAGGCAGGCCGGGCGGCCACCCCAGACCACTCAAGGAGGAACCCGCACATGCGCCTGCCGGCTCCCCTGGGAGCCATCCGTCACCTGGCCGCCCTCGCCCGGCACGGCGACGTGAGTGCTTACGCCCGGCAGATCCAGCGTCTCGGCGGCTGTGAGCGGCCCGTCCGAATGGAGGGCCACCGGCTTGACGTCCACGCCGCCACGGGCGAGATCGTCCGCGAAGTCATCGACCGCGACCTGCCTGCCGGACAGCTCCTCATCCGCTGCAACAACCGCCGCGCCACCCGGTGCGCCGCCTGCGCCGAGACGTACCGCAAGGACACGTTCCACCTGGTCACAGCGGGTCTGAGCGGCGGCAAGGGCATTAGTCCTGCCGTCGCGCAACACCCCCGCGTGTTCGCCACGTTCACTGCCCCTTCCTTCGGCCCCGTCCACAACCGCCCCGCCGGTGGACGCTGCCGCTGCGGACGCTCCCACCCGGAGGACGACCGCGCCCTGGGCACGCCGCTGAACGCGGAGCGGTACGACTACCGGGCAGCCGTCCTCTGGAATGCCCACGCCGGTGCCCTCTGGGCCCGTTTCACCACCTACTTGCGCCAGCAGCTAGCTTCTCGCGCGGGCGTCACCCGGACCGCGCTGCGCGACTGCCTCAAGGTCTCGTACGCCAAGGTCGCCGAGTACCAGCGGCGCGGTGCCGTCCACTTCCACGCCGTCATCCGCCTCGACGGCCCGGACGGTGCCGAGTCCACCCCACCGGCCTGGGCCACGACCGAACTCCTCACCGACGCGATCCGCACTGCGACCCGTCTCGCCGAGGCACCCGGCCCCGCCCTCGACGGCCACGCCTACACCTTCCGCTTCGGTGACCAGCTCGACATCCGCCCCATCCGCTCCGCCGACTTCGCGGGCAGCTCGGAGCTGTCCAGCCGGGCCATGGCGGCCTACATCGCCAAGTACGCCACCAAGGGCGCCGAGTCCGCCGGCACCCTGGACCGTCCCGTCCGCAACCCGATCACGGACCTGATCGGCTCCGGCGTCACCGACCACGCGCGGCGGATGATCCTCACCTGCTGGCACCTCGGTGGGTTCCCCGAACTTGGAGCCCTGCGCCTGCGCAAGTGGGCTCACATGCTCGGGTTCCGCGGCCACTTCTCCACCAAGTCCCGGGCCTACTCCGTGACCCTCGGCGCCCTCCGCCAGGAACGCGTCGACCACAACGAAGCCTTGACCCGCGCACGCGCCGCCGAGGCGGGTCACCCGCTGCCCGACCCGGACACCGTCCTCGTCCTCTCCCACTGGCGCTTCGCCGGAACCGGACTGACAGACGCGGAAGCCGTCCTCTCTCCCTCTCGATCAGACGTTCTTTACGCACAAGGAGAACCCGACCGTGCACGATGACGAACTTCTGACCGTTGCCGAGGTGATGGCCCGTCTGCGGCTCGGCCGATCCAAGGTGTACGACCTGATCCGCACGCGACGCCTGCCCTCAATCACCATCGGCCGGTGCCGGCGCATCCCCGCATCCGCCCTGGGCGACTTCATCGCCGGACAGATGGAGCGAGCGGCCTGATGACCAAGCGTCGGAGCCGCGGTGACGGCGGCCTGCACTGGGACGAGAAGCGGCAACGGTGGATCGCCACGGCGAACCTGGGTTTTGATCCGAGCGGCAAGCGGATCGTGAAGCGAGGGAGCGGCAAAACCAAGACGGAGGCGAAGAACAAGCTCAAGGAGGTGTTGCGGGACCACGAAGACGGCCTTGCGATCGCACCCACCAACTACACGGTCAAGGACGCCGTGACGGACTGGTTGACGTACGGCTTGGCGGGCCTCGATCCCAGCACCGTCGACACCGTGACACTCCTGAGCGAGAAACATGTGATCTCCTCGCTCGGCGCTCGCAAGCTGCGGGAGCTGAGCGCTGAAGACGTAGATCGCTGGCTGGCCACCAAGGCGAAGACGCTCAGCACGCGCACGCTCCAGGGAATCCACTCCTGTCTCAACCGCGCGGTCAAGCGGGCCATGGCGCGGGACAAGGTGAAGCGCAACGTCGTCGAGCTGTGCTCGGTGCCTCAGGGCCAGGCGGGGCGTCCGTCCAAGGCGCTCACCTTCGCCCAGGCCGAGGCTGTGCTCAAGGGCGCCGAGGGGACCTCGATGTACGCGTACATTGTCGTCGCCCTGCTGACCGGGGCCCGCACCGAGGAGCTGCGGGCCCTTACCTGGGACCACGTCTTCCTGAAAGGCCGGCCGGACCTCGACCCGCCGCAGCCTCCGCACATCGCCGTCTGGCGGTCGGTCCGGAGGAGTGGGGACACGAAGACTCGGAAGTCCCGGCGCACGCTCGCCCTGCCGGCGCGCTGCGTGGACGCCCTCTGGCAGCAGTTCGAGGATCAGGGGTGGGATCGGCTCGCCGCTGATGAGGAGTGGGAGGAACACGGCCTGGTCTTCTCGTCGGCCGTCGGCAAGCCGCTCGATGCCGCCAACGTTCGCCGTGCCTTCCGCCAGGCGCTCAAGGGCATCGACGGGATCACCCCGGAGGAGTGGACGCCGAGGGAGCTGCGGCACAGCTTCGTGTCCCTGCTCTCCGACCGGGGTGTGCCACTGGAGGAGATCTCCCGGCTCGTCGGGCACTCGGGGACGGCCGTGACCGAGGAGGTCTACCGGAAGCAGATCCGGCCCGTGATCCAGACCGGTGCCGTGGTCATGGACGGCATCTTTGGCGCGCAAGAGCGGCGGCCGTAGACACACGGAAAGCGTTAGTCACGCAGATAGACACGCACGCAGAAACAGATCAGGCAGGTACTGAAGTCAGTACCTGCCTGATCTGCTACTTCGGCTGTCGGGGTGGCGGGATTTGAACCCACGACCTCTTCGTCCCGAACGAAGCGCGCTGCCAAGCTGCGCTACACCCCGGTGTCGCTGCTTCTCGCGGCGACGTCGTTTACTTTAGCCCACCGGTGGCTGTAGACGAAATCCGCTTTAGACGGGGTGGCGGAACGGGGTCGGGCGGGTGTGGTCCAGGGCCACCAGGAGGACGGCCAGGGCGTAGATCGCGAGGCCCAGGAGGAGGGCGTTGGCCAGGGTGCTGCGGTAGCCGTGGGCCGTCACGTCCAGGAAGGGATAGAGGTAGCGGGCCGGGTTCGAGGGGGCGAGGAAGGCGGCTCGGATGAAGGAGAAGGCCAGGTACGCCAGGGGGTAGAGGAGCCAGGACGCGGCCTGGCGGAGCCGCAGGCGTGCCGCGGGGGTGAGGAACAGCCAGTCCAGCACCACTGCCGTCGGGACCAGGACGTGGAGGACCTGGAGGACCGCCCACTGGGCGTGCCAGCGCTCCGGGGCCGTCGTCGCGCCGGTCATGGAGAACGGGGGCGTCGAGTGGTCCAGGAGCAGGTGGTAGACCAGCGCCGTGATCACGGCGTAGAGGAGCGTGGCGCCTGTCACGGCGGACGGCAGTGCGCGGCGGGCCCGCCAGGCCCTTCCCGCCGACAGGAGCATGACCAGGGCCACCAGGATGTTGGCCTGGACGCTGAAGTAGCTCAGGGCGCGGGCCGGCGTGCTGAGCAGCAGTTCCAGCGCGACGCCTCCGGCCGCCACCACGGCGATCGCCAGGCGGAGCGCCGCGGCCGTGGGACGGCGGATCGGGGCCACCACCGCCGTGGCCGGTACCGGGGCGGGCAGCAGCAGGGGCGGGCCCGGGATCGCGGGCAGGTCCGGGATGTCCCTGGGTATCGGGGCGGTCATGCCTTCACGCTAGGAGCGGGGGAGGGGCCCGGCCAGGTGGATTGCGCCGTGTGGGTTACCCCGGCTCCGGGGTTCCGGCTCCCGGTTTCCGCGGCTCCCGGTTTCGGCGGTTTCCGGTCTCCGGTCTCCGCGGCTCCCGGCTAGCCGCTTGCCGACCTCCCGGTTCGTTGTTGCCGGCCCCTGGATTCCCGGTTGTCCGGTTCCCCCCGCTTCCCCCGATTGTCCGGTTCCCCCGATTGTCCGGTTCCCCCGGTGTCCGACCCCCGCGCTCTCTACTCCCTGCCCACCAGCGTCAGCAGCGTCGCCTCCGGCGGGCAGGCGAAGCGGACCGGGGTGTAGCGGTTGGTGCCGCAGCCCGCCGACACGTGGAGGTAGGACGTACGGCCCTCCGCCGTGTGCGTGGACAGGCCCTTCACGCGGTCCGTGTCCAGGTCGCAGTTGGTGACCAGGGCGCCGTAGAAGGGGATGCAGAGCTGGCCGCCGTGCGTGTGGCCGGCCAGGATCAGGGGATAGGCGTCCGCCGTGAACGCGTCCAGCACCCGCAGGTAGGGGGCGTGGACCACGGCCAGGGAGAAGTCGTACGACTCCGACGGCCCCCCGGCCACCCGGGCGTAGCGGTCGCGCTTGATGTGCGGGTCGTCCAGGCCGGTCAGCTCGATGGAAGCGCCCTCGATCTTGAGGGCGCCCCTGGTGTTCGTCAGGTTCAGCCAGCCCGCCGCGTCGAAGCCGTCCCGCAGGTCCTCCCACGGGTTGTGGATCGCGGCCACCGCCGGCGGGTTGCCGTTCAGGCCGTGGCGTCCGCTCGCCTTCTCCAGCAGGTAGCGGGCGGGGTTGCGGAGCTTGGGGCCGTAGTAGTCGTTGGAGCCGAAGACGTACGCGCCCGGGAACTCCATCAGCGGACCCAGGGCGTCCAGCACCTCGGGGACGCCCTCCGGGTCCGACAGGTTGTCGCCCGTGTTGATCACGAAGTCGGGGCGCAGGCCCGCCAGCGACTGCAGCCAGCGCTGCTTCTTGCGCTGTCCGCTCACCATGTGGATGTCGGAGACCTGCAGCACGCGCAGCGGGCGCATGCCCGGGGGCAGGACGGGGACGGTGATCCGTCGGAGGCGGAAGGAACGGGCCTCGAAGCCCGCCGCATACACCAGGCCGGCGGCGCCGGCCGCCACGATTCCCAGGGGAACTCCGTATCGCGCGCGCATACGCCCATCGTGTCAGACCGGTTGACGACGATGAGACCGGCGGTCGGATAAATGAGCGGGCGTAGCCGACGGTGCACCTGCGACAATCGTGGTCATGACCACCACGCTCAAGTCGAAGCTGCACGACGACCTCAACGCCGCGATCAAGGAGCGCGACGAGCTCCGCTCCTCGACGCTCCGGCTGACCCTCGCCGCGATCACCAAGGAGGAGGTCGCGGGCAAGGAGAAGCGGGAGCTCTCCGACGACGAGGTCCTCAAGGTGATCACCCGTGAGGCGAAGAAGCGCCGTGAGGCGGCCGATGCCTTCGCGCAGGGTGGTCGTGCGGAGTCGGCCGAGCGGGAGAAGGCGGAGGGCGAGGTGCTCGCCGAGTACCTGCCCAAGCAGCTGTCCGACGAGGAGCTGAACGCGATCGTCGCCCAGGCCGTGGAGGAGGCGAAGGCCGCCGGTGCCGAGGGGCCGCGGGCCATGGGCGCCGTCATGAAGATCGTGAACCCGAAGGTGGCCGGCCTGGCGGAGGGCGGCCGGGTCGCCGCGGTGGTGAAGAAGCTGCTCCAGGGCTGACGCAGCCGGCTTCCCGCAGCCGCCGGCAGGGCAACGACGGAATCCAATCCGCCAGCCCCGCCAGCCCCGGCGCCCCTCGGTGCCATACGGCTGACACGGCAGTTCGGAAGCACGGCAGTACAGCCGATCCGGCTGACACGCCGACACGGCTGACAGCCCGACACGGACGGCGCGGCGGCACAGCCGATGCCGCCGGTACGTCGATCGACGGGGCCGCACCCCCTCCCGGAGGTGCGGCCCCGTCGGCGTACCGCTCTCGTGCTGTTCGCCGTACGGCTGCCGCGACTGCCGCGACTACCACGGCTGCCGCGACTACCACGGCGGCCACGGCTGCCGTGACTGACTGCCGTGGCCGCCGTGGCCGCCGTACCGCGAACGGAACCCGTCAGCCCCGGCGGCCCCCGATGCCGTGGCCGTTCCCGCCGTTCCCCTGGCCCTCGATGAAGCCCTCGGGGATGGAGAACGTCGGCGTCGGGAACGTCCCGCCGGTGTTGCCGCCGGGCGTGCCACCCGTGGTGTCGCCGCCCGTGGTGCCGCCGTCAGTGGCGCCCCCGTCGGTCAGGCCGCCGATCAGTCCCCCGATGACCCTTCCCGTCGTGTCCCCGTTGTTCCCGTCGTTGTCCCCCCGATCGCCTTTTCCCTGATCATCACCCTCGTGGGTGTCGTCGGGGATGTCGACCAGGTTGAAGTCGGGAGCGGGCTTGCCCTCCAGCGCGCCGCTCATCATGTCGCGCCAGATCGGTCCCGGGACCTCACCGCCGTAGACCTTGTCGTGCGGGACGCCGCCGATGGTGATGCTGGTCATCTTGCGCTTGTGCTGCGGGTCGCCGACCCAGACCGCGCCCGCCATGTTCGGGGTGTAGCCCACGAACCAGGCCGCGTAGCGCTCGTCCGTGGTACCCGTCTTGCCCGCGCTCGGGCGGCTGCCGAGACCGGCCTCCTGACCCGTGCCGTCCTCGACCACGCCCTTGAGCAGCGTGCTGACCGTGTCGGCGGTCTTCTCCGACATCGCCCGCGAGCAGGTCGACTTCGGCACCGCCAGGGACTTCCGCTCGCTGCCGACCTTCTGCGTGATCGACGCGATGGCGACCGGCGTGCAGTACATGCCGCGCGAGGCGAAGGCGGCGTACGCGCTCGCCATCGTCAGCGGGGACATCTCCTGGGTGCCGAGCGCGATGGAGGGCGCCTGCCGGATCTGACGGCCGTCCGCGCGCTGCACGCCCATCTTCTTGGCCATGTCGACGACCGGGCAGATGCCGATGTCGCTGATCAGCTGCACGTAGTAGGTGTTGACCGACTTCGCGGTCGCCTCCTTCATGCCGTACGGGCCGTGCTCCTCCTCGTTCTCGTTGGTCAGCTTGGTGGGCTTGCGGGGGTCGTCGCGCCACACCTTGCCGTCGCACGCGGACACCGGGCTCGGGTACGTCATCTCGTACGGCGACGAGTACTCCTGGGTCGGGGGCTTCCCGCCCTCGATGGCCGCCGCGGCGACGATCGGCTTGAACGTCGAACCGGGCTGGTAGCCGACGCCGCCACCCATGTCGTGGTTGACGGACAGGTTGATCGTCGTCTCGTCGTTCCGGATGTTGACGCCGTACGGGCGGGACTGGCCCATGGCGAGGATCTTGCCGGTGCCGGGCTCGACGATGGTCGCGGCGGTCGCCACGGCGTCGCTCTTGTAGACGTGGTCCTTGATGGACTCCTGCGCGGACTGCTGCGCCTGCGGGTCGAGCGTCGTACGGATCGTCAGGCCGCCGCGGTTCCAGAGCTTGGCCCGCTTCTCCTTGGTCTCGCCGAAGACCGGGTCGGTGAGGACGACCTGGCGGACGTAGTCACAGAAGAAGCCGGCGCCCTTCGCCGCGGTGATGCAGCCGTTCTTGGGGCGGCTGGTGTGCAGGCCGAGCGGCTTCTCCTTGGCCTGGTCGGCCTCCTTCTGGGAGATGTCGCCGACCTCCGCCATGCGCTGCAGGACGGTGTTGCGCCGCTTGGTGGCCTCCGCCTCGTCGTTGACCGGGTCGTAACGGCTCGGGGACTGCACGATGCCGGCCAGCAGCGCCGCTTCCTGCACGTTCAGGTCCTTGGCGTGCTTGGAGAAGTACCGCTGGGCGGCGGCCTCGACGCCGTAGGCCTGCTCGCCGAAGAAGGTGATGTTCAGATAGTTCTCGAGGATCTTCTTCTTGCCGAGCTTGTCCTCGATCTGGATCGCGTACTTCAGCTCGCGGATCTTGCGGCCCAGGGTCTGCTGGGTGGCCTCGGCGACCTTGGTCGGGTCGTCGCCGGCCTCCTCGATGAAGTAGTTCTTCACCAGCTGCTGGGTGAGCGTGGAGGCACCCTGGGCGACCCCGCCCGACTGCGCGTTCTTGTTCAGGGCGCGCAGCACGCCCTTGAGGTCGACGGCGCCGTGCTTGTAGAAGCGCGAGTCCTCGATCGCGACGATCGCCTTCTGCATGTACGGCGAGATGTCCTTGAGGTCCACCACCGTACGGTCACGGGAGTAGACGGTCGCGATCTGATGGCCCTGGTCGTCCAGGATCGTCGTGCGCTGGCTCAGCTGCGGACTCTTCAGGTTGGCCGGGATCTCGTCGAAGCCCTTGACCGAGCCCTTGGCCGCGAGGCCCAGCGCGCCGGCCGCGGGCAGCGCGATGCCCGCCATCACGGCTCCGGCGAGCACACTGACACCGAGGAACTTGGCGGCCTGCTGCATGGGCGACAGACCGCCGCCCGAGCGCTTCTTTGGCATGGGGGCAGCCTAATCCGTACTGTTGAGCGTTCCGAGGGAGCGACCGCTTCTCGGGATGTTCCGGGTGCCGGATCGTGACGTACCGCCCGAGCGGGCACCGGTGTGCGCCGGTCCGCGCCATGGCACGGTACGTCGGGGTGTCTACCTTCCCAATCGCCGGACACGCGCACAGGCCTTGGCCTAAGCTGCTCTCAACTGTCACAGCAATGCGGTCATGCATCAATACGTCCGGCGGCCCCGAATCGTTCCGGATGTAGCCCGAAATTCTCCGGGAGCGTGCCCGTTCCCTGGGGGAGACGAGCCCGGATCCGCCGTGTGTGCCACCTGGTGCCCGGTGTGACGCACCACAACCGTCCCGGTATGCCGGGATGATCACGCATGTCGCCAGCTCACTCCCGCGGGTGATCTGCCGCTTACCCATAGTCCGTTCGGGCCATTCAAGATTGGGCCCGAAGGGGGTGTTGCGCTGTCCCCACCTTCCGTAACGTCCTCAACTGGCGGCGGTGAATATGCCGCTGCCGCCGTGGGGGAGCCTCGATTCGGGAGAGGACGGCGCCGGTATGGGCTGGGTAACCGACTGGAGTGCGCAGGCTGCCTGCCGCACTACCGATCCGGATGAACTGTTCGTTCAGGGAGCAGCGCAGAACAGGGCCAAGGCGGTGTGCACCGGATGTCCGGTACGCACCGAGTGCCTGGCGGACGCGCTGGACAATCGCGTCGAGTTCGGCGTGTGGGGAGGCATGACGGAGCGGGAGCGCCGCGCACTGCTGCGCCGGCGTCCCACCGTGACCTCGTGGCGCAGATTGCTGGAAACCGCCCGCTCGGAGTACGAGCGCGGCGTTGGGATCGTGCCCCTCGACAGCGACGAGGTGTACGAGAACTACGCGGCGGTGAGCTGAGGGCACCCCCCTCCGGCGCACCCCAGGGGCACACTCCAGGGGCGCACCGCTGCGGTCTGGCCCGCCTCGTCACGGCCCGGCCGCCTCACTCCTGGCAGACGTCCCGCGCCTTGGTGCGGCGCCCGCCGAGTGTGTGGCCAGGACCGCGTGGGGCCATGGCTGCGTGTGCCGTGCGTCACGTGCGTGTCCACGTGCGCTCTGTACCTGCCTCTGCGTGCTGTCGTGCGGTGTGCTGCCGTGTGCTGCCGTGTGCGCGCCTACGGGTGCTCCGGTCGCCCGGCCGCCAGCCGGTCCCCGATGTCGCGCAGGCCCGTGAGGTCGTGGACGTCGCCGGGCAGTGCGGGCACTTCGACCACCGCCACCTCGGGATGGCGGGCGGTGAAGCGGTCGCGCGTGCGCTGCTCACGGGAGAGCAACTGCATGCGGTCGGCGTGCAGTCTCAGCAGTCCCGCGGTGAGCCGGTCGACGGAGTGCTCCGGGTCGGCGGGGGAGCCTTCTTCGGGAGCAGTGGGCGCGGTCTCGGATGCGGGAGGTTGTGAACTGCCGTACGTGTCGGGAGAGTTACGAAGTCCAGCTTTCCCGTCCCCCTGATCCACAATGCGGGGGTCCTCAAGATTTTCCGCGGCGGCGAGCGCCCGCTCGGCGGACAGCCGACCGGCGCCGCTGCCATGAACCCGGTTCAGCACCAGGCCCACCAGGGGCATCTTCTCCGCGGCCAGCCGCTCCACGAAGTACGCCGCCTCGCGCAACGCGTCCCGCTCGGGAGCCGCCACCACCAGGAACGCCGTGCCGGGAGCCTGGAGCAGCTTGTAGGTGGCGTCCGCGCGCGTACGGAAGCCGCCGAAGGTGGTGTCCATCGCGGCCACGAACGTCTGCACGTCCTTCAGCAGCTGACCGCCCAGCAGCTTGCCCAGGGTGCCGGTCATCATCGACATGCCGACGTTGAGGAAGGCCATCCCCGCGCGACCGCCGAGCTTGGCCGGAGCGGTCAGCAGGCGGATGAGCCGGCCGTCCAGGAAGGAACCGAGCCGCTTGGGCGCGTCCAGGAAGTCCAGCGCCGAACGGGACGGCGGGGTGTCGACCACGATCAGGTCCCACTCGTCCCGCGCCCGCAGCTGGCCCAGCTTCTCCATGGCCATGTACTCCTGCGTGCCCGCGAAGCCCGCCGAGAGCGACTGGTAGAAGGGATTCGCCAGGATCGCCGCGGCCCGCTCCCGGTCGGCGTGCGCCTCCACGACCTCGTCGAAGGTGCGCTTCATGTCGAGCATCATGGCGTGCAGCTCGCCGTCGCCCTCGGTGCCCTTCACCCGCCGCGGGACGTTGTCGAGGGAGTCGATGCCCATCGACTGGGCCAGCCTCCTGGCCGGGTCGATGGTCAGCACGACCACCTTGCGGCCCCGTTCGGCCGCCCGCAGCCCGAGGGCCGCCGCGGTCGTCGTCTTGCCGACCCCGCCCGAGCCGCAGCACACCACGATCCGGGTCTTCGGGTCGTCCAGCAGCGGATCGACGTCGAGCACGCGCGCGGGGGACAGCCGCCGGGGGGCCGTCTCCTGCGCCTCGCCCGTCTTCCGCCCGCCGCCCGTCTTCCGCCCGTCCGCGGTCCTCGGGGCTTCGGGGGCTTCCGGTTCCGCGGGGGCCTCCCGCGCCTCTGCTCGGTCCGGACTCATGACAACCCCTGCTTTCGCAGCTCGGTGGCGAGTTCGTACAGGCCCGCGAGGTCCATGCCCTCGGCGAACAACGGCAGTTCGTGCAGCGGCAGGTCCAGCTCGCCGAGGACCGCGCGCTGCTCCTGCTCCAGCGCGTACCGCTCGGCGTACTCCGCGGCCTGGTCCAGCAGCGGATCCACCAGCTTCTCGGCGTTCCCGCCCCGCCGGGCCCCGCCCAGTCCGGCCGCCGAGAGGGCCTGTGCGACCGAGGAACGCTCCACGGTCCGTACGAGTTCCAGATCGGCCGCGTCCAACACCTCGGGCCGGACCATGTTCACGATGACGCGGCCCACCGGCAGCCGCGCCGCGCGGAGTTCCGCGATGCCGTCGGCGGTCTCCTGGACCGGCATCTCCTCCAGCAGCGCCACCAGGTGCACCGCCGTCTCCGGTGACTTCAGCACCCGCATGACGGCCTGCGCCTGATTGTGTATCGGGCCGATCTTCGCGAGGCCCGCCACCTCGTCGTTGACATTGAGGAAACGGGTGATGCGGCCGGTCGGCGGCGCGTCCATGACGACGTAGTCGTACACGAACCGTCCGGATTTGTCCTTTCGGCGCACGGCCTCGCACGCCTTGCCGGTCAGCAAGACGTCTCTGAGGCCGGGCGCGACCGTGGTGGCGAAATCGATCGCGCCGAGCTTCTTCAAGGCCCGGCCCGCCCCGCCGAGCTTGTAGAACATCTGGAGATAGTCCAGAAGGGCCAGTTCCGGATCGATGGCGAGGGCATACACCTCACCGCCGCCCGGAGCGACCGCGATCTTCCGCTCTTCATAGGGCAACGCCTCCGTCTCGAAGAGCTGTGCGATGCCCTGCCGGCCCTCGACCTCCACGAGAAGCGTCCGCTTCCCCTCGGTCGCGAGGGCCAGCGCGAGTGCGGCGGCGACCGTCGTCTTTCCGGTCCCGCCCTTGCCGCTGACGACCTGGAGCCTGCTCACGTCTTCGAGACTAACCAGTCCGGCCGACGATCACGCGGGAGGCTGTGGATAACGGCCGCCCCGACCGTCGGCCTGTCCCGTGCGTCACAGCGGCTACAGTCGGCCCATGACCAAGTGGGAATACGCAACCGTGCCGCTGCTCGTCCATGCCACGAAGCAGATTCTGGACACCTGGGGCGAGGACGGCTGGGAGCTCGTCCAGGTCGTGCCCGGGCCCAACCCCGAGCAGCTCGTGGCCTACCTGAAGCGGGAGAAGCAGGCATGAGCGCGGTGGAGGCCAAGCTGGCCGAACTGGGCCTGACCCTGCCGGACGTCGTACCGCCGCTGGCCGCGTACCAGCCGGCCGTACGGTCCGGCGTGTACGTCTACACCGCGGGCCAGCTGCCGATGGTGGAGGGCAAGCTGCCGGTCACCGGCAAGGTGGGCGCCGAGGTCACGCCGGAGGAGGCCAAGGACCTGGCCCGCACCTGCGCGCTGAACGCGCTCGCGGCCGTCAAGTCCGTCGTCGGTGACCTGGACCGCATCGCGCGTGTCGTGAAGGTCGTCGGTTTCGTCGCCTCGGCGTCCGACTTCACCGGGCAGCCCGGCGTCATCAACGGCGCCAGCGAGCTGCTCGCCGAGGCCCTCGGCGAGAAGGGCGTGCACGCCCGCAGCGCGGTCGGTGTCGCGGTGCTGCCGCTGGACGCGCCGGTCGAGGTCGAGATCCAGGTGGAACTCGCCCACTAGACCACCGGGGTCCCGCTGACCTCGGGCACCTCTCGAACATTCGCCCTATACGGGATAGCCTCCGGCCATGGCGAACGGTCAGTGGTACCCCCCGGAGTGGCCCGACCGCATCCGCGCGCTCGCGGACGGCACGCTCACCCCGGTGTCCCCCCGGCGCGCGGCCACGGTGCTTCTCCTGAAGGACACACCGGCCGGGCCGGCCGTCCACATGCTGCGCAGACGCGCCTCCATGGCCTTCGCCGGAGGCGCGTACGCGTATCCCGGGGGCGGGGTCGACCCACGGGACGACGACCGGCAGATCCGCTGGGCGGGTCCCCCGCGCGCGTGGTGGGCGCAGCGGCTCGGCGTCGACGAGAGCGGTGCCCAGGCCGTCGTCTGCGCGGCCGTGCGCGAGACGTACGAGGAGGCGGGCGTCCTGCTCGCCGGTCCGGACGCGGACTCGGTCGTCGGCGACACCACCGGCGACGACTGGGAGGCCGACCGCGCCGCCCTGGTCGCGCGCGAACTGTCCTTCGCCGAGTTCCTCGACCGGCGCGGCCTGGTGCTGCGCTCGGACCTGCTGGGCGCCTGGACCCGCTGGATCACCCCCGAGTTCGAGTCCCGCCGCTACGACACCTGGTTCTTCGTGGCCGTCCTCCCCGAGGGGCAGCGCACCCGGAACGCCTCCACGGAGGCCGACCGCACGGTGTGGATCCGGCCCGAGGAGGCCGCGGCCGGATACGACAAGGGCGAGCTGCTGATGATGCCGCCCACCATCGCCACCCTGCGCCAGCTGCTCCGGTACGGCACCGCCGGCGAGACGCTGGCCGCGGCGCCCGCGCGCGACATGACGCCGGTGCTGGCGAAAGCCCGCCTCCAGGACGGCGAGATCGTCCTGTCCTGGCCCGGGCACGACGAGTTCACCAAGCACATTCCGACGTCGGGGCCGGCGACGGCCCCCACGGCCCCCGCAGCTCCGTCGGCCGCTCCGGCGGGCAACCCGTCGCACACCCCGACGACCACCCCGTCGACCACCGGTGGAGGCCCCGCATGACCGACGCAGCAGCCCTGCCGGGCCAGCCCCGGGGCGGGGTCCTCTCGGGGCCGGCCACCGAACGGGCGGTCAACGTCCTCGCGCCCAACGCCTCCGCGATGACCCTGGACGGCACCAACACCTGGATCGTCGCCGAGCCCGACTCCGACCTGGCCGTGGTGATCGACCCCGGGCCGCTGGACGACGGCCACCTGCGCAACGTCGTGGACACGGCGGAGAAGGCCGGCCGGCGCATAGCCCTGACCCTGCTCACCCACGGCCACGCCGACCATGCCGAGGGCGCCGCCCGGTTCGCCGAACTGACCGCCACGCGCGTGCGTGCCCTCGACCCCGCGCTGCGGCTCGGCGACGAGGGCCTGGCCGCCGGGGACGTGATCGCCGTCGGCGGCCTGGAGCTGAGGGTCGTACCGACCCCCGGGCACACCGCGGACTCGCTGTCCTTCCATCTCCCGGCCGACCGGGCCGTGCTGACCGGTGACACCGTCCTGGGGCGGGGCACGACCGTCGTGGCGCACCCCGACGGCCGGCTCGGCGAGTATCTGGACTCCCTGCGGCGGCTGAGGTCCCTGACGGTGGACGACGGCGTGCACACCGTCCTGCCTGGGCACGGGCCGGTCCTGGAGGACGCCCAGGGCGCCGTCGAGTTCTACCTCGCCCACCGGGCCCACCGGCTCGCCCAGGTGGAGACCGCCGTCGAGAACGGCTACCGCCGCCCGGCCGAGGTCGTCGCCCACGTGTACGCCGACGTGGACCGCTCGCTGTGGCCGGCGGCGGAACTCTCGGTCCGGGCCCAGCTGGACTACCTGAGCGAGCACGGGCTGATCTAGGGTCTTTCGTTTGGATCAGGCCGGATCAGGGAGCGGTGCCAGGGCCCGCGAGCCCGGCATGATCCAAACGGGAGGCCCTAGTCCGGGCGGGGCGCCTTGATGCCGTGCACGCGCGCGTACTCGCCGGCGAGCCAGGGACCGAGGTCGTCCACGTACGACCGCAGGAGCGCCGGGTCGCCGACGGGTTCGCAGCCGTACTCCGCCGCCGTGCGCATCTGTGCGGCCCGCTCGGGGTAGTACGCGCCGAACACCCCGGCCATCTCCCGCAGATCGCTGGTCCAGCCCCGCCAGCGGGGCATGACGAGGGTGAACCCCGTGCGCACCAGGTGCCGGGACATGAAGCGCACGAGCGGCCTGCGGGCCTCCTCGCTGTCCTCCGCCCCCTCGATCCGCTCCCGCCAGCGCGGCAGCCACCGGGCGAGGTCGCCGTTGGTCTCGCGGGCGAGCAGGGAGTCGGGGCGGTAGCGGGGCAGGGACGCGGCGAGGTCGTCGCCGAGCAGCGGGGTGCACAGGCAGGCGACGAACCACGCCAGGTCGTACCGCTCCAGCTCGCTCAGCAGCCGCTCCCGGCCGTGGAGAAGCGTGCCGACGCCGTCGATCTGCGGGAACCGCGCGTCCATCGCCGCACCGAGGGCCCGTACGGTGTTCCGGTCGCCGTCGGTCGGCTCCTCGCGCAGCACGACGAACAGGTCCAGGTCGCTGCGCCCCACGCGCGCGGTGCCGCGGGGGATCGAGCCGTAGAGGTACGCGCTGTGCAGCCGTGCCCCGAAGGCGTCCGGGAGCCGGTCGCGGGCGGCGGCCACGACCGGGCGGAAGGCGTCGGGCACGCGCGCGAGGGAGCCCTCGCGGGCGAGGAAGCCCTGGGCGTCGAGGCCGGGACGGTGAGCGGTTTCGCGCATGCGCCCACTGTGCCGCGCCCACCCGCCCCGAGCAGCCGATTTCCGACGCCGGGGCAGCTTCCCGAGGGGCGTTCGGCGCTTGCGCCGGGGCCGCTCACCGAGGCGGCCGGCCTTGGCGCCGGGGCCCGCTCCCGGGGACGGTCAGCCGTCGCGCCGGGGCGACTCCGGGGGGCGGTCAGCCGTCGCGCCGGGGCGGTTCCGGGGGGCGGTCAGCGCGACCTCTTGGCCAGCCGCTCCACGTCCAGCAGGATCACGGCCCGTGCCTCCAGGCGGAGCCATCCGCGCTGGGCGAAGTCGGCGAGGGCCTTGTTCACGGTCTCGCGGGAGGCGCCGACCAGCTGGGCCAGCTCCTCCTGCGTGAGGTCGTGGACGACGTGGATGCCCTCTTCGGACTGCACGCCGAAGCGGCGGGACAGGTCCAGCAGAGCGCGCGCCACGCGGCCGGGGACGTCCGAGAAGACCAGGTCGGACATCGCGTCGTTGGTCTTGCGCAGGCGGCGGGCGACGGCGCGCAGCAGGGCGCCGGCCACCTCGGGGCGGGCGTTCAGCCAGGGCTGGAGGTCGCCGTGACCGAGACCGAGCAGCTTGACCTCGGTCAGCGCGGTCGCGGTGGCCGTACGGGGGCCCGGGTCGAACAGCGACAGTTCGCCGATCAGTTCGCCGGGGCCGACGACGGCGAGCATGTTCTCGCGGCCGTCGGGGGAAGTGCGGTGCAGCTTCACCTTGCCCTCGGTGACGACGTACAGCCGGTCCCCGGGGTCGCCCTCGTGGAAGAGGGAGTCGCCGCGTGCCAGGGTCACCTCACTCATGGAGGCGCGAAGCTCCGCGGCCTGCTCGTCGTCGAGAGCCGCGAAGAGCGGGTTGCGCCGCAGAACGTCGTCCACGAGTTCTCTCCTTGTCGACCTGCTCAGGGGATCTTGCTCCCCCATGTGCCAGGGGACCGTGTTCCCCATTTTGCCGGACGGTCCAAACAGTGTGATCTGTCACAAGGATGCCGCACAGGTGTCCCGGGGTAAGCGTCAGGGGTCCAATCGGGGACCGCTTCGCGGGGTCCGGAGCGGATGCGAGTGCCGGGCTTTAGGCTGGCCGGGTGTCCAAATCGCCGGTGAGAGCACAGGACAAGGGGGCTGGGCGGGTGGTTGTACGTCGCGATTCCGCTGTGGGCGAACGCGGATCCGAAGGAAGTAATAAAACGGGCAAATCATCTAAAAGGGATACCTCGGGGGGAGGGGCGGCTTCGAAGAAGGACGGGCCCGCGAAGAAGGCCGCTTCCGCCGAGAGGCCCGCGCCCGCCGAGCAGGCCGCACCCGCCGGTAAGACGGTGAAGAAGGCGGCCGAAAAGGCCGCGAAGAAGGCGGCGCCCGCCAGGAGAGCCGTGACCACGGCCGCGTCCGTCGAGAAGCCCGCCAAGAAGGCCGCGCCCGTCAGGAAGACCGCCGTCAAGCCGCCGGCCGGCGAGTCACCCACCGCCCTGGTCCGCCGCGCCCGCCGCATCAACCGCGAACTGGCCGAGGTGTACCCGTACGCCCACCCCGAGCTGGACTTCGAGAACTCCTTCCAGCTGCTGGTGGCCACCGTGCTGTCGGCGCAGACCACCGACCTGCGCGTCAACCAGACCACCCCGGCGCTCTTCGCCAAGTACCCCACCCCCGAGGACCTCGCCGCCGCCAACCCGGAGGAGGTCGAGGAGATCCTGCGCCCCTGCGGATTCTTCCGCGCCAAGACCAGGTCGGTGATAGGGCTCTCCAAAGCCCTCGCCGAGGACTTCGGCGGCGAGGTGCCCGGCCGGCTGGCGGACCTGGTCAAGCTGCCCGGTGTGGGCCGCAAGACGGCCTTCGTCGTCCTCGGCAACGCCTTCGGCCGGCCCGGGATCACCGTGGACACCCACTTCCAGCGGCTGGTCCGGCGCTGGCAGTGGACCGACGAGACCGACCCCGACAAGATCGAGGCCGCCGTCGGCGCGCTCTTCCCGAAGAGCGACTGGACCGACCTGTCCCACCACGTCATCTGGCACGGCCGCCGCATCTGCCACGCCCGCAAGCCCGCCTGCGGGGCCTGCCCCATCGCCCCGCTCTGCCCGGCCTACGGCGAGGGCGAGACCGACCCGGAGAAGGCGAAGAAGCTCCTGAAGTACGAGAAGGGCGGCTTCCCGGGACAGCGGCTCAAGCCCCCGCAGTCCTATCTCGACGCGGGCGGTCGCCCGGCGCCGCCGCTGGGGGCCGCGTGACGGAACGATCTCGGGCCCCTCGGGCGTTGCAGAGGGCAGAGCGACGGGGGTGGCGATGACGAGGACAAGCGACACACAGGGCGGCCCGGTGGCGCTCAGCAAGGAAGGGCTGCCGGACTGGCTGGAGCCCGTCGCGCACGCCGCCGAGACGGTCCAGCCCCTCCAGCTGAGCCGCTTCCTGCCGCCGGAGAACGGCTCGGGGCGGCAGTCGGCCGTGCTCATCCTGTTCGGCGAGGGGGAGCGGGGCCCCGAGCTGCTGCTCATGGAGCGCGCGGGCACGCTGCGCTCGCATGCGGGCCAGCCGTCCTTCCCGGGCGGCGCGCTGGATGCGGAGGACGGCGATCCGCAGGGCGAGGGCCCTCTGCGCGCGGCGCTGCGCGAGGCCGAGGAGGAGACCGGGCTCGACCCCTCCGGCGTGCAGCTCTTCGGCGTGCTGCCGAGGCTGTACATCCCGGTCAGCGGTTTCGTGGTCACCCCCGTGCTCGGCTGGTGGCGCGAGCCCAGCCCGGTGGGGGTCGTCGACCCGAAGGAGACCGCGCGGGTCTTCACCGTCCCCGTGGCGGATCTCACGGACCCCGCCAACCGCGCCACCGCCGTCCACCCCCGAGGCCACAGCGGTCCGGCATTCCTGGTCGAATCGGCCCTGGTGTGGGGATTCACGGCCGGAGTGATCGACCGCCTGCTGCACTACGCCGGCTGGGAGCGCCCCTGGGACCGGGAGAAGCAGGTCCCGCTGGACTGGCACGCATGACAGGGTGATCCCCGTGCTGTCCTTTCCGGGGGCTGTGACGTCGGCGGCTGCGCCGCGGGCCCCCGGACCCCCGGCCGGGCCGCGGGGACCGGAGTGAGTAGGCGAGGCCTGAAGCAGTGAACGTGCTGGACATCCTGTTGCTCGTCGCGGCGGTGTGGTTCGCGGTGGTGGGCTACCGCCAGGGCTTCGTCGTCGGCATCCTGTCGGTGGTCGGCTTCCTGGGCGGCGGCCTCGTCGCCGTGTACGCGCTGCCCGTCATCTGGGCCGCCGTGACCGAGAACGCCGAGGTCAGCACCACTGCCGCCGTCGTCGCCGTGGTCGTCGTCATCGTCTGCGCCTCCGTGGGCCAGGCCCTGACCACCCACCTCGGCAACAAGCTGCGCCGCCACATCACCTGGTCCCCGGCCCGCGCCCTGGACGCCACCGGCGGCGCGCTGGTCAACGTCGTCGCGATGCTCCTGGTGGCCTGGCTGATCGGCTCCGCCCTGGCCGGTACGACCCTGCCGACGCTCGGCAAGGAGGTCCGCGGCTCCAAGGTGCTCCTCGGCGTCTCCCGGGCGCTGCCCGCGCAGGCCGACACCTGGTTCGCGGACTTCTCCTCCGTGCTCGCGCAGAACGGCTTCCCGCAGGTCTTCAGCCCGTTCGCGAACGAGCCGATCAAGGACGTCCAGCCGCCCGACCCGGCCCTCGCCCGCAGCCCGGTCGCCCTGCGCGCCCAGCGCTCCATCGTCAAGGTCACCGGCACCGCCCAGAGCTGCGGCAAGGTCCTGGAGGGCACCGGCTTCGTCTTCGCCGACCGCCGCGTGATGACCAACGCGCACGTGGTCGGCGGGGTCGACGCGCCGCGGGTGCAGATAGGCGGTCAGGGCCGCAAGTACGACGCGAAGGTCGTGCTGTACGACTGGAAGCGCGACATCGCCGTACTCGACGTACCGGACCTGAGGTCGACCGCGCTGCGGTTCACCGCCCAGGACGCGGTCGGCGGCGACGGTGCGATCGTCGCGGGCTTCCCGGAGAACGGCTCGTACGACGTGCGCGCCGCGCGCGTGCGCGGGCGCATCGCGGCCAACGGCCCGGACATCTACCACCGCGGCACGGTCCGCCGCGACGTCTACTCCCTGTACGCCACCGTGCGTCAGGGCAACTCCGGCGGCCCGCTGCTCACCCCGGACGGCAAGGTGTACGGCGTGGTGTTCGCCAAGTCCCTCGACGACGCGGACACCGGCTACGCCCTGACGGCGGACGAGATCCGGCCCGACATCGAACGGGGGCGTACGGCGAACGAGCAGGTGGGTACGGACAGCTGCGCCCTGTAGGACGGCGCGGCGGCGTCAGCCCCGTGTGTGACGCAGGCGTACCGAGACCCAGCGGGCCCGACGGCGCAGGATGCGCGGAATCCCCACCCGGAGGTCTCCTTCCGCGAGTTGCGAGGTACCTCGCTGTGGCGTGCTCAGCCCCGTGCTCGAGCGGCGGTTGCGGGGTGCGTCACTGTAGTCGTGCGTCCAGCCCATACCCCGACGTGTGCCCCCGCCCCAAGGTCCATAATCGCCCGCGCGCCCCCCAATTGGCCTATGCGGAAGGCATGTGGCCGTTCGGGGGACAACTGTTCAGGAACCGGATACTCCACGCATCCGGGCCGTCACCGCCGGCTCACCGGTCCGGCTCGGGGTCCTTGAGCCAGTTGACCAGCTCCGTGGAGAAGGCCGCCGGGTCCTCCTCGTGCGGGAAGTGCCCGAGGCCGTCGAACAGCCGCCAGCGGTACGGCGCTTCGACGTACTCGCCCGAACCGGCCGCGCTGCGCGTCCGGGTCACCGGGTCCAGCGAGCCGTGCAGATGCAGCGTGGGCACCCGCACCGGCCGCTTCATCCTGCGGTAGAACTGCACGCCGTCCGGCCGGGCCAGCGAACGCACCAGCCAGCGGTACGGCTCGATGGAGCAGTGTGCGGTGGACGGGATGGACATGGCCCGCTGGTACGTCTCCACGGCCGCGTCCTCCGGCAGCCGGGGCCCGGACCACTCCCGGATCAGCCGGCCCACCAGCGCGCCCCCGTCGGCGGTCAGTTGACGCTCCGGAAGCCAGGGCCGCTGGAACCCCCAGATGTAGGAGTTGGCGGCCGTCTGCCGGGCGTCCCGCAGCATCGCCGCGCGCCAGCGCCGCGGGTGCGGCATGGACACCACGGCGAGGCGCCGGACCAGCTTGGGCCGCATGGCCGCCGCCGTCCACGCCAGATAGCCGCCGAGGTCGTGACCGACCAGCGCGGCGTCCGGCTCGCCGAGGGAGCGGATCACCCCGGTGACGTCCAGGGCCAGGTTGGCGGGGTCGTACCCGCGGGGCGTGCGGTCGCTGCCGCCGACGCCCCGCAGGTCCATCGCCACCGCCCGGTAGCCCGCGTCCGCGAGCGCGGCCAGCTGGTGCCGCCAGGTCCACCAGAACTGCGGGAAGCCGTGCAGGAGCAGTACCAGGGGGCCGTCACCCAGCTCGGCGATGTGGAAGCGGGCGCCGTTGGCGGCGACATCCCGGTGCGTGACCTGCCTCCCGTCCGGGAGGTCGATCCGCACGGGCGAGGGGGCGGCGGGGTCCGTCATGACGACGAGCGTGCCACAGCCTCGATGGCCGCGGGAGCCCGGTCCTCGGGCAGCTCCGGGCGCGGGTGCGGCTTGGCGTTCTGCAGGACGCTCGCCGTCTCCTTCATCGAGGCCGCCACCTTCTGCGGACCCTGGCTCTTCTTGGCCTTCTTCGCGAACGTGACGCCGATGAGCGCGAGAAGCCCGGCGACGAGCACGTTGGCCGCGAAGGACAGCAGGAAGCAGACGGCCAGGTTCCAGCCGCTCCAGGTGCGGATGCCGTAGGCCAGGGCGAAGTTGAGCATCGGCAGGGAGAACACCAGTACCGCGCCCGCCAGCGAGAAGGCGCCGCCGCTCGCCGCGCCGCGCTTCACGTCCTGCTTCAGCTGGGCCTTGGCCAGGGCGATCTCGTCGTGCACCAGCGCCGACATTTCGGTCGTCGCCGAGGCGAACAGCTGGCCGATGCTGCGTTCGGCGCCGACCGGGCTGCCGTCGGGTGCGCTCATCGCGTTCTCCCTCAGTGGTCTCTCGTGCCGCACGTGTGCCGTGCCGGAGATCCGTCGCTCGTACGGCCGTCCGGCGCAGCCGCCGTGCGCGTGCGGCCGTCTTGTTTTGTACCGTCTCGTCAGATCATGCCGGACGGTCGCCCTCCTCGCCTGCCCCGCCCGGCACTTCCGCAAGCCCGTGGCGTGCCGCGGCCGCCCGCTCGGCGGCCAGACGCCGGTGTTCCGCGGCCTTGCGCTCATGGATCTCCGCCATGCGCAGGTGGTACGCCGGGTCGTCCTGCTCGTAGACGTCCGGGACGCCGTCGAGGTCCTCGTCGCGCTCCTCGTCCTCGCACAGTCTGCGGTATCGGGCGTTGCGCAGCTTCAGCAGCACCGTCGAGCACACCGCCGCGATCAGTGATCCGGTGAGGACGGCCGCCTTCACCTCGCCGGTGAGAAGGCTCTCGCCCGCGAAGGCCAGCTCGCCGATGAGCAGCGAGACCGTGAAGCCGATCCCCGCGAGCGACGCCACCGCGAAGACGTCGGCCCATGCCAGTTCCTCGCTGAGCCGCGCCCGGGTGAAGCGGACGGTCAGCCAGGTGCCGCCGAATATGCCCACCGTCTTGCCCACGACCAGGCCGAGCACGACGCCGAGCGTCTCGGGCTGGGTGAACACGTCCCCGAGCGCCCCGCCGGATATCGGCACCCCGGCGCTGAACAGCGCGAACAGCGGTACGGCGAGCCCGGCCGACAGGGGCCGCACCAGGTGCTCGATGTGCTCGCCCGGCGAGTGCTCCTCACCCTCCCGGGTGGTGCAGCGCAGCATCAGGCCCATCGCCACGCCGGCGACGGTCGCGTGCACGCCGCTGTTGTACATCAGCGCCCACACGACGACGGCCAGCGGCAGGTACACGTACCAGCCGCGCACGCCCTTGCGCAGCAGCAGCCAGAAGACGGCGAGCCCGGCGACGGCCCCGCCCAGGGCGGCGAAGTTCAGCCGGTCGGTGAAGAAGATCGCGATGATCAGGATCGCGAACAGGTCGTCGACGACCGCGAGAGTGAGCAGGAAGGCGCGCAGGGCACTGGGCAGCGAGGTGCCGATGACCGCGAGCACGGCGAGCGCGAAGGCGATGTCGGTGGCGGTGGGCACCGCCCAGCCCTGGAGGGAACCGCCCCCGGCGACGTTGGTGAGCGCGTAGACGAGCGCCGGTACGGCCATTCCGCACAGCGCCGCCACCACGGGCAGCACGGCCGCTCTGGGGTCGCGCAGATCGCCCGCGACCAGCTCGCGCTTGAGTTCGATGCCGGCGACGAAGAAGAACACCGCGAGCAGGCCGTCGGCGGCCCAGTGGGCGACGGACAGATGCAGGCCGAGGGCGTCGGGGCCGAGGTGGAAGTGGCCGACGCTCGCGTAGCTGTGGCGCAGGGCGGGGATGTTCGCCCAGATCAGCGCGGCCACGGCGGCGAGGAGCAGCAGGACACCGCCCACGGTCTCGGTGCGCAGCGCGTCCGCGACGAAGGTCCGCTCGGGCAGGGACAGCCGGCCGAGGACCTTGCGGGGGGTGAGGCGGGGCGCGGGCACGAGATACCTCCGGAGGCAGGCGAAATGCACATGCCGACCAGACTTCCCGGCGCACCTGACGTGCCGCTCCCTACGGCACTTTGCTTAGTTTACCTAACGTGGGGTGTGCCGGGTCCGTGATCTTCACGGTAGACGCCTCGGGGGCACCCGGCACGTTCGCCGGCCGGGTGCCCCTCGGGATGCCGTTTCAGTCCTCGCTGGGCGCCGCGGGCAGCTTGGTCTGGATGAGGTCCATGACGGTGGAGTCGGTGAGCGTGGTGACGTCGCCGAGCTGGCGGTTCTCGGCGACGTCGCGCAGCAGCCGGCGCATGATCTTGCCGGAGCGGGTCTTGGGCAGCTCCGCCACCGGCAGGATCCGCTTGGGCTTGGCGATCGGGCCGAGCGTGGCGCCGACATGGTTGCGCAGCTCGCCGACGAGCGCCTCGTCCTCCGAGGCCGTGCCGCGCAGGATGACGAACGCGACGATCGCCTGACCGGTGGTCTCGTCCGCGGCGCCGACGACGGCGGCCTCGGCGACCGACGGGTGCGAGACGAGCGCGGATTCGACCTCGGTGGTGGAGATGTTGTGCCCGGAGACGAGCATGACGTCGTCCACGCGCCCGAGCAGCCAGATGTCGCCGTCGTCGTCCTTCTTCGCGCCGTCCCCGGCGAAGTACTTGCCCTCGAAGCGGGACCAGTAGGTGTCGATGAACCGCTGGTCGTCGCCCCAGATGGTGCGCAGCATCGACGGCCACGGCTCGGTCAGCACCAGGTAGCCGCCGCCGCCGTTGGGCACCTCGTTCGCCTCGTCGTCGACGACGGTGGCGCTGATGCCGGGCAGCGGGCGCTGCGCGGAGCCGGGCTTGGCCTCGGTGACGCCGGGCAGCGGCGTGATCATCATGGCGCCGGTCTCGGTCTGCCACCAGGTGTCCACCACCGGCGTGGTGTCGGCGCCGATGTGCTTGCGGTACCAGACCCAGGCCTCGGGGTTGATGGGCTCACCCACCGAGCCCAGGACCCGCAGGCTGGACAGGTCGAACTTGGCGGGGATGTCGTCGCCCCACTTCATGAACGTCCGGATCGCGGTCGGGGCGGTGTAGAGGATCGAGACCTTGTACTTCTGCACGATCTCCCAGAACCGGCCCTGGTGCGGGGTGTCCGGCGTGCCCTCGTACATCACCTGCGTACCGCCGTTGGCCAGCGGGCCGTAGACGATGTACGAGTGCCCGGTCACCCAGCCGACGTCGGCCGTGCACCAGTAGACGTCCGTCTCCGGCTTGAGGTCGAAGACCGCCCAGTGGGTGTAGGCCGCCTGGGTGAGGTAGCCGCCGGAGGTGTGCAGGATGCCCTTCGGCTTCCCCGTCGTGCCGGAGGTGTAGAGGATGAACAGGGGGTGCTCGGCCTCGAACGCCTCCGGGGTGTGCTCGGCCGACTGGCGGGCGACGATGTCGTCCCACCACACGTCCCGGCCCTCGGTCCAGGCCACGTCCTGCCCGGTGCGGCGGACCACGAGGACGTGCTCGACGTTGTCCACCTTGCCGATCGCCTCGTCCACGGCCGGCTTGAGCGCGGACGGCTTGCCGCGCCGGTAGCCGCCGTCGGCGGTGATGACGACCTTGGCGTCCGCGTCCTGGATACGGGTCGCGAGCGCGTCGGCGGAGAAGCCGCCGAAGACGACCGAGTGCGCCGCGCCGATCCGGGCCGAGGCCAGCATCGCGATCGCGGTCTCCGGGATCATCGGCATGTAGATGGCGACCCGGTCGCCCTTCCGCACGCCCAGCTCCAGCAGGGCGTTGGCGGCCCGGGAGACCTCGTCCTTCAGCTCCGCATAGGTGATCGCGCGGCTGTCGCCGGGCTCGCCCTCGAAGTGGATGGCGACACGGTCCCCGTGCCCGGCCTCCACGTGCCGGTCCACGCAGTTGTACGCGACGTTCAGCTCGCCGTCCTTGAACCACTTCGCGAACGGCGGGTTCGACCAGTCCAGCGTCTCGGTCGGTTCCTTGGCCCAGGTCAGCCGGCGGGCCTGCTCGGCCCAGAAGCCGAGCCTGTCAGCCTTGGCCTGTTCGTACGCCTCCGCGGTGACATTGGCGTGCGCGGCCAGGTCGGCGGGCGGCGCGAACCTGCGCTCTTCCTTGAGCAGGTTGGCCAGGCTCTCGTTGCTCACGACATCTCCCATTCCAAGGGTGTCCGTTGTGTCCCAGGCCACAGCTCATCAGACGCGGGGGCCCGATGACAAGGGTCGGCAGGAAAATTGGTTTAGACCTGTCTGAAGGTCGTCGGCCGCGGGTGCCCGTGTCCCCGCTCACCTCCCTCTTCACCGACCCCGAGACCTTCCGTGGCGTCCTCGAACACGGTTCCTCTTTCCGCCCCCGCGAGCAGATACGCCTGGGCCTCGCCCACGTGGAAGTACATGCCGTGCAGTTCCAGTTCCCCCCGGGCCAGCGCCCGGGCGACCGGTCCGTGCGCCCGCAGGTGCGCCAGCTGCTGGACCACGTTGGTCAGGCACAGCAGCTCCGCCGCGTCCGCGGGGGTCCGCCCGGCCAGCCGGGGCCGGTCGCGGTGGTCGCCGGCCATCCGCGCCAGACTGGGCAGCCCGTGCCGCAGCCACCGCTGCAGCGGCGTGTCCCCCCGGCCGGCCCCGGGGGTCAGCAGCGCCTGCATCGCCCCGCACCCGGAGTGCCCGCACACCGTGAGGGAGCGCACCCCGAGCACGTCCACCGCGTACTCGATGGCGGCGGCCACCGAGTCGTCGCCGTGCTCCTCGCCCGGTGGCGGCACCAGGTTGCCGACATTGCGGACGACGAACAGGTCGCCGGGACCACTGGAAGTGATCATCGACGTGACGAGCCGGGAGTCGGCGCAGGTGAGGAAGAGCTGCGCGGGCCGCTGGCCCTCCCGGGCGAGCCGCGCCAGCTCGTCCCGCACCAGCGGCGCGGTGTTCCGCTGGAACGAGCTGATGCCACGGGCCAGTTCCCGGCCGGCCTCCTGCCCCGCCGGGGCGGCCGGGATGGCGGGGGGCCCGGCGAAGGCGAAGCAGGTCTGGTGATTGCGCCAGGGGGTCCAGGGGCGGCACCGGCACTCGGCGGCCGGGGCCCGCTCGGCGGTCCGGATTCCGCCGCGCCGGCCCGCCAGCTCGGCCGTTCCGCCCCGCGCGATGTGGCTGCTGCGCCAGTCCTGCAGCGACTCGTACGCCGCGTGGTCCATGAACGATCCGTTCAACTCCACGACGGCGTGCGCGCCTTGGGGCACGAGATGCAGGGCTCTGCTGAGCCGGGGCACCGCGAGGAACGTCAGCTGGCCCCGGACGCGTACGTGGTGGACTCCCTTCTTCTCCTCGTGCGTGATGCGGGTGTGGGCGAGGCGGTGCAGGGCGAGGGCGACCGCCACGGCGATCCCGAGGAACACGCCCTGCAGGACGCCGAGGAACACCACGCCGAGTGTGGTCATGGCGTAGACCGGCACTTCGCGGTGGCGGGTCACCGTGCGGATGTGGTGCAGGGACACCATCTGGATGCCGACGGCCATCACCAGGGCGGCGAGGGAGGCGAGCGGGATCTCCTCCAGGATCGGGACCATCAGCAGCGCGGCGACCACTACGAGAACGCCGTGCAGCATCGTGGAGTTCCGGCTGACCGCACCCGCGTGCACATTCGCCGTGCTGCGCACCGCGACACCCGCGATCGGCAGCCCGCCCAGCGCCCCCGAGACGATGTTGGCGGCACCCTGGCCCAGCAGTTCCCGGTCCAGGTCGGAGCGGCCGACGCGGGACTGCGGGCCGGGGCGGGCGGCGACCAGCTTGTCCACGGCCACCGCGCCGAGCAGGGACTGCACGCTGCACACCAGGGTGGTGGTGAGTACCGCCGCCGCGATGCCGAGCGCCGGGCCGTCGGGCAGCCCGGCCAGGGCGTGGCTGTGCCAGGACGGCAGTTCCACCCGGGGCAGGCTCAGGCCGGCGACGGCCGCGGTCGCGGCGGCGCCGGTGACGGCGACGAGGGCGGCCGGCACCCGGCGCAGCAGCCGTCCGGCGCGGCCGGGCAGCCGCGGCCAGGCCAGCAGCAGGGCCAGGGTCAGCACGCTCATCGACACGGCCGCCGGGTGCAGGTCGGCCAACTGGGCGGGCAGGTCCCGCAGATTGGCGAGGACGGAACTGTCCGGGCTGCCGCCGAGGACGATGTGCAGCTGGGCGACGGCGATGGTGATGCCGATGCCGGCGAGCATGCCGTGCACCACGGCCGGGCTGACCGCGAGCGCGCCGCGCGCCACCCGCAGACAGCCGAGGCCGAGCTGGGCGAGGCCGGCCAGGACGGTGATGCCGCAGGTGGTCCGCCAGCCGTAACGGTGGATCAGGTCCGCCGTGACCACGGTGAGTCCGGCGGCGGGCCCGCTGACCTGGAGGGGGCAGCCGGCCAGCCGGCCGGCGACGATTCCGCCCACGGCGGCGGCCACGAGGCCGGCCTGGAGCGGGGCGCCGGTGGCCAGCGCGATGCCGAGGGAGAGCGGCAGGGCGATCAGGAAGACCGCGACGGCCGCGGACAGATCGGCGCTGTCGACGGGGAAGCGGCGGCGCGCGGGTGCGGGGCCGTGCGGTGGGTGCTGGGTGTGCGGGGGTGCGCAGGCTGACATGTTCCCGTCTCCTCCGGGGCGGCGCGGTCGCGGACTGGGTGGGACCCGCGGTGATGGCGGGTTGGGTCGCGGCCGTGAGTCACGGCGTGCAGCGGCGGGATGGACCAACTCTCAGTAAAAGAAACGTAATGCGACGTAAAGGCAAAGCATAGATTTCCGGGGCAAACGGGGCAGAAGATCGCCCGCAGGAGTGAAGTAATCATTTGATCGGCTTGTCGTACTAATTCCTTCTCGGTCCCGTGAGACCTTGGCCGCGCTGTCGGGACAAACCCGGCACATCACGAGAAACGGCCCTCGTCAGCGTTTGCCTGAGAGAAGGAAGAAGGTGGGCGGAACATGGCCGCCACCCAGAGGTTCGCCGCCGGCGCGATGGTCGCCGCGGCATGTGCGGCGTCGCTCGCCGGTTGCGCGACCGACTCCAACGGCAAGAAGGAAGGCGCGTCCGGTCCGGAGCAGGGGGCGCCGGCGCCGAACAGCATGCTCCGGCTCATCGGTGACGGATCCACCGCGTACACCGGATCCCAGCCGCATCTGCCCAGGCCCGAGCGGTTGAGCCCCGGTCAGAAGCCCCCTCAGTTCGTGGTGTTCTCCTGGGACGGCGCGGGCGAGGACAGCCAGAAGCTGTTCTCGCGCTTCCGCAAGGTCGCGAAGGAGAACAACGCGACCATGACGTACTTCCTCAGCGGCGTGTACATGCTGCCGGAGGAGAAGCGTGACCTCTACGAGCCGCCGCAGCATGCGCAGGGCAGCTCGGACATCGGCTTCAACGACGAGCAGGGCATCACCGACACCCTGGAGCAGGTACGGCTGGCCTGGCTGGAGGGGAACGAGATCGGCACCCACTTCAACGGCCACTTCTGCGGTCCCGACGGCGGGGTCGGGACCTGGTCGGTGGACGAGTGGAAGAGCGAGATCGCCCAGGCCAAGAAGTTCGTGAAGTCCTGGAAGAGCAACGCCGGCCTGCACCGGACGGACCCGCTGCCCTTCGACTACGACAAGGAGCTGATCGGAGCCCGCACCCCCTGTCTGGAGGGGCAGAAGAACTTCATGAAGGCCGCCCGCCAACTGGGCTTCCGCTACGACTCCAGCGGAGTCAACGACCAGGTGTGGCCCAAGAAGAAGGAGGGTCTGTGGGACCTGTCCATGCAACTGGTGCCCTTCCCGGGGCACACCTATGAGCAGCTGACCATGGACTACAACTTCATGGTCAACCAGTCCGGCACCGAGACCCAGGGCGACCCCGACAAGTTCGACTACTGGGGCGACCAGATGCGCGACGGCCTCCTCAAGGGCTTTTACCGCGCCTACGACGGCAATCGCGCGCCTCTGATCATCGGCAACCACTTCGAGTCCTGGAACGGCGGCACCTACATGCGCGCCGTCGAGGCCGTGGTGAAGGAGGTGTGCAACAAGCCCGACGTGCGCTGCGTGTCCTTCCACCAGCTGGCCGACTGGCTGGACGCCCAGGACCCGAAGACCCTGGCGAAGCTGCGCACCCTGGAGGTGGGTGAGGCGCCCCGGCAGGGCTGGGCGTCCTTCCTGTCCGGCCGTCCGGCCCCGGCGCCCAAGGGCGTGCCCGGGGCGCCGGCGGTCAGGCAGTAGGCGTCAGGCAGGCGCCGCCACGCCCTCGCCGAGCACGAAATGGGGGTCGACCTGCGCAGCCAGGTCGGCCCCGGTGCGCTCGTTGCCCCAGGACTCGGCGTTCTTCAGATGGAAGTGCACCATCTGGCGGGTGTAGCGCTCCCAGTCCCGCTGCTCGTGGGTGGCGTCGACGGTGGCCCGAAGCGTGGCCAGGGCCTGCGCGTTGGCCTCTTCCAGGTGATCGAACCGGGGCGGACGGCCCTTCTCCATGGCACGCACCCAGTCCGAGCGCCCGACCGTCACGAGCAGGTCGTCACCGACCTCCGCGCGGAGGAAGTCGATGTCGTCCGGCTCCTGGATCTTGTTGCCGACGACCTTCAGGGCGACGCCGAAGTCGCGGGCGTACTCCTTGTACTGGCGGTAGACGGAGACCCCCTTCCGGGTCGGCTCGGCGACGAGGAACGTCATGTCGAAGCGGGTGAACATGCCGGAGGCGAAGGAGTCCGAACCGGCCGTCATGTCGACCACGACGTACTCGTCGGGACCGTCGACGAGGTGGTTCAGGAACAGCTCCACCGCTCCCGTCTTGGAGTGGTAGCAGGCGACCCCCAGGTCGGCGTCCGTGAAGGGCCCGGTGACCATCAGACGGACGGCGCCGCCGTCGAGTTCCACCGGCCGCGCGCAGGCGTCGTAGACCGGGTTGGGCTCCCGCACCCGGACCAGCCGTGAGCCCTCGCCGGGCGGGGTCGTCTTGATCATCGTCGCGGCCGAGGCGATGCGCGGGTTGTTGCCGCGCAGATAGTCCTTGATCAGCGGCAGCCGTGCGCCCATGGCGGGCAGCGCCGCCGCCTCCTCCTCGCCGAGGCCGAGTGCGGGGCCGAGGTGCTGGTTGATGTCCGCGTCGATGGCGACCACCGGGGCGCCGGTGGCGACGAGGTGGCGGATGAAGAGGGAGGAGAGCGTGGTCTTGCCGCTGCCGCCCTTCCCGACGAAAGCAATTTTCATGTTCACCAAGGGTAGTCGCGTGATAGCTGTACGTGTCACGCGACGTGAAGAAGACCACTCCTTCGTGGGGTGGGGCGGCGAGGTGCGTAGGGTCGGACTCATGAGTACGACAGGCGCGACCGCCGATCCGCTCGCGGCCCTGGGCTCGCTGCCCGGTGTGCCCGATTCCGTGGAGTCCGTGCGCAAAGCCGTGGACCGGGTCTACGGGCACCGGGTCATGCGGCGCCGCAGCAACGAGATCACCTCCGAGGCGGCCCTGCGCGGCGCCCGGGGCTCGGCGGCACTGTCCGGCGCGGACTGGGCCCTGGAGGAGGTGCGGCGGCGCACCGACTTCGGCGTGGATGCCGAGGCCCGCGTCATGGGTGCCGCCCTGCGGCTCGGGGCCGAAGCGGGACAGCTGCTGTCCATCTGGCGCCAGTCGCCCCTGCGTGTACTGGCCCGGCTGCACCTGGTGGCCGCGGCCGAGGACGGTGACCGGGTCGGCAGGCCGCGCCAGGCCGGCGAGCAGGTGGACGAGCCGCTCGTCGAGCTTCCGCTGCCGGACGCCCAGGAGGTCTCCGGCCGGCTGGAAGGGCTCGCCGACCTGATCATCGCCGGCACGTCGGCGCCCGCGCTGGTGACGGCCGCGGTCGTGCACGGCGAGCTGCTCGCGCTGCGTCCCTTCGTGTCCCACAACGGCCTGGTCGCGCGCGCGGCCGAGCGGATCGTGCTGATCGGCAGCGGACTGGACCCGAAGGCGGTCTGCCCCGCCGAGGTCGGCCACGCCGAGCTGGGCCGCGCCTCCTACCTGGCCGCCCTGGACGGGTACGTCTCGGGCACCCCCGAGGGCATGGCGGCCTGGATCGCCCACTGCGGCCGGGCGGTCGAGCTGGGCGTACGCGAGTCGACCGCGGTGTGCGAGGCGCTGCAGCGCGGCGCGGCCTGAGGAGCCCGCGGAAACGGCCCCGACACGGGTTGCGGCGGTACGAGTTCTCGTACCGCCGCTGGCATGCTCACCCGGTTACCAAGCGTCCTCGATACTTGCCCATCAGGTCGGGATGCTTTGCCCGTCACCTGGTGCGGCTGGCCCGTAATCGACGGGTCGACGTCGCGTGGGTGCCCGATGTTCATGCAGGGTCCGTGGGGCCGAGTGCGTAATGACAGGGGATCCTCTCGGATGTCCTTTGGTCTCGCGGGCCTATGTTCTTTGTACCGCGGGCCGGGAGGAAGCGGAACCCCTGCCTGCACTTCTTTACTTTCAGGATCAAACGGGGTGAAACGGGGCGTCGGTCAGGCGGTGCTGCGCCGCCGGCTGGCGTACCAGACGAGCCCGGCCGTCGCCGCCGCCGCGCCTATGGCCGCTGCCGCGACCAGGGCCGGGCGCGGCGGGACGGAGAAGGTGGGCAGCCGCTTCTTCAGCGGTACGGGGCGGCGGAACTCCAGCACCGGCCACCCGCGCGCGAGTGCCTCGCGGCGCAGCGCGCGATCCGGGTTCACCGTGTGCGGGTGCCCGACGGCCCGCAGCATCGGCAGATCGGTCGCCGAGTCGCTGTAGGCGTAGCAGCGGTCGAGGTCGTAGCCCTCGGACGCGGCCAGCTCCCTGATGGCGTCGGCCTTGGTCGGGCCGTAGGCGTAGTACTCCACCTCGCCCGTGAAGCAGCCGTCCTCGCCGACGACCATGCGGGTGGCGACCACCCGGTCCGCGCCCAGCAGCTCGCCGATCGGCTCGACCACCTCCGCGCCCGAGGTGGACACGATCACCACGTCCCGGCCGGCCGCGTGATGCTCCTCGATGAGAGAGGCGGCCTCGTCGTAGATGATCGGGTCGATCAGCTCGTGCAGTGTCTCGGCGACGATCTCCCGCACCTGCTGGACGTTCCAGCCGCGGCACAGTGCGGAGAGATACTCGCGCATACGCTCCATCTGGTCGTGGTCCAGGCCGCCGGCCAGGAAGACGAACTGGGCATAGGCGGTGCGCAGCGCGGCCCTGCGGTTGATCAGGCCGCCTTGGTAGAAGGACTTGCTGAAGGTGAGCGTGCTCGACTTCGCAATGACCGTCTTGTCCAGGTCAAAGAAGGCCGCTGCGCGGGGCAAGGAGTGGTTTTCCACGTCCCTGAGCATAGGCGCCCACCATTCGGCGTAAGGTGGGGCGTGTGGGTTTGCCTGAGAGGGCTCTCGGGTACACCATGGAAGTCACGGATCGTTCGCGACCGTGCTAACCCGGCCCGACTCCTCCCCCCCCGAGTCGGCCGTGGGGACGACCCCCGCTCTCCCCCCCGGCGGGGGTCGTCGCATGTCCGGACGGCTTTTCTCCGTTCTTCTCGTTCTTCACGCGGCCGTACGGCAGGAGCCGTGCCCTCGTTGCCGCGCACTTCAGCATGCTCATGATCGGTGACGCAGGGTAACCGAGAGGCTGCTCTGTGGAAGTCGCACACGGATCAGTACACGGGTCACCGGTATGGGTGACGGAGATATTCACAGGACCGCGGTTGTCCACAGTTTTCGACCAAGATCCACATCATTTCGCGGATCGCTGCACCGTGATTCCCACGCGCTTCGGCCACGGCGAGTTCATGGCCGGTTCCGATTGCCGGATCGCGTATGGCCGGTTCCTATCGGCCGTTCATATGGAGGCCGCTCGCCGGTTCTTCACATCTTGGGGATTCGCGTGGCCGCAGGGGCTGCGCGGCCCCCGCAGCGAAAGGGGGAACACCCGTGACCGGAACCGTCACCCACGACCCGCCGCCCGGCACCGGAGACCGGCCCGGACGGCCGCTCATCGTCACCGAGGACGCCGCGCTCCTGGACGATCTGCTGCGCCTGTGCGCGGCGGCGGGCGCCACACCCGAGGTCCACCACGGCGTACCGGAAGCCGGCGACGGCTGGGCGACGGCCCCGCTCGTACTCGTCGGCGACGATGCCGCCCGCCGGGTCGCCGGAGCGGCGCGTCGGCCCGCAGTGGTGCTCGTCGGCCGCGACCAGGACGACCCGGGGGTGTGGAAACGAGCCGTGCTGATCGGCGCCGACCACGTCCTGATGCTTCCCGACGGCGAGGCGTGGCTGGTCGACCGCATCGCCGACGTCGCCGAGGGCATCGGCCGGCCGGCCCTCACCATCGGGGTGATCGGCGGCCGGGGCGGGGCCGGAGCGTCCACGCTCGCGTGCGCGCTCGCCGTCACCTCCGCGCGCGAGGGACTGCGCACCCTCCTGGTGGACGCCGATCCGCTCGGCGGCGGACTCGACGTACTCCTCGGCGGCGAGAGCACCGAAGGACTGCGCTGGCCCGCCTTCGCCGCCTCCCGCGGCCGGGTCGGAGGCGGCGCCCTGGAGGAGTCGCTGCCCGAACTGCACTCCCTGCGCGTGCTCAGCTGGGACCGCGGCGACTGCGTCGCCGTTCCGCCACCCGCCGTGCGCGCGGTGCTGGCCGCCGCCCGCCGACGCGGCGGCACGGTCGTGGTCGACCTGCCGCGCCGTCTCGACGACGGGGTCGCCGAAGCCCTCGCCCAGCTCGACCTCGCCCTGCTCGTCGTCCCGGCCGAACTGCGGGCGGTCGCCGCCGCCGGACGCGTCGCCTCCGCCGTCGGCATGGTCGTACGCGACCTGCGGGTCGTGGTCCGCGGGCCCTACGCACCCGGCCTCGACGACCACGAGGTGGCCCGGCTGCTCGGCCTGCCGCTGGCGGGCGAAGTGCCCGTCGAACCGGCCCTGGCACGCCCGCGCGGCGGCGCGAAGCCCCCCGGCGCGAGCGGACGCGGCCCGCTCGCCCGCTTCTGCACGAACTTCTGGGAGCGCGCGCTGGTCGAGGCGGGAGGCATCCGATGACCCTGCCCGGACTCGACCGGGCCGACGGGGTGGCCCTGCTCGACGGCGTCCGCCGCCGGCTCGCCGAGAGCGGCGCCGAACCCACCCCCGCGCGCGTGGCCCAGGCGCTGCGCGAACAGGGCCGGGTCCTCGGCGACGCGGAGGTCCTCGGCGCGGCCGAACACCTGCGGTCCGAACTCGTCGGTACCGGCCCCCTGCAGCCGCTGCTCGCCGACCCGGACGTCACCGACGTCCTGGTCTCCGCCCCGGACCGGGTGTGGGTCGACCGCGGCGCCGGCCTGGAACTGACCCCGGTGACCTTCCCCGACGCGGCGGCCGTACGACGCCTCGCACAGCGGCTGGCCGCCGTGGCCGGACGCCGGCTGGACGACGCCCGGCCCTGGGCGGACGCCCGGCTGCCCGACGGCACCCGGCTGCACGCGGTGCTGCCCCCCGTCGCCGTCGGCTGCACCTGCCTGGCCCTGCGGGTGGTACGGCCGCGCGCCTTCACCGTCGAGGAACTCGCCGCGGCCGGCACCGTGCCGCCCGGCGGCGACCGGATCCTGCGGGCGCTGCTCGCGGCCCGGCTGTCCTTCCTGGTGAGCGGCGGGACCGGATGCGGCAAGACGACGTTGCTGAGCACCCTGCTCGGGCTCGTGGGGCCGGGTGAACGGATCGTGCTCGCCGAGGACTCGGCCGAGCTGCGGCCGGACCACCCGCACGTCGTCCGGCTGGAGACCCGGCCTGCCAACCAGGAGGGAGCCGGCCTGGTCACGTTGGAGGACCTCGTGCGGCAGGCGCTGCGGATGCGGCCGGACCGGCTGGTCGTCGGCGAGGTGCGCGGACCCGAGGTCGTGCATCTGCTCGCGGCCCTCAACACCGGCCACGAGGGCGGCTGCTGCACGGTCCACGCCAATGCGGCGGCGGATGTACCGGCCCGGCTGGAGGCGCTGGCCACGGCCGCCGGACTGGATCGCGCCGCGCTGCACAGCCAGCTGGCGGCGGCCCTCTCGGTGGTGGTGCACCTCGTACGGGACCGGTCCGGGCGGCGCCGGATCGCCGAGGTGCATGTGCTGGAGCGGGACGCCACCGGGCTGGTGCGGACGGTACCGGCCCTGCGCTGGGGCGCGGGGGCGTTCACGCGGGAGCGGGGGTGGGCGCGGCTGCGGCAACTGCTGGGGGCGTCGGGCGAGGTCGAAGAGGTCGAAGACGAGGGGGAGAGGGGTGAGGGAAGTGGTCGGTGAGACCTCCATGGTGGCCGCGCTGGCCTGTCTCGGCGCGCTGGTCCGGCTGCTGGGCGGGCGGCACCAGGGTATGCGGCGGGCCCGGCTCCTGCTGGCCGGTGGCGGAGTGGTGGCCGGCGGGCCGCCCGTCCCGGAGCGACTCCTCGCGGAACTGCGGCGGCTGCGAGGGCGGTGGGGAGCCGAGTGGTGGGCGCTCGTCGCCGGAGCGGTGACCGCCCTGCTGGGCGCCTCGGTGATTCCGGTCGTCGCGGGGGCGGCCGGGGTGCCGGTGCTGCGCCGCGTGCGACTGGCCCGGCGGGAACGGCGCGCCCGGGAGCGGCGGGCCGACGCGGTGATCGCCCTGTGCGGAGCGCTCGCCGGAGAGGTGCGGGCAGGGCGGCAGCCGGGGGAGGCGCTGCTGCGGGCCGCGCGGGACTCCGGCGGACTCGGCGACGCCCGGGCCGCCGTGGTGGCGGCGGCACGGTTCGGCGGAGACGTGCCCGGTGCGCTCGCCGCGGCGGCACGGCCACCGGGCGCCGAGGGCCTGCTCGGACTCGCCGCGTGCTGGCGGGTGGCCGTGGACCAGGGTGCGGGACTCGCCGCCGGCCTGGACCGGCTGGACGGGGCGCTGCGCGCCGAGCGGGACCGACGAGCCGATCTGCGGGCCCAGTTGGCGGGCGCCCGGGCCACCGCGGTGCTGCTCGCCGCGCTGCCCGTCCTCGGCCTGCTCCTCGGCACGGCCATGGGCGCGGACCCGTTGCGCGTGCTGCTGCACAGCGGGGCCGGCCTCGGCTGCCTGACGGCCGGGGCGGTGTTCGAGGCGGCGGGGATGTGGTGGGCGGTGCGGATCGTGCGAAGGGCGGAGGCGGTGTGAGGGCGACGGTGGTCGGGGCGGAGTCCGAGGCGGTCGAGAGAGGACGGGTGAACCGGTGTGCGCGGGAGAGGTGTTCGTTCCGTGACGCACGGAAGAGGCAAGCGCTTCGGGAGCTGTGGGAAGGGCCGGCGTCATGAGCTCAGAAGTCGTCCACAGGCTGGGGATGGCCGGGGTCGCGGTGCTGGCCCTGGGCTGGGCCGTCCGGCGGCTTGAGCTGGCGCGACGGCGGCGACAGGCGCGACGCCGGGTGGCCGGGCTGCTGGGGCTCGAAGCGCCCGCGGGGAGAGCGCCATGGGTGATCCCGGGTGCCGTGCGGCGGTGGCTGCCACCGGCCGGGGCGGCGCTGGGTGCCTGGGTGCTGGTCGGCGGGGTCGTCGGGGCCGCGCTGGGGCTGGGGGTCGGCGTCGCGCTCCGGCGGTGGCGGGACCGGCAGGACGAAACCGGCCAGGAGCAGGTGCGCGACGCCGCCGAGGCCGCGCGTCAACTCCCCCTCGCGGCGGACCTGCTGGCCGCCTGCATCACGGCCGGCGCCGGTCCGGTGATCGCCGCCCAGGCGGTGGGGGACGCCCTGGGCGGGCCCGTCGGGCAGGCGCTGGCGCGGGGCGCGGCGGAAGTCCGGCTCGGCGGCGCACCGGCGGACGCATGGCGGAACCTGGCCGCGCTGCCCGGCGCCGGTGCCCTGGCGCGGCTGCTGGAACGGGCCGACGAGTCCGGGCTCCCCGCCGCCGGCCCGGTCACCCGGCTCGCCTCGGACGCACGCGCGGAGTGGGCCCGTACGGCGACGGCCCGCGCACATCGGGCGGCCGTGCTGATCTCCGCTCCGGTCGGCCTGTGCTTCCTGCCCGCCTTCATCGCGGTCGGGGTGCTGCCCGTCGTGATCGGCCTGGCGGGCGGAGTGGTGGGAGGGAGGTGAGGGACACGAGAGCGGACGCGCACACAGACGTCAGCTGAGCACGGAGAAAGACAACAGATCGAAGCCTTACGGGGGTTGAGATGTTCGAAAAGATCAGGAAAGTCGCGGTCCGGATGCGCCAGGCGAGTCGCCAGGACGCCGGAATGGTGACGTCCGAGTACGCCATGGGGATCATCGCGGCCGTCGGCTTCGCGGTGCTGCTCTACCAGGTCGTCACCAGCGGCCAGGTCCAGGCGGAGCTGCAGGCCATCGTGAAGAAGGCCCTCAGTGCACGGATGTGAGCGGGGCGGGGACCGCGGGTTCGTGACCGCGGAGGCGGCCGTGGTGCTGTCCGTGCTGGTGGCGTTCACGATGGCGCTGGTCTGGGCGCTGCTCATGGTGGCGGCCCGGATCGAGTGCGTGGACGCCGCCCGCGCGGGCGCCCGGGCCGCCGCCCGGCAGGACCCCGACGGCACGGTGGTGGCAGTGGCCCGGGAAGCGGCGCCGCGGGGAGCACGGGTGACCTTGGCGCGCGAGGGCGACCGGGTCCGGGTGACGGTGGTGGCCAAGCCGCCGGTACTGAGCGGTTTGCCGTTCGAGGTACGGGAGGACGCCGTGGCACTCGCCGAGGACACCGTGGGGCCGCGGGCGGGAGCGGAAGAGGCGGGGCCGTGACGCGAGGGGGTGAGCTGAACGGCGGGCGGGAACGTGCCGACAGCGGGCGACGGGGCGGCCGGGGAGCGCTGCGTGCGAAGGTCTGGCGCCGGGGGCGCGGGTGCCTCGGCCGGCCGCGGGATGCCGACCGGGGGTCCGCCACCGTCTGGAGTCTGGGGGTGATCGCCGTGCTGTGCGTGGTGTTCGGGGCCGTGCTGGCTCTCGGGCAGGCCGTCGTCGTACGGCACCGGGCGGCCGGCGGCGCGGACCTGGCGGCGCTCGCGGCGGCGGACCACTGGGCCGAGGGCGGCACGGCCGCCTGCGCCCGGGCCGAGCGGCTGGCGGCGGCCCAGGGCGTGCGGCTGGTGCGGTGCGCGATCGTGGGCGACACCTCGGAGGTGACGGCGGCCGCAGGGCGAGGGCCGTTCACGGCGGAGGTCAGGGCGAGAGCGGGACCACCGGGTCCGGTGCCGCCCCACGCCTCGGGCAGGACTCCGGCCGGCCGGTCACCGGGCCCTCCGCAGGCTCCGCGCGCGTAGGTTCCGCTGCGGGCCCCTGCTCCCTGCCCCGAGTCGGCTCCGCTGCGGGCCCCTGCCCCGGCCTGCCCCGAGCCGGCTCCTTCACGGGCCCCTGCTCCCGCGTCCCCCGCGCAGGCCCCTGCCCCGGCCTTCCGCGGGTCCGCCCGGCTACGGCTCCTCTGTCGGGACCGATGCCGATCCCGACTCCGCCGATGCCTCCGCCGACGCCTGCCCTGGCCGCTCCTCGTTCGGCTCGTGCTGCTGCCCTGGCCGCTCCTCGTTCGGCTCCTGCCCCGGCTTCTCCTCCGGCGCCCCACGCAACAGCACCGTGAGCAGCCGTACCGCCCCCCTCTTGTGCAGCGGGTCGTTGCCGTTGCCGCACTTGGGGGACTGGATGCAGGACGGGCAGCCGGCCTCGCACTCGCAGGACGCGATGGCCTCCCGGGTGGCGGCGAGCCAGGCGCGGGCGGTGTGGAAGGCGCGCTCCGCGAAGCCAGCGCCGCCGGGATGGCCGTCGTAGACGAAGACGGTCGGGAGGAGCGTGTCGGGGTGCAGGGGGACCGAGACGCCGCCGATGTCCCAGCGGTCGCAGGTCGCGAAGAGGGGCAGCATGCCGATGGAGGCGTGCTCGGCGGCGTGCAGGGCGCCGCCGAGGATCTCCGGGATGATCCGGGCCTCGTCCAGCTGGTCGTCGGTGACCGTCCACCACACCGCGCGCGTGCGCAGCGTACGAGGAGGGAGGTCGAGTTTCGTCTCGCCCAGCACTTCGCCGGTGATGAGGCGTCTGCGGAGGTAGGAGACCACCTGGTTGGTGACTTCGACGGATCCGTAGCAGAGGCGGCCGGAGCCCCACGGGATCTCGGTGTCCGTCTCCAGGACGGAGATCGCGGTGGTGTCGCGGGCGACCGTCGAGTACGGCGGGTCGGCCTGCTCGACCAGGGCCACCGAGTCCTCCAGGTCCAGGGAGCGCACCAGGTAGGTGCGGCCCTGGTGCAGGTGTACGGCGCCCTCGTGGACCGAGGAGTGCGCGGCGCCCGCGTCGACCGTGCCCAGCAGACGCCCCGTGCCGGACTCGACGACCTGCACCGGACGGCCGCCGGCGCCGCGGATGTCGGTGAGGTCGGCGGCGCGTTCCCGGCGGGTCCAGTGCCAGGCCTTCGTGCGGCGGCGGAGCAGCTTCGCGGCCTCCAGCTGCGGCAGCACATCCGCACAGGCGGGACCGAAGAGGTCCAGGTCCTCCTCGGTCAGCGGCAGCTCCGCCGCGGCGGCGCACAGGTGCGGGGCGAGGACGTAGGGATTGTCGGGGTCGAGGACCGTCGATTCCACCGGTTGGTCGAACAGAGCCTCGGGATGGTGGACGAGGAAGGTGTCCAGCGGGTCGTCGCGGGCCACGAGGACCGCGAGGGCGCCCTGGCCGGAGCGGCCCGCACGGCCCGCCTGTTGCCACAGGGACGCGCGCGTGCCCGGGTAGCCGGAGATCACCACCGCGTCCAGGCCCGAGACGTCCACGCCCAGCTCCAGGGCCGTCGTGGCGGCCAGGCCGAGGAGTTCGCCGGAGTGCAGGGCGCGTTCCAGGGCGCGGCGCTCCTCGGGGAGGTAGCCGCCGCGGTAGGCCGCGACACGCCGGACCAGGGAGCGGTCGACGGCGGCGAGTTTCTCCTGGGCGATCACCGAGATCAGCTCGGCGCCGCGCCGGGAGCGTACGAAGGCGACCGAGCGCACGCCCTGCACGGTGAGATCGGTCAGCAGGTCGGCGGTCTCGGCGGTGGCGGTCCGCCGTACGGGGGCACCCTTCTCGCCCTGCAACTCGGTGAGCGGGGGCTCCCAGAGGGCGAAGACCAGCTCCCCGCGCGGGGAGGCGTCGTCGGCGACCTCCACGACCGGCAGACCGGTCAGCCGGCGGGCGGCGACCGCGGGCTCGGCGGCGGTCGCGGAGGCCAGCAGGAACACGGGGGAGGAGCCGTAGCGGGCGCACAGACGGCGCAGTCGGCGCAGCACCTGGGCGACATGCGAGCCGAAGACGCCCCGGTAGGTGTGGCACTCGTCGATGACGACGTACCGGAGCGCCTTCAGGAAGGAGGACCAGCGCGGGTGGGAGGGAAGTATCCCGCGGTGCAGCATGTCCGGGTTGGTGAGCACGTAGTTGCCGTACTGGCGGATCCACTCGCGTTCCTCGAACGGGGTGTCGCCGTCGTACACGGCCGGGCGCACCGATGTGCCGAGCGGTTGTGAAAGTTCCTTCACGGATCGGCACTGGTCCGCCGCGAGCGCCTTCGTGGGGGCGAGGTACAGGGCGGTGGCCCCTCGGCCGTTCGGCGCCTCGGAACCATCCAGGAGAGTGGACAGTACGGGTACGAGATACGCGAGGGATTTGCCGGAGGCGGTGCCGGTGGCGACGACCACCGAGTCGCCGTCCAGCGCGTGCTCGGCGACCAGTGCCTGGTGCGCCCAGGGGTGCTCGATGCCGCACGCCTGCACGGCCGCGATCACCTCGGACCGAATCCGGTCAGGCCAGACGGCATGGCGGCCCGCGCGCGGGGGCAAGTGCTCCGTATGAGTGATGCGCGCAGCCCGGCTCGGCCCGGAAGCGAGCCGGTCCAGAACCGTGCCCGGAGACGGGCGCGACGCCGGGCGGGCCTGGGATTGATCGGATCGGTGATTCTCGGCCATTGGCACCGAGTGTGTCACTGGAGTGACGGACAATGGAGCCAAGGCGTCGTGCACGCCTGCCGGTAAGTGATTGAATGCCATCGCGGCTGGCGAAGCGTCCCGAGGGCCGCAAGCCGAGGTGCCCGAGGGGCGACCGCTCGATAGCAAGGTGCTGGAGGATCCGTGGACCTGTCCCTGTCGACCCGTACCGTCGGCGATCGTACGGTCGTCGAGGTCGGTGGCGAAATCGACGTATATACCGCGCCCAAGCTGCGCGAGCAGCTGGTCGAGCTGGTGAACGACGGGAATTTCCACCTCGTCGTCGACATGGAGGGCGTGGACTTCCTCGACTCCACCGGGCTCGGCGTGCTGGTCGGCGGCCTGAAGCGTGTTCGAGCCCATGAGGGCTCACTGCGCCTGGTCTGCAACCAGGAGCGCATTCTGAAGATCTTCCGCATCACCGGCCTCACCAAGGTGTTCCCGATCCACACCTCGGTCGAGGAAGCGGTGGCGGCCACCGACTGATCACCGACTGATCCCGGACCGGTCGCCGGCGCCGGGCCCCGCGGGGCCCGGACGTCGGCCGGTCCCGTCCGGGCCGTCGCCCGTCCCGTGCCGGGGCGGTGAGCGGTCCGGCTCCGGTCCGTCCAGGCGGCCCGGGGCGCAGCAGTACACCGGGGGGTGCGGGCGCTCGGCGGCCCCGCCCCCGACCGCACGCCCGTAGTCGCGAGGGGGATGCATGGCCACCGTCGAACTCCGCTTCAGCGCGCTGCCCGAGCACGTCCGGACCGCCCGGTTGGTGGCGGCAGCGGTGGCACGCAGGGCCGGAGTGGACGAGGCCGTCCTGGACGAGGTGCGGCTCGCCGTGGGCGAGGCGTGCTCCCGCGCCGTCGGACTGCACCAGATCAGCGGGGTCACGGCACCGGTGAAGGTGGCGCTGATCGAGGACGAGAAACAGTTCTCCATCGAGGTCGGCGACGAGGCTCCGCATGCCACCCCGGGTGGCGACACGCCCGGCGCCGCGCAGGACGGCGAGGCGGAGGTCGAGGAGGACGAGATGGGCCTCGCGGTCATCAGCGGCCTCGTCGACGACGTGGAGGTCACCACCGGGCAGAACGGCGGCCTGATCCGCATGACCTGGCCGACCACACCGCCGGCCGTAGTCCTCCCCTGACCTTTCCGCGGCGTACCACCGAGCCGGCGTACGACCGAGCAGTCTCCAGCGCGTGTCCCGACCCGCTCACGGCTTCCCGCCGACTCGCTCACGGCTTCCCGCCGACCCGCTCACGGCTTCCCGCCGACCCGCTCCGAGCCTGCCGCCGAGTGGCTCCCGAGCCGCTCCGAGCCATCTCCGAGCCTCCCGCCGAGCCGTCTCCGAGCCGGCGTGCGCACTCCCGAGGGCCCTGCTCAGCAGGGCCCTTGTCGTATTGTCCGTCCCGCACCGGAATTCGTGAAGGAATTCACGATCAATAGCCCGATAATTTGATCAAGAGTCAATGCGGTCGTCAATGCCTTTGAGGCATTACCTCTTTCGGGTTCCCTGGTGTTATCTCGATCATTTGCTGAAGAGCAGAAGAAGGCTGATTCCGCTTACCGTCCCCTGTTTAGATCACTCGCGGGTACCTACAATCCGTCCACATCTTGAGCTCAGCCCAAGCGTCAAGGAGGACGAATGGCGGGGCTTTTTACCCCACATCAGTCGGGTCACCCCACATCCCTCGCGGCTGCGGTCCTGACCGACGACAACCGGATCATCGTGGCCGCCATCGCGGCGGTCGCCCTGGCCGCGCTGGTGGTCGCGTGGATCCTGGTGCGCCAGGTGCTGGCGGCGGGCGAGGGAACCGACAGCATGAAACGGATCGCCGAGGCGGTCCAGGAAGGAGCCAAGGCGTATCTCGCCAGGCAGTTGCGCACGCTCGGCGTATTCGCCGTCGTCGTCTTCTTCCTGCTCTTGCTGCTGCCCGCGGACGACTGGAATCAGCGGGCCGGCCGCTCGGTGTTCTTCCTGATCGGAGCGGTTTTCTCGGCGACCACCGGCTATATCGGCATGTGGCTCGCCGTGCGCAGCAACGTACGGGTCGCCGCGGCGGCCCGGGAAGCGACTCCGGGACCGGGTGAACCGGCAAAGGATCTCACTACCGTTTCGCACACCGCGATGAAGATCGCATTTCGCACGGGCGGCGTCGTCGGCATGTTCACGGTGGGTCTCGGCCTGCTGGGCGCCTCCTGTGTGGTGCTGGTGTACGCGGCCGACGCGCCGAAGGTGCTGGAGGGCTTCGGCCTCGGCGCCGCCCTGATCGCGATGTTCATGCGCGTGGGCGGCGGCATCTTCACCAAGGCCGCCGACGTCGGCGCCGACCTGGTCGGCAAGGTCGAACAGGGCATTCCGGAGGACGACCCGCGCAATGCCGCGACCATCGCCGACAACGTGGGCGACAACGTCGGCGACTGCGCGGGCATGGCGGCCGACCTCTTCGAGTCGTACGCCGTCACCCTGGTGGCCGCGCTGATCCTCGGCAAGGCCGCCTTCGGCGACTCCGGACTGGCCTTCCCGCTGCTGGTGCCCGCCATCGGCGTGCTCACGGCGATGATCGGCATCTTCGCGGTCGCCCCCCGGCGTGCCGACCGCAGCGGTATGACCGCGATCAACCGAGGGTTCTTCATCTCGGCGGTGATCTCACTGGTGCTGGTCGCGGTCGCGGTCTTCGTCTACCTGCCGTCGAAGTACTCCGACCTCGACGGCGTCACCGACGCCGCGATCAGGGGCAAGGAGGGCGACCCGCGCATCCTCGCACTGGTGGCGGTGGCCATCGGCATCCTGCTCGCCGCCGTCATCCAGCAGCTGACCGGCTACTTCACCGAGACCAACCGCCGCCCGGTGCGGGACATCGGCAAGACCTCCCTCACCGGCCCGGCCACCGTCGTGCTGTCCGGCATCTCGGTGGGTCTGGAGTCCGCCGTCTACACCGCTCTGCTCATCGGGCTCGGCGTGTACGGCGCGTTCCTGCTCGGCGGTACGTCGATCATGCTGGCACTGTTCGCGGTCGCACTGGCCGGCACCGGTCTGCTCACCACGGTCGGCGTGATCGTCGCCATGGACACCTTCGGTCCCGTCTCCGACAACGCGCAGGGCATCGCGGAGATGTCCGGCGACGTCGAGGGCGCGGGCGCGCAGGTGCTCACCAACCTGGACGCGGTCGGCAACACCACCAAGGCCATCACCAAGGGCATCGCCATCGCCACCGCCGTCCTCGCCGCGTCGGCGCTGTTCGGGTCGTACCGCGACGCGATCACCACCAACGTGCAGGACGTCGGCGCCAAGCTGAGCGGGCCGGGCTCGCCGCTGAGCCTGTCGATGGACATCTCGCAGCCCAACAACCTCGTCGGCCTCATCGCGGGCGCGGCGGTCGTCTTCCTCTTCTCCGGACTGGCCATCAACGCGGTGTCGCGGTCGGCGGGTTCGGTGGTGTTCGAGGTGCGGCGGCAGTTCCGTGAGAAGCCCGGGATCATGGACTTCACGGAGAAGCCCGAGTACGGCAAGGTCGTCGACATCTGCACCAAGGACGCCTTGCGGGAGCTGGCCACGCCCGGTCTGCTCGCCGTGCTGGCGCCCATCTTCATCGGTTTCACCCTCGGTGTCGGTGCGCTCGGCTCCTATCTCGCGGGTGCCATCGGGGCGGGCACGTTGATGGCGGTGTTCCTGGCCAACTCCGGTGGTGCCTGGGACAACGCCAAGAAGCTGGTGGAGGACGGCCACCACGGCGGCAAGGGCAGCGAGGCCCACGCGGCCACGGTGATCGGCGACACGGTCGGTGACCCCTTCAAGGACACCGCCGGGCCCGCGATCAACCCGCTGCTGAAGGTCATGAACCTGGTCTCGCTGCTCATCGCGCCGGCGGTGATCAAGTTCTCCTACGGTCAGGACAAGAGCCTCGGCGTGCGGATCGGGGTCGCGGTCCTCGCGCTGCTGGTGATCGTCGTCGCCGTGTACATCTCCAAGCGGCGCGGCATCGCCGTCGGGGACGACGAGGAGACCGCCGAGCGGGTCTCCAACTCGCCCGACGCCGCGGTGGTTTCGTAGGACAGGTTCACAGGGCCTGGTCAACGGGCGGGCGGGCGGCGCGCACTGACGTGCCGCCCGCCCGCTTACGTGTGTGCGCCCGCCCACGTCGTGAGCCTTCTCTCCCGTGGTGCGAAAGCTCACAAAATCCTACTTATAGGCCGTTCGGTCGGGGGAGGGGGTGTGTCCGCCGTGTAGATTCCGGGGGCCGAGAGCCATGGAAGGGACCGATCCGGTGAACAAGAAGCTCGCGGCCGCACTGTCCGGCGGTGCGGTACTCGTGATGGCGGTGTCCGGGTGCACCAGCGGCGGCGGTGACAAGGGGCCCGACCCCAAGCTGGTGTCCTGGGCCAAGACCGTGTGCGACGCGGTGCCCTCGCAGGACGCCAAGATCAGGTCGGCCAACGCGTCGATCAAGTCCATCGCCACGGACAGCAACCTGCCGCCGAAGAGCGCCCAGAAGACCTACGCGCAGGCCTTCCAGGACACGGCCGACGGCTACAAGGCGCTCGCCGACGCCCTCGGCAAGGCGGGGGCGCCCCCCGGCATCGACGACGGCGCCAAGCGGCAGCGGGACGCCGTCAAGAGCCTCGCCGGCCTCTCCGCGTCGTACGCCGACCTGAAGAAGCAGGTCGACGGGCTCGACACCAAGGACCAGGGCAAGTTCGCCCGGGGGCTCAAGGCCGTCGCCGCCCAGTCGAAGGAAGTCGGCGAGCAGGGCGTCTCCGGCACGGCGGCGCTGAAGCGGCTGGAGCAGGACGACGTCAAGAAGGCGATGGCCGAGCAGCCCAGCTGCAAGGTCGCCGCGTCCGCGACCGCGTCCCCGAGCGCACCGGCCTCGGCCGGCTGACACCGGCGGACGACCGGCCCGGAGCCGGCTCGCGCGCGACCGTGCCGGTAGCCGGTGCCGGTCGGCCGGCATCGGCGGGCGGCCCGCGGAGCCGGCTCGTGCGTGCCCGCGCTGGGCGCGGCCGGACGGCGTCCGCGGTGGTCTGTGTGCGGCCGGCTCGTGCGTGACCGGCCGGGGAGGGGTGTCCGGCGGCGGCGGGCGGCCCGCGCGGGGTCGGTCCCAGGCTGCCGTCCCGGGCCACAATGGGGGCGTGACTGACTCCGGACCCGCTCCCCTGCCCGCTTCCGACCGGCCCGAGATCGCCGCGCGTCTGAGGGACGCGCTGCTGGCCGCGTCCTTCACCGCCGACGGGCTGCTCGACCTGCTCGGCGCCGCCGCCTACGCGGCGCTGGCCCGCAGCGAGACCGTGCCCGCCCTGCGGGCGACCCGTGGCGACACGCCGCTGGAGACGCTCGTACGGCTCTTCCTGCTCCAGCAGCCGGTGTCCCACGCGCGCGTGGCGGCCGTTCTCCCGGTCGAGGAGGCCCTGGAGGCCGGCTGGCTCACACGCGTGCGCGGCGACGAGGTGGCCGCCACCGTGGACGTACGGCCGTACGGCGGTCCCGGCGGCGAGGACTGGTTCATCGTCTCCGACCTCGGCTGCGCGGTCGGCGGCGCGGGCGGCATCGGGCAGCGCGACGAGGGCGTCGTCCTGGGCGTCGGCGGCGCCTCCACGACCCTGGCCGGCATCACCGTCCGCACCCCCGTCGGCTCCGCCCTGGACCTCGGCACCGGCTCCGGCATCCAGGCGCTGCACGCCGCCCAGCACGCCACGCGCGTGACGGCGACCGACCTCAACCCGCGCGCGCTGCATGTCACGGCGCTCACGCTGGCGCTCTCCGGCGCGCCCGCCGCCGAGCTGCGCGAGGGTTCGCTCTTCGAGCCGGTCCGGGACGACGAGACGTTCGACCTGATCGTGTCCAACCCGCCGTTCGTGATCTCCCCGCGGGCCCGGCTGACGTACCGGGACGGTGGCATGGGCGGGGACGATCTGTGCCGCTCGCTCGTTCAGGAGGCGGGGGAACGGCTGAACGAGGGCGGGTTCGCGCAGTTCCTCGCGAACTGGCAGCACGTGGCGGGGGAGGACTGGCAGGACCGACTCAGGTCGTGGGTGCCGCGCGGGTGCGATGCCTGGATCGTGCAGCGCGAGGTGCAGGACGTCACGCAGTACGCCGAGCTGTGGCTCAGGGACGCCGGTGACCACCGCGAGGACCCGGCGGACTACCAGGCGCGCTACGACGCCTGGCTCGACGAGTTCGAGGCGCGCAAGGTCAAGGCGATCGGCTTCGGCTGGATCACCCTGCGCAGGACCGGTTCCGCGGAGCCGGTCGTCACCGTGGAGGAGTGGCCGCACCCGGTCGAGCAGCCGCTCGGGGAGACGATCCGGGCGCACTTCGAACGTCTCGACTATCTCCGGGAGCACGACGACGCGGCGCTGCTGGACAGTCACTTCAAGCTCGTCGCCGAAGTGGTCCAGGAGCAGGTCGGGCTGCCCGGCGCCGAGGATCCGGAGCATGTGGTGCTGCGCCAGCACCGCGGGATGCGCCGGGCGACGAAGGTGGACACGGTCGGTGCCGGGTTCGCCGGCGTGTGCGACGGCACGCTGAGCGCGGGCCGCATCCTGGACGCCATCGCGCAGCTCGTCGGCGAGGACCCGGTGCGGCTCCGCGACCGCACCCCCGCGCAGATCCGGCTGCTGGTGGAGCAGGGCTTCCTGGAGCCGACGGTCTGAGCGGACGGTCTGAGCCGACTGTCTGAGCCGCCGGTCCGAGCCGAAGGTCGGACCCGTCGGTCCGAGCCGAAGGTGTGCGCCGACGGCCCGAGCCGCCCGCTCGCGTCGCCGGGGCGAGCCGTCGGCCGGATCGTCCTCCGGCCGCGGCGGAGCGTCGTCGTATGCCAGGGGCACGGGCCCGGCGCGGGTGCCGGGAGGACGGACGGCCGACCCGCTTCCGGAAAACGGCCGGAAAAATATTGAGAAAGAGGTCCGGGCCGCCTTTGTTCGAGCATGTGTTCGACTGCACGGAGACCTTCCGTTCACCCCGTCGTCGCCCGCCCGTCTCCCGCGCGTGCCACCCTCCCGGCGCTGGGCGGAGCCGACGGCAGGGAAGGGGTGGGCGGGCGATGGAGAGCGGGCCGGCGATCTTCGCGGGAGTGGTGTTCGCCCTGTTCGGGGCCGGTCTGCTGGCATGGACGGGGACGCGTCTGCGGCGTGGGGAAGCGGTGGCCTTCGGTGTGAGTCGGATCGCATCGGCGGCCCTCGCGAGCGGGTCGGGAGTGGTCGCGCTGACCCTGGGCGTGTACTGCCTGACTCGGCTCTGAGGCCGGTCGGTGCCGTGTCCACGGGGTAAGGGGAGCGTCACGCTCCGGACAGGGGTGCGGGTGCGACCGGGCGGTCCGGGCGGCAGGAAAGGCGGTAGTCGGGTTACCGTTCGAGTGGCCGTTGTGGGCTTTTCCCGTTTGACACGGGGGCGGGATGTAGCGTCACACTCCGCAGCGTCACACGAGCCAGCAGTACGCCGCGACCCCGGGACCACGGCCTGGGGAGGCCCCAGCGTCGACCGGAGAGAAGAGCCAAGTTGTCCCCGACCAGCGAGACCGCACAGGGCGGTCGCCGACTCGTCATCGTCGAGTCGCCTGCCAAGGCGAAGACGATCAAGGGCTACCTCGGCCCCGGCTACACCGTCGAGGCGAGCGTCGGGCACATCCGCGACCTTCCCAACGGCGCCGCGGAGGTGCCGGAGAAGTACACCGGCGAGGTACGTCGCCTCGGTGTGGACGTCGAACACGACTTCGAGCCGATCTATGTCGTCAACGCCGACAAGAAGGCCCAGGTCAAGAAGCTCAAGGACCTGCTCAAGGACTCCGACGAACTCTTCCTCGCCACCGATGAGGACCGCGAGGGCGAGGCCATCGCGTGGCACCTCCTGGAGGTCCTGAAGCCCAAGGTCCCGGTCAAGCGGATGGTCTTCCACGAGATCACCAAGGACGCGATCCGCGAGGCCGTCGCCAACCCGCGCGACCTCAACCAGCGCATGGTCGACGCCCAGGAGACCCGCCGCATCCTCGACCGTCTCTACGGCTACGAGGTCTCCCCGGTGCTGTGGAAGAAGGTCATGCCCCGGCTGTCGGCCGGCCGCGTGCAGTCCGTCGCCACGCGGCTCGTCGTGGAGCGGGAGCGCGAGCGCATCGCTTTCCGTTCCGCCGAGTACTGGGACCTGACGGGCACCTTCGCGACCGGCCGCGCGGGAGACTCCTCGGACCCGTCGTCGCTCGTCGCCCGCCTGCAGACCGTCGACGGCAGGCGCGTCGCGCAGGGCCGTGACTTCGACTCCCTGGGGCGGATCAAGAGCGAGAACACCCTCCACCTCGACGAGGCGAACGCCCGCGCTCTCGCCGCCGCCCTGGAGAACACCCGCTTCTCCGTGCGCTCCGTCGAGTCCAAGCCGTACCGCCGCTCGCCGTACGCCCCGTTCCGTACGACGACGCTGCAGCAGGAGGCCAGCCGCAAGCTCGGCTTCGGCGCGAAGGCCACCATGCAGATCGCGCAGAAGCTGTACGAGAACGGCTACATCACGTACATGCGTACGGACTCCACGACGCTGAGCGAGACGGCGATCACCGCCGCCCGCACCCAGGTCACGCAGCTGTACGGGGCCGACTACCTGCCGCCGCAGCCGCGCACCTACGCGGCCAAGGTCAAGAACGCCCAGGAGGCGCACGAGGCGATCCGTCCGTCGGGTGATCGTTTCCGCACGCCCGCGGAGACCGGCCTGTCCGGCGACCAGTTCAAGCTCTACGAGCTGATCTGGAAGCGGACCGTCGCCTCCCAGATGAAGGACGCCACGGGCAACTCCGTCACCGTGAAGATCGGTGGCGCCGCCGCCGACGGCCGGGACGTCGAGTTCAGCGCCTCCGGCAAGACGATCACCTTCCACGGCTTCCTGAAGGCCTACGTCGAGGGTGCCGACGACCCGAACGCCGAGCTGGACGACCGCGAGCGCCGGCTGCCGCAGGTCGCCGAGGGCGACGCGCTGTCCGCCGAGGAGATCACGGTCGACGGCCACGCGACCAAGCCCCCGGCCCGCTACACCGAGGCCTCCCTGGTCAAGGAGCTGGAAGAGCGCGAGATCGGTCGCCCGTCGACGTACGCGTCGATCATCGGCACGATCCTGGACCGCGGTTACGTCTTCAAGAAGGGCACGGCCCTGGTGCCGTCCTTCCTGTCCTTCGCCGTGGTGAACCTCCTGGAGAAGCACTTCGGTCGGCTCGTCGACTACGACTTCACCGCCAGGATGGAAGACGACCTCGACCGCATCGCCGCGGGTGAGGCGAAGGCCGTGCCGTGGCTGAAGCGCTTCTACTTCGGCGAGGGCACCGCCACGGGCGGCGCGGCCGACGCCGGCAACGGCGACGGCGACCACCTCGGTGGCCTCAAGGAACTGGTGACCGACCTGGGCGCGATCGACGCCCGCGAGGTCTCGTCGTTCCCGGTGGGCAACGACATCGTGCTCCGCGTCGGCCGCTACGGCCCGTACATCGAGCGCGGCGAGAAGGACACCGAGCAGCACCAGCGCGCCGACATCCCGGACGACCTGGCGCCGGACGAGCTGTCCATCGAGCTGGCCGAGGAACTGCTGGCCAAGCCCAGCGGCGACTTCGAACTGGGCGCCGACCCGGAGACGGGCCACCAGATCGTCGCCAAGGACGGCCGCTACGGCCCGTACGTCACGGAGATCCTCCCCGAGGGCACCCCGAAGACCGGCAAGAACGCGGTCAAGCCGCGGACGGCCTCGCTCTTCAAGTCCATGTCGCTCGACACGGTGACGCTCGCGGACGCGCTGAAGCTGATGTCGCTGCCGCGCGTCGTGGGCACGGACGCCGACGGCGTGGAGATCACCGCGCAGAACGGCCGCTACGGCCCGTACCTGAAGAAGGGCACGGACTCGCGGTCCCTGCAGGCCGAGGACCAGATCTTCACGATCACGCTGGAGGAGGCGCAGGCGATCTACGCCCAGCCGAAGCAGCGTGGCCGGGCCGCCGCCAAGCCGCCGCTGAAGGAGCTGGGCGAGGACCCGGTCTCCGGCAAGCCGGTCGTGGTCAAGGACGGCCGCTTCGGCCCGTACGTCACCGACGGCGAGACCAACGCGACCCTCCGCTCCGGCGACAGTGTCGAAACGATCACTCCTGAGCGTGGTTTCGAGCTGCTCGCCGAGAAGCGGGCGAAGGGCCCCGCCAAGAAGACGACCGCGAAGAAGGCGGCGGCCAAGAAGACCGCTCCGGCGAAGAAGACCGCCGCCAAGAAGACGGCCGCGAAGAAGACGACGGCTGCCGCGAAGAAGACGACCGCCAAGAAGACCACCGCGAAGAAGGTGACGGCTTCGAAGACGGCGGCTTCGGGCTCGGAGGACTGACGCTTCGGGCTTGTAGGACTGAAGCTTCGGGCTCGGAGGACTGACGTTTCGGGCTCCTGGGACCGATGATTCGGGCCCGGAACGACTGTTCGGGCCCGGACGCCCGCGGCTTCGCGCAACGCACGCGCGCCCCGGCACCACTGCGGTGCCGGGGCGCGCGCACGTCCGGACACGCGAGGTGTGCTGTCAGTCGCTGCGGATAGGCTGAACGCATGACGCGAGCCGAGCAGCCGACGGCCCACCCCACAGCACCGGACGACGAACTCGTCGCGGACTCCCGCGAGCGCGCCGTCCGTTCCCTGCTGCGCCGACCGCAGCTGAGGCGCCTGTGGAGCGCGCAGCTGGTGAGTGGCGTCGGCGATGCCCTGTCCCTTCTCGTACTGGTCCTGCTGGTCCTCCAGGCGGCGATCGCCGAGGGGGCCTTCGGCGGTGGTTACCGAGGCGTGGCGTTCGCAGTGGCGACGATCTTCGGTGTGCGCATCCTCGCCACGCTGCTGTTCGGCGCCGTCCTCCTCGGCCCGCTGACCTCGCTCACCGCCCAGGAGGGCCCGCTCGACCGCCGCTGGACCATGGTCGGTGCCGACGGCCTCCGCGCCGCGCTGCTGATCGTCGCGCCCCTGTGGATCGACTGGACCCCGGACAACGCGCTCGCCGTCCTGCTGGTCACCGCCTTCGTCACCGGCGTCGCCGAGCGGCTGTGGACCGTGTGCCGGGAGAGCGCCGCCCCCGCCCTGCTGCCGGCCCCGCCCCCGGAAGGCGCGACCGTACGGCCGCTCCCGGACCACCTGGACGCCCTGCGCCGCCTCGCGCTGCGCACCGGCTTCCTCGCGGTCCCGCTGGCCGCCGCCACCCTGGCCGTCGCCTCCCTGCTGAACAACCTCCTGGGTACCGGCGTGGCCTGGTTCGACCAGCACCAGGCGGCCCTCGCGGCGTATGTGGCGGCCGGGCTGTTCGCCGCCTCCCTGTCCGTGCTGACCGTCCTGGAGCTGCCTGATACGCGCACCCCGCGCGCGCGGTCCCCGCTGGAGGGTCTGCGCCGCCCGCGCACCGGCACCGGCGTCGACAAGGGCCGTACGGGCGCCGTCCCGCTGCTCGTCCCGGCCTGTGCCGGTGTCGCCGGGGCGATCGCCGCGGCCGTCGCGGTGTGCGTACTGCACGCCAAGGACCTGGGCGGTGGCCCGGTCCTGTACGGCCTGCTGGTACTGGGTCTGACCGGCGGTGTCGCCGTCGGCATCCGGACCGCCCCCGCGCTGCTGCCCTCGCTCTCCCGGCGCCGTCTGCTGGCCCTGGCGATCGCCTTCACCGGCATCGCCCTGCTGGCCGCCGGACTGGTCCCGGACGTCACCACCGTCCTGCTGATCGTCACTCTGGCCGGCGCCGCCGCGGGCGTCGCCGCCAACACCGGGCACACCCTGCTCGACCAGGAGACCGAGGACTACCGCCGGGCGCGCACCACCGAGCACCTGCACGCCGTGGTCCGCGTCTTCATAGCGCTCGGCGCCCTGGTCGCACCCCTGGTCGCCGCGCTGATCGGCCCGCACCGGCTGGAGAACGGGAAGTTCGTCTTCGCGCACGGCGGGGCGGCCTTCACGCTGATGCTGGTCGGCGCGCTGCTGCTGCCGGTGGCCGCGCTGGTCCTCGCCAAGGTCGACGACCGGTCCGGTGTACCCCTGCGCCAAGACCTCAAGGACGCGCTGCTCGGCGGCGACGACCCGCTGCAGGCCCCCACGGCGAACGGCTTCTTCATCGCCCTGGAGGGCGGCGACGGCGCCGGCAAGTCCACCCAGGCCGAGGCCCTCGCCGAGTGGATCCGCGCCAAGGGCCACGAGGTCGTGCTCACCCGCGAGCCCGGCGCCACCCCGGTGGGCAAGCGGCTGCGCTCGATCCTGCTGGACGTGTCCTCGGCGGGGCTGTCGCACCGCGCGGAGGCGCTGCTGTACGCGGCCGACCGCGCGGAGCACGTCGACACGGTCGTACGCCCCGCCCTGGAGCGTGGCGCGGTGGTGATCTCCGACCGCTACACCGACTCCTCCGTCGCCTACCAGGGCGCCGGCCGTGATCTGTCCCCGACCGAGATCGCCCGCATCAACCGCTGGGCCACCAACGGGCTCGTCCCGCACCTCACCGTTCTGCTGGACGTCTCCCCGGCGACCGCCCGCGAGCGGTTCACCGAGGCGCCGGACCGGCTGGAGTCGGAGCCGGCGGAGTTCCACGCGCGCGTACGGTCCGGTTTCCTCACACTGGCCGCCTCCGACCCCGGCCGCTACCTGGTCGTGGACGCCGGCCAGGAACCCGAGGCCGTCACCACCGTGATCCGGCACCGGCTCGACACCGTGCTGCCGATGTCCGAGGCCGAGATCAAGGCCCAGGAAGAGGCCCGGAAGAAGGCCGAGGAGGAGGCCCGCCGCAAGGCCGAGGAAGAGGCCGCCCGCAAGGCCGAGGAGGAGCGCCTGCAGCGCGAGCGCGAGGAGCAGCTCGCCCGCCTGCGTGCCGAGGAGGAGGAGCGCAAGCGGCGCGAGCTGGAGGAGGCGCAGCGGCGCGAGGCCGAACGCCAGGCGGAGGAGGCGCGGCAGCGGGCCGAGGAAGCCCGCCGGCGCGCGGAGGAGGAGCGCCAGCGGCTGCTCGCCGAGGAGAAGGCGCGCGCCGAGGAGGAGGCCCGCCGCAAGGCCGAGGAGGAGCGGCGCCGCAAGCAGGCCGAGGAGGAGGCCCGGCTGCGCGCCGAGGAAGAGGCCCGGCAGGCTCGGCTGCGCGCCGAGGAGGACGCGCGGCGCCTGGAGGCCCAGCGCAAGGCGGAGGACGCGCTGCTGCGGGCCGAGGAAGCCCGTCGACAGGCCGCCGAGGCCGCGGCCGCGGCCGACGCCGCGGCCCGCAGGCCGAGCGCGCCCCGGCCGACGGCACCGGGCGTGGTCTCCGACGCGGCCACCGCCCCCACTCCGGCGGTGTCCCCGGGCACGTCCCGGGCCGCCGACGAGACCGTCCCGACACCGGTGGTGTCGCCGGACGCGAAGGCGCCGGGTGCGGGCAGCCGGGCCACGGACGACACGACCGTGCTGCGGCCGGTGCGCGAGGACCGCCGCGACCCCGCGTCCGACTCCGTATCCAACTCCGCGTCCGACCCCGTGTCCGACTCCGCCCGGGGCGCCCGGCGCTCCCTCGCGGACTCCGAGGTGACCACCGAGCTGCCTCAGCCGCCGGTCGCCTCCGGACCGGCGGACGAGACGGCCGTACTGCCGCCGGTGTCGGCCGACGAGACGGCCGTACTGCCGCGCGTCTCCGACGACGAGACGGCCCAGCTGCCGTCGGTGGCTCCGGGCGCGGCGGACGAGACCGCCGTACTGCCGCCCGTACGGGGTGCCGACCCGGCGGACCGGGTACCGCCCGGCTTCTTCCGGGACGAGCGGCCCGCCGCGGACCCCGACGGCTCCGAGCCGCGCACGCGTGAGATGCCCCAGCTCGACGCCGACGGCACGCCCCGCCGCCGCCCGCGCTCCGACTGGGCCGAGGAGACCCCGCTGGACGACCTGCCGTCGCTCGCCGACGAGCTGCTGGGTTCGTACGACGAGCGGGACTACGCCGACCGGGGCGACCGCGGCGACGGCGACCGCGCTGACAGCGAGCAGCCGGGCCGCAAGGGCCGTGGCCGGGGCCGACGCGGCTGACCGGCGCCTTGACGGGCAAGGGGCTCCGGAGTGGCTGACCGGCGCCCCGTACGCGGGCATGGGTGCCCTGAGCGTGGCTGACCGGCGCTTTCAGGCATGGGCAAGGGCATGGGCATGGGTGCCCCGGGGGTCGGCGCGGGCCGGTGTCCTCGGAGCGCTGATGCGCCCCAGGACACGTCGCACTTCCGGGGCGCTCCCGCGTCGCTCCGGGACGCTCCCGCGTTGCCAGGGGACCCCCGGGGCGCTCCCGAAGTCCTTCTCCTTGGTCGCTCCCGTCTCCCCCGGTGGGCCACCGTTGTCAGTGCACACCCGCACAATGGATGGCGGAACGCGCAGTGTGACGGAAGGGCGGCGTGACCCGTGACCGTGTGGGACGACCTCGTCGGGCAGGAGAAGGTGAGCGCGGTGCTCGACGGCGCCGCGCGGGACGCCGACGCCCTCGTCACGGCCGCCGCGGCGGCCGAGCCGCTGCCCGAGGCGTCGAGGATGACCCACGCCTGGCTGTTCACGGGCCCGCCCGGCGCGGGCCGGAACCAGGCGGCGCGGGCTTTCGCCGCGGCCCTGCAGTGCGTGAGCCCGGACCGCGCGCTCGGCGGCACCCCCGGCTGCGGCTTCTGCGACGGCTGCCACACCGCGCTGCTCGGCACCCACGCGGACGTCACGACCGTGGCGGCCGTCGGCTCCGAGATCCTGGTCAAGGACATGCGGGACACGGTCCGCAAGTCGTTCACCGCCCCGGCGAACGGCCGCTGGCAGATCATCCTGGTCGAGGACGCCGAGCGGCTGAACGAGAAGTCGGCCAACGCCGTCCTCAAGGCCGTCGAGGAGCCCGCCCCGCGCACGGTCTGGCTGCTCTGCGCGCCCTCCATCGAGGACGTCCTGCCGACCATCCGCTCCCGCTGCCGCCACCTGAACCTGCGCACGCCGTCCGTCGAGGCGGTCGCCGACATGCTCGTGCGGCGCGACGGCATCGAGCCCGAGGTCGCCGTGTCCGCCGCGCGCGCCACCCAGGGCCATGTGGACCGGGCCCGCCGTCTGGCCACCGACCCGGCGGCCCGTGAGCGCCGGGCCTCCGTGCTGAGGCTGCCGCTCCGGCTGGACGAGGTCGGTGCCTGCCTCAAGGCCGCCCAGGAGCTGGTCGACGCCGCCGCCGAGGATGCCAAGCAGCTCGCCGAGGAGATGGACGGCAAGGAGACCGAGGAGCTGAAGACGGCGCTCGGCGCGGCCCAGGGCGGCCGGCTGCCGCGGGGCACGGCGGGGGTGATGAAGGACCTGGAGGACATGCAGAAGCGGCGCAGAACCCGTACGCAGCGCGACAGCCTGGACGTCGCCCTCGGCGACCTCACCGCCTTCTACCGCGACGTCCTCGCCCTCCAGCTCGGCACGCGCGTGGCGCTCGCCAACGCCGACGCCGAGGACGCCCTGGAGCGGCTCGCCCGCGGCAGCACCCCGGAGTCCACCCTCCGCCGCATCGAGGCGATCTCCGCGTGCCGGGAAGCCCTGGACCGCAACGTGGCTCCGCTGCTGGCGGTGGAGGCGATGACGATGGCGCTCCGGGCGGGGTGAGCCCGCGCGGGCGCCGAACCGATCGAGGGACAGGCGCCCGAGGGGGTCCTAGGGGGAGAGGCCCGGGTGGGAGGGGCCCGAAGCTGATGGGGGACCGAAGGGGGTGGTCCCCGCGCCTGTGTCCCCCTTAGGAGGCACAAGAGCCACGGACCGCACTCAACACATCGCGCAGCGTTACGCTCGCTTGATGCACACCAGGCCATCCCCCCGCCCCCGCCGGACCCGGGGCACCCGCACCCGGACGACGGCCCGTCTCACGGCCACCTTCCTCACGGCCGCCGCCCTGCTCGTGTCCGCCTGCTCCTCCGGGACCTCGACCACGTCGGCGGGCGGGACGGTGGAGGCGGCGCTCGCCGCGCTGCCGCGTTCGACACCGTCGGCGCTGACGCCGTACTACGACCAGCGGCTGCGGTGGCGCGACTGCGGTACCGCCGGATTCCAGTGCGCGACGATGAAGGCCCCGCTGGACTACGCGAACCCGGACGCGGGCACCGTCCGGCTCGCCGTCGCCCGCAAGAAGGCCACCGGCAAGGCCAAGCCGCTCGGCTCGCTGCTGGTCAACCCGGGCGGTCCGGGCGGTTCGGCGGTCGGGTACCTCCAGCAGTTCGCGGGCATCGGCTACCCCGCGGAGGTCCGCGCCCGCTACGACATGGTGGCGGTGGATCCGCGGGGCGTCGCCCGCAGCGAGCCCGTCGAATGCCTCGACGGCCGGCAGATGGACACGTACACCCAGACGGACGTGACCCCCGACGACCAGGCGGAGCGGAAAGCGCTGGTCACGGCGGACCGGAAGTTCGCGGAGAGCTGCGGGGCCCGGTCGGCGCGGCTGCTGCGGCATGTGTCCACCGTCGAGGCGGCGCGGGACATGGACATCCTGCGGGCGGTGCTCGGGGACGGGAAGCTGCACTACGTCGGGGCGTCGTACGGCACGTTCCTCGGGGCGACGTACGCCGGACTGTTCCCCGGGCGGGTCGGCCGGATGGTCCTGGACGGGGCGATGGACCCGTCCCTGGACGCACGCAGGCTGAACCTGGACCAGACGGCGGGCTTCGAGACCGCGTTCCAGGCGTTCGCGAAGGACTGCGTACGGCACTCCGACTGTCCGCTCGGCGGGAAGGGGACGACGCCCGCGCAGGTCGGCGCCCACCTGCAGGCGTTCTTCCGCAAGCTGGACGCCCACCCCGTCCCGGCGGGCGACACGGACGGCCGCAAGCTGGGGGAGTCGCTGGCCACCACCGGGGTGATCGCGTCGATGTACGACGAGGGGTCCTGGGGGCAGTTGCGCGAGGCGCTGACCTCGGCGATGAAGGAGCGCGACGGCGCGGGCCTGCTGGCCCTCGCCGACAGCTACTACGAGCGGGACGGGAACGGCCACTACAGCAACCTGATGATGGCCAACGCCGCCGTGAACTGCCTGGACCTGCCGGCGGCCTTCTCCGGCCCCGAGGGGGTCGAGAAGGCGCTGTCCGTGTTCGAGAAGGCGTCCCCGGTCTTCGGCCCCGGCCTCGCCTGGACCGCACTGAACTGCACGTACTGGCCGGTGCGGGCCACGGGGGAGCCGCACCGCATCGAGGCGAAGGGGGCGGCTCCGATCGTGGTGGTCGGCACGGTCCGTGACCCGGCGACGCCGTACCGCTGGGCCCGTTCCCTGGCCGGGCAGCTCTCCTCGGCCCGCCTGCTGACCTACAACGGCGACGGCCACACGGCGTACGGGCGCGGCAGCGCCTGCATCGACTCGGCGATCGACACCTACCTCCTCCGGGGCACCCCGCCGGCCGCCGGAAAGCGCTGCTCGTAACCCCTGACACCCACCCCGTGCCCACCCGCTCCGGGGTGGGTACGAAGCACCCCCGGAAACTGTGTAGACTTACCGACGTTGCTGATCGCACCATGGTGCGGGCGACGCGCCGCTTTAGCTCAGATGGCCAGAGCAACGCACTCGTAATGCGTAGGTCTCGGGTTCGAATCCCGAAAGCGGCTCCATCGGAAAGACCAGCTAGGAACGTTCCTAGCTGGTCTTTCGTCGTTCAGCGCACGCGGCGACGGCGCCGGGCGCGGGCCGCACGGCTGTCGCCGGTCTCACTTCTGGTCTCAGTCGCGGGTTCCGGGCGGGGCAGGAAGGCGTCGCCCATGCGGCGCATCGCGTCCTTCGAGAGGTGCGAGCGCCCCTTCACGCCCGGCTTCCGCCGGCAGCTCGTTGACCGTCTCCGACACGATCCGCCCCAGCCCGTCCCGTTCCAGGGTCGATTCGGTATCCGCGTTGGCTGCGCGGCACAGGTCACCGCCCCCGGGCAGAACCGAGCAGACCTGGTCCATGTGTGGTCGACGGGACGGGAGCGAGGGTGAGTGGTGGGTTGCTGCAGGTCCCGTGAAGCGTGGCGCTGGTCGATATAAGCCCGAGCGGGTGAATATCTGGGCGCCATTGCGGCATTTGGGCCACCTTTCCCTGCGTGTTTCGCTACCTATGTCCTACCAAAAGGCTGCAGGATCCGGAGAGTCCTCTGATCCATCCACAGCGAAAGGTAGTTCACCGATGAAGGCTTTCCGGGGCCTCGTTGTAGGGCTTGTGACCGGCGCCCTGTCTTTGGGCGGCGTGGCGCTCGCCAATCCGTCCGTTCTCCCCGCTCACCGAGTGATCACTTCCATCACTCACTCCGTCGGCTACAGCAGCAAAGGCACGGACGCCGGGGGCGGCTCCTTGTCCCTGAACTTGGACCACAACTGCAAGGGCGGCACTTTCGGGTACTGCACCCAGAACGCGACGTTCAACCCGACGGTTACGTTGACCCTCATTCCCGTTGGCCTCATCGGGGGCTCCAACGGAACGAACAACCCGACCAATGCCAACAACGGCAACAACGGCAACAACGGCAACAATGGCAACAACGGGAACAACGGCAACAACGGCAACAACGGGAACAACGGGAACAACGGCAACAACGCGAACGGCTGACCGGGTCGCCCGACGCACGTCGGCGCCTGCGGTGTCCCTGGTCGGTAACTGCAGCCGAGTCCTCGGCCTGATGACGTAGAGGCGCCGGCAAGGGCACGGTATCCCGGCGTCACCCGGACGGGCGACGCCGGGATACCCGCGGTACGTGAAGCACCGAAGTGGCGCACGGCTCTCCGCCGATGCACATGCCGGTGAAGCCGCAGATTACGAGGATCATCATGGAGCAGTTCACGAAGACAACGGGTGACTCCGCGCCGCCCGGAAGCTCCGACCCGCTGGTGGGCCCGCCCAGGGCGTCAGAGGAGGCCGGCTCGACAGCGGAGTGGGTCGAACCGTCCGGCCTTCCCGACACGCATGCTGCCGACGACGCGCTCCCCGCCGATGGGAGCCGGCGAGATACCGCAATGCGCGTTCGGTTCACGACCTCTCTGGCGGTGTCGGCGGTGACGGGCACCGTCCTGCTCGGTGCTGTCTTGTGGCACCTCGGCATGGTGTTCCTGACTCTCGCGCCGGCCAGTTCCGTGACGAACAAATATCAACAGACACTCAACGGATACATCTATCCAGAATTCGGCCAGAACTGGCAGATGTTCGCACCCAACCCGCTGGCCCAGAATGTGTCGATCGGCGCGCGGGCCCAGACGCTTGGGCGTGACGGAACACGGCACACATGGGAATGGAACAACCTTTCCTTCCCGCACTTGGAGGCCATGAAGCACAATCTGGTTCCCAGTCATCTGGACCAGAACGTGCTGCGCCGATCCTGGGACTTCTATACGGAAACGCACGACCTGAAGGACAAGCCGACGAACGGCATGCGCAGCACACTCTCCACCGAGTACCTGACGCGGATCGCACTCGGGCATTTCGGCCGCCAGTGGAACGGCGAGCGGATCGTCCGTATCCAACTCGCCAGCCGGACCAACGCCGTCGCCCCTCCGAAGTGGACGGGACAGAAGGCGCCGAACACGACGGCCTACAGAATCCTGCCGTGGTGGCCGGTCAAGGAGAAGTTCTACAAGGAGCTGTGACGTGTACGAGAACCGCAACGCGGCGACGGTCGCCGTTCCGGCGCCCCAGTCTCCCGCGGACGGCGTCACCGCACCCCCGCTTCCACGGGCCCCGGCGTCACAGCCGTCGACGACCGAGTCTCCTGCCACTCGGGTCCCCGTGCGCGAACGCGCCGTAAAGCAGCTGTCGCGATGCAGCGCTTTCGCCGGCCGCACCCACTCCCCGTACCAGGCCGCTGTCATCCGGATCGGCTACGGGTTCTTCTTCACCTGCTACCTGCTCCGGGAGTGGCCGAACCGCCGCGTGCTGTTCGGTGACCACAACCCCTGGTCGCTGACCATGGCCAGGGCCCTTATCACCGACACCCACGCGTTCACCGTGCTCACCTGGTCGAGTGGCCGGTGGTGGTTCGAACTCGTCTATCACGGGGCGATCGCAGCCGCCGTACTGCTCATGCTGGGTTGGCGCACCCGCGCCACCTCGGTGCTCTTCCTCGTGGGAGTGCTCGCGATCGAGAACCGCAGTCCTTTCGCGGGCGACGCCGGCGACGACATCATCCGCATCATGGCGGTGTACTTGGCCTTCACTCGCTGTGGCCAGGTCTGGTCGCTGGACGCGCGCCGCCGTGGACCGCGGGCCGGCGACACACGACACGACCGGGCCGGGGCGGCGCTGTGGCTCGCGCTCGGTCCGCCGCTGCTGTGGGCTTCATGCACCCACTGGGACGGCTGGCTGGGGGTCTTCTGGGTGATGTGGGGCCTTCAGGGCCTCTGGTACGTGCTGGAGCAGTGGGCTCCTCGGCACGCGCTGCGCTCGCTGCTCGACTCGGGCGCGGCCATGCTGCACAACTGCGCGATGCTGGTCATCGCCGCTCAGGTCTGTTTCATCTACGCGTCAGCGGGCCTCTACAAGAGCCAAGGGACGAAGTGGCAGGACGGCAGCGCCGTCTACTACGCGATGCACCTGGATCTCTTCCGTCCGTGGCCGGGGCTGGCCGACCTCGTTTCGGCGAACATGCTGCTGGTCTTCCTGCTGTGCTACGGCACGGTCCTCATGCAGATCTCCTTCCCCTTCACACTCATGTACCGCAAGGTCAAGAACGCGCTGCTGGCCTTCATGATCATCGAACACGTGGGGATCGCGGTCATCCTGGGCATCCCCTTCCTGTCGCTCGCCATGATCATCAGTGACTCGGTCTTCCTGCCCACATCCCTCCTCATCTGGGCCGGCGGCCGGTCGGCGGCGCTGGCGCGGCGGATCCGCGAGCGACACCAGCGGTCCGTGGGCGGACACTGCCTCGGAGGGTCGTGAAGGTCGGAGGGCGCCGGCGGCGAGGGTAAATCGTCATGCGTAGGTCTCGGGTTCGAATCCCGAAAGCGGCTCCACTGGAACCCCAGGTCAGGATGCTGGCCTGGGGTTTTCTGTTGCCCGGGGTGGGCGCGTGTCCGGGGAGCTACTGCTCGGTGGAGCAGGGGTTGCAGCAGGAGGGGGCGGGTTCGACGCAGACGGTGACCGTGTCGGTGTTGTTGGTGGTGTCGGGGTCCTTTTCGGTGCCGGTGACGGTGGCGCTGTTGCTGATCCGGCCGGCCTGGGTGGCCTTGGCCCGCAGCACGAGGGTGGCAGTGCTGTCGGCGGCCAGCTCGCCCACGGCCCACTGCCCGGTGGCCTGGTCGTAGCTCCCGGTCGTGCCGTCGGCCGACAGCAGGACGAGGCCGTCGGGGAGTCGGTCGGTGACGGTGACGCCGGTGGCGTCGTTCGGGCCGGTGTTGTGGACGGCGATGCGGTAGGTGACCGTTTGGCCGACGGTCACGGTGGTCGCGTCGGCCGCCTTCGCCACGGTCAGGTCGGCAGCCGGTTTGACCTGCGTGACCTGCTCGTTGGAGGTGGACGTCAGGGTCTCCGGCCGGTCGCCGAGCCGGTTCTCGTAGGAGGCGGTCGCGGTGTTGCTGATCTGCTTGCCGCCGGCGGCCCGATCGATGGTGACCCGGTATTCCACCGTGGTCCCCGCGGGCTGCGTCTCGGTGCTGGGCAGGCTGCCCCCTGCCACGGCGGAAGCGTTGTTGCCGAGGTGGAAGACGACCTGGTTCGCGGCGGCGTCGTAGTACGCCTGATCATCGCCCTTCACATCGCTCTTCGCCCCGGCGTTCGGGCCGTCCACGATCCGCAGGGAACCGGGCAGATACGTCGTGCCCTCCGGGACGACGTCGGTCAGGACGAGGTTCTCGGCCCCGCCACCGCCCTCGTTCTTGGCGGTGATCCGGTAGGTGACGACGTCGCCCACCTCCAGCGGACCCGCCGGAACCGCGCTCTTGGCGAGCAGCACGTAAGGAGCGGTGCCGAAGAAGATGCCGTCCAGGAAGTTGCCGGTGCCGCGGTTGCCGCCGGCGGCGGAGATGGAACGGAAGGCGAAGCGCGTCAGCGTCTGGCCCGCCGGGACGGTGTAGGTGCCGGTGTAGTAGCCCCAGGCGGTGTTGCCGTCGGTGAAGCGCCTCTGCTCCACCGCGGAGCCCGGCGCGCCGATGTCCAGCGCCATGGTGTCCTGCCCTTGCCGGCCGCGGTGATACAGCCGCCAGTACAGCTTGGTGCCGGGCGTGGTCGCCAGGTCCTGGTAGAGCGTGGAGACCTCGTTCGCGTTGAGCTCGGCGAACTGGAGACCGTCGGCTGACGGAACACCGTTGAAGCCCGATCGCCACAGCTCGACCATGTGGTCGGTGGCCGTCGTGAGCCAGCCCGGCACCCGCTTGGGCGCCTGCGTCTGCGAGGCGTCCGGCAGGATCTCGAAGTTGCTGACAGCGGGCTGTTCGAAGCTGCCGTTGACCAGGGCAACCCTGAGCGGAGCAGCAGGAGGTGTGGCCATGGTTCGTCCCCTCGCGTCGACACTGCTGAAATGCACCGCCGACGGGCCGCACTGTCGCGAGCCGGAGCGGAGCCAAAACAGTGAGTAGCGAAGCGTCCCCCCGTGAACACGTAAAGTGACGACCAGGTGGTGATCGGCCAACCCCGCGGAGCCGGTTTGCGAAATCCTTCCCCGGCGCACGGTCTCCCGCGCCGGATCGGTGCATCACTCCCGTCACACCCGCCTCAGGGCTTCCTCCCGTCCAACGGGTCATGGCCGAATGCCCCCGCCGTACCTCCTGGGCTCACCCCTGCTCAGGGTGAATCGGCGCATGCGGAGTTGACGCTTCGGGCGCGGTGACCACGCCGTACGACGGTCGGCAGGCGACGGCCCGGTATGCGACGGCCGGCAGCGGCTCGGGGTGTTCCCTGTGCGTCGGCCGGTGGCGCGCCGACCGACCGACGCGTCACGTCGTCGTACCGCTACCTGAGTGGTCCCGCTGCCCGAGCCGTTCCGCTACCCGAGAACCGAGGACGAGTCGCAGCCGAGACTCGCGCGGTCGGCGACGGCGAAGGAGATGCTTCCGGTGTTCTCCCAGAGGTTGTTGATGTTGGTGAACAGCCACCTCGTCGTGAGGCTGTGGTCAGCCGATGAGAGGGTCGCCGTCCGTCCCTCCGTCCCCGGCCTGATCCGGAACCTCACCACGGTGTCGCCCAGCTTCTGCGGCGGCGTCTCCTGGGCGCTCAGCGTCGTCCCGGCGAAACTGCCCGGCCCCGTCACCGACTCCACATCGGCCACCGCCAGGACCGATGCCAGATCGACCCGGTGGATGTGGAACTGCGCCCCCACGGGGTTGCGCGTGGTCTCGGGACGCCACCTGAAGGTGAACGTCGACCCCGGCGCGATCCGGCCGCCGAACGGGTTGGGCGACGACGACTCGTGGATCACACCCTCGCCCAGCCGGGCACCGAACACGTTTCGCCAGTAGAACCGGGGGTTGAGCCACGCGTTCCCCGGCTGGATGCACTCCAGCGCACGCGTTGCCGTGGCCTGCGCCGCCACGGCGGGCTGCCGCTGCGCTGCCGCGGCGTTTCCGGGCAGGGACGCCCCCAGCAGCATCGCCGCGACAAGCGCCCCCAGTCCCCATGTCCCCCGTGCCGCCCGCCGCATCCGCGGCACCGGCCTGGCGGCGTCCCCGCTGTCGTCGTCGCTGTGGTCCGCCGGTGTGTTTCCTGCTTCGTACACGCTTCAGCCTTTCTCTGTCTGCTGCGGATCCCGCCGGTGGCTCCGGGCCGAGTCGGCGCGAAACCACCGTCGGGACGGTCTGCCAGGAGGCGAGGGATCTGTCCTCTGGGCGTCGAGTGCACGGCCCTTGGTGAGGTCGAGGGCGGTGTCACATTTCGAAAGCTAACGCACAGTCTTTGGGTAATCACAATCTGTAACGTTCAGTTGAGTGACATGGGTGCACAGAAACGTTCACCTCTGCATTCGGGGTTTGAAAACGCACAGGTGCACCGGGTGCTGACGATGTGTCACGGGCGGTGCGAGTTGGTCCGGCCGGTCCGGTCGTCGGCATGGGGACCGCCGGTCCTCGGTCGTACTTCCGGCCGGCCGCAGACTGACGCCCGTCCGCCGGTGTGCCGACTCCGCTCGACTCCGATTCCGATTCCGCTCGATCCGCTCGATCCGCTCGGCCCCTCGGCTCCGCTCCAGCGGAGGCAAACGGGGCGACAAAGGTGGATCAAAGACGCCGCAAAGTGAATCGGCGTCAGGTGAACCAGCGGACCCGAGGCAACATCTTGGTGAACGGCGGGCAGCGCGTGGTCGGGATGCGCCGCCGCCGTCGGCCGGATGAGGTGAGGGACGTGCTGGAGCCGAGGATCGCCGTGGCCGTGGTGACCATGGGCAACCGGCCCGAGGAGGTCGACGCCCTGCTGGAGTCCGTGGCCAAGCAGGACCTCGCCCCCGCCCGCATCGTGATCGTCGGCAACGGCTGCCGGCTGCCGGAGTTCGCTCGCCGGCTCTCTCTGCCCGGCGAGGTCACCACCGTCGACGTCGAGGACAACCTCGGCTGCCCGGGCGGCCGGAACGTCGCCCTCGCCCGCCTGCGGGAGTTCGGGGACATCGACGTCGTCGTGGAGCTGGACGACGACGGGCTGCTCGTCGACCCCGACGTGCTGCGCCGGGTGCGCGACCTGTACGCCGCCGAACCCCGCCTCGGCATCGTCGGCTTCCGTATCGCCGACGAGCACGGCGAGACCCAGCAGCGGCATGTGCCCCGGGTGGGCAAGTCCGATCCACTGCGCGGCGGTTACGTCACCGGCTTCCTCGGCGGCGGGCACGCCCTGCGCATGGCGATGCTGGCCGAGACCGGGGACTGGCCCGCCGAGTTCTTCTTCGCGCACGAGGAGACCGACCTCGCCTGGCGGGCCGTGGACGCCGGCTGGAGGATCCGGTACGCCCCCGAGCTGCTCCTCCGGCATCCCAAGACCTCACCGGCCCGGCACGCCGTCTACTACCGGGTCAACGCCCGCAACCGCGTCTGGCTCGTCCGGCGCAGACTGCCGCTGCCGCTCGTCCCGGTCCACCTCGGGGCGTGGATCCTCGTCACCCTCGCCCGCACCCGCTCCCTGGCCGGGCTCAGGGCGTGGTTCGGCGGATTCGCGGAAGGGCTGCGGGAGCCGGCCGGCGAACGGCGCCCGATGCGTTGGAGAACGGTCTGGCGGCTCACCCGGCTGGGGCGCCCGCCGGTGATCTGAGAGAGGTGGCGGGGCGCGGAGGGCGCCCGTGCCCGGGGCGGGCTCCGGGCAGCAGGGTCGGGCTCGGGGCGGAAAGCCAGGAGCAGGCCATCGGGCCGGAGACGGACGGCCGGGAACAGAGCCGCGGTCCGTGCAGAGCCGCGGTCCGTGCAGAGCCGCGGTCCGTGCAGAGCCGCGGTCCGTGTGAGGCCGCGGTCCGTGTGAAGCCGTGCCGGGAACGGAAAAACGGGACGGGACCCCGGTCGTTCACCTCCGACGGCCGGGGCCCTTGTCGTCCCCGGATCCAGCCTGCGGCGACACTCCCCCGAGTAACGCGACAATACGCGCGCGCCGTCGGGCCAGATCCGATGGAATGATCACATCAGGATTCGCCAACGGATCGCTAACATGTGGCCAACGGTTCGTCGGCGGGTCGCGGATCGGCTGGCCGGAAGTCGTCCGGCGGCAACGGGAACAGCCCTGCGGGCAGGGGGATTCCGGCGCTGGACCGGTAGGCAGAAGGTGGCGGGAAACCGTTGTGGACAGGGCGGGAATGCGCCAGAGGACAGCGGGTACACACCCGCCGCGGAGCACGGTCGACCCCGGCCGTGTGGGAAGGCAGTGGAACGGCGTGATGCGGCGGTGCGAGCTGCGCTTCGGACTGCTGGGACCACCGGTCCTCTACGACCGACCGCCGTACGGGATGTCGTACGACACCTCTTCCGGAACCGTCGGCGTCTCTCCGGCGGGCGTCTCCGGTGCGCCCTCTCCCGGAGCCTCCGGTGAGTCCTCGTCCGACGACCCGGCCGAGAAAGCCGGCGACGACACCTGCGGCGACGCGTCCGGCGACGCCCTCGGAAGCGCCCCTGATCGCGTCCCCGACGGCACCCCTGACAACACCCACGACGACGGCGTCCGGGCCATCGGCAGCCCCAAAGTCCGCACTCTGCTCGCCGCTCTGCTGCTGGAGTCCGGCCGGGTCGTGTCGGTCGAGTCGCTGAAGGACGCGCTGTGGGGCGGTGCGCCGCCCGTCTCCGCGCAGGCCTCCCTGCACAACCACGTCACCCGGCTGCGTCGGCTCCTGGACGATCCCGAGCGGCTCAGGGCCGTACCGCCGGGCTATGTGCTGCGGGTCGACCACGGCGAGCTGGACGTGCACGTCTTCGACGCCCGGGTCGCCGAGGCGCGGGCCGCGCACGCCCGGCGGGACTGGTCGGTCGTCGTACGGGCCTGTGCCGCAGCGCTCGTGCTGTGGCGCGGCGCCCCGCTCAGCGGGCTCCCCGCCGACCTCGGCGGCTACGCCCTCGTGCAGCGCCTGGAGGAGGCCCGGCTGCACCTGCTCGAATGGCGCTACGAGGCCGAACTCGCCCTGGGCGGCGCACGCCTGGCCGCGCTGGTGCCCGAGCTGGCGGCCCTGGTCGCCGAGCACCCGCTGCGCGAGGCGTTCCACCGGCAGCTGATGCTCGCCCTGCACCGCACCGGCCGGCAGGCCGAGGCCCTCGCCGTCCACCGTGACCTGCGCGCCCACCTGGTGGAGGAACTCGGCATCGAACCCGGTCCGGCGATCCGCGAGGCGCATGTCGAGGTGCTGCGGGGGAGTCGCGAGGGGCAGCGGTGGACCGGGACGCACGCCGGTGCGCGACCGACCGGGCCGGACGGACCACCACCACGGGAACCCACCTCACCCGCCGGCGCTCCCGGCAGGACCAGGCTTGCCGGGGACACCGGGGACACCGGGGACAGGGACATCAGGGATACGAGGGATACGAGGGATGCCAGGGACGCCGGGGCTCCCACGGCCCCTGCGGCCCCTACGGCACCCACGCACCCTGACTCCGGGGCCACTTCCGCGTACCCCGGGGCCGCCCCCGCGCACCCTGGCCTCGGCGCCACCTCCGCGTACCCCGAGGCCGGCCCCACTTCCCCTACGGCTCCCGCACCTTCCGCGGCCACCGCACCCTCCGAGCCCGCAGCCTCCCCCGCACCCCTTGCTTCCGCACCCCCCGCCTCAGCGCCCGCCGCCTCCGCGCGGGCCGGGCGGCAGACCCCGCGTCCGGCCCAGTTGCCGGCCCCGCCCGCCCACTTCACCGGCCGTTCCGACGTGCGGCGCGAGCTGAGCCGCGCGGTGACCGAGCCACCCGCCCCGGCCCCCGCCGTCGCGGTGATCAGCGGCATGGCCGGGGTCGGCAAGAGCGCGCTGGCCCTGCACGTCGCGCATGAGTTGAGGGAACGTTTCACCGACGGTCAGCTCTACGTCAACCTGCACGGCGCCACCCCCGGCATGACCCCGCTCACCGCCGCTCAGGCGCTCACCGCCCTGCTGCGCGACCTCGGCGCCGAGCCCCGGAACATCCCCGAACACCCGGATGCCGCCGCCGCGCTGCTCCGCTCGCTGCTCGCACCCGCCCGCATCCTGCTGGTGCTGGACGACGCGGCGAACGCGGCCCAGGTACGGCCCCTGCTGCCGGCCGGGCCCGGCTGCGCGGTGATCGTCACCAGCCGCTCGCCGCTGACCGCGCTCGACGGCGCGCGCCGCTTCCCGCTCTCGCCGCTGACCGGCGAGGACAGTGCGGCTCTGCTACGCGCGGTGAGCGGGCGCCCGGGGCTGGACGCGCACCACGCGCTGGTCGAGCTGACCGGCCGGCTCCCGCTGGCGCTGCGCGTGGTCGCCGCCCGGCTCGCCGCCCGCAGTGCTCTCACCCCGGACGTCCTGGCCGGACAACTGGCGGAGACCGGAGGCCGGTTGCGCCACCTGGAGTACGACGACCTGAGTGTCCGCCGCTCCCTGGCCGTCGCCCACGACGCGCTCGCCGCCGCCGGGCGCGAGGCCGACCGGGACGCGGCCCGCGCCCTGCGCCACATCGGCGCGCTCGATCTGCCGACGTACGGCGCTCCGCTGATCGCCCGCCTCACCGGCACCGACGAGCGCCGCGCCGAGGCCGCCCTGGACCGCCTGGTCGACGTCGCCCTCCTGGAGGAGACGGCGTACGGCCGCTACACACCCCACGACCTGGTCCGCGACTTCGCCCGCGAACTGGCCGACGCCGGCCCCCGCACCGCCGCACCCACGGCCGACCCCGAGACCCCCGGCCCCACCGGCCCTGTCGACCCCACCGGCCCTGTCGACCCCACCAGTCCTGTCGACCCCGCCGATCTCACCGCGCTGCGCTGGTACGCCGCCGTGGCCGAGCGGGTGTTGACGGCGATCGTGGGGCCCGGGCTCGATCAGGACGACCGGCGGCGGCCGACCGCCGCGCACCCGGCGGAGCACGCGGCGGACGTGGCTGCTCTGGCGCACTTCGAGTCGGCCGACGAGGCCTGCGCCTGGGGCGAGACGGAGCTGGAGAACGTCGTCGCCCTGGTGGCTCGGAACGCGGACACCGGCGACACGCGCACGGCCGCCCCGCTCTCGGTGCTCGTACGGCTGCTCTTCCCTTACGTGCAGCGCAGCGGACGGGTCGCCGAGATGGAGGTGCTGGGGCAGGCCGCGCTCGCTGCGGCGCGGCGGCTCGACGACCCGGCGGCCGAGGCGTACGCGCTCGGTGACCTCGCGGGCCTGCACTTCCTGACCGGCCGGCAGAACGACGCCCTCGTCCTCACCGACCGGGCCCTGGAGATCTGGGAGCGGCTGGGCAGGGCCTCCCGCATCCGGCGCTGCCTGAACAACCGCGGGCTGCTGCTGGAGGGGCTCGGGCGGTTCGAGGAGTCGGGGGAGGCGCTGCGGCAGAGCCTCGCCTACTCGCGGCTGCTGAACGACCCCTACGGCGAGGCCGTCACCCGCAGCCACCTCGGCAACCTCTACGAGCACACCGACCCGCGCGCCGCCATCGAGCAGCACCGGCACTCGCTGGCGATCGGGGACACGATCGACGCGGTCATCGTGCGGCACTCGGCGCACTGCAACATCGGCTACGCCCATCTCACCCTCGCCGAACCGGCCGCCGCCGCCCGGCACTTCGAGGAGAGCCTGCGCATCCTCGGCGGCTACAGCGACTGGCACGGCGAGTCCCAGACCCGGCTCGGCCTGGTCCGCGCGCTGCGCCAGCTGGGGCAGACCGAGCGGGCGGCCGGTGAGTGCGCCGAGCTGCTGCGCCGGGCCGACGCCCGCGCCGACCGTTACATGGGCGGGCTGGCCCTGCACCAGCACGGGTTCCTGCTGCGCGAGCAGGGGCGCCGGGCGGAGGCGTACGCCGCGTGGCGATCGGCCCACGCGGCGCTGGACGGCACGGACGAGCAGACCGTCCTGGCGGAGCTGCGGGAGCTGCTGGACGACAGCCCGGCCTCCGAGTGAACCCGGCGGCACCCGGACCGCCGGGCGCCCCGGTCACCGTCCGATCGCCGCGTGGAGCGGCCTACTTGGCGTCCGCATAGCAGTCCACCACCGCGGTCGTGAACGGGAACCGTACCGGGGTCTCCCCGAAGGTGAGCCGGCCGGCGAGGGCGGCGGAGTCGCGGATGGCCCGGGCGACGGTGTCGGCCTCCTCCGCGGGGCAGTGCACGATCACCTCGTCGTGCTGGAAGAAGACCAGCTCGGCCGCCAGCCCCGCGCAGGCCCGGCGCAGCGCGGCGAGCAGCAGCAGGGCCCAGTCGGCGGCACTGCCCTGCACGACGAAGTTCCGCGCGAAGCGGCCCCGCGCACGGGAGTTGCCGGACGCGTACCCCGGGACCCAGCCGGTCTGGGTCTCCGGCTCCTCCTCGCCGGCGACCGGGATGCCGGCCTCCTCCCCGGCGTCCTCGCCCGATCCCGCGGCGGGCGGGCAGGTACGGCCCAGCCAGGTGCGCACAAGCCGGCCCTCCTCGCCCGCGCGGGCCGCCTCGTCGACGTAGGCGACGGCCCTGGGGAAGCGGCGGCGCAGTGCGGCGAGGTTCTTCAGGCCGTCGCCGGAGGTCTGGCCGTAGACCGCGCCGAGCACGGCGATCTTGGCCTGGTCCCGGTCGCCGGCGAAGGCGCGGTCGGAGACGGACTGGTAGAGGTCGCTCTCGCGGCCGGCCACCTCCATCAGGCCGGGGTCGCGGGAGATGGCGGCCAGCACGCGCGGCTCCATCTGGTCGGCGTCGGCCACCACCAGCCGCCAGCCGGGGTCGGCGACCACGGCCCGGCGGATCACCTTGGGGATCTGCAGCCCGCCCCCGCCGTTCGTCACCCAGCGCCCGGTGACCGTACCGCCGGCCAGGAACTCGGGGCGGAACCGGCCGTCGCGCACCCAGTCCTGAAGCCAGGACCAGCCGTGCGCCACCCAGATGCGGTACAGCTTCTTGTACTCCAGCAGCGGCTCGACCGCCGGGTGGTCGATGGACTGGATCTCCCAGCGGCGGGTGGACTTCACCTTGATTCCCGCCTGCGCGAAAGCCTTGATCACGTCGGCGGGCAGATCCGGCCGCACCCGGCGTCCGAAGGCCGCGGACACCGCGTCGGCCAGTTCGGCCAGGCGGCGGGGCTCGCCGCCGCCCGCGTACCGCTCGCCGAGGAGGGTGTGCAGGAGCTCGCGGTGGACCTCGGCGCTCCACGGCAGGCCGGCGTGGTTCAACTCGGCGGCCACCAGCATCCCGGCCGACTCGGCGGCGGTCAGCAGCCGCATCCGGTCGGGGTGGGCGGTCTTCTCGTGCCGGCGCAGCTGGTCGGCGTAGACGGCGAGCAGGTCCGGCAGGGGCAGGCGGATGCCGTCGGGCTCGAACAGCGGGGACTGGGCGCCCGGTTCGGCCGCGCGCTGCGGCGGGTCCGGCGGGACGGGGCCGCCGCGGAGGCGGGCCAGGGCGGCGGCGGCCGAGCGTGGCTCGCCGTACCGGCCTTCGTGGCCCAGCAGCAGGGTCTCGGCGTCCTCGATGTCGTAGCACCGCTCCACTCGCACCCCCGTGGCGAGCAGACGCGGGTAGACCTCGGGGGTCGACCGCCACACCCAGCGTGTCACCTCCGGGCGGCTCCGCACCGCCTCGGCGAGATCGCTCTCCCGCCGCACCGGCCCGGCGGGCAGCCCGTCCGGGCCGAGGGGGGCGACGTCCACGCCTCCGTCCTCGGCCGGTGCGAGCGCCCACCGGTCGGTCATGACTGCGAGTGTGGCAGGGGGGTCTGACAATCGCCCTGACCTGCGCCGATTCTCCCGAGAGCCCTACTCCCGAGGGCCCTACCCCCGGAAGCCCTACTCCCGGGAGTGCCACCCCCAAGAGCACCCGGGAGCGCCACCCCCTGGAGCGCCCGGGAGCGCCACCCCCCTCGGAGCGCCCCCAGGAGCGCCACCTCCCGAGAGCGCCGCCCCCCGAGCGTCGACCTCAGTGCCGTGCTCCCGCGCGGCTCACGGCTGCGTGCCCTCCTCCGTCGAGCCGCCGGCCTCGGCCTGCTGCTCCAGCAGCAGCGCCAGCGCCTTGACGAGGTACTCCTCGGTGGCCGCCTTGGTGATGCCGAGGCCGTTGAGGACGCCCTGGCCGTTCTCGTGCTCCAGCAGGGCCAGCAGGAGGTGTTCGGTGCCGATGTAGTTGTGGCCGAGCCGGAGGGCCTCGCGGAAGGTGAGTTCGAGGACCTTCTTGGCCTCCGGCCCGTACGGGACGAGGTCGGGGACGTCGTCCGCGGCGGGCGGCAGGGCCGCGGTCGCGGCCTGCCGCACGGCGTCCAGGAGGACGCCCTGCGCGGTGATCGCCTTTCCGGCCAGGCCGTCGGGCTCCGTCAGCAGGCCGAGGACCAGGTGCTCGGGGCGGCCCTCGGCGTTGCGGGCGGCCAGTGCCTCGTTGTGCGCGGCCATGACCACGTTCCGCGCGCGGGGGGTGTAGCGGCTGAAGCCCTGGCTGGGGTCGAGGTCGGCGGACTCCTTGGGCACGAACCGCTTCTGCGCCGCCTGCCGGGTCACGCCCATGCTCCGGCCGATGTCGGTCCAGGACGCGCCCGAGCGACGGGCCTGGTCGACGAAGTGGCCGATCAGATGGTCGGCCACGTCGCCGAGGTGATCGGCTGCGATCACCGCGTCCTCGAGCTGGTCGAGGGGTTCGACGTGGACCTTCTTGATGGCCTCGATGAGGTCGTCGAGGCGTACGGATGCCGTGATGTTCGGGTTGGTCGCCATAGTGTCAACCGTAGGTTGCCCCCTGGCGACTGTCAACCGATGGTTGACAGTCGCTCCCGAGCGGCCTGTCGACCGATCGTTCTCTTCGCGGCGCCTCTCCGGCCTACTTGGGCGTGGCCGCCAGCCGTACCGCGAGCCCGGCGAACACCGTCCCGCTGAAATAGTCCAGGCCCCGTGCCACCCGCCGGCTGCGCCGCAGCAGCGAGGCGAGCTTGCCGGAGAGCAGTCCCACCGAGCCGTCCACCAGGAGGCCCATCACCGTGATCGTGCAGCCCAGGACGAGGAACTGCTCCCGCACGTGCCCCAAGCCGGGGTTCACGAACTGCGGCAGGAAGGAGACGTTGAAGAGGATCACCTTCGGGTTGAGGAGATTGGTGACGGCGCCGCGCCAGAAGGCCCGCCGACGCCCCTTCGCCGGCTCCGGGTCGGCGCCGGCCGGCTCACCGTCGCCCCGGAACGCCCTGACCGCGAGGAACAGCAGATAGGCCGCGCCGGCCCAGCGCAGCACGTGGTAGAGCGCGGGCAGGGTCAGGAACAGCGCGGACAGCCCGAGCGCCGCAGCGACGGCGTGCACGAACATCGCGCAGGCCACCCCGGCGGCGGCCGTCATCCCGGTCACCGGGCCACCCCGGCCGCCCACCGCCACGATGAACATCATGTCGGGGCCAGGGGTGATGCAGAGCGCGAACGCGGCGACGAGGAACGCCGCGTAGAGAGACGGGTCCATCATGCCGCCATGCTCGGTGGCCGCCCGCGCGCGAAGGGCGGAATTCCGGGGAGTGAGACGCGCTGTGCGGGCCGGGCCGCGGACCCGCGCGCTCCCGGCTGTCCACAGGGTGTGGACAGCCGCGGCCCGCTGTCGGTGCCGCGTGGCACGATCGTCAGCGTGACCAGTGCTGCCAGTACCGTCGAGCGGGCCTTCCGGGCCGCTCTCTACGACGCCACCGACGCCGGCCTCGACACGGGAGCGTCCCTGCTCGCCGCCGACCCGGCCGCCGACGCCGAACTCGCCCGCCGCGGTGAGGACTTCGTCGCGACGGCCTGGCAGCGTGGCTGGCAGCCCGCCGATGTCGTACGCCTGGTGCGGCGCGAGCTGGAGGACGCGCACGTCCGGCTGGCCGCCGGGCTGATCCGGGCGCAGGCCGGGCGGGACCGCCCGCGCGGGCGCCGCTGGGCCGACCAGCTGGCGGCGCTGCCCGCCGGCCCCGAACGCACCGCCGACCGCTTCTCGCACGCCACGGCCGCCCTGGAGCTGTACCGCCTGCTGCTGCGCCTGCCCGCCCTGGAGCCTCTGGAGGAGGAGTCCCGCCGTGCCCCCGGCCCGGCCGCCTCCCGCATGCTCACCCGTATCCGCGCCCTGCTCGCCAAGGCGGAGGCGACCGGCTATCCGGAGGAGGCGGAGGCGCTCAGCGCCAAGGCGCAGGAGCTGATGGCCCGCCACAGCGTCGACGAGGCGCTGCTCGCCGCCGAGGCACCCGCGCCGGACGCGCCCGGTGCCTGCCGCATCGGGGTCGAGCCGCCGTACGAACAGGCCAAGGCCGTCCTGCTGGACGCGGTGGCCACGGCGAACCACTGCCGCGCGGTGTGGAACGAACCGTTCGGCTTCTCCACGGTCGTCGGCTTCGAGGCGGACCTGGCGGCGGTCGAGCTGCTCTACACCTCGCTGCTGGTGCAGGCCACGCACGCGATGACCAGGGCCGAAGCCGCCCAGCGGGCCGGTGGACGAAAGCGGACCAAGACTTTCCGGCAGTCGTTCCTCGCGGCCTACGCGCATCGCGTCGGCGACCGGCTCGCCGCTGCCGCCGAGACCCAGGTGACCCAGGACCTGCTGCCGGTGCTGGCCACGCGCGCGATAGCCGTCACCGGCCGGCTGGAGCGCATGTTCCCGGAGACCACCACGACCCGGCTGCGCGGTGTGAGCGACGCGGAGGGGTGGACCGAGGGCGCCCGTGCGGCGGACCGGGCGCAGGTGAGGGCCCGCCCGCGGCTGGAGTGAGGGTCAGTCGCCGACCTGCTGGAAGGCGCTCACGGAGGCGTCCGGCCCGCTTCCGTCGGCCTTGCCGGCGACCGGGCCGTAGGACCACGGGAAGCTCCGGCTGGTGGCGGAGCCGGGCAGACCGATCTTCACGGTCTTCGCCGCCAGGGCGTTCTTGTCGCCGTCCTTGCCGCGCACGTAGCTGATGGAGAAGGTCGCGGAGTCGCCCTTGGCGAGCTTCAGCTGCTGCGCCTTCGCGCCCTTGAGCACCGGCACGGCCTGCTCGCCGCTGCCGGTGATCAGGAAGACGCCCGCGAAGTGGTCCAGGGTGCAGGGGGCGCTCTGGTTGGTGATGCTGACCGGGATCTCGCCGGTGTCCCCGGCGGCCGGTGCCACGCTCGCCGACCCGATCTGCACGGAGACACCGCCGATCTGGCAGGCGGAGCTGCTCTTGCCGTTCTTGCCCCCGCCGCTGTCGTTGCAGGCGGTCAGCAGCAGAGCGGCGGCGAGAGCGGTGACGGTGAGCGGAATGGCGCGCATGAGCAGGTTCCCATCGAGTCGTGACGGTCTCCTCGCATCATGGCCCCTGCGTCCGGGGCGCGATCACCCGCCCCGGACGGATTCACCGCTTCAGGGGGGCCCGCATCCCTTCACGGCGCCACCGCTGCCGTCACTGCTGCACGGGTGCCGACGGCAGCTTCGAGGGTGCCGTCACCGCTGCACGGGTGCCGGCGGCAGCTTCGAGTTGCCGATACCGCTGCACGGGTGCCGTCGGCAGGTGCGGGTGCCGTCACTGCTTGACGGGGACCGTCGGCAGCCCCGACGGCAGCTTGCCGCCCTCGGCCTTGGTGTACGTCTCCTGGCCAGCCTTGCCCGACCAGGTCACCTTCAGCGTCGTGCCGTCCGCCGAGTCGACCATGCCGGTGGTCCGGTCCTTGCCGCCGTCGGGACAGGTCAGACGGATCATCTGCATGCCGTCCTCGGCGCCCGCGGTCCCCCTGCACACGGACCCCCCGGTGGTGAAGATCCCGGCCTGCTTCCCGTTGATCACCAGGGCCACGATCGTGCCGTCGGCGGTGGTGATCCAGCTGCCCTGGAGCTTGGCGGAGGCGCCGGTCACCGTCGGGGAGCCGGTGGCCGAGGAGGAGGCCCCGGACGCGCTCGGCGCGGACGAGGAGCCACCCTCGTCCCCGGAGCCGCCGCTGCACGCGGTCAGCGCCAGCGCGCCCGCCAGTCCCGCGGCCAAGGCCGCGCTCCGCACTTTCGCAGTCGCAGATGTCACCGAAGCCCCCAAGCGGTAGCGGCCGGCCGCCCTCGCCGGACGGCCCGCAGCGCAAGCTACCAGCAGTTACCAGGAGGACTTCCGAACACCGGGCAGGAATCCGCGCAGGGCCTGTTCCCGCAGACGGATCCGGGACAGGCCGAAGGCGCGCAGACAGCCGCGCGGGCGGCCGTCGACCCGGTCGCGGTCGCGGTTGCGCACGCGCGCGGCGCCGGCGTCCCGCGGCTGTCCGCGCAGCTCCCGCTGCGCGGCGAGCCGTTCGGCGTCCGAGGACGACGGCCGCCGGATGATCTCCTTCAGCTCGGCGCGCCGGGCGGCGTACCGGGCGACGATCTCCTTGCGCCGCTCGTTCTTGGCGATCTCGCTCTTCTTCGCCATCAGACCCGCACCCCCCGGGCCCGGATGCGGGCGACGGCCGCCTCGACGCCGAGCGCGTCCACCGCCTTGACGGCCCGCGCGCTCAGCCGCAGCCGGACGTACCGGCCCTCGCTCGGCAGCCCTCGTCTTCACCTCGCCCGCCCTCGACCGCGAGGGACTCACGCACCTGCTGGAGTCCTGCCTGCTCACCGACGCCGAGTACGCCGCCGGGCGGGACTCCTGGCGCAAGCTCCCGCCCGCCTTCGGCACCCTGCCGGAGATCTGATGCCGCCCGGAAGCGACCGCAAGCCCGCCCAGGACCGGCCGAACCCTCTGGACCGTGCCGGGATCACGTGCATCGACTACGAGGACGCCGACCTGCTGCGGAAGTCCGTCTCGGACCGAGGCGTGATCCGCGGCCGCCGGGTCACCCGGATCACCGCCCGGCAGCAGCGGCTGCCGGCCCGGGCCGTCGAGAACGCCCGCGAGACGGCGCTGCCGCCGAGGACTTCCGGCCCCAGGTCGGCCACCGGTACCGGATGACCCCCGTCCCGCGTCCGGGCGCCCGGTTCTCCGGCGCGTAGAGGAGCGGGCGCCCGCCTACGACACCGAGCGGATGCCGTCCCTCCGGTGGGCGGACGCCGATCCGGCCATCCCGCGGACCGGACCGTCACCTGAACGCTGGAACAGGAAGGGCGCGGTACGCGTCTCTTCCTAGTGCACGAGGGATTCGATCCGGACGACTCGGCTCGGACGAGCGCGCGAGATCATGGGCGGCGGCCGGCCGGAGCATGTCCTGCCTGCTCCGGGGCAAGGGCTGGAGCAGCTCGGGTAAAGCGGACGTCAAAGCTGTAACCGTGGGACCACCCCTCGTGCACGTGCATCTGCTCATGCATCTGCACGTGAACAGAGTTATGATCCGGGTCAGTTGACCACAGCATCTATGGCCACATCAGCCAAGTGCACCACCGGGGAGCGACCTGTGGACCGCGACGTTGACGGCGTGTACGGGGGGTACGACGTGTACAACGGCATGGCTGCCACGCAGCTGGACGGAGTGGCCTGGCAGAAGAGCAGGCACAGCAACTCGCAGGGTTCCTGCGTGGAGTTCGCGCGCTTGCCGGGCGGCGAGGTCGCCGTACGCAACTCGCGGTTCCCGGACGGGCCCGCGCTCGTCTACACGCGCGCGGAGATCGAGGCGATGCTCCTCGGCGTCAAGGACGGCGAGTTCGACCATCTGATCGTGAGCTGACCGTTCGGCCCGCGGGCCGGTCCGGGTGGTGGCAACGATGTCGGAGGGACCGGTGTGCGACGGGTTTACGCGCGTAGCCCCTGGGCGTCCGTCGTCCCGTGCCCGGATCAGCCGGCCGTGCGCAGCCGGAACAGCGCCCAGACGACCTTGCCGTCGAGCGCGCCCGCGAGCGGGTGCCAGCCCCAGCTGTCGGCGAAGGAGTCGACCAGGAACAGCCCGCGGCCCGACTCGGCGGAGAAGTCCTCCGAGTCCCGCGGGGCCGGGGATTCGTGGCTCGGGTCGCGTACCGCGCACACCAGCCGCTCGCTCCAGCGCAGCAGGTGCAGCCGCACGGGCGGCTGGCGTTGGTCGGCACCGGCCGGTTCGGCCGGTACCGCGTGGCGCAGCGCGTTGGTGACCAGCTCGGACACGACGAGACATATGTCGTCGAAACGGTCGCCGACGTCCCACTGTTCCAGGGTCTTCCGGGTGAAGCGCCGGGCCTCGCGCACCGCCTCGTAGCGGGCGGGGAGGGCGCAGGAGGCGGCATCGGACACGGCCGCGGGATCCAGCGGCGGAAGGCCCTGCCGTAACGGCTTGAGCATGGTCGATCCATTCGTCCCCATGCGAGGCACTCCCGGGAATTCGCGGTCGTTGCGATGCAGCGGTGGCGCGGCACCCATGGTTTCGGATGCGTAGAGCAGATGCAAGGGCAGATGCACGTGCACGCGACCGAAATGGCACTGCCCGTACCACTTCTTGGCCATTTTTTCTGCCATCTTCCTGACGGGTCCTGTCAGAGGTCCGGACCTCTTCCCGATCCGGACCCGGCGGAAACGGCCGAGGTCTTTCCGTTTCCGTAACCGGACGAGTACTGCGCGAAGCGTTTTAGTGGCAGACTTCGGGCCCTGAAGACGGTTGGGGAGGCGGCGAACGTGAGCGCGGGAGAGCCCGGATCGGTGGTGCGGCGGATGCTGCTCGGCTCGCAACTCAGGCGACTGCGTGAAGCGCGGGGGATCACGCGCGAGGCGGCGGGGTACTCCATCCGCGCCTCCGAGTCGAAGATCAGCCGGATGGAGCTGGGCCGGGTGAGCTTCAAGACGAGAGACGTGGAAGACCTGCTGACGCTCTACGGCATCACCGACGAGGCGGAGCGGGAGTCGCTCCTCTCCCTCGCCCGGGAGGCCAACGTGGCCGGCTGGTGGCACAGTTACACCGACGTCCTGCCCACCTGGTTCCCCACCTACGTGGGCCTGGAGGGCGCGGCCTCCCTGATCCGCGCGTACGAGGTGCAGTTCGTGCACGGCCTGCTCCAGACGGAGGAGTACGCCCGCGCGGTGGTCCGGCGCGGCATGAAGGGCGCGAGCGTCGCCGACGTCGAACGCCGGGTCGCCCTGCGCCTGGAGCGGCAGAAGTACCTGCTCGCCGACAACGCCCCCGAGTTCCACATCGTCCTGGACGAGGCCGCCCTGCGCCGCCCCTACGGGGACCGCGAGGTGATGCGCGGCCAGCTCCAGCACCTGATCGACATCTCCGAGCGGCCCAACGTACGGCTCCAGGTCATGCCGTTCAGCTTCGGCGGGCACTCCGGTGAGAGCGGCGCCTTCACCCTCCTCAGCTTCCCCGACGCGGACCTGTCGGACGTCGTCTACCTGGAGCAGCTGACCAGCGCCCTCTACCTGGACAAGCGCGAGGACGTCGCCCAGTACGAGCAGGCCCTGAAGGAACTGCAGCAGGACAGCCCGGGCCCGGACGAGAGCCGGGATCTTCTGCGAGGACTCCTCCAACTCTCTTGACGCGCACGTACGATGACGTGTGATCAGACCGTGACCGGGATCTGGCTCCGCTAGTGATTGAGGGATCACATGTCGTCCTACTTCAGCGACCTGGCCCAGCAGTACATCGACGGTGAATGGCGACCGGGTACCGGGTCCTGGGACGTCATCGACTTCAACCCCTACGACGACGAGAAGCTGGCCTCGATCACGGTGGCCACGGTCGACGAGGTGGACCAGGCGTACCGGGCCGCCGCCCGCGCCCAGAGGAAGTGGGCCGAGACCAATCCCTACGCCCGGCGTGCGGTCTTCGAGCGGGCGCTGCGTCTGATAGAGGACCGCGAGCAGGAGATAGCCGACCTGATCATCGCGGAACTGGGCGGCACGCGCGTCAAGGCCGGTTTCGAACTGCACCTCGCCAAGGAGTTCCTGCGCGAGTCGATCCACCTCGCGCTGCGCCCCGAGGGCAAGATCCTGCCTTCCCCGGCCGAGGGCAAGGAGAATCGCGTCTACCGGGTCCCGGTCGGTGTCGTGGGCGTGATCAGCCCCTTCAACTTCCCCTTCCTGCTGTCGCTGAAGTCGGTCGCCCCGGCCCTCGCGCTCGGCAACGGCGTGGTGCTCAAGCCGCACCAGAACACCCCGATCGCCGGCGGCACCCTGATCGCGAAGATCTTCGAGGACGCCGGGCTGCCCGGCGGCCTGCTCAACGTGGTCGTCACCGACATCGCCGAGATCGGCGACGCGTTCATCGAGCACCCGGTCCCGAAGGTCATCTCCTTCACCGGCTCCGACAAGATCGGCCGCCATGTCGCCACCGTGTGCGCCCGGAACTTCAAGCGCTCGGTCCTCGAACTGGGCGGCAACAGCGCGCTGGTGGTCCTGGACGACGCCGACCTCGACTACGCGGTGGACGCGGCCGTCTTCAGCCGGTTCGTGCACCAGGGCCAGGTCTGCATGGCCGCCAACCGGGTCCTGGTGGACGCCTCCGTCGCCGACGAGTTCACCGAGAAGTTCGTCGCCAAGGTGCGGACCCTGAAGGTCGGCGACCCGCGCGACCCGCAGACCGTGATCGGCCCGGTGATCAACTCCGCGCAGGCGGGCGCGATCTCCGGCGCCGTCGAGCAGGCGCTCGCCGAGGGCGCCACCGCCCTGGTGCACGGCGGTACGACCAACAACCTGGTCGAGCCCACCGTGCTGACCGGCATCCCCGCCGACTCCGCGCTGCTCCAGCAGGAGATCTTCGGCCCGGTCGTCTTCCTCGTCCCCTTCGACGGCGAGGAGGAGGCGGTCCGGATCGTCAACGACACCCCCTACGGCCTCAGCGGCGCCGTCCACACGGGCGACATCGAGCGCGGCGTGGCCTTCGCCAAGCGGATCGACACCGGCATGTTCCACGTGAACGACGGCACCGTCCACGACGAGCCGATCGTGCCCTTCGGCGGCGAGAAGCACTCCGGCCTCGGCCGACTCAACGGCGAGACGACGCTGGAGGCGTTCACCACGATCAAGTGGATCTCGGTGCAGCACGGCCGCAGCGGCTTCCCCTTCTAGCCGTTTCCCGCCGTACCGTCTCCAGCCGTTTCCCGCCGTACCGTCGGCCGGCGGTACGGCCCGGGCGTTTCTCCGCGAAGTGACGGGCCATTGAGGACAGGATCTGACCTCAATGGCCCGTAGCTTTCAGGTGTCGGGGAAACGCCCCCGGCGCACGGCCCGACGAAAGGCGGCAGCCATGGTCATGCACGTTCCGGCGGAGGCACAGGGCGACGAGCGGGGAGCGCTGCTCGCGTTCATCGACGAACAGCGTGGCGGGATCCGCCGGGCGCTGCTCGGGCTGACCGAGGAGCAGGCCCGGACCCGCCCCAGCGCCAGCGAGCTGTCCCTGGGGGGCCTGCTCAAGCACGTCGCCGAGGTGGAGCAGAGCTGGATCGCCCGCGCCAGGCAGGAGCCTCCGGCCGTGCACCGCGACGAGTCGAACTGGCACGAGACCTTCCAGCTGGTCGGCGACGAGACGGTCGCCTCGCAACTGGCGTACTGGGAACAGGTCGCCGCCGAGACGGAGAAGTTCATCCGCTCCGCACCCAGCCTGGACGACTCCTTCCCGCTGCCGCCCGACCCCTGGTTCCCGCCGGAGGGCCGTGTCTCGCTGCGCTGGCTGTGTCTGCACCTGATCCGCGAGACGGCTCGGCACGCCGGGCACGCCGACATCATCCGGGAGTCCCTGGACGGCAGGACCGCGTTCGAGCTGGTGGCCCAGGAGCAGGGCGGCTCCTGGGCGTGACCGGGGTCCTAACCTGGACCCCATGTCAGCGATCCGTCTCCTGGTGCTGGGCGCGGTCCGCCAGCACGGGCGGGCCCACGGCTACCAGGTCCGCACCGACCTGGAGTACTGGGGCGCGCACGAGTGGTCCCACGCCAAGCCGGGCTCCATCTACCACGCCCTGAAGCAGATGGCCCGGCAGGGACTGCTGCGCGCGCACGAGATCGCCCCGTCCACGGCCGGCGGCCCGCCCCGTACCGAGTACGAGGTCACCGAGCAGGGCACCGAGGAGTACTTCACGCTCCTGAGGGAGGCCCTGGTCGCCCGCGACCGGAGCATCGACATGCTCTCCGCGGCCATCGGCTTCATGGTCGACCTGGAGCGCGCCGAGGTGGTGGCCCTGCTCCGGGAGCGGCTGCGCAGGCTGGCCGAGTGGCGTGGTTCCGTCACCGAGCACTACATCCCCGAGGACGGCCCGGAGAAGCTCGGCCACATCGGGGAGATCATGAAGATGTGGGTCCATGCGGCCGACGGCGAGGCCGCCTGGACCCGGGGCCTGATCGAGCGCATCGACAACGGCGCGTACACCTTCGCGGGCGAGGGCGAACCGTTCGTCGGCGTGCTCGCCGAGGGCCGGGACAACCCGTACGCCACGGGGGAGCGGCACCCGGACGACTCGCGTTAGTGGTGGAAGCTCGTGGCCGCCTCCTTGTCCCGGGACAGCGGGTGCTGCTGCCGGCGCAGCTCCGGCAGCAACCGGGTCAGGTCGTCCATGAACAGGTCGGCCAGGTCGTGCGAGAAGCCGTTGCGGCACACGACCCGCAGCACCGACAGGTCCTCCCGGTTCGCCGGGAAGGTGTAGGCGGGCACCAGCCAGCCGCTCTCGCGCAGCCGCCGGGAGACGTCGAAGACGTCGTACGCCGTGACGCCCTCGGCCGTGGTCAGCGCGAACACGGGCAGCTCGTCCCCGCGGGTGAGGAGCCGGAAGTCGCCGAGCGCCTCGATCTTCCCGGCGAGCGAGGTCGCCACGTCCCGGGTGGACTGCTGCACCGCCCGGTAGCCCTCCCGGCCCAGCCGCAGGAACGTGTAGTACTGCGCCACCACCTGGGCGCCGGGCCGGGAGAAGTTCAGCGCGAAGGTCGGCATGTCCCCGCCCAGGTAGTTGACGCGGAAGACCAGTTCCTCCGGCAGTGCCTCCGCGTCCCGCCACAGGGCCCAGCCCACGCCCGGGTAGACCAGCCCGTACTTGTGCCCGGAGGTGTTGATGGAGGCCACCCGCGGCAGCCTGAAGTCCCACACCAGGTCCTCGTCCAGGAAGGGCGCCACCATCGCGCCGGACGCGCCGTCCACGTGCACCGGGACGTCGAGCCCGGTGCGCTCCTGGAGGGCGTCCAGGGCCGCGCACAGCTCGGCGACCGGCTCGTAGGAGCCGTCGAAGGTGGAGCCGAGGACCCCGACCACCCCGATGGTGTTCTCGTCGCACAGTTCGGCGGCGGCCTGCGGGTCCAGGTGGTAGCGGTCGCCCTCCATCGGCACCAGCCGGGCCTCCACCTCCCAGAAGTTGCAGAACTTCTCCCAGCACACCTGGACGTTGATGCCCATGACCAGATTGGGCCGCGCGCCCGGATACCGGTCCGCGTTCCGCTTCGTCCAGCGCCGCTTCAGCGCCATTCCGGCGAGCATGCACGCCTCGCTCGACCCGGTCGTGGAACAGCCCACCGCGGCCGACGGGTCGGGCGCGTTCCACAGGTCGGCGAGCATCGCCACGCAGCGCCGCTCCAGCTCGGCCGTGCGCGGGTACTCGTCCTTGTCGATCATGTTCTTGTCCCGGCACTCCGCCATCAGCACCCCGGCCTGCGGTTCCATCCAGGTGGTGACGAAGGTGGCCAGGTTCAGCCGGGAGTTGCCGTCCAGCATCAGCTCGTCGTGCACCAGCTGGTATGCCGTGGACGGGGGCAGCGGGGCGTCCGGGAGCCGGTGCGTGGGCGGGGCCTCGACCATGCCGCCGACCGGGTTGGCCTCCCCGAAGAACGGGTTGACCGACACCTTCCGTTCCTCGTGCTGCGCGGGACCTTTGTGCAGGGCCATGGGGGTGCCTCCAAGAGGGAGAGGAGAGTCAGCGGAGAGGAATGCCGTCTTTGCGCAGTTGCATCTGCGGGCGGCCCGTCACCAGCAGCCAGGCCGGCAGCGAGGCGGTGCACAGGAGGGTGAGGACGCTGGGCGAGTCGACCAGCACGGCGGCGGTGAACAGGCTCACCCAGCCCTGCCGGGTGATCGCCAGGAGCATGCCCAGGACCCCGGTGGCCACGCCCAGCGAGGGATGCACGGCCGGCACGAGCGCGTGGGCGCACAGGCCCAGGGCGGCGCCGACGAAGACCGCGGGGAAGATCCGGCCGCCCCGGAAGCCGCAGGACGCGGCGACGAGCAGCGCGGCCAGCTTGACCACGGTCATCACGGCGAACTGCCCCGCCGACCAGCCCTCCGGATCGCGGGCCAGCGCCCCGATCTCCGACAGCCCCTTGAAGAGCGTCAGATGGCCGCCCACGGCCGCCAGGGCACCCAGCAGGACTCCGCCGGCCGGAAGCATCAGCATCGGGTGCCGCAGCCGCCGGAAGCCCGCGTGGACGTAGGGGAAGGCACGGACGGCGCACATGCCGAGGAGCGCGGCCGCCGAGGCGATCACGAGCGCCGCCAGCAGGTCCCGCGCGCGCGGGTGCCCCATGGGCGGCAGGTCCAGGTCGAAGGTCGGATGGGCCACCAGGGTCGTCGTCATGGCCCCGCACGCGCCGGCGGTCAGCGGCGCGAACAGGTTGTCCCAGAGCCGGCCCTGCGTCGGCTGCCCGGCCAGTGCCTCGGAGATGACCAGTGCCGCCGCCACCGGCGTGCCGAACAGCGCGCCGATCGTCGCGGCCTCGGCCAGCACGGGCCACAGCGTGCCCGGGTGCCGGGGCAGGAAACGCCCGCCCAGCCAGGCGGCCAGGGTCACGTTCGCGGCGATGATCGGGTTCTCCGGGCCGAGGCTCGGGCCGCCGGCCAGCATCAGCCCGGTGGCCAGCACCAGGCCCGGCAGCACGGCCGGCGGCAGGACCGGGGCCTCCAGCCCGAGGGTGGCCGGGTCGGGACCGGCGTGCCCGGGGAACTTCCAGACCACCAGCCCGACGGCGACCCCGGTCGCCACGAGCATGACGAACATCCAGAGGACGGAGTAGCGCCCCACGCCGAGCGCGTCGGGCAGGGGCCCCCAGAGCACGTGCTGGAGCTGCTCCGCGGCCGTGCTCACTCCGACGAAGACCAGGCTGGCGACCACCCCCACGACGACCGCGGGCAGGATGAACGGCAGCAGAGCCCGTGCCGGGGCGGTCGGAGCGCTCCGGGGCGCCGGCTGCGTCGTCTCCTGGGCCACGGGCTCACCATAAGCGGACAAAAGGAACACAACATCCCGGCGGACCCGGCTTGCACCTCACGCCGCGTGAGGCCTCAGCGTGGACGCGTACCGACGACAAGGAGCGGAAAGTGAGCTACTCCGTGGGACAGGTCGCGGGGTTCGCCGGAGTCACGGTGCGCACCTTGCACCACTACGACGAGATCGGCCTGCTGGCCCCCGGCGAGCGGACGTACGCCGGCCACCGCCGCTACGGCGACGCCGACCTCGACCGGCTCCAGCAGATCCTGTTCTACCGGGAGCTGGGCTTTCCGCTCGACGAGATCGCGGTCCTGCTCGACGATCCGGACGCGGACCCGCGCACCCACCTGCGCCGTCAGCACGCCCTGCTGACCGACCGGATCGAGAAGCTGCAGAAGATGGCCGCGGCCGTGGAGCACGCCATGGAGGCACAGAAGTTGGGGATCAATCTGACGCCGGAGGAGAAGTTCGAGGTCTTCGGGGACCAGGATCCGGACCAGTACGCGGAGGAGGTGCAGGAGCGCTGGGGCGACACCGAGGCCTACCGGGAGTCGCAGCGCCGGACCGCCTCGTACACCAAGGAGGACTGGAAGCGGATCAACGAGGAGATGGGCGCGATCCACGGCCGGATGGCCGGTCTGCTCGCCGAGGGCGTTCCCGCCTCCTCGGAGGCGGCCATGGACGTCGCCGAGGAGCACCGGCTGTTCATCACGCGCGCGTACTACGACTGCGCGCACGCGCTGCACGCCTGCCTCGGCGAGATGTACGTCGCCGACGAGCGCTTCACCGCGATGTACGAGGTGATCCGGCCCGGCCTCGCCGTGTACATGCGGGACGCGATCGTGGCGAACACCGCCCGGCACTCCCCGTCCTGACGTCCCGGTCCGGGCCCTCGCCCGGACCGGGACCACCGGCGTCCCCCGGCCCGGTCGCGGTGTCCGGGCCCCTGAGTCACAGCTTGCTCCCAGCAGTCCCCCAGGGCGTCCTGGAGCCGACGGTGGAACCTGGGGCGGTCACATCACGTTGATAGCTTTGTGCGGCAGCCCATCGACGTACAGCCGCCTTCACCCCTCAGGAGCCCGGACCCGTGATGACACTCGCCCTCGGCCCGAGCTGGCTGGATCCCAACTATCTGCTCGACACGTACAGCATCTGGGGCCTGCTGCTCATCGTCTTCGCGGAGTCCGGCCTGCTCATCGGCTTCTTCCTGCCGGGCGACTCGCTGCTGTTCACCTGCGGCCTGCTGATCACGTCCGGGGACCTGGACTTCCCGCTGTGGGGCGCGATCGCCCTGATCTGCGTCGCCGCGATCCTCGGCGACCAGGCGGGCTACATGTTCGGCAAGAAGGTCGGTCCGTCCCTGTTCAACCGCCCGGACTCCCGCCTGTTCAAGCAGGAGAACGTCACCAAGGCGCACGAGTTCTTCGAGAAGTACGGCCCGAAGTCCCTGGTCCTGGCCCGCTTCGTGCCCATCGTGCGCACGTTCACGCCGATCATCGCGGGCGTCAGCGGCATGAAGTACCGCTCGTTCCTGGTCTTCAACGTCATCGGCGGCGTCCTGTGGGGGGCCGGTGTCACCCTGCTCGGCTCCTGGCTCGGCAACGTCGGCCTGGTCAAGAACAACATCGAGGCGATCCTCATCCTGATCGTCCTCGTCTCGGTGATCCCGATCGCGATCGAGTTCCTGCGGGCCCGCGGCAAGAACAAGAAGGCCGAGCGCACCGGGGAGCCCCTGCCGGCGGCCCCCCGGCAGCACACCCCGCAGCAGGCCCCGTACCAGCCGCAGACCCCGTACCGGCAGCCGCCGGTCATGGACGACGCGACGACCCGGCTGCGCCGCATAGAGCCGGAGCACCAGCAGCAGCCGGAGCACCAGCAGCAGCCCCAGCAGGACTGGAACCAGCAGCAGTACGGCGAGCAGCAGCAGTACGGCGAGCAGCACTACGGGGAGCAGCAGTACGGCGACCACTCGTACGGCGACCAGCAGTACCAGCAGCAGCCCTACCAGCAGCAGTACGCCCCGCAGCAGGAGCAAAAGCAGTACGCCCCGCAGCAACAGCAGCCCTACGCCCCGCGGCAACAGCAGCAGCCGTACGCGCCGCAGCGGCAGCCGTACAACGACCAGCAGCAGTACCCGTACGACTACGACCAGGGCGACCACCGCGCCCCGTGAGGCGGGGGCCGGCCGGCCCGCGCGCAGGACGCGCCGGGGGCTAGAAGCCCCTCGTCCGCTTGGCGGCCCGGCGCTTCTTGGCGGAGCCCACGCGCAGGAACAGCCGTGAGATCTCCGATCCCAGGTTGACCCCGATGGCGATGGCCATGGCCAGCGACGCGGCCTTGGCCAGCGACACCAGGCCCTTGTCCATGTCGTTCTGGGCTATGGACAGCAGCCCGAAGTACGTCGCCGAACCGGGCAGCAGCGGCCCGATCGCCGCCGTCGTGTACGGCAGCGCGGAGGCGAACCGGTACCGGGACAGCAGCTGCCCGAACAGCCCCACGAGGCCCGCCGCCACGGCCGTGGAGGCCACCGGCGAGATGTCGCCCACGTAACGCATCGCGCCGTACACCGACCAGGCGACACCCCCGTTGAGGGTCACCCAGAGCACGGTGGATCGTTCCTGCTGGAGCAGCACCGCGAAGGTCAGCGACAACAGCATCGAGGCCGCGATCTGGATCAGCGGCCGATCCGAGATGCCCAGCGTCGCGTCCGGGTTCAGCTTGCCGCCCACCTTCACCCCGAAGTACAGGACGACCAGCACCCCGACGACGATGCCGACGAAGAAGTACATGACCTCCAGCAGACGGGCGGAGGCGGTGATGTAGAAGCCGGTCAGCCCGTCCTGCACGCCCGCCACCAGCGCCCGTCCGGGCAGCAGCGCGAACAGCCCACCGGTGACGACGGCGGCTCCCTTCACGTCCACGTGCGCCAGCGTCAGCGCCACTCCGATCGCCGCGGGCGGCATCGCGGCCACCGTGAACTGGTAGAACTCCGGCAGCCCGCGCCCCGCGCACAGCCAGGCCAGCCGGTCGCCGAGCATCGCGCCCAGCGCCGCCGCCACGAACACGATCACGTCACCGCCGACCAGCACCGAGGCCGCACCCGCGAGCAGCCCGCTCGCCAGGGTCAGCGCCCAGCCGGGGTACGGGTGCCGGTTGCGGCGGATCTCCGCCAGCCGCCGGTAGGCCTCCTCCAGGGAGACATGGGTCTCCGGGTCCGTGAGGTCGTCCACGAGCCGGAAGACGGCCGCCAGGCGCGTGTAGTCGGTGCCCCGCCGCCGGACCGTGCGGGACGACGTCACCGGGTCCTCCACCAGGGACGGCTGGTGCGAGATCGACAGCAGCGTGAAGGTGACGTTCGGCTCGCACCGGTCCAGGCCGTAGGACCGGCACACCGCGAACATCGCGGCCTCCACGTCCTCCGCGCCCTCACCGCCGGCCAGCAGCAGCTCGCCGATACGCAGGGTCAGGTCGAGCACGCGCGGGACGGCCGGGCCGCCCTCCTCCTCGCGCTGCACCGGCTCCGGCGCCGGCCGCTCGGCCACCGGCATGCGCAGCATGGTGCGCATCCGGTCCTGCCAGGGCGCGTCCTTGACCAGGCTGACCAGCGGCACCCCGGTCGCGGGCGTGAACGCCACCAGACCGTCCTGCGCGCTGTAGGTCTTCGGCGCGGTGAACGCCGACCCCTCCGGCTCCGCGCTCGGCGGCTGGGGCGTCTCCAGCCCCGCCGGCACCGCGAACTCCGAGGTGGTCTCCGCCTCGCCCCCGGCCCGGGGGACGTCCAGACCCTCCGGAATGGCGAACTCGGACGTGATCTCCGGGTCGTACCGCGCCTCGTCCGACCGGGGCTTGCGGTCCTCCGCCTCCGTCACCTCGCACCGCTCCCTGGAATGACACCTTCCGTCAGCATCAGTATGCGCACACGTACCCAGCCGGGCCGCATGTGTGCGCACATGCGAACGGGCCGCACGCGTGCGCGTGCGGCCCGTCGCCGGGAGCGGAAGGCTCAGTGGCCGCCCTGCTCCTTGAAGCGCTTGTACGAACGCTCGATCTCCACCTCGGCGTCCGTCCGGCCCACCCAGTTGGCACCCTCGACCGACTTGCCGGGCTCCAGGTCCTTGTACACCTCGAAGAAGTGCTGGATCTCCAGGCGGTCGAACTCCGACACGTGGTGGATGTCGCGCAGGTGCTCCACACGCGGGTCCGTGGCCGGGACGCACAGCAGCTTGTCGTCGCCGCCCGCCTCGTCCGTCATCCGGAACATGCCGATCGCACGGCACTTGATGAGGCAGCCCGGGAAGGTCGGCTCGTCCAGGATGACGAGCGCGTCCAGCGGGTCACCGTCCTCGCCGAGGGTGTTCTCGACGAAGCCGTAGTCGGTCGGGTAGGCGGTCGAGGTGAAGAGGCGACGGTCCAGGCGGATCCGACCGGTCTCGTGGTCCACCTCGTACTTGTTCCGCGAACCCTTCGGGATCTCGATCGTGACGTCGAACTCCACCGGTGGCTCCTCCATGATCAACACATAGTTCTGGTGGTTAAGTGTCCCTCACGCAGGTGTGTGATCGCGAAAGGGGCTGGTGGTCGTGCCAGAGCTGAGGCCTTGGCGAGCCGCGGGACCGCAGGTGCAGCGGATCGCGAACGCCGTACGACCGCGTCTGGCGAGCGCGGTGACGGCAGCCGGGCCGCGGATCGCGCGGCTGGCGAAGGCCGTGCGAGTCGGACCGGCGCACCTCCCCCGTCTCCCCCGTCCGCGGACCGTCAGGACCTGGCAGTACACCGCGGGCGCCGCCACGGCCGGTCTGGTGCTGGCCGCCGGAGCGGTGACCTTGGCCGGTCCCTGGGACGCCACCGGTCAGCGTACGGCCGAGCGGGACCGGGCCGCCGCCCTGGAGCGGTCAGGTGGCGCAGATCACGGCCGCTCCGGCACGGCCGTGACCGCGTCCCCGGCCGCGCCGAGCGCCGAGCCCGTCCTGACGGGCCTGGGCGGCACCACCGGCGCCGTGGGCACCAAGAAGACCGCCCCGGACGGAAAAGCCCTCTCGGACGTCCTGGGGCCCCTCCTCGACGCCCCGGAGCTGGGCGGCAGCCACGCGGCGGCCGTCGTCGACGTCGCGACCGGCGAGCACCTGTACGACGACGACGCGGGCAAGGCCCTCACCCCCGCCTCCACCACCAAGATCGCCACCGCCGTCGCCGCCCTGTCCGCCCTCGGCCCCGACCACCGCCTCACCACCCGCACCGCCCTGGAACCCGACACCCGGGAACTCGTCCTCGTCGGCGGCGGCGACCCCACCCTGACCGCGCACACCAGGACCGGCGGCTGGGCCGGCCTGCGCGCCCTGGCGGCCGACACCGCCACGGCCCTGGGCAAGCGGAACATCCACAAGATCACCCTGTCCTACGACGCCACCCTCTACGCCGGTCCCGCCCTGCACCCCATCGGCGTCAACGACAACCTCGCCCCGGTCAGCGCCCTCACCGTCGACGAGGGCCGCACCGACGGCTCCGCCGCCGGCCCGGCGACCCGGGTGAGCGACCCCGCGGCGGACGCGGCGGCCAAGTTCGCGGGCTTCCTGAAGGACGCCGGCGTCACGACCACGCCCCCCGGCCCCTCCAAGGCCAGCACGCGCGCGGAGACCCTCGCCACCGTCTCCTCGCCCCCGCTGTCCGCCCTGGTCGAGCGGATGCTGACGAACAGCGACAACGACATCGCGGAGGCCCTGGCCCGGCACACGGCCCTGGCGAGCGGCCGGCCCGCGAGCTTCGCCGGCGGCGCCGGCGCCGTCGCCACCCAGCTGCGGGGGCTCGGCCTGCCGATGTCCGGCGCCTCCTTCCACGACGGCAGCGGCCTCGACCGCGCCGACCGGCTGACCGCCGACCTGCTCACCGCCCTCCTGGCCAAGGCGGCCGACCCGGACCGCCCCGGCCTCCGCCCCGTCCTCACCGGCCTCCCCGTGGCCGGCTTCACCGGCACGCTCAGCAGCCGCTACACCGACGGGGCCTCCGGCGTCGTACGCGCCAAGACGGGCACCCTGACCGGCGTGAACACCCTGGCCGGCACGGTCGTGGACCAGGACGGCCACCTCCTGGCCTTCGCCTTCCTGGCCTCCGACACGACGGACGCCCTGGGGGCCCAGTCGGCCCTGGACAGGACGGCGACGGCACTGGCGGGATGCGGCTGCCGCCAGGACGCCGCCGGGTGACAGGCGCCCGTCCCCGCGCCGCCACCGGCCCCGCACGGCCTGCCCCGAGCGGGGCCGCTCACGTACGGTTGACGACATGACGAGCTTCGGTGGCACCGCATCTCCCGGGATGGTCGACTGGAACCTCGCGGTGGCGACCGCGACCCGGCTCGTACGACCCGGCCCCGACGTCAGCCGCGACGAGGCCCGCGCCGTCGTCGCGGAGCTGCGCCGGCACGCGAAGGCCGCGGAGGAGCACGTCCGGGGCTTCACGCGTATGGCCACCGAGGAGATCCACGACACCCCGGTCCTCGTCGTCGACCGCCCCGGCTGGGTCCGGGCCAACGTCGCCGGCTTCCGGGAGATCCTCAAGCCGCTCCTGGAGAAGATGCAGGCACGGCGCGGCGACAACCCGGGCAGCGCGGTCCTCGGCGCCGTCGGCGGCAAGGTCACCGGTGTGGAACTCGGCATGCTCCTGTCGTTCCTGTCCTCCCGTGTCCTCGGCCAGTACGAGACCTTCGCCCCCGCCGCCCGCGACCTCCCGGCCGGCGAGAACGGCGCCGGCCGGCTGCTGCTCGTCGCGCCCAACATCGTCCACGTGGAGCGCGAACTCGACGTCGAACCGCACGACTTCCGCCTGTGGGTGTGCCTGCACGAGGAGACCCACCGCACCCAGTTCACCGCCGTCCCCTGGCTGCGTGACCACCTGGAGGGCGAAATCCAGTCGTTCTTGGCGGAGACCGACGTCGACCCGATGACCTTCCTGGAGCGCATGCGGGAAGCCGCCCAGTCGCTGGTCGGCGGCCGTCCCGAGGGTGAGGAGGAGGACGGCGGACGCTCCTTCGTGGAGCTGGTGCAGACCCCCGCCCAGCGGGAGATCCTGGGGCGGCTCACCGCCGTCATGTCCTTGCTGGAGGGCCACGCCGACTACGTCATGGACGGCGTCGGGCCGAGCGTCGTGCCGACGGTCGCCGAGATCCGTGAGAAGTTCCAGCAGCGCCGCGCGAAGGGCGCCTCCCGTCTGGACCTCGCCCTGCGCAAGCTGCTGGGTCTGGATGCAAAACTGAGGCAGTACCGGGACGGCGAGCGGTTCGTGCGGGCCGTCGTCGACCAGGTCGGCGTCGACGGCTTCAACCGCGTGTGGACCTCACCCAACACCCTGCCCACCAAGGCGGAGATCGCCAAACCGGCGGACTGGGTCGCACGGGTGCACCGCAAGGCCGAGTCGTGAACGACGCGGGGAAGGCGTGAAGCGAATCCGGCCGACGGCAGGCGAACGCCCCTTCAATCACCCGTCCGAGGGACCGTGAGCCATGCGTAGGCGTGCAATGCTCGGGGAACGGCCTGCTTCTGTCACCATCTACACACTCTGAGTGACCGGCTCGGGCTCACCCCCCGAAAACTTCATGAAGGGAACCGGACATGGGTCCCCATCCTGCGGTCGCGGCGATACGCCTGGCGGTCCGCCGCGTACTCCACGACATCCTGAACGGCCATCCGACGGCCGAGCGGCCTCCCTCCCCGCTCGTCCTCGTCGCGTGTTCCGGCGGCGCCGACTCCATGGCGCTCGCCTCCGCCCTCGCCTTCGAGGCCCCCAGGCTCGGCATCCGCGCCGGCGGGGTCACCGTCGACCACGGCCTCCAGAGCGGCTCCGACCTCCGCGCCGACGAGGTCGTCCTGCGCCTGCGCCAACTGGGCCTCGACCCGGTCGAGTCCGTCGCCGTGACCGTCGGCCGCGAGGGAGGCCCCGAAGCCGCCGCCCGCGACGCCCGCTATGCCGCCCTGGACGCCCTCGCCGAACGCCACGGCGCCACCGCGGTCCTGCTCGGCCACACCCGCGACGACCAGGCCGAAACCGTCCTGCTGGGCCTCGCCCGCGGCTCCGGGATCCGCTCCCTGTCCGGCATGGCCGCGGTCTCGGGGGCCGGCGGCCGCTACCGGCGGCCCTTCCTCCACCTCGACCGGCAGACCGCCCGCAAGGCCTGCATGGTCCAGTCCCTGCCCGTCTGGGACGACCCGCACAACGCCGACCCGGCCTACACGCGCTCCCGGCTCCGGCACGAGGGCCTGCCCGCCCTGGAGAAAGCCCTCGGCAAGGGCGTCGTCGAGGCGCTCGCGCGCACCGCCCAGCTCTCCCGCGACGACGCCGACGCCCTGGACGCCTGGGCCAGGCAGGCCGAGGCCTCCGTCAAGGACGCCACCGGGCTGCTGGAGTGCGCCAAGCTGTACGCCCTCCCGCCCGCCGTACGCCGCCGCATCCTGCGCCGCGCGGCCATCGAGGCCGGCGCTCCGGCCGGCGCGCTGTTCGCCCGTCACATCGAGGAAGTCGACCGCCTGATCACGGGCTGGCGCGGCCAGGGAGTCATCAATCTCCCGGGCAAAGTCGTCGCCCAGCGGCAGGGTGGCAGACTGGTGATTCGGCAAGGCTGATTTCCGACCTCTCCCGGAGGGATCCTCCGGCGGGCCGGGCAGCCGTGGGCCGTGGATGCGGCCGAAGCCGGTGGCCGCACACGCGGCCGTAAGTGCGGGACGACCGAAAGTGATGCGGGTGGACGCGAAAGACATGGGTGCCGACCTCCAGCAGGTGCTCATCACCAAGGAAGAGATCGACGCGAAGCTGGCCGAGCTGGCCGCGAAGATCGACGCGGAGTACGCGGGCAAGGACCTGCTGATCGTCGGTGTCCTCAAGGGCGCGGTCATGGTCATGGCGGACCTGGCCCGAGCGCTGTCCACCCCCGTCACCATGGACTGGATGGCCGTGTCCTCCTACGGCGCGGGCACCCAGTCCTCCGGTGTCGTGCGGATCCTCAAGGACCTGGACACCGACATCAAGGGCAGGCACGTCCTGATCGTCGAGGACATCATCGACTCCGGTCTGACCCTGTCCTGGCTGATCAACAACCTCGGCTCCCGCGAGCCCGCCACCCTCAAGGTGTGCACGCTGCTGCGCAAGCCGGACGCCGCCAAGGTCGCCATCGACGTGGAGTGGGTCGGTTTCGACATCCCGAACGAGTTCGTCGTCGGCTACGGCCTCGACTACGCGGAGAAGTACCGCAACCTGCCGTTCGTCGGTACGCTCGCGCCTCACGTCTACGGCGGCTGAGCCAGTCGGCCCAAGTCCGGCCGGACGATCGGGAACCCCAGCGGGGTCCGCGCCGTTGAAGCATGCAGAGACGGGTTTCCCAGCCGTCGAAACAGCTCCGTGCGGCTTCGCGCCACAATGCTGGGGTACCGTCAGAAGAACTGTCTTATCAAACTCACTATGGCAGGAGGGACGGGGCGACACCGCTCCGTATGGATGGACGTGAAGCGATACTTCCGTGGGCCGGTCATGTGGATCGTGCTGGCCGTCCTTGCCGTGGTCGTGTTGATGCAGGTCGTCGGCTCGTCCGGCGGCTACAAGACGGTGGACACCGGCCAGGTCGTGGCGGCGATCAACGACAACAAGGTCGAGTCGGCCAAGCTCACCACCGGTGACGAACAGAGCATCAAGGTCACACTCAAGGACGGCTACAAGGTCGAGGGCAGCTCCAAGATCCAGGCGAGCTACATCGGCGACCAGGGTGTGCAGCTCGCCGGCACGCTGCAGGCCAAGTTCCAGGAAAAGCAGATCACGGACGGCTACACGGTCTCGCCGTCCAAGCAGAACCCGTTCGTCGGCGTCCTGCTCTCCCTGCTGCCCTTCGTCCTGATCGTGGTCGTCTTCCTGTTCCTGATGAATCAGATGCAGGGTGGCGGCTCCCGGGTCATGAACTTCGGCAAGTCCAAGGCGAAGCTCATCACCAAGGACACCCCGAAGACCACTTTCACCGACGTCGCCGGCTGCGACGAGGCCGTCGAGGAACTCCAGGAGATCAAGGAGTTCCTGCAGGAGCCGGCCAAGTTCCAGGCCGTCGGCGCCAAGATCCCCAAGGGCGTGCTGCTCTACGGCCGCCCGGGTACCGGCAAGACCCTGCTCGCTCGCGCGGTCGCAGGCGAAGCCGGTGTCCCGTTCTACTCGATCTCCGGTTCCGACTTCGTCGAGATGTTCGTCGGTGTCGGTGCCTCCCGTGTCCGTGACCTGTTCGAGCAGGCCAAGGCGAACGCCCCGGCGATCGTCTTCGTGGACGAGATCGACGCGGTCGGCCGCCACCGCGGCGCCGGCCTCGGCGGTGGTCACGACGAGCGCGAGCAGACCCTGAACCAGCTGCTCGTCGAGATGGACGGCTTCGACGTCAAGGGCGGCGTCATCCTGATCGCCGCCACGAACCGTCCGGACATCCTCGACCCGGCGCTGCTGCGCCCCGGCCGCTTCGACCGGCAGATCGCGGTCGACCCGCCGGACCTGCAGGGCCGCCTGGAGATCCTCAAGGTCCACCAGAAGGGCAAGCCGGTCGCGCCCGACGTCGACCTGTCCGCCGTCGCCCGCCGCACCCCGGGCATGACCGGCGCCGACCTCGCCAACGTGCTGAACGAGGCCGCGCTGCTCACCGCCCGTGGCGACCAGAAGCTGATCGACAACAGGGCGCTGGACGAGGCGATCGACCGCGTGGTCGCGGGCCCGCAGAAGCGGACCCGGATCATGTCGGACAAGGAAAAGAAGATCACCGCGTACCACGAGGGCGGTCACGCCCTGGTCGCGGCGGCCTCGCCGAACGCCGACCCGGTCCACAAGATCACGATCTTGTCCCGCGGCCGTGCTCTCGGCTACACGATGGTCCTGCCGGACGAGGACAAGTACTCGACCACGCGCAACGAGATGCTCGACCAGCTCGCCTACATGCTGGGCGGCCGGGCGGCCGAGGAACTGGTCTTCCACGACCCGACCACCGGCGCCGCGAACGACATCGAGAAGGCCACCAACCTGGCCCGCGCGATGGTCACGCAGTACGGCATGACCGAGCGCCTCGGCGCGATCAAGTTCGGTGGCGACAACAGCGAGCCCTTCCTCGGCCGTGAGATGGCTCACCAGCGCGACTACTCGGAAGAGGTCGCCGCGCTGGTCGACGAAGAGGTCAAGAAGCTCATCGAGACCGCGCACAACGAGGCCTGGGAGATGCTGGTCGAGAACCGCGACGTGCTCGACAACCTCGTTCTCCAGCTGCTGGAGAAGGAGACCCTGGGCAAGGAGGAGATCGCCGAGATCTTCGCCCCCATCGTCAAGCGCCCGCCGCGGCCCGCCTGGACCGGTTCCTCGCGTCGCACCCCGTCCACCCGGCCGCCGGTGCTCTCCCCGAAGGAGCTGGCACTGACCAACGGGGCGAACGGCGCGACGGCGGCCATCAGCACGGCCAAGTCGACGGCCTCGGAGTCCGCCCCGGTGACGGAGCAGACCCCGGAGGACCGCCCCGAGAGCTGACCGCTTTCCGGCCACAGGGCCGGAATGACTGCCGCGCCCCCCAGGTTCTAGCCTGGGGGGCGCGGCATTTCGTATGTCCGCAGACGGCACGCGTGTGCGCGCGTGAAAGGCACAGGAACGAGGGACCAGATGACCGACCCGGTGACGCTGGACGGCGAGGGCTCCATCGGCGAGTTCGACGAGAAGCGCGCCGAGAACGCCGTACGCGAACTGCTGATCGCGGTCGGCGAGGACCCGGACCGCGAGGGCTTGCGGGAGACGCCGGCGCGGGTCGCGCGGGCCTACAAGGAGATCTTCGCGGGCCTGTGGCAGCGGCCCGAGGACGTCCTGACGACGACGTTCGACCTGGGGCACGACGAGATGGTCCTCGTGAAGGACATCGAGGTGTACTCGACCTGTGAACATCATCTGGTGCCGTTCCGGGGCGTCGCCCACGTCGGCTACATCCCGTCCGAGACCGGCAAGATCACCGGCCTGTCCAAGCTGGCCCGTCTCGTGGACGTCTACGCCCGACGGCCGCAGGTGCAGGAACGCCTCACCACGCAGATCGCGGACTCCCTGATGGAGATCCTGGAGCCGCGGGGCGTCATCGTGGTCATAGAGTGCGAGCACATGTGCATGTCCATGCGCGGCATCCGCAAGCCGGGCGCGAAGACCATAACGTCCGCCGTGCGGGGTCAGCTGCGGGACGCGGCGACGCGCAACGAGGCGATGAGCCTCATCATGGCGCGCTGACCACGCCGGTGAGCGGGGCCGGAGGTCAGGCCACCGGCTCCGCTCCCGTGTGGTTCTGGTCGTCGTCCTCCGGGAGCTTGCAGACCCGCTCCAGGAACAGGGCCGCCGCTATCACGCCGAGGCCGGCCAGGACCGAGAATCCGGCGTAGATCGCCTGGTCCCGGCGGGCCGGGAAGTCCAGCAGCTCCAGCAGGAAGACGCCCGTGCCGCCGTACATGCCGGCGACGAGGGCCGCGACCAGGGCGCTGGCCTGGCCGAAGACGACCGCACGGGCGGCCATCAGCGGGTCGACGCCCTTGGCGCCGGGCCGGCGCTCGCGCTGGGCCTTGAGGCGGGCGCGCAGCGAGAGCGCCGTCGACAGCAGGACCACCGCGATCAGCGCGAGGACGATGGGGGCGGCCAGGGGGACGCTGGGAAGGGTCCCGGCCGAGTTCCAGAGGCGGGCGCCCGCCCAGGACAGGACGCCGGCCACGACGAACACGCCTGCCAGCACCCTGATGCGCAGCTCTCTCACGGTGTCCCTTCAGTTCCCCCGGACCGTCCCGGACGGTGGCCGTCTTGGTCTTGAACCGTCTCGACCTTAACGACTACTCGGGCAGCCGGAGTTCCAGGTCCGCGCGGTGTGCCACACCTTCACGGGTGATGACCGACAGCAGCTCGGACACCGTGCCACGGCCGGGAAGCTGTGCCTGCGGGTCCACGTCGTGCCAGGGCGCGAGCACGAAGGCCCGCTCGTGGGCCCGAGGATGGGGCAGGGTGAGCTGCGGGTCGTCCGAAGTGACGCCGGCGTAGGCGACGATGTCGACGTCCAGCGTGCGCGGTCCCCAGCGCTCGTCCCGGACGCGGTGGAAGGCCTCCTCGACGGCGTGCGCCCGCTCCAGCAGGGAGGCCGGGGGCAGGGTCGTCTTGAGGACCACGACCGCGTTGAAGTACGAGGGCTGGCTGCCGGGCGTCACGCCCCACGGCTCGGTCTCGTACACCGGGGAGACGGCCTTCACGCGGACGCCGGGAGTGTCCTCCAGGGCGTCGACGGCGCCCTGGAGGGTCTCCAGGCGGTTGCCGAGGTTGGAGCCGATGGAGATCACGGCCCATTTGGGGTTGCTCAGCGTCGTGTCGGCGGCGTCCACCTGCTCGACGACCGAGGCGGGCACCGGCTGGACGGTCGGGTCGCTGTGACCCTGGCGGAAAGGTCGGGTCATACTCGGCTCCGGGTGATGGTGACGGTCACGTCGTCGAAGGGGACGGTGATCGGCGCGTCCGGTTTGTGGACGCAGACCTCGACCTCCTGCACCCCCTCGTGCTTCAGGCAGGTGTCGGCGATCCGCTGGGCGAGGGTCTCGATGAGGTCGACGGGCTCGCCCTCGACCACGGCGACGACCTCCTCGGCCACGATGCCGTAGTGCACGGTCTTCGCCAGGTCGTCGTCGGCCGCGGCCGGTCGGGTGTCCAGGCCGAGGACGAGGTCCACGATGAAGGTCTGCCCCTCCTCGCGCTCCTTGGGGAAGACACCGTGGTGCCCGCGGGCCTTGAGGCCGCGCAGCGCGACACGATCCACGCGAATCACTCCTGCAATCGTCGGGAACGACCGGCACGTACCGCGTGCGGGCGGCACACCGGTCTCTGACGAATCTACCTGCGGGCACCGACAAAGCCGGGCTGCGGGGGCGCGGACCCGCGCCGGTGCCTGGAGGGTTCACCGGTTGTTTCCCCCGGGGAACCCGGCCCTGTCATGGACTGGTAGCCGCTACTACCCGGAGGTAGGTGATTCCAACCACTTCTGTCAGGTGAGGGGGTCGTCGTCCGGGTTGACGCCGTTCACGCCGGTGTCCGCGTCGTCGCCGTCCTCGCTCTCGGCCAGCACGGGGGAGGCGTGGTGCGACCAGAGCTTCCAGCCGGAGGGCGTGCGCCGGAACACGTTCGTGGCGACGACGAGCTGGCCGACCAGCGGCCCCAGTTCGGCGCCCTCCTCCGGGGCGGGGCCGCCGCTGAGGATGTTCTCCGTGCACGTCACGAGCGCGGTGTCGCCGGTCACGGAGACGTGCACGTCGGTGAGGAAGAACTGGATGTAGTCGGTGTTGGCCATGATCAGCGCGTACGACCTGAGGACCTCGCCGCGGCCGGTGAGCACCGGCCAGCCGGGATGCACGCAGGAGATCACCCCGCTGTCCGCGGGGTCGTGGTACTCCTCGTCCACGCCCAGGTCGGCGGGGGTGAGCCAGAGGGAGGAGACCTCCTCGAAGTCGCCGCGTTCGAGTGCCTCGTAGAAGGCGGTGTTGGCGGCTTCCACCTGCTCGACGTCGGTGTGAGGGGCGCTCACCGGTCTCCTTCCGCTCGGCGTGCGCTGTCCGTGCCCGGAGCCCGGCTCGTGCCGGGTGCCCCGTGTCCGCCGTCCGCGCCGGGCGCCGGGTCTGCCGTACGCGCCCCTTCCACGGCCCTCGCGACCCGCACCGCGTCCGCTGTGGCGCGTACCTCGTGCACGCGCACCGCCCAGGCGCCGGCGTGCGCCGCGAGTGCGGAGACGGCGGCCGTGGCCGCGTCGCGCTCCCGGGCCGGCGGGGGCGCTCCCTCCGGACCGGCGAGGACCCGGCCGAGGAACCGCTTGCGGGAGGCGGCGACCAGCAGGGGGTGGCCGAGGGCGCGCAGGCGGTCGAGGTGGGCGAGGAGGGTGAGGTCGTGCTCGGCCTCCTTGGAGAAGCCGAGGCCGGGGTCGACGACGATGCGGTCGGGGGTGACGCCGCCGGCCAGAACGGCTTCCACGCGTGCGTGCAGTTCGTCCACGACTTCGGTGACGACGTCCTCGTAGGTGCCCTTGACGGCGCCGCCCTGGAGGAAGCCGCGCCAGTGCATGACGACGAAGGGGGCGCCCGCGGCGGCGACGACCGGGATCATGGCGGGGTCGGCGAGGCCGCCGCTGACGTCGTTGACGAGGGCGGCGCCGGCCGCGAGGGACTGTTCGGCGACGGACGCGCGCATCGTGTCGACGGAGACGACGACACCTTCGGAGGCCAGGCCGCGGACCACGGGGATGACCCGCCGCAGTTCCTCGGCCTCGTCCACGCGCGTGGCGCCGGGCCGGGTGGACTCGCCGCCGACGTCGACCAGGTCGGCGCCCTCGGCGACCAGGGCCAGGCCGTGCTTGACGGCGACGGTCGTGTCGAACCAGCGGCCGCCGTCGGAGAAGGAGTCGGGGGTCACGTTCACGACCCCCATGACCGCGCACCGGTCCCATGCCGGAAGGCCGGCCACTCGGCCGCGCCCGCTGAGGTTGTTCATACGTTCAGCGTAGGCCCAGGGCGGAGGCGTGAACGCGCGACGGCCCGGGTGGGAGCCCCTGTGCTGGAGGGGGTGGGGCTCCCACCCGGGCCGGTTCCGGGGCCGCGCCACGGCGTCCGGGCTCAGGCGGCTCGGACGTCCCGCTCGGCCACCGCGTGCGCGCACGGGCTCGCGGCGACCGAGCGGCGCCGGCGCAGGAAGCGCGGGAGCGGCAGGGCGAGGTTGACGAAGCCTTCCGCCTGCATGGCGGCGAAGCCGATGCGGGGCAGGTCGGCGGAGGCCCGGTAGACCACGAACCGCGGCTCCCAGCGGGGTTGGAACTTGGCGTTGAACTTGTACAGCGACTCGATCTGGAACCAGCGCGAGAGGAACACCAGCAGCCCGCGCCAGGCGCGCAGCACCGGACCGGCGCCGATCTTCTCCCCGCGCGCGAGGGCGGAGCGGAACATCGCGAAGTTCAGCGAGACCCGGGCGATCCCGAACTTCGGGGCGGCCTGCAGGGCGGCGACGATCAGCAGTTCGTTCATGCCGGGGTCGGCGCCGCGGTCCCGGCGCATCAGGTCCAGGGACACGCCGTCCGTGCCCCACGGCACGAAGTGGAGGATTGCCTTCAGGTCGCCGTACTCGCCCGGCTCGTCGTCGGCCTTGTGGGCGGTGGCGATCAGGCAGTCGCCGTCGGACGGGTCGCCGATGCGGCCGAGCGCCATGGAGAAACCGCGCTCGGTGTCGGTGCCCCGCCAGTCCTCCGCCGCGAGGCGGATCCGCTCCAGCTCGGCCTCGCCGAGGTCACGGATGCGCCGCACCCGGGTTTCGTAGCCGGCCCGCTCGATGCGCTTGACCATCTGGCGCACGTTGCGCATCGCGCGTCCGGCGAGCGAGAAATCCGCGACGTCGACCACCGCCTCGTCGCCCAGTTCCAGGGCGTCCAGACCGGTCTCGCGGGTCCACACCTCGCCGCCCGTCTCCGAGCAGCCCATGACCGCGGGCGTCCAGGAGTGGGCCTTGGCCTCGTCCATGAAGCGTTCGATGGCACCCGGCCAGGCCTCGACGTCCCCGATGGGGTCACCGCTGGCGAGCATCACGCCGGACACGACCCGGTAGGTGACCGCCGCCTTGCCGCTCGGCGAGAAGACGACCGCCTTGTCGCGGCGCAGTGCGAAGTGGCCGAGCGAGTCGCGCCTGCCGTGCTTCTCCAGCAGGGTGCGCAGCCGGGCCTCGTCCTCCTCGGTGAGGCGGGCGGCCGGGTGCTCGGGGCGGAAGGCGAAGTAGACGGTGGTGACCGCGGTCAGCCAGCCGAGGGCGCCGAGAGAGAAGGCGACCGTCCAGGAGGTGTTGCCGTCGTAGTCGAGGGGGCCCTCGAAGCCGAACAGGCCGTAGACGACGTGCGTCAGCCGGTCGGCCAGGCTCGGGTCGCCGAGCATGCGGTTCGGGTGGGCGCTGACGATGACCAGGCCGAGGAGCAAGGAACCCGCGCTCATCAGGACGAAGTTGGCGAGTGCGCGCCAGCGGCTGCGCGGATCGGGCAGGGCGGCGAACTGGCTCCGGTGGCGCAGCAGGGGCACGAGCAGCGCGACCGCGATGAGCACGCCGATGACCGAGTGCCGGTAGGCGAACTGCGCGACCGCGCCCAGCGGAAGCAGCGCGACCGCCGCGCGCCACGCCCGGCGCTTGCGCCGCTTGAGCCCGTGGGCGAGGAGCAGCAGCAGTACGCCGGAGCTGAGGGAGAGCGCCGCCGCGAAGGGGCCGAACGAGCCGGGCAGCACCTCGGCGATGGCGTGCATACGGCTGTGACGGAAGCGCGGGAACACACCCGCGGCGATGTCCAGAACGCCCACGAGCGCGGCCGCCCTGCCGACCAGAGCGGGGACGGCCTCGGGGCGCGGGCCGCGCAGCACGCGCCGCGCCCGGCTTGATCGGCTCGGAACCCCGCCCGACATTTCCCCATCTATCCTGACAGACATCGCATCCCGTAGTTCTGCGAGAGACCTTGAACCCGGGCCCGGTCGGGCATCCGGCGACATTGCGCCCTCTAGGACGGTGTCTCGGGGAGAGAGGTTCACTCCCCAACGGAAAGTCGGGTCAAAGGCCAAGGAAAGCCCCGGGCAAGCCCTCGCGACGATGCGTGGGCCCGGTACGGGCGGAAAGCGCAGGCAGGAAACAGCCCATGGGTCTCACGAGCAACAAAGTGCTGGTGCTGGCGATCGTGATCGCTGCCTTGCTGTTCATCGGCACGGTATGGCTGTGGCCGCGACTGGCCCGGCAGAGCTGGCGGACCGTCAGCGGAAGGGTCGGGCTGCTGCTGTCGACCCAGTTGGCGCTCTTCGCCTCCGTGGGGCTCGCCGCCAACCAGGCCTTCGGCTTCTACGCCAGCTGGGCCGACCTGTTCGGCAAGGAGACCGAGCAGGGGATCGTCGTCGACCACTCGGTCAACGGCAGCACCGGCGGCCCGCTCCAGGTGGTCTCCACCTCGGACGTGCCCGGCGTGCGCGCCGCGCGGCCGGAGGCGGGCGGGCAGATCCAGAAGGTGGACATCATCGGGCGGACGACCCACATCGTCACGCCGGCGTACGTGTACCTGCCGCCGGAGTACTTCCAGCCGCAGTACCGCACGCGGACGTTCCCCGCGGCGGTCGTGCTGACGGGCTATCCGGGCACCGCGCGGTCGCTGGTGGACAAGCTGAACTACCCGAGCACGGCGCAGCAGCTGGCCAAGGACGGGCGGGCGCAGCCGATGATCCTGGTGATGCTGCGGCCGACCGTGGCGCCGCCACGGGACACCGAGTGCGTGGACGTGCCGGGCGGGCCGCAGGCGGAAACGTTTTTTGCCAAGGATCTGCCGGACGCCGTCCTGAGCCACTACCGGGCCGGGAAGCGGCCGGGCAGCTGGGGCGTCATCGGCGACTCCACGGGCGGCTACTGCGCCCTCAAGCTCGCCATGCACCACCCCGGCGTCTACGCGGCCGGCGCGGGCCTGTCGCCGTACTACAAGGCGCCGATCGACCCCACCACCGGTGACCTCTTCCACGGCGACCGGAAGCTCCAGAACCGCGCCGACCTGTCGTGGCTCATCCAGCACGAGCCCGCGCCGGACACCTCGCTGCTCGTCACCAGCAGCAGGATCGGCGAGCACAACTACAAAGACACGATGAAGTTCATAGAGCGGGTGCAGGCCACGAACCGGACCCGAATCTCCTCGATCATCCTCGACAGCGGTGGCCACAACTTCAACACCTGGCGGCGCGAGATCCCGCCGACGCTCCAGTGGATCAGCGGCCGGCTCACCGACCGCTGAACCGTCGTACCGGCCGACATATCCCTGACGTCCCGTGAATCACGCGGTGTGGCTGTGTTTTTACGGGGCGGGGACCCATGATTCGCCTACGCGCGGTAAGTTTCTGGCCATGCCACGTGGACGCCACCGCCATTCCCCTCCTCTGCACCGGCTGTTGCCTCCTTCGGCGATCGCCGGCGTCTCCGCCGTCTGCGCGCTGGGTCCCTGGGTGTTCTCCGAGGCCACGGTGTTGCGTGCGCTGGCCGCCGCCGCCGCGGTGACAGCGGTCGCCGGTGCCGTCGTGATGCGCCGCTGGGACGCGCAGGCGGGCAAGCACGTCGCCGAGCTCACGCGCGCGCGTGCCGGTGACGAATGGCGGTACGAGGAGCGGGTCGCCGAACTGGAGACCGATCTGGAGGAATCCCGCGAACTGCGCGCCAAGCTGGAGCAGCGTCTGCGCGCCAAGCGGGCCGAACTGGCCAAGTTGCGCAACGAGCACGCGGCCCTGCTGCGCCGGTACGCCACGGCGGAGACCGAGCGTGCGAGCGCCCTGGAGGGGCGGCGGCTGCTGGAGCTCGAAGCGGCGCCGGCCGAAGCGGGCCCCGCACCCTCGTCGTCGCCCGCGCTGCCGCCGGGGCGCGGCAAGGAGCTTCCGGCCGCCGGGGCTCCTGTGACCGCGGCGTCCGAGAGCGCCGAGTCCGAGAGTGCCGCGTCCGAGACCGCGGGGTCCGAGACCGCGGGGTCCGAGAGCGCCGAGGCCCGGGCCGGGGAGTCCGGGGCGGCCACGGACGCCGCCGAGGGCGAGCCGGCGGTGCCGTCGGTGTTCTCGGCCGAGGGGGCCCGGCTGTACGTGCGGGCCCTGACGGCTCTGGCCGGCTTCGACCGGAAGGCCCCGGCCGGGTCGGAGGACGAAGACGTGTCAGAGGCAGAGGCAGAGGCAGAGTCCGGGTCCGATGCCGAAGCCGGGCCCGGGGAGGAGACCGAGGCGGGGCTTGAGGGCCAGGCCGCGCTCAAGGACGCCCTGGTTGCCGAGGCCGGGACCGAAGAGGCCGATTCCGAGGAGGCCGGCTTCGAGAGGGCCGGGACCGTGGCCGCGACCGCGGAGGACCGCTCCGAGGACGCCGAAGCCGTGACCGCGCAGCGCAAGCCCGCCTACTCTGCTGAGCCCGCTGAGCCCGCTGAGCCCGCTGAGCCCGTCGAGTTCACCGAGTCCGCCGAGTCCGCCGAGCCCGCTGACTCTTCCGAGCTCGCCGAGTCCTCTGTGCCTGCCGAGTCCGCGGATGCGGCCGTGGCCGGTACACCGGAGGCGGGCGAGGAGGTGGTCTCCGAGGGCGCCGTCGCCGGGACCGGCCCCGCCGCCAAAGGAGAGCACGCGGCGGACGGCGTGACGGAGGGCGCCGGTGCTCCGTCGGCCGCCGAACTCGCCCGTCCCGTGGGACAGCCTCCCGCCGGCCACTTCACGGTGCCGACCGCGGTGGCCGTCGTACCGGCCGCACCCGCGCGGCGCCCCGTGGTCGAGGGCGGCTTCGACTTCTTCGGCACCGAGAAGGACGCGTCGAAGCCCGTGCTGGACTCGGTTCAGAACGAGGACCTGGCCGACGTGGTCGGCCCCGAGGCCCTCGCCGTGCACAAGGCCGAGTCCGAGGCCGGGTTCAAGCCCGCCGACGAGCGGTCCCGGGGCATCGGCCAGGTCATCGACCTGACGGCCCACGACGAGACCGAGCAGATCGACGTACAGGGGTTGCGCAGCGCGGCTTCCTGAGCCGCTGCCGGCCGTACCCACGGCAGCCGGGCCCGGCCTTCCCGCGAGGGGGGCCGGGCCCGACGCGTGAGCGGGCGGTCAGCCGGTGGTCAGCCGGGGTGGTCAGCCGGTGGTCATCCAGCGGTCCGGGAGGGCGTCCCTGCGGCCCGTACGGGACCGCTCCGCCTGCTCGGCCAGGAGCCGCGCCGCGTCGTCCGCGCCCCGCAGACCGGCTGTCACGGTCTTGTCGGCCCCCGTGTCCACGTGGACGTCGGCGAGCCCCCAGGCACGCCGCCAGGGCCCCTGGGTGAGCCGTACGCTCTGCACCTTGGCGTGCGGGACCAGCGAGAGCCGGCGGCACAGCAGGCCGCTGCGGGCGGCGAACACCGCGTCGGTGACCGCGAGCCGGTGCCCGCGCCACCACACCGGCACGCACCACCGGGCCCGGCGCGGCACCGCGGACAGTTCCCGCGGCACCGTCACACCGGGCAGCACGCGCGCGACGACCGATTCGGCGACCGCGCGCGGGGCGACCGGTATCAGCACCGAGTTGGCGGACCCGGCCACGTCCAGCTCCACCCGCACCCAGCCCGGGAACCGCCACAACAGGGGCTCCACGAGCCGTACCGTCTGCACCCGGCCGGGCGGCACCGTCTCGTGCGCACGGTCGAGGAGTCCGCGGTCGATGTGCAGTCCGTCCGGGGACTCGCTCACCGTCCAGTCGAACTCGCCGACGAACCGGCCCACGCTGCTCGCGCCGGCCGCGCCGAGCAGGGGCAGCGCGGAGGCGAGGACGGTCCAGAGGTTGTGCGTGGTGAGCCACAGCACGGTCGGTACGACCAGGGCGGCGCACAGCGAGCCCCAGGTGGAGCCCGTCAGCAGCAGGGAGCGCGCCAGCTCGCGCGGGGGCACCCGCAGCAGCGCGTGTGCCGGCGCTTCTCCGATTTCGCGCGCCGTCTCGGGCGCGAAACCCGCCGCGCGCGCGAGCAGCTCCGCGCGCAGGTCGCGCGCCTCCCGCTCGCCCAGGAAGGCCAGCTCGTCCTTGTCGTCGGTGCCGACGACGTCGATCCGCAGCTTCGCGACGCCCGCCAGGCGCGCGAGGAGGGGGCGGGAGACGTCCACGGCCTGGATGCGCTCCAGCCGGATGTGCGCGGTGCGCCGGAACAGCAGTCCGGTGCGTATGCGCAGTTCGGCGTCGGTGACCGCGTAGTGCGTGAACCACCAGGACAGGAAGCCGTAGAGACCGGCCGCGGGCACCAGCACCGCGACGCCCAGCAGGAGCATGGTGCCGGTCAGCCGCGTGAGCTGCTCCTGTGTGCCGTTCGGGTCGTGCACGGCCCAGCCGGCCAGTACGGCGAGCGGCGCCCATGCCCGGCGGAAGGGGGTGACCGGGTGCAGCCGGCGCTCGGTGACGGGCGGGCGCTCGGCTATGCCACCGTCCCCGCCGTTCCTTTCGTTCTCGCCGTGCCTACCGTCCCTGCCGCCCCCGCTGTCCCTTCCGTTCTCGCCGTCCCCGCCGTTCTCGCGGGCGGCGCGGTCCGGGGACGTCACAGGCCCGCCGATCGTGCCTCGCCCAGCTCGGTGAGCCGGTCGCGCAGACGTTCCGCCTCGGCCGGGTCCAGGCCGGGGATGGTCGCGTCGGTCGCCGCGGCGGCCGTGTGCAGCTGCACGGTGGCCAGCCCGAAGCGCCGCTCCAGCGGCCCGGAGGTCACCTCCACCAGCTGCATCCGCCCGTACGGCACCACGGTCTCCTCGCGCCACAGCACTCCGCGGCTGATCAGCAGGTCGTCGGCGCGCTCGGCATACCGCCAGGAGCGCCAGTTGCGCCCCAGCAGCCGCCAGCACCAGGCGGCGGCCACCGGCGGCAGCAACGCCCAGGCCGCCCAGGCCGGCCCCACGAGCAGCCCCAGCGGCAGTCCCGCGGCGAGCGCGAGCACCCCCGTCCACACCACCAGCAGCAGCCGGCGCACGCGCAGCAGACCGGGCCGCAGCCCGCGCCACACCGGCCGGTCCGCCGGTGCTCCGGTCTCTTCCAGGCTCCCCGTCTCCATGACGCCAGCGTACGTAGGGGAAACTGGGGCCATGACTCCTACGACGGAGACCACGGTCGGCATCGGCGGTGCGGCGGAGAGCACCGACATGGTGCTCAACATCGGGCCCCAGCATCCGTCCACGCACGGCGTGCTGCGGCTCAGGCTCGTGCTGGACGGTGAGCGCATCGTGCGCGCCGAACCGGTGATCGGCTACATGCACCGGGGTGCGGAGAAGCTCTTCGAGGCCCGCGACTACCGGCAGATCATCATGCTCGCCAACCGCCACGACTGGCTGTCGGCGTTCTCCAACGAGCTGGGCGTGGTCCTCGCCGTGGAGCGGATGCTCGGCATGGAGGTCCCCGAGCGGGCGGTGTGGACCCGCACCCTGCTCGCCGAGCTGAACCGGGTGCTGAACCACCTGATGTTCCTCGGCTCCTACCCCCTGGAGCTGGGCGGGATCACGCCGGTGTTCTACGCGTTCCGGGAGCGCGAGGTGCTCCAGAACGTCATGGAGGAGGTCTCCGGCGGGCGCATGCACTACATGTTCAACCGCGTCGGCGGCCTCAAGGAGGACCTGCCGGCCGGCTGGACGGCACGCGCGCGTGAGGCCGTCGCCGCCGTCCGCTCGCGCATGGACGTCTTCGACGACCTGGTGCTCGGCAACGAGATCTTCCGGGGCCGCACGCGCGGGGTCGGGGCGCTCGCTCCGGAAGCGGTGCACGCCTACGGAGTGAGCGGGCCCATCGCGCGCGCCTCGGGTGTCGACTTCGACCTGCGCCGCGACGAGCCGTACCTGGGGTACGGCGACCTCCAGGACGTCCTCAAGGTCGTCACCCGGACCGAGGGCGACTGCCTCGCCCGCTTCGAGGTGCTGCTGGAGCAGACCCACAACGCGCTCGATCTCGCCGACGCCTGCCTGGACCGGCTCGCCGAGCTGCCGCCCGGACCGATCAACCAGCGGCTGCCGAAGGTGCTGAAGGCGCCCGAGGGGCACACGTACGCGTGGACCGAGAACCCGCTCGGCATCAACGGCTACTACCTGGTCAGCAAGGGCGAGAAGACCCCGTACCGGCTGAAGCTCCGCTCGGCCTCGTACAACAACATCCAGGTCCTGACCGAGCTGCTGCCGGGGACGCTGGTGGCGGACATGGTGGCGATCCTGGGCTCGATGTTCTTCGTGGTCGGCGACATCGACAAGTAGACCGCGGCCGGGGCCGGAGCCGGAGCCGGAGCCGGAGTCGGGGCCGGAGTCGGGGCCGGCTGAACGGCTTGGTTCCGGCGGCGCGGCCTATGAGTCCTGCTCCAGGGGGTCCGGGATGCCCACCGGCTGGAGCAGCCAGCCGAAGTCGCCGAGGCCGCCCGGCGCGGTCAGCTCCGCGGCCTCGCCGGCGCTCGCGAGGGCGCGCACGTAGGCGGCGGGGTCCGTGGAGGCCAGCGCGAGCGGGGGGCGTGCGCCGGTGAGGTCCAGGGCGCGCAGGGCCGCGCGTTGTGTGAGCAGGCGTGCGCGGGAAAGCTCACGCGCCGTGCCGCTGATCCCCTGCGCCGTGCCCGAGGGCGCGCGGGCCGGCGTACGCGCCGGAGGGGGCGGCTGGTGGTCCGGGCTCGGTGCCGTCGCGCACGCGTCCAGCGCCACATGCGCCGTGATGTCGCACGAGCCGTCCGGCACGGGTGCCGTCTCGCGTCCCTCCCGGAAGCCGGTGAGCGTTCCGAACGGGGGGCGTGTGTCCACGGTGTGCGCGTAGTCCACGGCCACCGCGAGCCCCCGCTCCACCCGGTCCACGGCCGACGCCCAGGCCCGGTCCCGCGGCAGCCCGATCTCCGCCCGCAGGCCCTCCTCGGCCGGCAACGGCCACCAGCGCGCGAGCCACTCGGCCTCCTCGCCCGCCACGGGCTCCCCGAGCCGCTCGGCGCCGTCCTGCGCGACGAGGACCAGCCGGGGCACACCCGCGGAGTCCACCTCGACGACGTCGACGGGCACGTTGTCGAGCCATTCGTTGGCGAACAGCAGCCCGGCGACCGCGTCCGGCGGATCGCTCCGCCAGACGATCCGTTCGTCCAGGCCGGCCGGCCGGTCGGCGATCTCGACGGCGTACGCCCGCGCGCGTGCGGCCACGTCGGCCGGCAGGGCGGCGAGCACCCCGGTGACCAGCTCGCCGCGCCCCGCGCCCAGGTCGACGAAGTCCAGCACGGCGGGCCGCCCGAGCGCCGCGTCGACCCGGCACAGCAGCCGGGCCACGGCCCGCGCGAACAGCGGGGAGGCGTGCACGGACGTACGGAAGTGGCCGGCCGGCCCCTCCGGGCGCCGGTAGAAGCCCCCGGGGCCGTACAGTGCCGTGTCGGCCGCCGCGCGCCAGCCGCGCGGGCCGGAATTCCCGCGGAAGCCGTCCGCCGTGTTCCCATCCGTCACCGGACCAGACTAGGCGCCCAGATGATCACGGCCTCCACCTTGCGGAGTACGCGCGCCGGGCGCGGATCGGCCCTCCGGTTGACCCGTGCACGCATCCGGTTTCCCTACTCTGGGTTACGTGCAGCGCCTCTATGACTTCCTCCGCCGCCACCCGACATGGGTCGACACCTTCTGGGCCGTCGTCCTGCTCGGGGTGTCCGGGGTGAGCGTGGTCAATCTCGACAGGGTGGAGGAACACCACGGGACGATCCCCCTGGGGATGGCCGTGTCCGTCGTCCTCTGCGTCGTCGTGGCGCTGCGCCGCCGTCTCCCGGAGCCGATGCTGGTGGTCGCTCTCGTCACGGGGCTGGCCCAGGTGGTCCTGGACGTCGAGACGACCATCGCCGACTTCGCCATGCTGGTGATCACCTACACGGTCGCGGCGGTCGGTGCGCGCTGGGCCTCCCGGCTCGCCCTCGCCGCCGGCCTCTGCGCGGCGGTCGTGGCCCAGATCCGCTGGCCGGACCAGCACAGCAGCTTCATCGGGCAGATCGCGATAGCCGTCTTCCAGACGGTGCCCTTCGCCCTCGCCTGGGTGCTCGGCGACTCGATGCGCACCCGGCGCGCCTACTTCGCCCAGCTGGAGGAGCGCGCGGCCCGTCTGGAGAAGGAGCGCGAGGCACAGTCGAAGGTCGCGGTCGCCGCCGAACGCGCCCGTATCGCGCGCGAGCTGCACGACGTCGTCGCGCACAACGTGTCGGTGATGGTGGTGCAGGCCGACGGCGCCGCCTACGTCATGGATGCCGCGCCCGACCAGGCGAAGAAGGCCCTGGAGACGATCTCCTCCACCGGGCGCCAGGCGCTGGCCGAGATGCGCCGCCTGCTGGGCGTGCTGCGCACCGGTGAGCACCAGGAGACCGGCGAGTACGTCCCGCAGCCCGACGTCGAGCAGATCGACGACCTCGTGGAGAAGTGCCGCAGTTCCGGCCTCCCGGTCGACTTCAAGGTGGAGGGCACCCCGCGCCCGCTGCCCAGCGGAGTGGAGCTGACCGCGTACCGGATCGTGCAGGAGGCGCTCACCAACACCCGCAAGCACGGCGGGCCCAACGCGGGCGCGAGCGTGCGGCTGGTCTACTTCGACGACGGTCTCGGCCTGCTGGTCGAGGACGACGGCAAGGGCGCCCCGCACGAGCTGTACGAGGAGGGCGGCGCGGACGGGCAGGGACACGGCCTGATCGGCATGCGCGAGCGGGTCGGCATGGTCGGCGGCACCCTGGACGCGGGCCCGCGCCCCGGCGGAGGATTCCGCATCAGCGCCCTGCTGCCGCTCAAACCGGCGCACTGACCCCGCCCACGCTCACCTGAAGACCCCGCACCACCCCTGGCCGCGGCGGCCGGAGACGGCTCACCGCGGCGGGGACGGCAACCGAAGACACGGAAGAGGACCCGATGACGATCCGCGTGATGCTCGTCGACGACCAGGTGCTGCTGCGCACCGGGTTCCGGATGGTGCTCGCCGCCCAGCCGGACATGGAGGTCGTCGCGGAGGCGGGCGACGGCGTGGAGGCCCTCCAGGTGCTGCGGTCCACCGCCGTCGACGTCATCCTGATGGACGTCCGTATGCCGAAGCTGGACGGCGTGGAGACCACCCGGCGGATCTGCGCGGAGCCGGACGCCCCGAAGGTGCTCATCCTGACCACGTTCGACCTGGACGAGTACGCCTTCTCCGGGCTGAAGGCCGGCGCCTCCGGCTTCATGCTCAAGGACGTGCCGCCCGGCGAGCTGCTGACGGCCATCCGTGCCGTGCACAGCGGTGACGCGGTCGTCGCGCCGTCCACCACCCGGCGCCTGCTCGACCGTTTCGCGCCGATGCTGCCCTCCGCCGGCAAGGAGCCCCAGCACAAGGAGCTGGAGCGGCTGACCGAGCGGGAGCGCGAGGTGATGGTGCTGGTGGCGCAGGGCCTGTCCAACGGCGAGATCGCGGCCCGGCTGGTGCTGAGCGAGGCGACGGTGAAGACCCATGTGGGCCGCATCCTGACCAAGCTCGGTCTGCGCGACCGGGTGCAGGTCGTCGTGCTGGCGTACGAGACGGGACTGGTGCGGGCGGGCGGCCACGGCTGACCGGACAGGGCCGGCGTCGGCCGCCGGGGCGGCCGGGGCGGCCGGGGAGGACGCGGTGGCGAGCCCGCTAGCGGAGTATGCCCTCCAGGAAGTCGCTGCCCAGCCGGGCGACGACGGTGAGGTCCAGCTGGTGCATCACGTACCGGCCGCGGCGGCGGGTGGATATCAGGCCCGCCTTCTTCAGGACGCTCAGGTGCCGGGATATCTCGGGGGCCGTCATCTCGTGGAACTGCGCCAACTCGCCGGTGGTGTAGGCGCTGCGCGCCAGATGGCGGCAGAGCCGCATCCGCACGGGGTGGGACAGGGCCGTCATCCGCAGCGCGAGCTGTTCCACGGAGGGCGGGGCCGCCGGCTCGGGTGAGCCGACCGGGTAGTGCAGCACGGGCTGCCAGCCGTAGCGGTGCAGGACGGTCAGGTGCGGCCAGCCCAGGCTCGTCGGAACGAGCAGGAGCCCGCCGTCCACGGTGGCCGAATGGCCGATGCCCAGCTTGTCGACCGTGATCGTGGCGGCTTCCTTGTCGAGCGTCACGGTGGGCGACACCGCCGCCAGCGCCTCGGCCAGCCCCCGGCGCAGGAGGAGGTCCGTCTTGTGGCGGGCGTCCGCCGCGAGCTGGTGCCGGAGTCTGGACCAGGTCTCCGCGAAGAACGCCTCGTCGCAGTCCTGCACGAACTGCCGCAGCCAGGCCCGGATCCGCGGCGGGTCGGCCAGCAGCCGCTCGGCGAACCGGGCCTGCCGGGGTCCCCGCGCGGCGGCCACGTCCAGCGCCCGCCGGCGCACGTCGGCGTCGGCGAGCGCGGAGGGGCCGCGCGAGCCGTACGGCAGCGCACAGGTGAACTCCATCGCGGCGTCCACGAACTGTTCGTCCGTCAGTTTGTCCAGCAGGCCGAGGTCCTCGGCGAGGGTGGCGCCGGGCAGTGTGCTCCGGCCCGCGACGCCCGCGAACGGCAGGAACAGGTCCGAGAAGGTCGAGCGCCAGAGGAAGTCCGCCTCGCACATCCGGTCCGCCAGATGCGGGTCCAGCCGGGCCGTCACGCCGGTCACCCAGCCCTGCAGACCCGGGTGGTGCCCCGGCTCCGCCAGCGCGTGCAGCGCCATGCCCAGCTCGGCCAGGGGCGAGGGGACGACGGCGACCCTCTCCGGCCGCAGCCCCGCGATGTCGATGCGCACGCTCATGACTCCATGGTGCCCGCCGCCACCGACAACGAGGTTCCCGATTGACGGGGCACGTCAATCGACGCGACGTCGCCCCGCGGAGCGGCGCACTGTGGAGCACCGGGGCAGCCGCGGAGCCCGACCAGTCACCGAGCGCTCGCCGACGCTTCGGCGATCCGTCAGCGAGCCACCAGCGCTCCCTCAACATCCACCAGTGATCAGCCAGTGATCAGCCAGTGATCGGCCTCTGATCGGCCCATGACCAGTCGGTGATTCAGGCAGCGATCAGACAGCGATCACTCGCACGTCCCGAGAAAGCCGTCCGTCATGAGCATCACCCAGCAGTACCTCCTCGACAGCCACCGCGCGCGCCTGCACGACCAGCCGGAGCCGCCCGCACCGGGCCGCCACGACGCCGCCCTGGTCCGCGAGCTGCGCGACTACCGCCGCTTCCGCGCGGTGATCGCGGAGCGCCCGGCGCGCGGCCGCCTCCGGCACGCCCTGGCGCGCTGGCTGCGCCCCCGCGTGCTCGGCTGAGCCGGGTGCCCCGGCACACCCGGCTACGCCTTCTCCGGCAGGCGGTCCACGAACTCCCGTACAGCCGCGCGGACGTCGTCGGCGGTCCACTCCAGGCCCCTGCTCCGGACGACGACCTCCGTGAACGCCAGGCCGGGGCCGCCGGCGTCCCAGGCGTTCGCGAAGAGCAGCACCGAGGTCTCCTCGGCCTGGCGCACGGCGGCCTCGGCCAGCACGTCCGGCTCGTACGGCAGCCAGACCTGGAACTCGTGGGTGTGCGGCACCTCCGGGTGGACGCGGGCCCAGGGCACCCCGGCCGCCGCGAAGCCCTCGCGCAGCGCCTCGGCCACCACGCGCGCGTGCCGCACGTAATCCGGCAGCCGGGGCACCTCACGGTCCAGTCCGACGAGCGCGGACAGCGCGGTCGGGAACTGCTGGAAGACCATGCCGCCGTACCGGTGCCGCCAGGTCTTCGTCTCCTCCACCAGCGTCCTGGGGCCGGCGAGCACGGCGCCGCCGAAGCCGCCGACGGACTTGTAGAGCGACACGTAGACGCTGTCGGCCAGGCCCGCGATCTCCTCCAGCGGGCGCCCGAAGTGCTCCGTGCACTCCCACAGGCGCGCGCCGTCGAAGTGCACCACCGCGTCACGCTCCCGCGCCGCCTCGACGACCTCGGTCAGCTCCTCCCAGGTGGGCAGTACGAAACCGGCGTCCCTGAGGGGCAGCTCCAGCATCAGCGCCCCGAAGGGCTCTTCGAAGTCGCGTATCTCGGCCGCCGTGGGCAGCCGGTGCCCGCCGCCCACCCGGACCGGGCGCAGGCCGCTCACCCGGCTGAAGGCATGCCGTTCGTGCACCTCCGGATGGGACAGGGGGTGCAGGGCCACCGTCGGGTTGCCGGTGCGGTCAGCCCAGCAGCGCAGGGCCACCTGCTGGGCCATGGTGCCGGTGGGGAAGAACGCGGCGGCCTCCGTGCCCAGCAGCGCGGCGACCCGGTCCTCCAGGGCGGCCACGATCCGGTTGCCGTAGACGTCGGCCGGCTCGTCCAGGTCGTAGACCTCGGGCGCCGCGTCCGTCAGGTACGAGAGACGGTCGCGGATCGAGCTCCCCCACCCCGCGCGGGACAGGGTGCGCCGCGCCTGACGCTGCGCGGCGGCGCGCCGCTCCCGCAACCGTTCCGCCGGTGACTGGTCCGTGCTCTGCTCGATGCCCTGTGGGGCTGTCTCGGTCATGCCCTGGATCATGCCGTCCCGGCCCGGCGGGGGCACCGCGATTTCGGCGCGGAGGCCCGGCGCCGGGGCCCGGCCCGGGGGCCGCGCGCGGACGTGGGGAAACCCACAGCCTGTGGACAACCGGTCGGCCCGGAACCGAGATAGCGTTAACATGACGAGAAATCGTCCGGTACCCAGAGCGGACTGGAACGGGAAGGCCACCGTCGCGTGAGTACAGTCCACCAGCCAGACCTCAAGGACCGCCCCGCGCGGCTCACCGTCGGCGTCGTCGGCGCCGGCCGTGTGGGCCCCGCTCTGGCCGCGTCCCTCCAGCTCGCCGGGCACCGCCCGGTGGCCGTCTCCGGTGTCTCCGACGCCTCCCGCAGGCGCGCCGAGACCATGCTCCCGGACGTCCCGCTGGTGCCGCCCGCCGAGGTGCTCCAGCGCGCCGACCTGGTGCTGCTCACGGTCCCCGACGACGCCCTGCCGGGCCTGGTGGCCGGCCTCGCCGAGACCGGGGCGGTACGGCCGGGCCAGCTGCTCGTGCACACCTCCGGCCGGTACGGCGTGGGCGTCCTCGGCCCGGCCCTGCGCGCGGGCGCGCTGCCGCTGGCCCTGCACCCGGCGATGACCTTCACCGGCACGCCCGTGGACGTCCAGCGCCTCGCGGGCTGCTCCTTCGGCGTCACCGCGCCCGAGGAGCTGCGGCTGGCCGCCGAGGCCCTGGTCATCGAGATGGGCGGTGAGCCGGAGTGGATCAGCGAGCAGAACCGCCCGCTGTACCACGCGGCCCTCGCCCTCGGCGCCAACCACCTCGTGACCCTGGTCGCCCAGTCGATGGAGCTGCTGCGCAAGGCGGGCGTGGAGGCGCCCGACCGGATGCTCGGCCCGCTGCTCGGCGCAGCCCTGGACAACGCACTGCGCTCCGGCGACGCCGCCCTGACCGGGCCGGTCGCGCGCGGGGACGCCGGCACGGTCGCCGCGCACGTCACCGAGTTGCGCGAGCACGCCCCGCAGACCGTGGCGGGCTATCTGGCGATGGCCCGCGCGACCGCCGACCGCGCGCTCGCGCACGGCCTGCTGAAGCCGGAACTCGCCGAGGACCTCCTCGGGGTACTCGCGGAGGGGAGCCACGGCGGCCGGGCGCACCACGGAGGCGACGGAACCGGCGGTACGGCCGGCACCGAAGGCACCCGCGGCACCGATGGCACCGACGGCACGACCGGCACCGACGGCACCCGCGGCACCGATGGCACCGACGGCACGACCGGCACCGAAGGCACCCGCGGCACCGATGGCACCGACGGCACGACCGGCACCGAAGGCACCCGCGGCACCGATGGCACCGACGGCACGACCGGCACCGAGGGGAACGACCGATGACCACCGCCCTGCTGAGCACCGCCGAAGAGCTGCACACGCGCGTGCGCCACGGCCGCCGCGCCGTCGTGATGACCATGGGCGCCCTGCACGAGGGCCACGCGACCCTGGTCCGCGCCGCCCGGGCGATCGCGGGTCCGGACGGCGAGGTCGTCGTCACGGTCTTCGTCAACCCGCTGCAGTTCGGCGCGGGGGAGGACCTGGACCGCTACCCGCGCACGCTGGACGCCGATCTGAAGCTCGCCGAGCAGGCGGGCGCGGACGCCGTGTTCGCGCCCTCCGTGGACGAGGTCTACCCCGGCGGCGAACCCCAGGTGCGCATCTCCGCCGGCCCCATGGGCGAGCGCCTGGAGGGTGCCTCGCGGCCCGGCCACTTCGACGGCATGCTCACCGTCGTCGGCAAGCTGCTGCACCTCACCCGGCCCGACGTGGCGCTGTTCGGGCAGAAGGACGCCCAGCAGCTGGCCCTGATCCGGCGCATGGTGCGGGACCTGAACTTCGGCGTCGAGATCGTCGGCGTACCGACCGTGCGCGAGGAGGACGGGCTCGCCCTGTCCAGCCGCAACCGCTACCTCTCGGCCGAGGAACGCCGGACCGCGCTCACGCTCTCCCGCGCGCTGTTCGCCGGCCGGGACCGGCACGCCGCGCAGGAGGCGCTGCGCGCGCGGGCCCGGGAAGTGCCCTCCACGCGCGCGCGTGCCGAGGCGCTGAGCGCCATAGGGGAGTCCCGCGCCGCGGCCGACGCCCACGCGGTGGCCACCGCCGTGCCCGGCGCCCCGGCGGCCGTCCGTGCCGCCGCCCGGCAGGTTCTGGACGAGGCCGTACGCTTCGACCCGCCGCTCCGGCTGGACTACCTGGCGCTGGTCGACCCCGCCGACTTCACCGAGATCGGCGACGACTTCACCGGCGAGGCCGTCCTCGCCGTCGCCGCCCGGGTCGGCACGACCCGGCTGATCGACAATCTTCCCCTCACCTTCGGAGCCGCCTCGTGACCAGCACAGGCATACGACTGCACGCGCCCGCCCCCGGCTGGGCCATCTCCGCGGACGTGGTCGTCGTCGGCTCCGGCGTGGCCGGGCTGACCGCGGCCCTGCGCTGCGAGGCAGCGGGGCTCACCACGGTCGTGGTCACCAAGGCCCGCCTGGACGACGGGTCCACGCGCTGGGCCCAGGGCGGCATCGCCGCCGCCCTGGGCGAGGGGGACACGCCCGAGCAGCACCTGGGGGACACCCTGGTCGCCGGGGCGGGACTGTGCGACGAGGAGGCCGTACGGATCCTTGTCACCGAGGGCCCCGACGCGGTACGGCGGCTGATCTCCACCGGCGCGCACTTCGACACCGACGACGAGGGCGACATCCACCTCACCCGGGAGGGCGGCCACCACCGGCGCCGGATCGCGCACGCGGGCGGCGACGCCACCGGCGCGGAGGTCTCCCGGGCGCTCGTGGAGGCCGTGCACGCGCGCGGGGTGCGCACGATCGAGAACGCGCTCGTGCTGGACCTGCTGACCGACGCCGAGGGCCGCACGGCCGGTGTCACGCTGCACGTGATGGGCGAGGGCCAGCACGACGGCGTGGGTGCCGTCCACGCCCCCGCGGTGGTCCTCGCGACCGGCGGCATGGGCCAGGTGTTCTCCGCGACCACCAACCCGTCGGTGTCCACCGGCGACGGTGTGGCGCTGGCGCTGCGCGCGGGCGCGGAGGTCTCCGACCTGGAGTTCGTGCAGTTCCACCCGACCGTGCTGTTCCTCGGCCCGGACGCCGAGGGGCAGCAGCCGCTCGTCTCCGAGGCGGTGCGCGGCGAGGGCGCCCACCTGGTCGACGCCGACGGCGTGCGCTTCATGATCGGACAGCACGAGCTGGCCGAGCTGGCGCCCCGGGACATCGTCGCCAAGGGCATCCTGCGGCGGATGCTGGAGCAGGGCGCCGAGCACATGTTCCTCGACGCCCGGCACTTCGGCGCCGACATGTGGGAGCACCGCTTCCCGACGATCCTGGCGGCCTGCCGGGCCAACGGCATCGACCCGGTCACCGAGCCCATCCCGATCGCCCCGGCCGCCCACTACGCCTCCGGGGGCGTCCGCACCGACGCCCGGGGCCGGACCACCGTGCCCGGCCTGTACGCGTGCGGCGAGGTCGCCTGCACCGGCGTGCACGGCGCCAACCGGCTCGCCTCCAACTCGCTCCTCGAAGGGCTCGTCTACGCCGAGCGGATCGCCGCCGACATCGCCGCGACCCGCGCCGGCAACGGCCTCCCCGCGCGCGTGCCCGCGCCGGTCCCGCACCCGGACAGGCCCGCGCACCCGCTGCTCGCCCCCGAGACCCGGTTCGCCATCCAGCGGATCATGACCGAGGGCGCGGGCGTGCTGCGCTCGGAGGAGTCCCTCGCCGGGGCCGCGCAGCAGCTCCAGAAGCTGCACGCGGAGGCCCGGGACGCGCTGGAGGAGAACGGCAAGACCGCCGAGCCCGGCGTGGACACCTGGGAGGCGACGAACCTCCTGTGCGTGGCCCGGGTCCTGGTCGCCGCCGCCCGGCTGCGCGAGGAGACCCGCGGCTGCCACTGGCGCGAGGACCGGGCCGAGCGCGACGACACGGACTGGCGGCGCCACATCGTCGTACGGCTCAATCCGGACCGGTCGCTGGCCGTACGCACCACCGACACCGCAGACTTCCCCCCTATCCGGTAACACAGCGGCCCCAGGAGCAGTGACAGACGTGAGCACCGACGACCTTCCTCTCGCCCCGACCGGTGGCTGCGGCGACGGCTGCGCCTGCGGCGCCGAGGGCGACGAGGAGTACCTGGAGTGCGGGCTGGACCCCGCGCTCGCCGAGCTGCTGGCCGCCGCCGGACTCGACCCCGTCGAGGTCGAGGACATCGCCAACGTCGCCATCCAGGAGGACCTGGACGGCGGCGTGGACGTGACCACCGTGTCGACCATCCCCGAGGAGGCGGTGGCCACCGCCGACTTCACCGCGCGCGAGGCGGGCGTCGTGGCCGGCCTCCGGGTCGCCGAGGCCGTGCTCTCCGTGGTCTGCACGGACGAGTTCGAGGTCGAGCGGCATGTCGAGGACGGCGACCGGGTCGAGGCCGGGCAGAAGCTGCTGTCGGTCACCACGCGCACGCGTGACCTGCTCACCGCCGAACGCAGCGCGCTGAACATCCTGTGCCGGCTGTCCGGCATCGCGACCGCCACGCGCGCGTGGGCGGACGCGCTGGAGGGCACCAAGACGAAGGTCCGGGACACCCGGAAGACGACGCCGGGCCTGCGCTCGCTGGAGAAGTTCGCGGTCCGGAGCGGCGGGGGCGTCAACCACCGCATGTCGCTGTCCGACGCGGCGCTGGTGAAGGACAACCACGTGGTCGCCGCCGGCGGCGTGGCGCAGGCGTTCAAGGCCGTACGGGAGGCGTTCCCGGAGGTGCCGATCGAGGTCGAGGTCGACACCCTGCACCAGCTGCGCGAGGTCGTGGACGCGGGCGCGGACCTGATCCTGCTGGACAACTTCACGCCCGGCGAGTGCGCGGAGGCCGTCGGTATCGTCGGCGGCCGGGCGCTGCTGGAGGCGTCCGGGCGGCTCACGCTCGCCGACGCGCGCGCGTACGCCGACACCGGCGTGGACTTCCTGGCGGTCGGCGCGCTCACCCACTCCTCGCCGATCCTGGACATCGGCCTGGACCTGCGCGAGGCGGAGTGACGTCATGCTCCTGACGATCGACGTCGGCAACACCCACACCGTCCTCGGCCTGTTCGACGGCGAGGACATCGTCGAGCACTGGCGCATCTCCACGGACGCGCGCCGCACGGCGGACGAGCTGGCGGTGCTGCTGCAGGGGCTGATGGGCATGCACCCGCTGCTCGGCGACGAGCTGGGCGACGGCATCGACGGCATCGCGATCTGCGCGACCGTCCCCTCGGTGCTGCACGAGCTGCGCGAGGTCACCCGGCGCTACTACGGCGACGTCCCCGCCGTCCTGGTCGAGCCGGGCGTGAAGACGGGCGTGCCGATCCTCACCGACAACCCCAAGGAGGTCGGCGCGGACCGGATCATCAACGCGGTCGCGGCCGTCGAGCTGTACGGGGGCCCGGCGATCGTCGTGGACTTCGGTACGGCGACCACGTTCGACGCGGTCTCCGCGCGCGGGGAGTACGTCGGCGGGGTGATCGCGCCCGGCATCGAGATCTCCGTGGAGGCGCTCGGCGTGAAGGGCGCGCAGCTGCGGAAGATCGAGGTGGCCCGGCCGCGCAGCGTGATCGGCAAGAACACGGTCGAGGCCATGCAGGCGGGCATCGTGTACGGGTTCGCCGGCCAGGTCGACGGAGTGGTCGGGCGGATGGCGCGGGAGCTGGCCGACGACCCGGACGACGTGACGGTGATCGCCACCGGCGGACTCGCGCCGATGGTGCTGGGGGAGTCCTCCGTGATCGACGAGCACCAGCCGTGGCTGACGCTGGTCGGGCTGCGTCTGGTGTACGAGCGGAACGTCTCGCGGATGTGAGGGATCGCCGGCACCCGAACCGGGTGCCGGCGGTCTCCCGCGGCGGCGACACCGGACCGGGTGCCGGCGCCCACCCATGGCGTCGGCGTCTTCCGTGGCCGTCGGCGTCCACCCATGGCGTCGGCGTCCCCCCGCCGGTGGCCCCGGACGAGCGAAACCGGGAGCGACACGCGGCGACACAACAACGTGATCTGTCACTTTTGTCCGATTAGTCGGTAACGTCGCCGCATGCCCACGCCATACGGATCCCGCGGCGGCATGGCGTTCGGCGTGGAGGAGCTGCGAGTGCTCCGCCGCGCCCTCGCCCTCGCCCTCCACCCCGGCCACGCCTCCGCCGAGGACGTGCAGGACTGCCATCGCCTCGCCGAGTCGCTCGACGAGGCGATGCGCGAGGGGGCCAGACTGCGCGCCTTCCTGGTGGCCGACCTGGGCCGCTACCGGGACGCCCTGCCGGGTACGGCCGCCGGCTACCTCACCCTCCTGGAGGAGGCGCTGGGGGCCGGGCACCGGCCGACGGCGGACGACCTCGCCGCGCTCCGGGCGCTGCGCGGCAACCCCGCCGCGGCGGCACTGCTGGACCGTTGCCAGGCGCTGGCCGAGCACGACGTACGGGCGCGGTTCGCGCAGGGTGCGCGCAAGGTGCCGGCGCCCGCCGTACCGCCCGCGCGGACGCGTCTGCTGGCCCTTGCGGGCGGCGCGGGGGACCCCGGGGTCCGCCGGGAGGGCGAGCAGGCCGAGGGGCCGTCCGAGCCCGCGCCGAAGCCCGCGCCCGGCCCCTCGGAGCGCCCCGCGCCGGAACCCGACGCGCCGGAGCCGGGCGCGCCGAAGCGACCCATCCCCACGCCGGGCGAGGTCTTCCCGCGCCGCAAGCCGGCGCCGCCGGCCGGGCCGACGGAGTCCCGGCAACTGGCCGCGGGCTGACCGGCCGGCGGGGATCCCCGCCCCCGGACGAGGGTGAATGTGGCGGGTGATCGACGCACCCCGCCCCTTTCGCCCCATCCGCCGTGACTACTCTGGTGCCATGGACTACGTCTCCGCGCTCGTGCCCCCGGCCGTCATGGCCGTGTTCTTCATCGGACTGGTCAGGGTGATCGTGAAGACCCAGGGCGGGGCCGCCAAGACCAAGGAGGACGCGGCCGTCGACGCGGCCCTCGCCCGCGTGGAGGGCGGCCCCAAGACCTCCGCCCCCGGCGACGCCTGAGCGGACCGAAGGGCCGAAGGACCGGCGGACCGCCGGTCCTTCGGCGTACCTCCGTACCCCCCGGCCGGCCGCCCCGACGCACGACTCCCGGCGTACGGCGCTTTGCCGGCCGTACGCCCTTTTTGTTCGCGTTTGTAGTCCTAGCGCACGTCCGGCACGCCAATGCCGGGATCTCCCACTATTGTTCTGAGCTGTGCCTCGCCCATTGGGAGAACTCGAAGACGCGGTCATGACGCGGGTGTGGAAGTGGAACCGCCCGGTGACCGTTCGAGAAGTCCTGGAAGACCTCCAGCAGGAACGCTCCATCGCGTACACCACCGTGATGACCGTTTTGGACAATCTCCATCAGAAGGGCTGGGTGCGCCGTGAGGCGGAAGGCCGGGCCTATCGATATGAGGCCGTGTCGACACGCGCCGCCTACGCCGCCGCCCTCATGAACGACGCGTGGTCGCAGAGTGACAACCCGGCCGCCGCTCTCGTCGCCTTCTTCGGCATGATGAGCGAGGAACAACGGCAGGCCCTGAGGGACGCCGTGCGCATCGTGCAGGGGCCGCTGGAAACCCGGGAAGCCCCTGAAGCCCGGCAACAGGAAGCGCCGCAAGCCAGGCAAGAGGAGAACCCCGGCTCGGCAGAGGGCGCGGACGGGCGATAGCGTCCGCTCATGTCAGCAGAGCGTCCCGAAGTCTCCGCAAAAGCCATCACCGTCCGGCGGGCCCGGACCAGCGATGTCCCCGCCGTGCGCCACCTCCTCGACGCCTACGTCCGTGACCGCATCCTGCTCGACAAAGCCACCGTGACGCTTTACGAGGACATCCAGGAGTTCTGGGTCGCGGAACGCGACGACAACGCCGAGGTGGTCGGCTGCGGTGCGCTGCACGTCATGTGGGAGGACCTCGCGGAAGTCCGCACTCTGGCGGTGAAGCCGGGGCTGAAGGGAGCCGGCGTCGGCCACCGGGTTCTGGAGAAGTTGCTCCAGACCGCTCGCTGGCTCGGCGTTCGACGAGTTTTCTGCCTGACCTTCGAAGTGGACTTCTTCGGGAAGCACGGCTTCGTGGAGATCGGGGAGACTCCGGTCGACACCGATGTGTACGCGGAGCTGTTGCGTTCCTATGACGAGGGCGTCGCCGAGTTCCTCGGTCTCGAACGAGTGAAGCCGAACACCTTGGGCAACAGCCGGATGCTTCTGCATCTGTGATCGTCATTGCCCCGGTTCCCTATGTCCGAAACGCGCATGTTTCCGGACGTGGGCGGTCCGCTGAGTCACTCCCGAGGGTTTGTGTTTTTCCGGCAAAAGCGGTTTGCTTTCCGACGTACTGCAGTACTGCATATAACAGGGGCGGCGAAACGGCGGGCGCCGCACACCCCTGGTCCTCAACGTTATCGATGAAAGGAAAAGCGGTGGCACAGAAGGTTCAGGTCCTTCTTGTCGACGACCTCGACGGCGGCGAGGCGGACGAGACCGTGACGTTCGCACTGGACGGCAAGACGTACGAGATCGATCTCACGACTGCCAATGCGGACAAGCTGCGCAGCCTTCTTGATCCCTATGTGAAGGGCGGGCGGCGTACCGGCGGCCGTGCTTCGGGTGGGCGTGGAAAGGCGCGCGCCGCTTCCGGCGGCAGCCAGGACACTGCGGCGATCCGCGCCTGGGCGAAGGAAAATGGTTACGAGGTCAACGACCGCGGCCGTGTTCCCGCGTCCATCCGCGAGGCCTACGAGAAGGCCAACGGCTGATTCCGCCACTCGGCGGGATTCCCGGCGCACGCGCGCCGCAGTCGGACCCGGTGACACCACGCTGCCACCGTGTCCACCAGTCGTACGAGATCGGGGACGCTCCCCTCGCGTCCCACGGCCGACGCGGCCGTAACGACGGGCATGGCCGGCATGGCCGGCAGCGAGTCCTCGACCGCGCGTCCCGGTCCAGGGGGCCGCAGCCACACGGCGGCCCCCTGCACCCCTTTCCCGTACACGGATTCGAGGCACACGGATTCGGGCCGTACGGGTTCGAGTCCCATGGCAGCGGCGGCCGCCGCGGGCGGCAGCGGCGCCTCCAGCGTGTCTCCCTCGCCGAGGGCCCGCAGGTCCAGGGCCACGCCGCCCCACTCCAGCCACTCCAGCAACCCGGGCAACTCCTCCGCGCTGCCCGCGGCCACCAGCAGCTCCATCCGGTCGCCCCGCAGGGCCACCGGAGAGCCCGGCGCGAGATGCCGCAGTGCCGCCGCGCCCGCCTCGGCCGGCACGTCCAGGACGTCGAACCGCACCCCCGTGGGCAGCCGCAGCGGCAGGCCGGGCACTGTCGGCCACTCCAGACCGTTCTCGTACCAGCGTCGGACCCGGGTGGCCGGGTCGGCGGAGAAGCCGCCCCCGTCCGGTGCGTCCGGATCGGGGGGTCGGCGGGAAAGAGGAATCGTGGAGGTCGTGGGGACCGGGCCAACCATGCCAAGTCCAACCGCCGAATCCCCCTTCGGGTTACGCTGGGTGTCCCGCCCGCTGCGCAGAGTGCCGGAAGTGGGGGCGCGCGGGGGCCCGGGGAGGCGCAAGGTTGTTCGCCCATAGCGGAGGGAACCGGTGCGCGCGGCATGGAGTGTCAGTCCCTGCGGGTAAGACATGCCTAGTGGGAGGGGGCGACGCGCGGGAAGGGCCGTCTCACGTTCGCCATCGGCGTAGTGGCGAGTGGGGTAACTGCCTGGCCTGCGGGAACATCGTCTCGCACCATCGGGTTGGAGCAGATGTCGGCGTTCGGGGTCAGGAGGCCATCGACGGTGTCGGCAGTTGGAATGAGCGGTCCCCGCTTGCGGGACTAAGCTGCGGAAGGACAGGGAGGGGAAGTTCCCCCCACTGCCTGACCGCTCTGAGGAGCGATTAACGATGTTCGAGAGGTTCACCGACCGCGCGCGGCGGGTTGTCGTCCTGGCTCAGGAAGAAGCCCGGATGCTCAACCACAACTACATCGGCACCGAGCACATCCTCCTGGGTCTCATCCACGAGGGCGAAGGTGTCGCCGCTAAGGCCCTGGAGAGCCTCGGCATTTCGCTTGAGGCGGTCCGCCAGCAGGTGGAGGAGATCATCGGTCAGGGTCAGCAGGCCCCGTCCGGTCACATCCCCTTCACCCCCCGTGCCAAGAAGGTCCTGGAGCTGTCGCTCCGCGAGGCCCTTCAGCTGGGCCACAACTACATCGGCACGGAACACATCCTGCTCGGCCTGATCCGCGAGGGCGAGGGCGTCGCCGCCCAGGTCCTGGTCAAGCTGGGCGCAGACCTCAACCGGGTGCGGCAGCAGGTCATCCAGCTGCTCTCCGGCTACCAGGGCAAGGAGACCGCCACCGCCGGCGGCCCGGCCGAGGGCACGCCTTCGACCTCTCTCGTCCTGGACCAGTTCGGCCGGAACCTCACCCAGGCCGCTCGTGAATCCAAGCTCGACCCGGTCATCGGGCGCGAGAAGGAGATCGAGCGGGTCATGCAGGTGCTGTCCCGCCGTACGAAGAACAACCCGGTCCTGATCGGTGAGCCCGGCGTCGGCAAGACCGCCGTCGTCGAGGGCCTCGCCCAGGCCATCGTCAAGGGCGAGGTGCCCGAGACGCTCAAGGACAAGCACCTCTACACGCTGGACCTCGGCGCCCTGGTCGCCGGCTCCCGCTACCGCGGTGACTTCGAGGAGCGCCTGAAGAAGGTGCTCAAGGAGATCCGCACCCGCGGCGACATCATCCTGTTCATCGACGAGCTGCACACGCTGGTCGGTGCGGGTGCCGCCGAGGGCGCCATCGACGCCGCTTCGATCCTGAAGCCGATGCTGGCCCGCGGTGAGCTGCAGACCATCGGTGCGACCACGCTGGACGAGTACCGCAAGCACCTGGAGAAGGACGCGGCCCTGGAGCGCCGCTTCCAGCCCATCCAGGTCGCCGAGCCGTCCCTGCCGCACACGATCGAGATCCTCAAGGGTCTGCGTGACCGGTACGAGGCCCACCACCGGGTCTCCATCACGGACGAGGCGCTGGTCCAGGCCGCCACCCTGGCCGACCGGTACATCTCGGACCGCTTCCTGCCGGACAAGGCGATCGACCTGATCGACGAGGCCGGCTCCCGGATGCGCATCCGCCGGATGACCGCGCCGCCGGACCTCCGCGAGTTCGACGAGAAGATCGCCGCTGTCCGCCGGGACAAGGAGTCCGCGATCGACTCGCAGGACTTCGAGAAGGCCGCCTCCCTGCGTGACAAGGAGAAGCAGCTCCTGGCCGCCAAGGCCAAGCGGGAGAAGGAGTGGAAGGCCGGCGACATGGACGTCGTCGCCGAGGTCGACGGCGAGCTGATCGCCGAGGTCCTCGCCACGGCCACCGGCATCCCGGTCTTCAAGCTGACCGAGGAGGAGTCCAGCCGCCTGCTCCGCATGGAGGAGGAGCTGCACAAGCGGGTCATCGGCCAGAACGACGCCGTCAAGGCGCTGTCGAAGGCGATCCGCCGTACGCGCGCCGGCCTGAAGGACCCGAAGCGTCCGGGTGGTTCGTTCATCTTCGCCGGCCCGTCCGGTGTCGGTAAGACCGAGCTGTCCAAGGCGCTCGCCGAGTTCCTCTTCGGCGACGAGGACGCGCTGATCTCCCTCGACATGTCGGAGTTCAGCGAGAAGCACACGGTGTCGCGTCTCTTCGGTTCGCCCCCCGGCTACGTGGGCTACGAGGAGGGCGGCCAGCTGACCGAGAAGGTCCGCCGCAAGCCGTTCTCCGTCGTCCTCTTCGACGAGGTCGAGAAGGCCCACCCGGACATCTTCAACTCGCTGCTGCAGATCCTGGAGGACGGTCGCCTGACCGACTCCCAGGGCCGGGTCGTGGACTTCAAGAACACGGTCATCATCATGACGACCAACCTCGGTACCCGGGACATCTCCAAGGGCTTCAACCTCGGCTTCGCCGCCGCGGGTGACACGAAGACCAACTACGAGCGCATGAAGAACAAGGTCTCGGACGAGCTGAAGCAGCACTTCCGTCCCGAGTTCCTCAACCGCGTCGACGACGTGGTCGTCTTCCCGCAGCTGACGCAGGCCGACATCCTGCGGATCGTCGACCTGATGGTCGGCAAGGTGGACGAGCGCCTGAAGGACCGGGACATGGGCATCGAGCTGTCCCAGTCCGCCAAGGAGCTGCTGGCCAAGAAGGGCTACGACCCGGTGCTGGGCGCGCGTCCGCTGCGTCGCACGATCCAGCGCGAGATCGAGGACACGCTGTCGGAGAAGATCCTCTTCGGCGAGCTGCGTCCCGGTCACATCGTGGTCGTGGACACCGAGGGCGAGGGCGACGCCCAGACCTTCACCTTCCGGGGTGAGGAGAAGTCGGCGCTGCCGGACGTCCCGCCGATCGAGCAGGCGGCCGGCGGTGCCGGGCCGAACCTGAGCAAGGACGCGTAAGCCTCCGGCGATCGGCCGAGTGGCCGAGTGAGAGGGGCCGGTGCCTTCTGGGCACCGGCCCCTCGCGGCTTTCCGGGATCAGTTCACGGTGACCTCGGCGTGCGGGAAGAGAGCGGCGTAGCGCGCGTCGGGGAGCCGTTCTTCCAGCCCGTTCTCCAAGGACACCGAGCGGACTCCCGGCAGCCGCGCCGCAACGGCGGAGAGCCCCTCGTAGCTGCTGACTCCGGACAGCTCCAGATCCTCGACGTGCGGCAGCTCGGGCAGCTGCTCAAGGATGTCCACACCGTTCAGCCTGAGACTGAGGGACCGCAGACCGGTCCAGTGCTCCAGCCCGCGCAGCCCGGTGGAACGCAGGCTCTGGTGGCTCAGGTGGAGGTATTCCAGCGGCGCGTCGACCGGCAGGGCCTCGCGGAGGTCGGGGCCCGGCAGATCCGCGCCCCACACCACGAGGCTGGTGAGCGATGTCAGGGACCGCAGGCCCGTCAGGTCCCGGACGCCGAGGAGAACCAGGCTGGTCAGCGGAAGCGCGGCCAGGTGACGCAGTCCCGTCGCGGCCGGGCAGGAGATCAGCTGGAGGGTGCTCAGCGAGCTGAACGGCAGCAAGGCGCCCAGGTCGAGGAGTTCGGGATTGTGCTCCAGCAGGAGCGCCGTCACCACCTCGGGGGCCGCGGAGTGGGCGGCCACGATGTCCTCGGCCGTGTGCGAGCCGTCGAAGCGCAGAAGGGGCCAGGGGCGCATCCGGGCCAGGGCGGCCCGCTGTTCGGCGCTCCGGCAGTCCAGCAGGAGGTCCGTACGGTCCAGGTGGTCCAGGACCTCCGTCGCGTACTGCTCGCTCTCGAAGCGCCCCCACGTCCCCACCAGCTGCCGCCTTACCACCAGGCTCGGATGCTCCCGGAATCGCCGCAGCACCGCCAGCGCCCCCTCGGGCTCCTCCTCCCCCAGGAGCGAGGCGGTGACCGTCACCCCCCGGGCCTCCTGGTCCGTCAGCCCCTCTGGGCCCGGGAGCAGTTCCAGCACCAGGGGACCGGCCTCGGCCAGTGCCCTCGCGTCCCCTGTCGTCCGGGGCGGTATCAGTGCCCCGGCCCGCGCCTCCACCTCCGCGCGCACCGCCGGCTCCAGGGCCGCCGCATGTTCCAGGCAGGCCAGTGCCAGCAGGGTCAGCCGGGGTGTGTCCCGGTCGAGCAACCGCCGGAGGATCGAGGACCGTTCGCGGGGCCGGGCATGCGCCACCGCCATGCGGATGACGTCCTCCCACTGGCTGTCGCCGGCGTGGCCGACCAGGACGTCCAGGTGGCCCTCCGCCACCGCGTACCGGGCCGCCAGGTAGTCCTGGAAGGTGCGGTGGACGAAGTCCACGACGCCCTCCGCCGGTTGACGCAGCGTTCCGCTTCGCAGCAGCAGCGCCCGCAACACGGTCGCCGCGTCGCCCTGGGCCGAGGCGACCGTGGGCAGACACCGCTCCACGATGCCCTCGGCCGTGGCGATGTCCGTCTCCGTGCGGCCGCTCAGCACCAGCGCGTACGCCAGCCGCTGGAGCAGCTCCAGCTGCACTTCCTCGCCCAGTTCGACACCCGTCCCCCGTTCCCGGTCCCGGCGGCCGAGCAGCATCGTGAGGGCGGCGTCGTACAGCTCCTTGCGTCCGGTGGGGAGATAGCCCCGGCGTTCCCGGTGCAGGGCGCAGATCAGGCCGCACATCAGGGGGTTGGTGGCCAGCCGGGCCAGGTCCCTTTTGGTGCGCAGGGAGTCGAGGAGCGGGCCCTCGAACTCCTGGGCGTCCGCCGCCTGGTGCCAGCGGTGTACGAAGGTCGCGATCTCGGAGCGCCGCATCGGGGCCAGGGCCAGTTCCCGGAAGCCTTCCTGGGCCAGCCAGTCGGGGCGTACGGCGGTGGGGCGGGAGGTCAGGAGCCAGTCGTTGCCGGGGTAGGCCGTGAGCAGGGAGCGCAGCCAGTCGCGGGTGCGGTGGCGGTCGGCGGCCGGGATCTCGTCCAGGCCGTCCACCAGGACCAGACCCCGGCCGGCGGTCAGGACGCGGTCGGCCCAGCCCTCCGGCGGGGTCAGCGGGCAGCCGACCGCTTCCAGGAAGCCGGCCGGCGCGGGCAGCGGGCCGGTGCGGACCAGGGTGCGCAGGGGGAGGACGTACGGGACGCGGCCGGTGCCGCGGGCCGCGGTGACCGCCAGCCACTGCACCAGCGTCGTCTTGCCGGAGCCGGCGTCGCCGCGCAGCAGCACCCGGGAGCCCCCGGCCAGGGCCTCCTCGGCGGGCAGCCGGCCGGGGGTGACGGGCGGGCGTCCCCCGTCCTCCGGCGGCGTCTCCTCCGCGGCCGTCGCCTCCAGGCTCAGGTAGGCGACTTCCAGGGGCCAGCGGTCGGGGGAGTCGCGCAGATCGATGCCGTAGATGGTGATGTGGTTGTGCCGGTCGGCGACGTAGGGCAGGTAGCGGCGTTCGAAGGCGAGGTCCAGGGCGTCGGGGCGCGGGGTGCGGGCGATCAGTTCGTCGACCCGGGCGATCAGTTCCCGCTGGGTCCGGGTCTGCTCCACCAGGGTCCGGGCCACGAACGTGGAGCGGCGGGTGAAGAACTCCAGGATGTGCAGACAGGCCCACTCGGTCGCCGAGTCGAGGAAGGCGCGGGCGTCGGCGGACAGGCCGTCCGGGGGCGGTGCGTGGCGGTGCAGCAGCTGTGCGAGGTCGTGGCTGCCGAGCCGCACGGCCTGTACGTCGTCCATGTCCAGGTCGCCGAGGGCGAGCAGCCGTCGCGTCAGGGTGTCGGTGACGGCCGTCTCCTCGTCGGGCGGGAACGGCGGTTCACCCGGGGAGGACACGGCCTCCGCCACCACCCGGCCGGCGAGCCTGCGGATCTCCTGCTCGCCCAGGGTGTGCTTCTCGCCCCGGAACGACACCAGCGCCGACAGCCGCACCGGCCGGTCGACCAGTCCCGCGCCCGGTCCGTCCTGGCGGAACAGTTTCTTCACCAGCGGGCCGAGCAAGCTGGAGGCCAGCTTGCCGCCCAGTACGGCCGGCTCCATCCGCCACCCCCCCGTGTGCGTACGACGTAAGGATGGAGCCTAGCCAGCGGGCGCGGCCCTCGTTACGACAACTGGCCGTCGTAGTCGGGCAGCTTGAACGTCTTCTCGGCGTGGCCGCCGGAGAGGTCCGTGGGACTGTTGCCGATGTTCGCGATGATCGTGTAGCCGTCGTTCTCGATGCCGACGCGCTGGGCGGTCTTGTAGGCGGCGACGTCCTTGAAGAGGTCGAACAGGCCGCGGACGTGGAGACCGGAGACGTCGTAGCCGTCGTGTTCGAGGTTGTACTCGGTGGGCCAGTACAGGATGCCGGGGCGGGCGGTGACGAAGAAGAGGGAGACGCCGTGCTCCTGGGCGTAGCGGGCGGCGTCCAGGACGGGCTTGTTGGCCGGCTGGGGGTAGCTGAAGCCGAAGTCCGTCTCCAGCGTGGTGTTGTCGATGTCGAAGACGATCGCCTGCTTCTCGCCCGGCTGGGCGGCGGCGATGCGGGCCTTCAGATACGGCAGGGCCTGGTCCATGACCGCCTGGCAGTCCCGCTGCCAGGTCGCGTGGTCGACCTTGGCGGCGGCGGTGCTCGTGGTCGCGGCGTCGGCCGGGGCGGCCGTCGCGGCCGGGGCGGCCAGCGCGGCCAGTGCGGTCACGGAGACGGCGGTCGCGGAGATGCTGCGCGCCCGGGGGCGTCTGGTCATCGGTGGGGGTCCTCTCGCGTCTCTGAATGTCAGGGGCATGATCTGAGGCGAGGGTGGCGCGAGGGGAACCGTAGGGTTACTGGACGGTAGGTGCATAGAGGTCTGCATCACATTTCCAGGACCGTCGGTTTGGGCGGCCGGTGATTAGGGGCACAGGCCGGAAGTTGCCTACTAACGGGCATAGTGAGTGGAAATAGGCGGATAAAAAGGACTTTTGTCGCCGAAGGTGTCAGGGGAAAACCCCGTCGTCAGAGGCGGTGTCCGCCGGGCGCGGCGCGTGTCAAGAGGTGGTTGGTTTTGTACGCACCTACTACTTGGCGCCGTAGATGGGCCCTTTGTCGGCTCTCGGGTTGCTCGGTTATCAAGGGATGGCCGCACCGGCAGAGGTCCTCGTGGACTTCCGTTCGCCGGGTGGCCGACCTGCTCCCCGACATCACGAGGTCCCGATGTTCCGACGCTTCACGTCCCGCTCCGCTCGTACGTCCTCGCACCGCAACCGCGTGGCCGTCCTGGCTGCCGGAATCGGCGCCACGGCCGTGCTGGGCACCGGGGTCGCGAGCGCCGCCACCGCGTCCGCCGGCTCCTGGGTCGACCCGGTGAAGAGGTACACGCTCTCCGCCAGCTTCATGCAGGCCGGCAGCCACTGGGTCGCCAAGCACAGCGGCCAGGACTTCGCCGTCCCGACCGGCACCGAGGTCCTCGCCGCGCACGGCGGCACCGTCGTCAAGGCCGGCCCCAACGGCGCCGGTGACGGCCCCGCCTACGGCAACGCCGTCGTCATCAAGCACGGCAACGGCACCTACTCGCAGTACGCGCACCTGTCCCGGATCGACGTCAGGATCGGCCAGGTCGTCGCGACCGGCCAGCACATAGCCCTGTCCGGCTCCACCGGCAACTCCACGGGTCCGCACCTGCACTTCGAGATCCGTACGACCCCGAACTACGGCTCCGCCGTCGACCCGGTCGCGTTCCTGCGCGCCAAGGGCGTGACGGTCTGACCTAACCCTGCTCGTGGGCGTGCTCGTGCGCCTGCCTGACCAGGTCCAGGGCGACCTCGAGAACGGCTTCGCGCTTCTTCCCGGGGTCGCCTTCCAGGTCCTGCATCAGGAACATCCCGGCGTGCAGCGTGAACATCGCGCTGACCGAGCGCACCTGGTCGACCAGGTGCGCCTCGGGGTCGATGAGGATGTTCCGCAGGCCGCGCATCCGGTCCTTGAAGATGTCGCCGATGCGCAGTTCCCGCACCGTGGCCTGGTTCTCCTGCATGAAGCGGAAGAGCGGTTCCGCGCCGGAGAGCGCCTCGCTGTAGCGGCGGACTATCTCCTGCTTGGTCTCCAGGGTGTGCGGTTGCCGGCCGCCCCACTCGATGAGGTCCTCGATCGGCTTCGTCAGGTCCTCGAAGAGGCTGACGATGATCTCTTCCTTCGTCTTGAAGTGGTAGTACAGGGCCGCCTTGGTGACGTCGAGTCGCTCGGCGATCTCCCGCAGGGAGGTCTTCTCGTAGCCCTGCTCCGCGAAGAGTTCGAGCGCCACGTCCTGGATGCGCTGGCGTGTGTTGCCGCGGCGCTGCTGCTTGGTGCCGTCCATGGTGACGCCCATCCTCGTACTCCTCGCGCTTCCGCGAAACTTACTTGACGCCCGGCTAGTAGCGGGTCTACCTTCCCAGTGTAGTGAGAACTAGCCGGGCGGCAAGTAAGTAGTCGTCGCAGGGGGAATGGGAAAGACGATGGCGGACAACGTCGAAAGTGTCACAGAGGGCAAACAGCCCAGAAGTGTGCGAGTAGTACTGCTCGCGCTCATGATCGCGATGATGCTCGCGATGCTCGACAACATGATCGTGGGTACGGCGATGCCCACGATCGTGGGCGAACTGGGCGGCTTGGAGCACCTCTCCTGGGTCGTCACCGGTTACACCCTGGCCACCGCGGCCTCCACCCCGATCTGGGGCAAGCTCGGTGACATGTTCGGCCGCAAGGGCGCCTTCCTCAGCTCGATCGTGATCTTCCTGATCGGTTCGGCGCTGAGCGGCATGGCCCAGGACATGGGCCAGCTGATCGGCTTCCGGGCCGTGCAGGGTCTGGGCGCCGGCGGTCTGATGGTCGGCGTCATGGCGATCATCGGCGACCTCATCCCGCCGCGGGAGCGCGGCAAGTACCAGGGCATGATGGCCGGCGTCATGGCGCTCGCGATGATCGGCGGTCCGCTGGTCGGCGGCACCATCACCGACAACTGGGGCTGGCGCTGGGCCTTCTACATCAACCTGCCGCTCGGCGCCGTGGCGCTGGCACTGGTCACCGCGGTGCTGCACCTGCCGAAGAAGCGCTCCAAGGCCGGCATCGACTACCTCGGCGTGGTGCTGCTCACCGTCGGCATCACCGCGATCGTGCTGGTCACCACCTGGGGCGGCACCGAGTACGCCTGGACCTCCGCGCGGATCATGGAGCTGACCGGCATCGGTGTCGTCGCGCTGGTCGGGTTCGTGTTCTGGCAGACCAGGGCCGCCGAGCCGGTCCTGCCGCTGCACATCTTCCGCAGCCGCAACTTCACGCTGATGTCCGTCATCGGCTTCATCACCGGCTTCGTGATGTTCGGTGCCACGCTCTTCCTGCCGCTGTACCAGCAGGCGGTGCAGGGCGCGTCCGCCACCAACTCGGGTCTGCTGCTCCTGCCGATGCTCGGCGCGATGCTGGTGACCTCGATGGTCGCCGGCCGGGTCACCACCAACAGCGGCCGCTACAAGGTCTTCCCGATCGCGGGCGGCGTGCTGATGATCATCGGCCTCTACCTGCTGTCGACCATGGACACCGGGACGACGCGCCTGACGTCCGGCGTCTACATGGCCGTGGTCGGTGCCGGCATGGGCTGCCTGATGCAGATCACCATGCTGGTCGCGCAGAACAGCGTGGAGATGAAGGACATGGGCGTGGCGTCCTCGTCCACCACCCTGTTCCGGACGCTCGGCTCCTCGTTCGGTGTCGCCATCATGGGCGCGCTGTTCAACCACCGGGTGCAGGACGTCATGACCGAGCGGGCCGGCGCGCTGGGCAAGGGCATCACCGAGAAGTCGGCGCAGCTGGACGCGGCGAGCCTGGCGAAGCTGCCGGCGGCGGCCCGCGAGGCCTACCAGCACGCGGTGTCCGCGGGCACGCACTCCGCGTTCCTGCTCGGCGCCGGGATCGCGGTGCCGGTGCTGATCGCGGCGCTGTTCGTCAAGGAGGTGCCGCTCAAGGGCGGCCCGCAGAAGCCCTCCGCCGAGGGTGCCGACGCGGCCCCCGCGGCGATGGTCGAGGCCGTCTGACGTCTCCCTCGGTTCCCTCGGTCCGAAGGCCCCGGTGCGTGTCCGCCACCGGGGCCTTCGGCCGTTCCCGCCCGCCCGCCCGGTGCGGCGGAGCCGGGCGCACGGGGCGTTCCCGCCGGTCCGCGCCCGATGTCAGTGCCCCGTGTCACCATCGGGCCATGGACAAGCTCCGCTGCCTGCGCCTGGCCAAGGACGCCATGGACCGGAACTGGGCCGACCCCGGGCTCGACCTGGACGCGGTGGCGGCCCACGCGGGGTACTCGCGCTACCACTTCCTGCGCGCCTTCAAGGAGACCTACGGCGAGACCCCCGGCCGGTATCTGACCCACCGGCGCATCGAGCGCGCCGAGGAGATGCTGCGCAGCGCCGACCTCACGGTGACCGAGATCTGCACACGGGTCGGCTTCAGCAGCCTCGGCACGTTCTCCGCCCGCTTCAAGGAACGGACCGGACTCACCCCGAGGGAGTACCGGACCGAGCACGTCGGCCGCGGCGCCGCCCTCATACCCGGCTGCTACGCCATGCTCTGGGCCGGCGGCTTCGGCACCGCAACATCGAAGAAGCGCACCGCGCCCCGCCCTGCCTACGGTGACGAGCGGGAACAGCAGCCGCGCGACAGGAGAGCGGAGCCATGATCAAGGGCTTGGGCATCACCACCGTATGGACCACCGACCAACAGCGGACGAAGGCCTTCTTCACCGAGAAGCTGGACTTCGAGGTGCGCGGCGACCTCGCCCTGGGTGACATGCGCTGGGTCACCGTCGGCGCCAAGGACCAGCCCGACGTGGAGCTGGCGCTGATGAGCCTGGACGGCCCGGGTCTGGACCCCGAGTCCGCCGAGGCGTTGAAGAAGCTGGTCGCCAAGGGGGTGCTGGGAGCCGGAGCGTTCCGTACGGACGACTGCCGGGGTGACTACGAGAGGTTCCGCGCCCGCGGGGTGGAGTTCCTCCAGGAGCCGCAGGAGCGGCCGTACGGCATCGAGGCCGTCTTCCGGGACGACAACGGCAACTGGTACTCGCTGACCGAGCGCAGCGAGGAGCTGGACTTCTCCAAGGACTTCGGGTGACCGCGGAGTCCGCCGTGCTGCCGGACCACACGGCGGTACGGGTGGCCCTGTGGCGGGCGCTGCATCTGCGGGCCGATCCGCCGCCGCACGTCATCGAGGACGAGGTCGGACTGCGCCTGGCGGATCCCGGCGACGGCTGGCGCTCCCGCCCGGACATGGACGAGCGGGACACCCGCCCCGTGCGGGCGTCCATCGCGGCCCGCGCCCGGTTCGTCGAGGACCTCGTCGCGGAGCAGGCCGCGCGGGGAGTGGACCAGTACGTCGTCCTCGGCGCCGGGCTGGACAGCTTCGTCCAGCGCCGGCCGGAGGTCGCCGCGGGCCTGCGGGTGTTCGAGGCGGACCGGCCCGGACCGCAGGAGTGGAAGCGGCGGCGGCTGACCGAACTCGGGTACGGCGTCCCGGACCGGCTGCGGCTGGTGCCGGTCGACTTCGAGGGGGACTGGTGGGGGCAGCTGCTCGCGGCCGGTCTCGACCCGGGCCGCCCGGCGGTCGTGGCCTGCACCGGCGTCACGATGTATCTCACCCGGGACGCCATCGCGGCGAGCTTCCGGCGGATCGCCACGCTCGCCCCGGGCTCCCTGCTCGCCACCACGTTCCTGCGGCCGGCCGAGGACGTCGAGCCCGAGCTGCGGCCCTTCCAGCAGGCGGCGGAACGGGGCGCGCGGGCCTCCGGCACACCGTTCCTCAGCTACTTCACACCCCCGCGGATGCTGGCCCTGACCCGCGAGACCGGCTTCCGCGACGCCCGTCACATCTCGGCGGAGGAACTGACCCGGCGCTACTTCGCCGACAGGACGGACGGGCTGCGGCCGTCGAGAGCGGAGGAACTGGTGGTGGCGACCACCTGAGCAACCCGCGGCGAACACGCCCGGCGGCACCGGGCGGTCACCGTGTCAGCCGCCCCCGGACGACGGCAGCATCGGGTAGCTGCCGGTGTTGGTCGGCGCGTGTTCCGGCAGCCACAGAACGGCCACCGCGCCCTCCGCGGGGACGTGGGCCGGTGCGCCCGGCGGCCGTACGTTGCGGAACGTCAGCCGGGCGCCGATCACCCGGGCCTGGCCGGCCGCGATGGTCAGCCCCAGCCCGTGCCCCTGCCCGGCGCGGTCCTTGCTGCCGGTGCGGAACCGGCTCGGCCCTTCGGCGAGCAGCTCCTCGGGGAACCCGGGGCCGTGGTCGCGGACCCGGATGACCCGGCCCTCCACGGTGACCTCGATCGGCGGTCTGCCGTGCCGGGCGGCGTTGGCGAGCAGGTTGTACAGCACCCGCTCCAGCCGCCGCGGGTCGGTCGTGACCTCCGACTCGTGCACCACCCGTACGGCGATGTCCGGATCCTTGGCCGCCACCCGGCGCGCGACGAACTCGCCGAGCATGATGTCCTGCAACTCCGCCCGCTCCGAGGCACTGTCGAGCCGGGCCACCTCCAGGACGTCCTCGACCAGCGTGCGCATCGCCTTCGCCCGGTCCAGCACGAGTTCCGTGGGCCGGCCGGGCGGCAGCAGCTCGGCGGCCGTCAGCAGACCCGTCACCGGCGTGCGCAGCTCGTGCGCGATGTCGGCGGTGACCCGCCGCTCGGCCTCCAGGCGCTGCCGCAGCGCGTCCGCCATGGCGTCCACCGCCCGCGCGAGATCGTCGGTCTCGTCCCGTACGACACCGCCGATGGCCGCGCGCACCCGGACGTCGGTCTCCCCCTTGGCGACCTGGTTCGCGGCTGCCGCCGCCTTGCGCAGCCGGCGGGAGAGCTGACCGCCGATCAGCACGCCCAGCGCGCTGCCGCCGAGCACGACCGCGACCGAACCGATGACCAGGGCCTGGTCCAGGTCTTTCAGCATGTCGGTGCTGCGGTCCGGCAGATGGAGGTGCACGGACAGCACATGCCCGTCCTTCACCGGCACGGCCGCCCAGATGTCCGGATCCCTGCCGTGCTGGGAGACGTCACTGGCCCGGCGGCCCCGCTCCACACTCCTGCGCAGCGCGACCGGCAGCTCCGGGTCGTCGACCTTGACGTACGGGAAGATCGGCCCCCGGTTCAGCTCGTAGTTGCGCTGGGCCAGCAGCAGACGGTCGTTGGCCAGGTCGCGCGCGTTGTCGAGCATCGAGACGCGGGCCGCGTTGTGCACGACCAGGCTCAGCACGATCGCCACCAGACCGGCCACCAGGGCGATCGCCGCGCTGAGCTTCCATCTGAGCCCGGTGCGCAGGCCGACGCGCTCCATGCGCCGGGCCGGGTACCGAAGAATCCCCCGCATACCGCCGCTCCGCTCAGGCCTTCAGCTTGTAGCCGAAGCCGCGGACCGTCTCGATCCGGTCCTGGCCGATCTTCTGTCGCAGCCGCTGCACGTGCACGTCCACGACCCGGGTGTCCCCGCCCCAGCCGTAGTCCCATACGCGCTCCAGCAGCTTGTCGCGGGAGAGCACGGTGCCCGGCGCGGAGGAGAACTCCAGCAGCAGCCGCATCTCGGTCGGCGTGAGCGCCACCGGCTCCCCGGCCCGGCGCACCTCCATGCCGTCCGTGTCGATCACCAGGTCACCGAAGCTCAGCGTGCCGCCGGTGACCGCGGCCGCGGACTCCTCCGCCTGCGCGGACCCGCCGGCGTGCCCGAAGCGGCGCAGCACCGCGCGGATCCGGGCCACCAGGACGGCACCGTCGAACGGCTTGGTCACGTAGTCGTCGGCGCCCGCCTCCAGACCGAGGACGACGTCGATGGAGTCGGCGCGCGCCGACAGCATGATCACCGGCACGGTCGACTCGTCCCGGATCCGCCGGCACAGGCTGACGCCGTCCAGGCCCGGCACCATGACGTCCAGCAACGCGATGTCGGGGCGGTTCGTGCGGAACGCCTCCAGTCCCGACAGTCCGTCGGGCATGGCGGTCACCGCGAAGCCGTCCCGCTCCAGGGCGAGCTGGGTGGCCTCACGGATGACGTCGTCGTCCTCGACGAACAGGACGTGGGTCTGGTCTGCCATCCGGGTGCTCTCAGTCCTCATGGTCTTACGTGGGGGTCGGGTCAGTTGTCCGGCATGGGGGTCGGGCCCGCGCCGGCGGCATCGCTGTACTCGTTGCGGGTGGGCTTGCCCGGGAGGAACCGGCCCGCCTTCCAGGTGTAGGGGGTCACGACGTCACCGGACGGGCTGGAGATCGAGTCGTCCTGCTCGTAGAACTGCCTGGTCACCGACAGGGTTCCCTGGTCGATCTCCGCGTAGACCGGGGACTCCTCGCTCTTGAAGACGTTCGTGAACACGCCGTCCTCGTCCCGGTACACGTACGAGCCGATGCCGACCCAGTCGGCACAGGTCATCACGTTGATGACGACGTCGTCCACCGAGGCGCCGGTCAGATCGCCGTACGAGACGTCGACCTGGTACTCGTCGCCGTCGCACGGCTTCAGCTCCCGTTTGACCGTCCCCGACACCTCGGGGTCGTGCTTGAGCAGCGCGATGGGATCCACCTTCCGGTACCTGCCGACGGTGCTGGGGGAGGTGGGGGAGGCGCCGACGCCCGTCATCGCGGAGGCGTGCGCCGGGCCCTCGTCCCGTGCGCCGGTGCCCCCGCCGCCGCACGCGGCGACCAAAAGGCCGAGGGCGGCGAGCGCGGCCCCCACCGCGATCACCGCCTGTGTACTTCCTCGGGCCCCGTCGGGCCCGGACCCGGTCAGGCCGCGCAACGCTCCCGCTCCTCACGCTCCAGCGCGCGTGCGTCCAGATCGCGGGCCTCCAGCTCCTCACGGAGCCGGGCGAGCGCCCGGTGCAGCGTGCTCTTGACCGTTCCGGCCGACATGCCGAGGGCCGCGGCCGTCTCCTCTGTGGACATCTGCTCCCAGTGTCGCAGCACCACGACACTGCGCTGCTTCGGTGCCAGCACCTTCATGACGTCCATCAGCAGGGCCCGGTCGGCGTGCTGCTCGGTGGAGTCGTCCACGGAGGCGTCCGGAAGCTGCTCGGTCGGCACTTCCTCCAGCTTGCGCGCCCGCCACCACTCGGTCCGCGTGTTGATCATGACCCGGCGCAGATAGGCGTCGGCGAGCCGCTTGTCGGCGATCCCTTCCCAGCGGCCGTACGTCCGTACCAGCGCGGTCTGCAGCAGGTCCTGGGCGTCGACCGGGTCCGGGACCAGCCGGCGGGCGCTGCGCAGCAGCGCGTCCTGCCGGGTGCGGACGTACTCCTCGAATTCGAGCACCTCGCCCTGCGCCATGATCAACCGCCTCCGTTCCCCGTTGTACTTCCGGCTCGTGCCCGAAGTCCTGCCGTTCCCCGTGTCCGGTGGTCCGCCGGGCACGGGGAAAAAGCTACGGAGTGGTTGTCACGGGGCTGTGCGTACCAGCCTGCGGCTGGCAATCGGCTATCCGTCGGTTGTGTAACGGAAGGCGGATCGGGGTAGAGAGGGCGAGGTGTATGTCCGAGTGTGGGAGGTTTTATGCCGCCGCATTCTCCGTAACGGGCGGCCGAAGGCTGTGATGTGGCTGTCCGTCAGCTCAGCGGCAGCCGATACAGACCGCCCGGCATCGGCTCCACCAGGCCGTCCGAGACCAGGCCGTCGAGCGCGCGGGCCCGCTGCACGGGCTCGTGCCACACCCGGTCCAGCGCCGCCTGCGGCACCGGCGAGAGCGCCTCCCGCAGCACGGCCAGCAGCTTGCCGCGCACCTGCCGGTCCGTGCCGGCGTACGTCTGCCCGCGGCGCGGCGGCCCCGAGTGCTCCGGCTTGCCCGCGAGCCGCCAGGCGCACTGCGCGGCGATCGGGCACCGCAGGCACTCCTCGTTCTTCGCCGTGCACACCAGCGCGCCCAGCTCCATGGAGGCGGCGGCCCAGCGTGCGGCGGTCCGCTCGTCCTCCGGCAGCAGCTCGCGCGCCAGCCGGCGCTCGGCGGCCGTGGTGGCGTTCGGCGGGTACTGCACACCCGTGACGGCCCGCGCGAGGACCCGGCGCACATTGGTGTCCAGCACCGCGTGCCGCTGTCCGTAGGCGAAGGAGGCCACCGCGGCGGCCGTGTACTCGCCGATGCCCGGCAGCGCCAGCAGCTGCCCGTGATCCGTCGGCACGTCCCCGCCGTGCCGTTCCGTTATGGCGACCGCCGCGCCGTGCAGCCGCAGGGCGCGGCGCGGGTAGCCGAGCCGGCCCCAGGCGCGCACCGCCTCGCCGGGCGCCTCCTTGGCGAGGTCGGCGGGGCGCGGCCAGCGGGCCAGCCACTCCTCGTAGACGGGCAGCACCCGGCTCACCGGGGTCTGCTGGAGCATGAACTCGCTGACCATCACGCCCCACGGGCCCGCCTCCGGGCGGCGCCAGGGGAGGTCGCGGGCGTGGGCGTCGAACCAGTCGATCACAGGGGCGTGCAGCTTCTCAGTCATGGCCTTTCCGATCCTGCCATGGGTTGGCGGGCATGATGCGTGACTCCATGGTGACTGAGCGTGGCGAAACGTGAAGAACCGTGCCGTCCGCGGCAGTTACCGGGATGATGATCCGGAAAAGTTGACGTCGGCGCGGCGGGTGACGCGAGCAAGCGCGCGGATCTCTCGTACAGTTTTCGCCGTGGGATCTCTGCGCAATCCGGTCGGGCCGCTTCCCTCCACCATCTACTGGCGTCGGAGGGTCGTACTGCTGTCCGTGGTCGCTCTGTTGGCGCTCGTGGGCTTGTGGATCGTCACCGCCGGCGGCGGAGGCGGCAAGAAGGACGACGACGCCTCCAACGGCAAGAACCCCACACACACGATCACTCCCGGACCGACACCGTCCGGCTCCGCGATCAGCCAACACCCCGGCGGACGCGACGAGTCGGGGGGCGGCGACTCCGGCGGCAGCGGCTCCGGTGGGAGCGGTTCCGGCGGCAGCGGCTCCGGCGGGAGCGGTGACTCCGCGGGGGCGACCGCCGGCTCTTCCGGTTCCGACGGCGGCTCGGGCGCGGCCTCCGGCGGCGGCGTCGGCGCGGGCGACGCGCTCCCGGCATCCTCCACGCTGCCCGACTGCCCTGCCGGCGCGGTCACGTTGAGCCTGCGCAGCGTGCACAACTCCTACTCGCCGGACCGGACGCCGACCTTCGAAATCACCGCGAAGAACGGCTCGTCGGCCGACTGCAAGGTGGATCTCGGCCCGAAGAACGCGGTGTTGACCATCACCCCCGCGGACGGGGACGACGCGTACTGGTCGTCGGCCGACTGCCCCAAGGACGCGGGGAGCCGGGTGTTCCGGGTGCCCGCGGGCAAGAGCATCACCTACACCGTGAAGTGGGACCGCAAGCCGAGCGCTCCGCACTGCGCGACGCCGTCCCCCGGCACGGCCAGGACCGGTACGTATCTGCTGGAGGCCAAGGCACCGGGGCACAGCAAGCTGCAGGCCTCGTTCGTGCTGTCGGCGGACTGAGTTCCGGACGCCACGGGGGCGTCGCGCCGGGGGGCGCCCGGACGTCGCCTCAGACGTATCGCTCCAGGATGGAGGACTCGGCCAGCCGCGACAGACCTTCCCGGACGCTCCTCGCCCGGGCCTCGCCCACGCCGTCCACGGTCTGCAGGTCGTCCACACTCGCGGCCAGCAGCTTCTGCAGGCCGCCGAAATGCTCCACCAGGCGGTCGATGATGGCGCCCGGAAGGCGCGGGACCTTGGCCAGCAGCCGGAAGCCGCGCGGGGACACCGCGGAGTCCAGCGTCTCCGGCGAGCCGGTGTAGCCCAGCGCACGCGCCACCGTGCCCATTTCGAGCAGTTCCGCGTGCGTCAGCGCGTCCAGCTCGGCCAGGGCCTCGTCGACCGTGCGGGACCGCTTCGCCGTCGGCTCGGGGACGTAGTCCCGGACGACCAGCTCGCGGTCCGGCTCGACCCCGGCGATCAACTCCTCCAGCTGGAGGGCGAGCAGCCGTCCGTCCGTGCCCAGCTCGACCACGTACTCGGCGATCTCGGTGGCGATGCGGCGCACCATCTCCAGCCGCTGCGCGACCGCGGAGACGTCCCGGACCGTCACCAGGTCCTCGATCTCCAGTGCCGACAGCGTGCCCGCGACCTCGTCCAGCCGCAGCTTGTACCGCTCCAGCGTGGCCAGCGCCTGGTTCGCGCGGGAGAGGATCGCCGCCGAGTCCTCCAGGACGCGCCGCTGACCGTCCACGTACAGGGCGATCAGCCGCATCGACTGCGAGACCGAGACCACAGGGAAGCCGACCTGCTTGCTCACCCGGTCCGCCGTGCGGTGCCGCGTGCCCGTCTCCTCCGTGGGGATCGTCGGGTCCGGCACCAGCTGGACGCCCGCGCGCAGGATCTTCGACAGGTCCGACGACAGCACGATGCCGCCGTCCAGCTTGCACAGCTCCCGCAGCCGGGTCGCGGCGAACTCCACGTCCAGCACGAAACCGCCCGTGCACATCGCCTCGACCGTCTTGTCGGAGCCGAGGACGATGAGCCCGCCGGTGTTGCCGCGCAGGACGCGCTCCAGGCCGTCACGCAGGGCCGTACCCGGCGCCACGGCGCTCAGTGAGGCGCGCATCAGGCGATCGGAACCGGCGCTCCCACCGGACTTTCCGGGAGCTGCTGCCCGGTCGTTGGCTGCCACTGCACTCCTCCGGTCGCAGGTTCTGACGCGCTTCCGTACCCGCACTCGGTTCGTACGGACGGGCGAGACCTGGGCAAAGTCTACCGGCGCTCCTCCGCCTCCCGTGGGGCCTCTCGGCGACGGGAGCGCGGCAGAACCCGGAGCGCGTCCCCTATGTCGGCGACTTCCAGGACCTTCATGCCCGACGGCACCTTCCCCGGATCCGTCGGCACGAGCGCGTGCGTGAAGCCCAGCCGGTGTGCCTCGGCGAGCCTGCGCTGCACGCCCGTGACCCGTCTGACCTCGCCCGCGAGCCCCACCTCGCCGATGGCCACCAGGTTCTTCGGCAGCGGGGTGTCACTGGCGGCGGAGGCCAGGGCGAGCGCGACGGCGAGGTCGGCCGCCGGCTCCGACAGCTTCACGCCGCCGACCGTCGCCGAGTAGATGTCCCGCTTGCCGAGCGCACTGATCCGGCCGCGCTGCTCCAGGACGGCCAGCATCATCGACACGCGTGAGGTCTCCAGCCCGGACGTCGTACGGCGCGGGGAGGGGATCTGGGAGTCGACGGTGAGCGCCTGCACCTCGGCGACCAGCGGACGGCGGCCCTCCAGGGTGACGGTCAGGCAGGTGCCCGGGACCGGTTCGGCGCGCCGGGTCAGGAACAGGCCGCTGGGGTCGGCGAGGCCCGTGATGCCCTCGTCGTGCAGCTCGAAGCAGCCGACCTCGTCCGTCGCCCCGTACCGGTTCTTCACGCCCCGCACCAGGCGCAGACGCGCGTGCCGGTCGCCCTCGAAGTGCAGGACGACGTCCACCAGGTGCTCCAGCAGGCGGGGGCCCGCGATGGCGCCGTCCTTGGTGACGTGGCCCACCAGCAGCGTGGACATGCCGCGCTCCTTGGAGGCGCGGATCAGGGCGCCGGCGACCTCCCGGACCTGGGCCATGCCGCCGGGGGCGCCCTCGATCTCCGGGGAGGCCACCGTCTGCACCGAGTCCAGGATCAGCAGGGACGGCTTGACCTCGTCCAGGTGGCCGAGGACGGCGGACAGGTCGGTCTCGGCGGCCAGGTACAGGTCGTCGTCGAGGGCGCCGATGCGGTCGGCGCGCAGCCGCACCTGGCTCGCCGACTCCTCGCCGGTGACGTAGAGAGTGCGGTGCTCGGCACTGGCGGACTTGGCGGCCACGTCCAGCAGCAGGGTGGACTTGCCGACGCCCGGCTCGCCCGCGAGCAGGACGACCGCGCCCGGCACGAGACCGCCGCCGAGCACCCGGTCCAGCTCGGGCACGCCGGTCGAGCGGGCGGTGGCCTGGCGGCCGTCGACCTGGCCGATGGGCACGGCGGAGTTGGTCACCCGGCCCGGGGCCGTCGTCCGGACCGCGGGCGCGCCGTACTCCTCGACGGTGCCCCAGGCCTGGCACTCGGGGCAGCGGCCGAGCCACTTGGCCGTCTGCCAGCCGCACTCGGTGCAGCGGTAGGACGGGCGGTCCTTGGTGGTCTTGGTACGGGCAGCCATGCGGAAACCGTAGCCCGCGGCACTGACAACGGGACCCGCGGCCGCGCACGAAGGGCCCGCGCACACGGGCGGAAGACCCGCGAGTGGTGGAGGAGTGATCCTTTCCCGGCCACCATCCACCGGGATCCGGCCGCGGAACAAAAGGTTCCTGTCCCCTTATGAGGGATCGTTTCACCCGTACGGATTAAAACTGCTCAAGGTTCCGGAAGGGGCACTCCAACGCCGCCTACGGTCGCACGGGTGATGAGCAGCAGTCCGGAGACCGCCACCCGCACGACCGGTGCGCACCGCGCGCACCGCGACGCCCGTGAGGGACGCGAAACACGACGCGCAGCGCGTGAGGCACGCGACCGCGCCGCCGCGCGCACGATCGCCCGGCATCCGCCGGCGCGCTACGAGCCGTACCTGGACGGCCTGTTCACCTACTGCCTGGCGGTGCTGTGCGACCACGACACGGCCACCGCCGCCCTCGGTGACGTCATCGCCCTGGCCGAGCGGCGCGGGCAGCGCGTCCCGCAGGCCGCCGCCGACCGCAGGGCCTGGCTGTACGCGCTGGCCCGCTGGGCGTGTCTGCGCAAGCTGGCCGAGGCCAAGCAGAAACGTCAGGCCACCCACGCGGCGGGCCGCACCGGCGCCGGGAGGGGAACCGGCGCGAGACCCCCGGCAGGCTCCGGCAGAGCCGCCGGGAAGCAGACCCCCGATCCGGCCACCACCCCGCAGGTCCAGGAGCAGCGGCGCCGTGAACTCGCCCTGCTGGCCTGGCCCGAGGCGGCCGGCACCACTCCCGAGCAGCGCGAGGCCCTCGAACTCGCCGTCCGGCACCACCTCGCCGCCCACGAGGTCGCCGCCGTCCTCGGCATGGAGCCCGCCGCCGCGCGCGAGCTGCTCGCCTCCGCCGCCTGCGAGGTCGAACGCACCCGCGCGGCCCTCGCCGTGGTCGAGACGGGCGGCTGTCCGAGCGTGGCCCACCTCACCGGCGACAGCCGGCTGGTCCTCAGCACGGCCCTGCGCCGCGAGCTGGTCCGGCACGTGGACGACTGTCCCCGCTGCCGCCGCACCGCCGAGCGCGCCGTCCCCGGCCGCTGGCCCGGCGCCTCGGTCACCCCCGCCGAGCTGCCCGTCCTGGAGGCCCCGCGCGCGGCCCTGCACACGGCCCTGGCGCATCACGCGCGCGTGCGCGGCACCGCCGTGCCCCGTTTCGACCGGCGCGGCTTCCCGATGGACCCCAAGGACCGCGCGGCCCGCCGCGACCGGCTGCGCGCGCGTGCCGTCACGACGACGGTCGTCGCCACGGTCGTCGCCGCGCCCGTCCTCGCCCTCTGGGCCGCCTACCGGGGCGGGCCGGCCGGGGAGGACGACGGCCCCTCCGCGACCGCGCGCGAGGCGCAGGGCCCGGACGTGCTGGGCAGCGACCCGGCCGGCGGCTACGAGAACACGGGGAACGCCCGCGTGAACCCCGGCACCCGGATCGGCAAGGACGGCGAGGCGGACGTCTCGGTGGAGGTCGTCAGCGTCGGCGGAGCGGGCACGAAGGGCGTGGGCCGGCTGGACGTCAGCGCCGCCAACGACGGTGACACGACCCTGATCACCCTCACGGCCTCCGGCGCGTCCGAGGTCCGCTGGTCGGCGTCCACGCCGGCCGCCTGGCTCTACTTCAGCCGGTCCGCGGGGACCCTCCGGCCCGGCCAGACGTTGACGATCAAGGTGTACGTCGACCATCTGCGGCAGCCCTCCGGCCACTGGCGCGCGCGGGTGGCGGTGGCCCCGGCGGGCGCGGTGGTCACCATCGACGGGTACGGCACGGCACCGAGCCGCCCGACACCCCGCCCCCCGTCCGCCGACCCCACCACGCCGGCTCCGCCCACCGAGCCGCCCACCGAGCCCCCCACCACCCAGTCCCCGCCCCCCACGGACCCGCCCTCCACCCCGACGACCCCGCCTCCCACCGACACCCCACCCACGACCCCGACCCCGACGGCCACCACCCCGGACACACCGAGCCCGTCGGACACCTAGGACCCCGCGGCGGAGGCGACCGGTCGGGACCGGGCGCGCGCGAGTGGCAGAGCTGTTCCGGGGATCGGACGGGCTGCCCCCGCTCCGCGAGGGGAACCGCAGGTCAGGTCGTACCCCGGCGGGGGCGCACCGAGGGCAGGGCGGAACGGAGCCGCCGATCCCCCTCAGAAGGCAGCGGGGCCCGGGTCGTAAGGCGGCGGGACTCGGGTCGTAAGGCGGCGGGACTCGGGTCGTAAGGCGGCGGGGCTCGGGTGATCGGCGCCGGAACGGGGTGACCGGCTTACCGGGGCGGGTCCGCCGGGTGGGGGGCCAGGAGCGGGAGTTGCGACGCCAGGCGCTGCTCGCACAGCTCGACCAGGCGGTCGTAGCCGGCCTTGCCCATCAGTTCCGTCAGCTCGGCCCGGTAGGAGACGTACACCGGCTCACCGGCTCCGTGCGCCGACGTCGCCGAGGTGCACCACCAGTGCAGGTCGTGGCCGCCCGGACCCCAGCCCCGGCGGTCGTACTCGCCGATCGACACCTGCAGCACACGCGTGTCGTCCGGCCGGTCGATCCAGTCGTACGTCCGCCGGATCGGCAGCTGCCAGCACACGTCCGGCTTGGTCTCCAGCGGCTCCCGGCCCTCCTTCAGCGCCAGGATGTGCAGCGAGCAGCCCGCGCCGCCCGCGAACCCCGGCCGGTTCTGGAAGATGCAGGAGCCCTGGAAGGGCCGCGTCTGCCGGGACCCCTCCTCGTCCTCGGAGACCCATCCGTTCCGCGTGCCCTCGTCGTGGTGCTGCCAGACGTCCGGCGTGAGCCGCGCCACGTGCCCGGCGACCCGCTTCTCGTCGTCCTCGTCGGAGAAGTGCGCCCCCAGCGAGCAGCACCCGTCGTCCGCCCGGCCCGCCTGGATGCCCTGGCAGCCACTGCCGAAGATGCAGTTCCAGCGAGAGGTCAGCCATGTCAGATCGCAGCGGAAGACCTGCTCGTCGTCCGCCGGATCGGGAAACTCCACCCAGGCACGGGCGAAGTCGAGCCCCTTTTCGTCGCTCATCTTCGCCTCCTTGGAGGTTTTGGCGGACTTGCGGACCTTGTCCGTCTTGTCTGCCTTATCCGCCTTGTCAACCTTTGCCTTTTTCGTCTTTGGCACCCGTCCAGGGTAAGTGGCCCAGGGCCGCTCCGGGGACCGTGGACGGACGTTCTGGCAGTAGCGTTCCGTCCATGAGACTCGGTGTCCTGGACGTGGGTTCGAACACGGTGCATCTGCTGGTGGTGGACGCCCACCCCGGTGCGCGCCCGCTGCCCGCGCATTCGCACAAGGCCGACCTTCGGCTCGCCCAGCTCCTCGACGACAGCGGTGCCATCGGCGACGACGGCATCGGCAAGCTGGTCGGCGTCGTGCGGGACGCGCTCCAGGCCGCCGAGGACAAGGGCGTCGAGGATCTGCTGCCGTTCGCGACCTCCGCCGTCCGCGAGGCCACCAACGCCGACGACGTCCTCGCGCGCGTGGCCGACGAGACCGGCGTCCGCCTCCAGGTCCTCGCCGGTGCCGAGGAGGCCCGGCTCACCTTCCTCGCCGTGCGCCGCTGGTTCGGCTGGTCCGCGGGGAAGCTGCTGGTCCTGGACATCGGCGGCGGCTCCCTGGAGATCGCCTACGGCATGGACGAGGAGCCGGACGCGGCCGTCTCCCTCCCGCTCGGCGCCGGCCGCCTCACCGCCGGCTGGCTGCCCGGCGACCCGCCCGATCCGGACGCCGTCCGCGCCCTGCGCCGGCACGTGCGCACGGAGATAGGCCGCACGGTCGGCGACTTCAGCCGCAGGGGCGCCCCCGACCACGTGGTCGCCACCTCCAAGACCTTCAAGCAGCTCGCCCGCATCGCCGGCGCGGCCCGCAGTGCCGAGGGCCTCTACGTCCAGCGCGAACTCAAGCGCGAGTCCCTGGAGGCATGGGTCCCGCGTCTGGCCGGCATGACCGAGGACCAGCGCGCCGAACTGCCCGGAGTCTCCGAGGGCAGGGCCGGACAGCTCCTCGCGGGCGCCCTGGTGGCCGAGGCCGCGATGGACCTGTTCGGCGTGGAGAGCCTGGAGATATGCCCCTGGGCGCTGCGGGAAGGCGTGATCCTGCGGCGTCTCGATCACATGGGGTCCGATTAGCGACGCCCCGAGGGAGCACGGGTCCGTACCGCAGCGCGGCCCCGGTGTCCGGCTTCGCCGCGCGGGCGTGGCCGGTTCGTGCGGCCCCGGTGTCGGGCTTCGCCGCGCGGGCGTGGCCGGTTCGTGCGGCCCCGGTGTCCGGCTTCGCCGCGCGGGCGGGGTCGGCCACAACCGACCCGCCCCCGCCCGAATGGCAAACCTCACAACGGCGAACAGGCACCCAACACCGGCACCACCCAACGCCGTAAGGTGACGGACGTGGCTCAACCAACTGACGTGCGCATCGCGCTGTCGACCGCCTCCGTGTACCCGGAGTCGACGGCGACGGCCTTCGAGATCGCCGCGCGCCTCGGTTACGACGGTGTCGAGGTCATGGTCTGGACCGACCCGGTCAGCCAGGACATCGAGGCGTTGCGCCGCCTCTCGGACTACCACGGCATTCCGATCCTGGCCGTCCACGCCCCCTGTCTGCTGATCACCCAGCGGGTCTGGTCCACCGACCCCTGGGTCAAGCTCCAGCGGGCCCGGGCGGCGGCGGAGAAGCTGGGTGCCTCCACCGTCGTCGTGCATCCGCCGTTCCGCTGGCAGCGGCAGTACGCCCGGGACTTCGTCGACGGCATCTGGCGGATGGCGAACGAGACGGACGTACGGTTCGCCGTCGAGAACATGTACCCCTGGCGTTACCGCGACCGCGAGATGCTCGCCTACGCACCCGACTGGGACGTCACCAACGACGACTACCGGCACTTCACGATCGATCTCAGCCACACGGCGACGGCCCGTACCGACGCCCTGGACATGGTCGACCGCATGGGGGACCGGCTGGGGCACGTCCACCTCGCCGACGGCCGGGGCTCGGCCAAGGACGAGCACCTGGTGCCCGGCCGCGGCACCCAGCCCTGCGCCGAGTTGCTGGAGCGCCTGGTGCACACCGGTTTCGACGGCCATGTCGTGATCGAGGTCAACACCCGGCGGGCGATGTCCGGCGCCGAGCGCGAGGCCGACCTCGCCGAGGCCCTGGAGTACACGCGCAAGCACCTCGTCCCCGCGGCGCGGGTGCCCCGGCGATGACCGCCGAGCCCGCCCCCCGCCGCCGCGGGCGCCCCCCGCGCACCGAGTCCGCCGACACCCGCGACCGCATTCTCGGCGCCGCCCGCGAGGAGTTCTCCGCGCGCGGGTACGAGAAGACGTCCGTCCGCGGCATCGCCAAGGCGGCCGGCGTGGACTCCGCGCTGGTGCACCACTACTTCGGCACCAAGGAGCAGATCTTCGAGGCGGCCATCGAGGTCGCCTTCGCGCCCGCGCTGAACGCGCCGGAAGCGGTGGCCGAGGGCTCGGTGGAGGGCGTGGGGGAGCGGCTCACCCGTTTCGTCTTCGGTGTCTGGGACAACCCCACGACCCGCGCGCCCCTCCTCGCGATCCTCCGCTCCGCCCTCGACAACGAGACCGCCGCCGCCGTCTTCCGCCGGCTCGTCGCCGCCCAGCTGCTGCGCCGGGTCGCCGCCCAGCTGGACCTGCCGGACGCGGAGCTGCGCGCCGAGCTGGCGGCCGCGCAGATCGTGGGTACGGCGCTGATGCGCTACGTGATCAAGCTGGAGCCGCTGGCCTCGGCGGACCTGGAGCAGATCATCGCGCGGGTGGCACCGGTGGTGCAGGCCCACCTGACGCAACCCTGACAACCGCGGTTTCTGGAACGGTCGTCCCGCATTCCGGACACCCGTGTCCATCCCTTGGAGCACCGGCGTACGCTCGACCATGCAGTCAGAACTCTCTGGCAGCAGGTCTTCCAGTAGGTCTTCGAAGGAGCGAGCGACGATGCCCGAGCTGAGGTCCCGCACAGTCACCCACGGCCGCAACATGGCGGGCGCCCGCGCCCTTATGCGTGCCTCCGGTGTACCGGGCGCGGACATCGGCCGGAAGCCGATCATCGCCGTGGCGAACTCCTTCACCGAGTTCGTGCCGGGCCACACCCACCTCCAGCCGGTCGGCCGGATCGTCAGCGAGGCGATCAAGGAGGCCGGCGGCATCCCGCGCGAGTTCAACACCATCGCGGTCGACGACGGCATCGCCATGGGCCACGGCGGCATGCTGTACTCCCTGCCCTCCCGCGACCTGATCGCGGACTCGGTCGAGTACATGGTCGAGGCCCACTGCGCCGACGCCCTGGTCTGCATCTCCAACTGCGACAAGATCACCCCGGGCATGCTGATGGCGGCCCTGCGCCTGAACATCCCGACGGTGTTCGTCTCCGGCGGTCCCATGGAGTCCGGCCGCGCCACCCTGGTCGACGGCACGGTCCGCACCCTCGACCTGGTCGACGCGATCTCCGACGCCGTCAACGACAAGATCTCCGACGAGGACATCCTCCGCATCGAGGAGAACGCCTGCCCCACCTGCGGCAGCTGCTCCGGCATGTTCACCGCCAACTCGATGAACTGCCTGACCGAGGCCATCGGCCTCTCCCTGCCCGGCAACGGCTCGGTCCTCGCCACCCACACCGCGCGCAAGCAGCTCTACGTCGACGCGGCCCGCACGGTCATGGACCTCACCCGCCGCTACTACGAGCAGGACGACGACACGGTCCTGCCGCTCAACATCGCCACCTTCCAGGCCTTCGAGAACGCCATGGCCCTGGACATCGCGATGGGCGGCTCCACCAACACGATCCTGCACCTGCTGGCCGCCGCCCAGGAGGCGGGCGTCCCGTTCGGCCTGGACGCGATCGACACCGTCTCGCGCCGCGTGCCCTGCCTGGCGAAGGTGGCCCCCAACGTCGCCAAGAACCGCACGTACTACATGGAGGACGTGCACCGCGCCGGCGGCATCCCCGCCCTCCTCGGCGAACTGCACCGCGCCGGCCTGCTCAACGAGGACGTCCACGCCGTCCACAGCCCCTCGCTGGCCGACTGGCTGAAGACCTGGGACGTCCGCGGCGGCTCCCCCTCCCCGGAGGCCGTGGAACTGTGGCACGCGGCGCCCGGCTGCGTCCGCTCCGCCGAGGCCTTCTCCCAGTCCGAGCGCTGGGAGGCCCTGGACGACGACGCCGAGAACGGCTGCATCCGCTCCGCCGAGCACGCGTACTCCAAGGACGGCGGCCTGGCGGTGCTGCGCGGCAACCTCGCCGTCGACGGCTGCGTGGTGAAGACGGCCGGCGTCGACGAGTCCATCTGGACCTTCGAGGGTCCCGCCGTCGTCTGCGAGTCCCAGGAGGAGGCCGTCCAGCGGATCCTCACCCAGCAGGTCAAGGACGGCGACGTCGTCGTCATCCGCTACGAGGGCCCCAAGGGCGGCCCCGGCATGCAGGAGATGCTGTACCCGACCTCGTACCTGAAGGGCCGCGGCCTCGGCAAGACCTGCGCGCTGATCACCGACGGCCGCTTCTCCGGCGGCACCTCCGGCCTCTCCATCGGCCACGCCTCCCCGGAGGCGGCCTCCGGCGGCACCATCGCCCTCGTCCAGGACGGCGACCGCATCCGCATCGACATCCCGGGCCGCTCGATCGAGCTGCTGGTCGACGAGGCGGAGCTGGCCCGCCGCGAGCAGGCCCTGAACGGCGTCTACGCCCCGAAGAACCGCGACCGCAAGGTCTCCGCCGCCCTCCGCGCCTACGCGGCCATGGCGACGAGCGCCGACAAGGGCGCGGTGCGCGACGTCTCCCGGCTGGGCTGACCGGTCATGACAGGGGCCGCCTCCCGGTGGGGGCGGCCCCTTCGCCGTCTCGCGCGCCGCCCTCGTGTGCTCGGTCTTCTCCCGCCGCCCTCGTGGCCTCGGCCTTCTCCTCCCGGACTCCCGGGACTCACCAGGCCGCGGGCGAGCGGCTGTCCACGGTGAAGACGGTGCCGTCGGGCGCGGTGGCACCGATCCGGGTGCCGACCGGCACCGGAGCGGGCGGAACGCTCATGACCCGGGACGAGTCGGCGCCCAGCCGCGCCGGTGTCTGCCCGATCAGCCGGCCCTTGCGGGCGTCGACGGCGAGCAGCCGGCCGTCGCCGGCGGTGAAGTACACCCGCTCGCCCCGCGCCACGGGCAGCGAACCACGGCTCACCGACGTCTCCAGATGCCACAGGTGCCTGCCCGACTCCACGTCCACGGCGTCCAGCGAGCCTCCGGTGGCCAGCACATAGACGACGTTCCCCCGCACGGTGGCGTGCGCGCCGTCCAGTACGGCGGGCAGCGCGACGCGCCGGGTCGCACCCGTCTTCGGGTCGTAGCGGACGATCTCCTCGGCGCCGTAACCGCTGTCGACGGCCAGGAAGAACACGGACCCCTCGCCCTGGGCGGCGAACGGCTTGAGCCAGCCCCGCAGCCGGGCGTCCCAGCGCACCTCGCCGGTGCGCGGATCCACGGCGCTCACCCGGGTGCTCGAACCGTCGGCCGACGTACGCGTCGCGTACGCGGTCCCCGCCGCCGCGCCCGGGAACGCGACGAAGGACGGCACCCCCTGGCCCGGGAACGTCCGCCGCCACCGTGTGGTGCCGGTCGCGCCGTCCACGCCGGTGACCGCACCGTCGGCACCCGCGAGCAACGCCGTGTCACCGGCGTACCGCACCGTCGTCCCCGCGGGCAGCCGGCGCTGCCACACCTCCTCGCCCGTGTCCGCGTCGAGCCCCGCGAGCCGCGATCCGCCGTCCGTGTAGGGCTGCACCAGGCCGCCGGCCACCACCGGGGGCCCGCTGGTGGCCCCGGTGCCGACGGGGCGCCGCCACAGCAGCCTGCCGTCGGCCGCGGACAGCGCGAAGACGACACCCGGCCGCGCGCAGAACAACTTCCCGGTGGCGTAGGCGCAGTGCGGCATGCCCTTGCCGGTGACCGCCGGGCGGGCGGTCCAGGTCCCCGAGGCCGCCGTCAGGGCCGGCGCACTCTCCTTCTTCGGCGCGCGCTCGCCCCCGCCGAACAGCCCGGACCCCCCGGACGGCCCCCACAGCCCGGCCGCCGCCAGGCCGCCCACCAGCGCCAGCCCGAGAGCGCCTGCTCCCAGCCCCAGCAGCGCCCGTCTGCGTCCCGAGCGCCTGACCGGGGGCCGTCCGGCCGGCCCGGAACGGCCCGGCACCGCCGGTGCGGGCCCGTCCTCGCCCGCCCGCTGCGCCGGTATGAACGCCTGGGTGTCGTACGAGGCCGCCACCGAGCGCAGCTCCCGCATCAGCTCGTCCGGCGTGGGCCGGTCCTCGGGCTCCTTCGCCAGACACCGCAGCACCAGCGGCGCGAGACTCTCCGGCACGCCGGTCAGATCCGGCTCGTCATGGACCACCTGGTAGGCGACGACATACGGACTGTCGGAGTCGAACGGCCCGCGACCGGTGGCCGCGTGCACCATGACCGAGCCCAGCGCGAAGATGTCGGCGGCCGGCCCCACTTCCCGGGGCCGCCGGAACTGCTCCGGCGCCATGAACGGCGGCGTACCGATCAACTTGCCCGTCTCGGTGCGCAGTTCGCTGTCCTTCGGCCGGGAGATGCCGAAGTCGATGACTTTCGGCCCGTCCTCGGCGAGCAGCACGTTGCTGGGTTTCAGATCCCGGTGCACCACGCCGACCCGATGGATGTCCCGCAGCGCCTCGGCGAGCCCGGCCATCAGCCGGCGCAGCTGCCCGGTCGGCATCGGACCCTTCCGCTTCACCTGCTCGGATAGGGTCGGCCCCGGGATGAAGAGGGTGGCCATCCAGGGGCGTGCGGCCTCCGGATCGGCGTCGACGACGGGTGCGGTGAAGGCACCGCTGACCCTGCGGGCAGCGGCCACCTCCTGCCGGAAACGGCCCCTGAACTCGGGATCCCGGGCGAACTCGGCGTGTACGACCTTCACCGCGAGCTTCATCCCCGAGGTGCTCCGGGCGAGGTGTACGACCCCCATGCCACCGGATCCCAGACAGGACTCCAGCCTGTAGTGCCCGGCGTATTCGGGAAGTTCCGCTTCCGCGCTCGCTCCCGTATTGCGCTGTGGCGCCATGGACCACCCCCGTGCTTTTCGTCCGTGCGCGCGACGCACGGAGCCTAGTCGATGACTCGTACGAGACAGAGGCGGCTTGCTAGCGTCTGCGTGCGAGTCGCGCGAACGCGTTTCGCGCCGAATTCCAGGGAACCGACGGGGGAGGAACACCTTCATGTCTGTTGACCGCGCACCAGCAGCCGAGGGCACCGACAGCACCGACAGCGCCGACGGCGTCACGACGCGGGCGGCGGCAGCCGTCCGCACCTACGCCGTCGCCCCCGGCGTCCGCCTGAACGTCCGCAGCGGCCCCGGCACCGGGTACAACCTGGTCCGCGTCCTGCCGGAGGGCGTCCGGGTGCCGATCTACTGCCAGTCGCCGGGTACCACGGTGTCCGGCCCCTACGGCACGACGAACATCTGGGACCTCATCGACAACGGCGAGTACGTCTCGGACGCGTTCGTGCACACGGGCAGCGACGGCTACGTCGCGGCCCGCTGCGGCTGACACCGGACCGCCCGCACGGGGGCACGCCCGGCCCGGGAGCCGGCCGAGGCCCGGTCCCCGTGACATCGGAGCCCACCCGGTCCGGGCGCCCGTGACATCGGAGCCCGCCCGGTCCGGGCGACCGTGACACCGGAGCCCGCCCCGCCCGGGGCCCCGTCGACTCCCGGAGCCATAATCGTCCCGTGAGCGACGAAACCGGCACCCCGGACACCTCGGCGGGCTCCCCCGGCGGCGCGGCCCCGGACGACGGGGCCGCCCAGGGCGCCGACATGCCCCAGAGCGGCGGCCCCCGCCCCGAGCCCCTGCGCTTCTTCGGCACGTCCTGGGTGGACCACGACAACGGCTACCCGGTCCGCCGCGCCGGCGTCGCCGTCGGCTCCCTCGCCGCGGCCGTCGCCTCCTGCCTGGTGCTGCGCTTCGCGTACGAGGGCATCCGGATCGCCGACACCGGCTCCTTCGTGACCGTGCTCGTGGTCGCCATGTTCGCCATCTGCAGCGCCCTCGCCTTCCGCAACACCTGGGACGGGTTCGACAAGCGCCACGACCCGCAGCGCCAGGCGTCCCTGCGCGGCCTGCTCGCCATCGGCTTCGTCGGCTCCCTCCTCGCCTACTTCTTCCGCTCCCTCACCGAGGCCCCGGGCGAGAAGCTGCACCGTGAGGAGTACGACAGGGCCCGCGAAGCCCACGAACGCCGCACCACCCGCCGCACGGGCAACCCCTCGAAGAAGAAGCGCCGCCGGTAGAACCCCGGCAGCGCGCCCGGGGAGCCGACGGCCCGGCGCCGACGTGAGGGACGGGCCACGGCGCTGCGCGACCGTAGCGGAAGAGGTGCCGCCGAGGTAGAACCCCGGCAGCGCGCCCGGGGAGCCGACGGCCCCGCGCCGACGCGCGGGACGGCCCACCGCGGGGCGCGACCGTCCCGTAGACATGGCCTCATGACAGCCCCTCAGCCCTCGCCGGCCGACCCGCGCGCCTTCCACGCCGCCCGAGCCGAGTCCTTCAACTCCGCCGCCGCCCAGTACGCCGCGAACCGTCCCTCCTACCCGCCCGCCCTCCTCGACGCCGTCGAGGAACTGGCCGGCCGCTCCCTGTCCGGCGCCCGGGCCGTGGACGTCGGTGCCGGCACCGGTATCGCCACCGCCCTGCTGCGCGCCCGCGGTGCCGACGTCCTCGCCGTCGAACCCGGTGCCGGCATGGCCGCCGAGTTCCGCCGCGCGCTGCCGCACATCCCGCTCGTCCGGGGCAACGGCAACGCCCTCCCCGTCGCCGACGCCCACGCCGAGCTCCTCACCTACGCCCAGGCCTGGCACTGGACCGACCCGGCCCGCTCGGTGCCGGAAGCGCTGCGCGTGCTGCGCCCGGGCGGGGCGCTGGCCCTGTGGTGGAACACCGACGCCCTGGACATCGAGTGGATCGCCGACGCCGCCGACCGGGCCGGCCGTTTCCTCGGCCTGGACGTCGCCGCCGAGAAGCGCAAGGCCGGCGAGCGGGTCGAGCGGGCCGATCCCAGCGGGCGCCTGGACTTCACCCGCCGCACGGTCCGCTGGAGCCGCCGCGTCCCGATCGGCACCCATCTCGCCAACGTCGGCAGCCACTCGGCCTTCCTGGTCACTCCCGAGGAGCGCAGGACCGCGTTCCTGGCAGAGGAGCGCGCGCACATCCTGAACGTCTTCCCGGACGGTGTCGTCGAGGAGACCTACGACGTCCGTCTGCTCGTCGCCCGCAAGCCCTGACCCGAACCCTCACCCCCTTCGTCCCCTTGACGTCCCGCTCCCTCCCGGCAGATTATTCATCACGTGATGAATAATCTGCCGGGGTCACCGCCCCAACCCCTCACCGACACCCCCGACCCGCACACCAGCCCCGCCGTCCACGCCGACGGCCTCACCGTCGTCCGCGGCCCCCGAACGGTCCTGCACCATCTCCGCTTCGCCGTCCCCCGCGGCCGCATCACCGGCCTGCTCGGCCCCTCCGGCTGCGGCAAATCCACCCTCATGCGCGCGATCGTCGGCACCCAGGCCCAGGTCACCGGCACCCTGAACGTCCTCGGCCACCCGGCCGGCCACCCCACCCTGCGCAGCCGCATCGGCTACGTCACCCAGGCGCCCTCCGTCTACGACGACCTCACCGTCCGGCAGAACCTCGACTACTTCGCCGCGATCCTCGACCCCGGACGCGCCGCCGCCGAACGCCGCCACCACCACGTCACCCAGGCCATCGCCGACGTGGACCTCACCAGCCACGCCGACGCCCTCGCCGGCAACCTCTCCGGCGGCCAGCGAGGCCGCGTCTCCCTCGCCGTGGCCCTCCTCGGCACCCCCGAACTCCTCGTCCTGGACGAACCGACCGTCGGCCTCGACCCCGTTCTCCGCAGGGACCTGTGGAACCTCTTCCACGACCTCGCCGCCACCCGCGGCACCACCCTCCTCGTCTCCTCCCACGTCATGGACGAGGCCGAGCGCTGCCACCGCCTCCTCCTCATGCGCGAGGGCGAGATCCTCGGCGGGGGCACCTCCGGGCCGGAGGCCGGGGGAGACACCCCGGAGGCCCTGCGCACCCGCACCGGCACCGACACCGTCGAAGCCGCCTTCCTGCACCTCGTCGACGAGGCCGCCACCGCGGACCGCACGAAAGAGAGCACCCGATGACCCAGAGCCCGACGAGCACCAAGAGCCCCACGAGGACGACGACGACGGCCGCCGCCCCGCGCCCGCTCAGCGCCGCCCGCACCACCGCCACCGCCGCCCGGGTCCTGCGCCAGCTCCGCCACGACCCGCGCACCATCGCGCTGATGATCCTCGTCCCGTGCCTGATGCTGATCCTGCTGCGCTACGTCTTCGACGCCAGCCCGCGCACCTTCGACAACATCGGCGCCTCCCTGCTCGGCATCTTCCCGCTGATCACGATGTTCCTGGTCACCTCCATCGCCACCCTGCGCGAACGCACCTCCGGCACGCTCGAACGCCTCCTCGCCCTGCCCCTCGGCAAGGCCGACGTCATCGCCGGCTACGCCCTCGCCTTCGGCACCCTCGCCGTCGTCCAGTCGGCCCTCGCCACCGGACTCGCGGTCTGGCTCCTCGGCCTGGACGTCACCGGCTCCCCCTGGCTGCTCCTCCTCGTCGCCCTCCTCGACGCCCTGCTCGGCACGGCCCTCGGCCTCTTCGTGTCGGCCTTCGCCGCCTCGGAATTCCAGGCGGTCCAGTTCATGCCCGCGGTGATCTTTCCCCAGCTGCTCCTCTGCGGCCTGTTCACACCCCGCTCCGCCATGCATCCCGCCCTGGAGGCCGTCTCCGACGTCCTGCCGATGTCGTACGCCGTCGACGGCATGAACGAGGTCCTCCACCACACCGACATGACCCCGGCCTTCGTCCGGGACGTCCTGATCGTGGCCGGCTGCGCGCTCCTGGTGCTGGGGCTCGGGGCGGCGACGCTGCGACGCCGCACGGCATAGCCGCGGCGAGCCCCCGGGCCGACGTCCCGCCTGCCGGACAACCGACCCGCACACCCCGACCCGGTGCGAAACTGAGCCGCATGAGCCAGAAAGTCGCAGTCCTCGGCACCGGCAAGATCGGCGAAGCCCTGCTCAGCGGAATGATCCGGGCCGGCTGGGCCCCCGCCGATCTCCTGGTCACCGCCCGCCGCCCCGAACGCGCCGAAGAACTCCGCACCCGCTACGGAGTCACCCCGGTCACCAACACCGAGGCAGCCAAGACCGCCGACATCCTGATCCTCACGGTCAAGCCGCAGGACATGGGCACTCTCCTGGACGAACTCGCCCCGCACGTTCCCGCCGACCGCCTGGTCATCAGCGGAGCCGCCGGTATCCCCACCTCCTTCTTCGAGGAGCGCCTGGCCGCAGACACCCCCGTCGTCCGCGTCATGACCAACACCCCCGCCCTGGTCGACGAGGCGATGTCGGTCATCTCCGCCGGCAGCCACGCCACCGAGCAGCACCTCGCGCACGCCGAGGAGATCTTCGGCGGCGTCGGCAAGACCCTCCGCGTGCCCGAGAGCCAGCAGGACGCCTGCACCGCGCTCTCCGGCTCCGGCCCCGCGTACTTCTTCTACCTGGTCGAAGCCATGACCGACGCCGGCATCCTGCTCGGCCTGCCCCGCGACAAGGCCCACGACCTCATCGTCCAGTCCGCGATCGGCGCCGCCGTGATGCTCCGCGACAGCGGCGAACACCCGGTCAAACTCCGGGAGAACGTCACCTCCCCCGCCGGCACCACGATCAACGCCATCCGGGAACTGGAGAACCACGGCGTACGGGCCGCCCTCATCGCCGCCCTGGAAGCCGCCCGCGACCGCAGCCGCGAACTCGCCTCCGGCAAGAAGGACTGACCCGGCCGACACCCGCGCCGTCCCGCGGGCAGCGGTCCCCCCGCCACCCGCAGGGCGCGGCCCCGCTAACGCACCGCGCTCAGCGAGGGCTCCGCGACGGGCGGCAGCAGCCCGATCGCGCGATAGGCCGTGTCGACCGTCGGCCGAGCCGACGCCCGTGCCTTCTCCGCACCGTCCCGCAGCACCCCCTCCACATAGGCCGGATCGGCGCACAGCTCCCGATGCCTGGCCTGAACCGGCCGCAGCACCTCCACCACGGCCTCCGCGGTGTCCTTCTTCAAAGAGCCGTACGAGTCGTAAACGGCCGCCAGTGACTCAGGGTTCCCGCCCGTGCACGCGGCGAGTATGTTCAGCAGGTTCGCGACGCCGGGCCGCTCCGCCGGGTCGTGGACGACGTCCCGCCCGCTGTCGGTCACGGCCCGCAGCACCTTCTTGCGCACCGCGTCCGGCTCGTCCAGCAGATAGACGATGCCCGGCCCCGAGTCGTCCGACTTCCCCATCTTCGACGTCGGGTCCTGGAGGTTCATCACCCGCGCCGCCACCTGCGGACGCGTCGCCTTCGGCACCACGAACGTGTGCCCGTACCGGTGGTTGAACCGCACCGCCACATCCCGCGCCAGCTCCACGTGCTGCACCTGGTCGTCCCCGACCGGCACCTCGTCGGTCCCGTAAGCCAGGATGTCCGCCGCCATCAGCACCGGATACGTCAGCAACGACAGCCGGACGCTCCCTCCGCGCTGCCGTTCCCGGGCGGCCTTCTCCTTGTACTGGATCATCCGCCGCATCTCACCGTCGGTCGCCACGCATTCCAGCAGGTACGACAGCCGCGCGTGCTCGTCCACATGGCTCTGCACGAACAGGGTGCACACCTCCGGGTCGAGCCCGGCGGCCAGCAGCAGCGTCGCCGCCTGCCGACTGAGCCTGCGCACCCGCGCCGGATCGTGTTCCACGGTCAGCGCGTGCAGGTCCACGACGCAGAACAGCGACTCCGCCTGGTGCTGGTCCACCTCGGCCCAGCGCCGCAGGGCCCCCAGGTAGTTCCCCAGGGTCACGTGCCCGGTCGGCTTGATCCCGCTGAAGACCCGAGTCATCTCCACTCCACCTTCTGGTCGGGACCGCCGCTCCTGCGGCCGGCCCCCCGAGGCCCGGAGGGAGATACGAGAACGGCCGCCGAAGCGGCGGCCGTTGAGTGCATACGTGAGTACGGCCGCCGTCAGGCGGCCCACCAGAGCTGGTTGCACGTACGCGTCGTCATGTCCTTCACAGTACGCCTCCCGGGTGCCTCGGGGGCATGAGTTGACACACCCCACGCCGATCCGTACTGTTCTCCGAGTTGTCCGACGTGAGCGCCGACCCCGGTCGGTCCCCGGACAGCCATTCCGCAAGTAGCCAGTCACTCTTTCGACACTCCGGTGCCGACTGCTTTGCCGTGCATATTTGCGAAATGAGGAATCCGCGTTCGAAAGGGCGTCGGCCCCCGATTAGCTCGGGAGTCAGGAATCCGCTAAAGTCTCACTCGTCGGAACGGCCCAACAGCCGGGAAGACAAACCCCCCTGACTGGGAGTCAGACACCGAAAGGATCTGATAGAGTCGGAACCGCCGGAAAGGGAAACGCGGAAGCGGGAACCTGGAAAGCACCGAGGAAATCGGATCGAATGAAGATCTGATAGACTCGGAAACACGAAGGGAAG